>NZ_CP036175.1:4800000-5491804 GCF_003261575.2 Klebsiella huaxiensis | reverse complement strand
CGCTACAACCCGCTACAAGTAGCGAAGTACGTGAAGATCCTGTTCCGTGGACGTTTGTACATCAAGGACGTTGGCGCTTTTGAGTTTGATAAGGGCAAAATCCTTATCCCGAAGGTTAGGGACAAGCTGCATTTGTCAGTGATGTCTGAAGTCAACCGTCAGGTTATGCGTCTGCAGACAGAGATGGCTTAACCTGAAAAGTAGTATGGCTACACGGTAAAAGGCGGCTCCCAACGGGAGCCGTTGATGTTTCTGGCACCTGCATTTATGCACTTTCCGTATAACCCCCTTACAGATGTATCTAACCAGTGATGTAAATGAAACCCCGCCCGTTCGACAATGATAAATATCAGATATCTATCGTATTGACAAAGAGATAATGGAAATTACCTGGCTATTTTTTAAAAGTAAATTCTCGTGTTTTTATTTTAAATGAACCATGTACATGATTTTGAGTTATGCATCGGTAATGAATTAGCACAATATCATAATTTTTATTGTATCTATTTCGTTAAGGTATCGAGGATGAAAATTGAGTAGCAAAATCGGCCATTGGTAGACTTGGAGGTAACATAGTTATATTAACTCACGAGCCAGTCGTTACGAATAAATGATCATTACCTAAAATTGACGGGATGATTTTCTTGAACTGTTAATGAACTTTGATATGTAGTTTCTGGGATTCCGGTGCCAGGTGACCCTCTGCTTATCAGTCTCCGAGCAAGCGATTATTGCTGGAGCATTTATGAAATGCCATTCAATCATCAAGATGAACTCATTGTAAATGGTACTTGCATTAGCTGATATTGCATCCTGAGGTTGCATACGCTCCCGAGATTGAACTGGAAATTCTTAAAGCTTTTCTCATTCGTTCGACTCACATAAGGGAAAGTATTGCAGAAGTTTCCAAAGGCATTTTACTTTAAAATTAGGAATATTTTTATATGTTAATATATTTGTAACTAATGCTGCTGCTCATTTCATCTGAAGATTTATATATTCATATAGGAATATTATTGTGATTTAACATTTGTTTTTTTATTGTTTAATGATTGTTTTTTTTGTGGGTTGTAAATCAGTAATTAAGGCTTCGACTGAAATTTATCTTAATAATTTAGTTTAATGGGTCGTAATGTTGTGAATATTTGGATTTTAAATCTGATGTATTTGTTGTTTGTGGTTTTTTATTTCAAATCAACCTTCAGCTGGAAGTGTTAAATTTTAACATTAATGCGCTAACGTGGATTTAATTTTTTATTTGTTCATTTGTGGCGAAAAAGCTTTTTCATATTTCTTTATTTTGTCAAAATGAACTCCAGTTGAGACATTTCTTGTCTGTGATGTAGACGGAGCCGGAAACATTATTGAGAGACTATGAAATTGAAATTGCTGACCTGAAGGAACAGGAGGCTTTATGGTTAATTATTATATTATTTCTGATGACAGCTATTTCTCTTATGGATTAGCTGAGGCATTAAAAAGTTTAAAAAAGACAGTGTCGCATTTTAATCCCGCGGATGTTATTCGTGGCGAACTTTCGGAGAGTGCTGAAGGATCGGTTATCTTGATTGATGTAGATTGCTGTTGGTTATTTAGAAATGTTGCATGGAAACTCAGAGACTGCAAAGGCATGATTATTCCAATATTTGATCTTACTCATAGCACTTTTCATAAGTCATGGGAGTTCGGATATCTCTCTAAAAGAGAAAGAATGGATAATATAGTCTCTGGTCTGTTCCGCTTCTCAATACCCGGGGGGTATCGTTCTTTTACGGCGAATCAGGGGTAATGACTCCAACTTATTGATAGTGTTTTATGTTCAGATAATGCCCGATGACTTTGTCATGCAGCTCCACCGATTTTGAGAACGACAGCGACTTCCGTCCCAGCCGTGCCAGGTGCTGCCTCAGATTCAGGTTATGCCGCTCAATTCGCTGCGTATATCGCTTGCTGATTACGTGCAGCTTTCCCTTCAGGCGGGATTCATACAGCGGCCAGCCATCCGTCATCCATATCACCACGTCAAAGGGTGACAGCAGGCTCATAAGACGCCCCAGCGTCGCCATAGTGCGTTCACCGAATACGTGCGCAACAACCGTCTTCCGGAGCCTGTCATACGCGTAAAACAGCCAGCGCTGGCGCGATTTAGCCCCGACATAGCCCCACTGTTCGTCCATTTCCGCGCAGACGATGACGTCACTGCCCGGCTGTATGCGCGAGGTTACCGACTGCGGCCTGAGTTTTTTAAGTGACGTAAAATCGTGTTGAGGCCAACGCCCATAATGCGGGCAGTTGCCCGGCATCCAACGCCATTCATGGCCATATCAATGATTTTCTGGTGCGTACCGGGTTGAGAAGCGGTGTAAGTGAACTGCAGTTGCCATGTTTTACGGCAGTGAGAGCAGAGATAGCGCTGATGTCCGGCGGTGCTTCTGCCGTTACGCACCACCCCGTCAGTAGCTGAACAGGAGGGACAGCTGATAGAAACAGAAGCCACTGGAGCACCTCAAAAACACCATCATACACTAAATCAGTAAGTTGGCAGCATCACCCAGCAATGCAAGTATCATTATTAACGGTACCCGAGTTATTTATCCTGGAAGTGAAAAGGAAGTGACAGTTAAGCTCTCTAATAACGGTAAACAACCGGTGTTGGTGCAGAGTTGGGTCGATAACGGCGATATTAGTGCGAAGCCGGAAAAAATTGCCGTACCTTTTATTTTAACCCCTCCAGTTAATCGAATTGAGCCTGATAAAAGCCAAACTTTGCGTCTGAGTTATACCGGTTCACCCCGCTTACCAGAGGATCGTGAATCCGTTTACTGGTTAAATGTGCTGGAAATTCCTCCGGCTAAACAAAATGTTCCTAACCGTCTACAGATGGCTTTTCGTACCCGAATTAAGCTATTTTATCGTCCCGCTGCTATTGCCGATAAAGTCAAAGCCGCTGAGGCTGCTGAAAAAATAACATGGTCGATTGTCGGTAATGAACTGCAGGCTAACAATGCTTCTCCTTATTATGTTTCATTAGTCTCCATAAATGTGGATCAGGGAAGTAAAAAATCTACTGTTGCCGGCAATATGATTTCCCCAATGGGGAAATTGAGCTTTAAGCTAAAAGGTGATGCATCCCTTGTCCATGGTGCAAGTCTGTCATATGAATATATTAATGACTGGGGAGCCGTTAAAACAGTAAAGTCGGTTCTGTGAGTTTATCTAATAAAACTAAATAAACAGGATGTTTGCCATGCACCATATTTTTCAATTTTCTCTGCTGGCAATGGCAGTCATGACTGCAGTGATGCAGGTTGCGCGGGCTAATGATAATGCTAGTTCCAGTGCACAACAGAAGATAACTTTTGATTCGGATTTTTTAAATACATCTGAAGTTGGTTCTATTGATTTAGAACGTTTTGCGTTCGGCGCTTCCGCTCTCCCTGGTAAGCACTTGACTGAAGTCTTTGTAAATGGCAACGCGGTTGCGCACGAAGATGTTTTGTTTGTCGAGCAGGAAAATAAGCAGGTGGTGCCCTGTTTATCTACAGACTTAATCAAAAAGATAAATTTTAATTATAGTCAACTTCCAGCTACATTTATTGATGCATTACGCCAGGGAATAAATTGCTACCCTTTAGCAAAACTGATACCCCAGGCTGAATCTGTTTATGACTCCGGCGTTCAGCGTCTGGATATCAGTATTCCTCAAGCCATGATGAACAATATGGCCAGAGGCTATGTAAGCCCAGAACTATGGGATGCCGGTATTCCAGCCCTTCTGTTTGGTTATAACGCAAGCACATATTCGAGCCACTCTAACGGTGAAACGACTAACTCAGTATATTCGGGGATTAATGCCGGGTTAAATATTGGTGCTTGGTATTTTCGCCATGATGGAAGCTATAACTGGGATGAAAATAGCGGTAGAGACTACCAGTCCATCAATAATTTTGTTCAGCGGGATGTCACACAAATAAAAGGACGTTTCTTACTGGGCGAAACATCTACCAGCGGTCAGGTTTTTGACACTTTACCGTTTAAAGGGATTGAACTGGTGAGCGATGATCGAATGCTGCCGCAATCTCAGCAAGGCTATGCTCCGGATATTCGCGGTATTGCGCGAACTAACGCACGGGTAACGGTATATCAGAACAGCCGGGTTATCTATGAGACCACCGTCTCACCCGGCGCGTTTGTGATTAACGATCTTTATCCTACCGGTTATGGCGGTGATTTAGATGTGACGATAACTGAAGCAGACGGTTCAACTCAGTCTTTCAAAGTGCCTTATGCCACTGTTGCGCAGCTGTTACGCCCTGGCGCGCACCGCTATGACGTCGTTGTCGGTAAACTCAACGATCCTTCAGTATCCACCGATCCTGGCCTGTATATGGCGACTTACCAACGCGGATTAACCAATAATCTGACCGGATACGGTGGCATACAGGGTAGCGGTAGTGATTATTATGGCATTCTTTTAGGGGCGGCGGTCAGTACTCCTATCGGTGCGTTTGCGGCTGATGCCACCCAAGCTAGAGTTCATTTACATACTGATGATAAAGCTGCCAGTAGTGGGCAAAGCTATCGTATTAGCTACAGTAAATTTTTACCGCAAACCAATAGTAATCTGACCATTGCTGCTTATCGTTATTCTACGGCAGGTTATTACGATTATAGTACTGCGATGCGAGTGCGAGACGAAATAATTCACGATGGAGTTGCCGATAATATCTGGCGTCCAAAAAATCGTTTCAATATTACGGTGAATCAAGGATTGAAATCAGGCTGGGGGCAGATTTATCTCACGGGGTATACGCAAAGTTACTGGAATGACGGTCAATCGGATCTGCAATACCAGATGGGATATAACAATAGCTGGCGCACTATTAGCTATAGCCTGAGCGCGGCGCGAGTCAGGAACGGTAATGGCAGTATGGAAACCAACTGGCTGTTTAATATGACGATGCCACTGGGATCAATGAGCGCAAGCCATGTACCGACGCTAACGACTAGCCTGAGCCATAGTACTAATGGTCGAACTGGGGAACAGGTTGGTGTATCCGGAACCTTGGGGAGAGATAACCAGTATAATTATGGTGTTACCAGCATGAACTATAATCAGGGAACCGGTAGCAGTGTGGCACTAAATGGGGGATATCGTTCACCGTTTACACATATGACTGCCAGCTATGGTGCGGGTGAACATTATCAATCAACGTCTGTGGGACTGAGCGGCACCATTATTGGCTGGCAGGACGGGGTCGTCATGACGCCTTATACTGGAAATACCTTTGCCGTTGTTGAGGCGAAAGGGGCTAGTGGAGCGAAAGTCGGTGGCTATTCCGGGATTCGTATCGATCCTTGGGGACATGCGGCGGTTCCTTATCTTAACCCTTATGAAATGAATGAAATTATTATTGATCCGAAAGGTATTTCTCAGGATGTAGAATTAGAAAATACCAGTTCGAAGGTTGCACCTTATGCCGGAGCGGTGAGTCGAATTGTATTTAAAACCCGTAATGGAACGCCGTTGTTAATTACAGCAATGCGAAATAATGGTGATGAAGTTCCCTTTGGCGCAGAAGTCTTTGATAGCGAAGGTAACAGCATTGGTAGTGTGGGCCAGATGGGACAAATTTATGCTCGTGTTGAAAAATCAAGGGATACTCTTACCGTAAAATGGGGAGGTAATGCTGCACAACGCTGTCAGGTGAGTTATCTGTTGACGCCTTTGCCTAAGGACGGTTCAGGGAATAGTATTGTGCGCATTAATTCCGTCTGCGCGAAAGGAAATTAATTATGAGTAAGATAAAAAAAGCAAATTTATTGTTTGTTCTTTTGGGGTTGGTATATTCTGGAAGCAGTTTTGCAGATATAAATTGTACGGGAACAGATAATGCCTTTGCCGATACCGTTACATTAGGAGGAACTATCACTGTCGGCGATGACATTCCGGATGGTACCGTTTTATATAATGCCCAGTATCGTACTAATGGTTATACCGCTTTGCGTTGTGATTCACCAACATATACATTAGCTAACTGGGTTGACTATGGCTCAAAGCCAATGCCGCTTTCAACCTGGTCAAGTGGCGCCCTGGGAGGTAAAGTTTATCAAACCAATATTGCTGGGATTGGTGCTGTAGTCACTGGGTTAACCAGCTATGGCTCTATTAGCGGTGCTATTTTCCCCAGGCAGGAAACGACCTATAAATGGGTCGATAGTCAGGGAAGTAATGTTGGCCATGGTTATCAGCTATGGTTAATTAAAATCGGGCCGGTCGCGGCTGGTGCAGTCAATGGGGCAATACTTCCCACCGTTGAGTCTTATATACCCGCAACATCAGGTTTTACAGGATTACCTATTACTATCGGAACAGTGAAATTTTCTGGCTCAATCAATATTGTTAAGGGGACCTGTAGCGCCTCCGATGTGACGGTTAATATGGGAACTCATAATCTAGTGGACTTCAGCGGGGTAGGGTCAACCAGCGCGTGGAAGGATGCGTCGATCATCTTGACTAACTGTTCTCGTTTTCATGGAACATATGGTAGCGCAAACACCACGGTACAGATTAAAGGGTCAGGGTCTTTCCCCACAGGAACACCCAACTTCAACACGTTTAACGTTTACCTACAACCCACCAGTACTGAAGTGCTGGATGCAGCAAATGGTATTTTGAATATTAATGCGCCGAGTGGCGATACTGCTGCTGTTGGATTCGGTATTGAAGTTGGCTGGGGAGAAGCGAGTGGATCTCCCTCTGTGTTTAATTTTAATAACCCGCAGTCATTTACGGCGCCTAATGACGGTAGCACGACCATCAGAATACCGCTGGCAGCCCGTTATATACAGACCCAGACATCAGTGATGCCGGGGATTGCCAATGGACGGGTGACGTTTGTTGTGGATTATATGTAGATTTTCCCGATCATCTTCATGATGGATAATTAGTTCAAATTTATCATGTCGATAGATTAAGAGAGTGGCATGACTTCCGTTGCTGTCTCTACTCTTTCATTTCCGCATAGCGTTTACGGTATTCGCCCGGCGGAATGCCGTTATGCTTGCGAAAAATCCGCGTGAAATAAACCGGGTCCCCGTAACCTACTGACAGCGCGATTTTATTAAGCGGCAGCGAAGTACTCTGGATCAGCCACTTAGCGCGGTTGATACGCTGGGTCTCGCGCCAGGCATATACCGTTTGCCCCAGCTCATTTTTGAACAGATGCGCCAGCCGCGACGGGGAGATAAAAACCATCGCCGCCAGAGTCTCAATCTTAACCTCCTGCGCGATATGCTCGTTGAGGTAGTCGCATACGGCGTTAATGCGCGGATCGTGTGCATGACGATTGCTGAGCGGCTGTAGTTGAAAACAGCTGAGGATCAGGCGCTCCAGCGCGTTCATCGCCAGCGCTTCCGAGAGTGGGGCAGACGCCGAGTGATGACGGATAACCTCATAGAAAAGATCGCGCAGATTTTGCAACTGCTCAGGATCGTTAACCGTTGTCTTGCCAATACCGTGGGTAGATCGATCCCATTTCAGCCAGTCTATCCAATAGGGCCGGGGGATAAAGTAAATCCATAAATGATCCCAGTACTCGCTGTGTTCGTCCCGCCCATAATGGTGAGCCACGCCGGGCGGGAACAGCAAAAGATCGTTTTCACGGAACAGAAGGGAACCATCGCCCGCTTTAGCGCGCGCCTGGCCGCGCAGCGTCAGATTGATGATGTAACCTTTCATCCCCTGCGGGCGGTTAATGTAGTAATCCAGCTTTGACCCACGGGTAATCGGCGTAAAGCCCGCGACGACCCAGGCGTTGAAGGTAAAGGTCTTCATCAAGGGTGAGAAATTGAGTAACTCGTTGATATCCAGCTCCATCGTTTCTCCCACCTCAGCGCTGCTGCTTAATTAGCTTTCGATGATACTAAATTCCCATGCCTTGAGACGCAACGGCTGACCGCGGCTGACTTCATCCCCGCTCAACAGCGCTTTGCCTGATGTTTCGCTAATAAAATCCAAAGGTTCACCGGAGTAGTTGAACAGGAAGTGAATGCCGCGACCATCGCGGTTGCGCATCTTTTTGGTAACCAGCGGATAGCGATATGCTGAGGTGCGCGAGTGCAGATCCAGATCAGAGGTCAGGGCATCAAACAGCTGGCTAATCAATGTCTTCTGTGGCAGGAAGCCCACGTAAATCGCCCGCCCCTGACCGTAATCCGCCTCGGTGGCGGCAGCATATTCGCCCCATGCCGGATGCTGATAACGTAATAACGTGCGGGTACCGGAATCCGGCATCAGCAGCTCCATCCATAGCTCAGCCTGGTTATCCTTGCTGCAATCAATGGCTGCACTGCATGAGGCTACTGTGGTCTCCTCCGGCAGGGTGAACTGACTGTAGCTCACACCGCAGGCCCGGTGCAAAATCCCCGGCTGCGTGCTGCTGCGCACCTTCACGTTTTCATCGCTAAAGCCTGATTTAAAGCCGATAAGCGCTCTGCCGCCCTGCTCAATATAGCGGTTGATTCGCTCCAGCAGGCCATCGTCGGCGGCGTATAACCCGGGGATAACCAGCGTGCGATAGCGCGAGGTGTCTTCGTTGATGTCGTGGATGATATCGACGCTGATATTGTGGTCGTACAGCGCATCATGGAAACGGCGGAAAATATCGTTGTAAATATTGCCCTGTGCGTCGCCGGGGCGGAACTGGTTAAGCGCATCCATCGCTTCATTGCTCACCAGCAGCGCGACGTCATTTTCCGCCTTTAGCTCCGCAAGCTGCGGTGACAGTCGGGCAAAATCAGCGCCGATGGTGGTGGCTTCCTGCCAGGTCGCGTTGCGCGAGAAGTCATGGCTTAGCAGTCCCTTCCAGTAGGTTTCGAATGAGTTATGAATCGAATGCCAGTGCCAGTAGGAGACCATCGCCGCACCGGATGCCACGTGGCTAAAGGCTTGCAGACGTAACTGGCCGGGAAAAGGCGTCCACTGGGCGAAGCCCTGCGCCTGTGTTTCCAGAACGAAGTAGTTCTGGCCCTGCTTTAGCGAACGGGTGATGGCGCCGCCGAAGGCGATTTCCCGCCCGGTCAGGTGCTTTTGGCTCGGGTGATAGATGTCGACACCGGCAACATCCAGCGCCTGTGCAGCCGCGAAGTGATCGACTCGCGGCTGTACGCCGTAGGAGTAACCGCGCCATTCGAAATCGAAATTGTGGGTGACGAATTGATGCGGCAGCGCATATTCGCGCACGATCTCCGCCTGCCAGGCCAGATATTCCGTCACCTGCTGGCGCTGGTAGCGGGAGAATGCGCAGGCGAGGCTGGCGTTAATCGTATTTTCGACCGGCGGAAAATCCTGCCAGCTATCGATGCGGTTGCTCCAGTAATCCAGACCAAAGTCTTTATTCAACTGCGCCAGATCGGAATATTGCTCTTGCAGGCTGTGCACAAAGCCCTCCTGCATATAGCGACCAATATTATCGTAATGCTTGGTTTCGTTATCCAACTGCCAGCCAATAATCGCCGGATGGTGCTGTACATGCGCCATCAGAGTACGGATAATCTTTTCGGCATAGCGGCGAAAGGTCGGGTTAACGATATCCATGATCTGTCGTGGGCCATATTTCTGCTGCCCGTCCACAGTGGTGACCAGAATGTCCGGGTGTTTGGCTACCAGCCAGGCCGGGACGGCGTAGGTTGGCGTGCCGATAATCACCGCAATTCCAGCTGTATGCATTGCGTCCAGTACCCGATCGATATGGTAGAAGTTATACTCACCTTCCTGCGGCTCAAGGGTGCTCCATGTGGACTCGGCAATGCGTACCACGTTAATTCCCGTTTCTTGCATTAAAGCGATATCTTTCGCCAGCCGATCTTCAGGCATATATTCATCGTAATAAGCAACACCATAATATAAAGCAGACATAAAATTTACCTCCTTAAATTAATGCGCGGGGACCGGCTGTGGAACAAAAGTTCGGGCTTTGTCGAGAGTAATAAATGAAATCAGTGTAAAGCACAGCGCAATACCGCCGAGAACGATGTAGCTGCTGGTAAAGCCCATGCTCTGGTACATATGACCGATGCCGGTAGAAAGGAAAATAGAACTAAAGCTTTTAGAAAACTGGAAGCCGATTAAATAAACGGTGGCGGAAAGCAGCGGGTTGAAATTGGCAAAAATATATTTTAATGCCGCAACGAGCAGGACCGAACTTTCGAAACCGTGGAGCAGTTTAATCAAGCTGATGGAGACCGGGCCGACAGCCCAGGCGGAACCGATAATACGCAGGCTCATAATCATGCCGCAGTACAGCAGGGCGTTTTTCGGTCCGATTTTATTGACGAACCACGGGGCGAAGAACATTACGATGGCATCAAGGAAAATCTGACCGGTGGTTAAATAGCCGAAGACCTCCGCGCCGCGTGCTTTGCTCTCAAAGAAGTGGCTGTAATAGATAGCGAACTGTTGGTCGTAGGTTTCATACACTGCACCGACGCCAATCATATAGATGGCAAAGAACCAAAATTTCTTCATTTTAAGCAGCGATGTGGCATCGCTTAAGGTCACCGGTGAGGTTTTTCCGGCTTGCGTCAAGCCTTGTTTATCCGTGCTAACCTGCATTTTCCAGACAATCACCAGCAGGCAAACACCCGCACAGCTGGCCAGCCAGAAAATCATATTCTGGTCGATACCGTAGAGCTTGCCTGCCGCAAAGGTGCCGATAGCCGCACCAATGCCGCCAAACATACGGGCGCGGCCGAACTCAAACCCGGAAGCGCGGCTGACCTTATCAATGTAGGCTTCGCAAATACCGCAGCCTGCACCGTAGGCCATACCAATATAGATGCCGCCGGCCAGCGCCCCGAGAAAAACGTTGATTTTTAATAATGGTGCGAAGACATAAATCCAGTAGGGGGCAAATAAGGTAATAATTATTGCCAGCATCCACATCAGATTCTTACGGTAAACTAATTTGTCGGAGATAAAACCGAATAACGGCTGAACGCAAACGGCGATAATCGCGGTGAAAGAATAAACCAGACCAACATCGGTATAGTTAACTCCAATAGTTTCCGTTAGCCACAGTGATAAATAGGGGTAGCAACATCCCCAGCCAATAAAGAAGAACAGGAAGAACAGACAACTTATATAGTAATTTTTATTTGATTCTATCATGGTAACCCTCGCTTCCTTTATGCAGGAATATGATCGTGTAGACGCGAGCAAAGTTACCTTTTTGCGTAAAGGGGAGTCATGAATGTTTCGCTATGGAGCAGTAAAAATCTGCTATCGCCCGTGAGGCGTGAGCCGCTTCACATTCGGGCAATAAAAAAGGCGGATTTTTAATCCGCCTTTTGTGATCGGGAAAATGACTTACGCCGACTCTTTTTCGCTATCTGCGGCATCCGGCAGTTTGGGTACCAGCACCGTTGGCTTGTTGTCGATACGGGTCACCAGCAGCTGGTCTATACGGTAGTTGTCGATATCCACCACTTCGAACTTGTAGCCGGAGAATTTCACCGCGTCGGTACGTTTCGGGATCTTACGCAGCATAAACATCATAAAGCCGCCGATGGTCTCGTAATTGCCGGACTGCGGGAAATCATCGATATCCAGCACCCGCATCACGTCGTCAATCGGCGTACCGCCGTCAATCAGCCAGGAGTTTTCATCACGCGCAACGATCTGCTCTTCCAGTCCCTGGCCGACAAGATCGCCCATCAGGGTGGTCATAACGTCGTTAAGGGTGATAATCCCGACCACCAACGCATATTCGTTCATGATAACCGCAAAGTCTTCACCGGCGGTTTTGAAGCTTTCCAGCGCTTCTGACAGCGTCAGGGTATCCGGGACAATCAGCGTATTGCGGATCTGCACCCCACCGGTTAGTACCAGGCTTTGATTCGCCAGTACGCGGTTCAGCAGGTCTTTAGAGTCAACGTAGCCGATGATGTGGTCGATATCTTCGTTGCACACCAGGAACTTGGAATGCGGATGCTCGGCGACCTTATTCTTCAGGCTCTGCTCATCTTCGTGCAGATCGAACCAGATGACGTTTTCACGTGAGGTCATGGATGAAGGCACGGTGCGTGATTCCAGCTCGAACACGTTCTCGATGAGTTCATGTTCCTGCTTACGCAGCACCCCGGCCAGCGCCCCGGCTTCCACCACGGCGTAAATATCATCAGAAGTAATGTCATCTTTACGCACCATTGGAATTTTGAAGATGCGGAAGATGTTGTTGGCCATGCCGTTGAACAACCACACCAGCGGGCGGAAGACAAACAGGCAGAAGCGCATCGGGTTGATGATGCGTAAAGCGACAGCTTCAGGCGCAATCATACCGATGCGTTTCGGAGTCAGGTCAGCAAACAGGATGAACAGGCTGGTGACCAGGGTAAAGGAAATGATGAAGCTCAACTGCTCGGAGAGCTCCGGCGACATATAGCGGCTCAGCAGGCTGTGGAAGGCCGGAGAGAATGCGGCGTCGCCGACGATACCGCCGAGAATCGCCACCGCGTTAAGGCCGATCTGCACCACGGTAAAGAAAGTGCCGGGGTTCTCCTGCATTTTGAGAACGCGCTGGGCGTTCACGTTGCCATCATCGGCCAGCAGTTTGAGTTTGATTTTACGTGATGCGGCCAGCGAGATTTCCGATATCGAAAAGAACGCACTGACGGCAATCAGACAAAGTATTACTAAAATACTGTTTAACATATCTTATCTGACCGTTGAGATCAGATCCTCGGAAGGGAAGTGGATAACGCTCATGTGGAATACACAAAAAACCGGTCCGAAGGCTCTGGACCGGCGATAACACGGGGTAGTATAGCGTAAGGTACTGTAAAGCCGCCAGAGCGTTAATTATTCAACCCGGCGGCTTGCCGAACGGTGAAATCAGGCCTGCGGCGGCAAACAAACGCCAATCCCGCCGATACCGCAGTATCCATACGGGTTCTTATGCAGATACTGCTGGTGGTCATCTTCCGCATAATAGAACGGTTTCGCTGTGGCGATTTCGGTGGTGATCGCGCGGGTGTCGTTCGCTTCATTCATTGCCGCCTGAAAACGCGCCAGGCTGGCCTTTGCCGCCTCGTTCTGCTCCGGGGTTAACGGATAAATTGCGGAACGATACTGCGTACCGTGGTCGTTACCCTGCTGCATACCCTGCGCCGGATCGTGGTTTTCCCAGAATACTTGGAGCAGTTGTTCATAGCTGATGACCTGCGGATCGTAGACCACGCGCACGGCTTCGGCATGGCCAGTCTCGCCGCTGCACACTTCGCGATAGGTCGGGTTTGGCGTATAGCCGCCAGTGTATCCAGCAGCGGTGCTGTAAACTCCAGGCAACTGCCAGAACAGGCGTTCGACGCCCCAGAAACAACCCATGGCAAATAGCGCGACTTCCATTCCTGCAGGTACGTTAGTCATCGAGTGGCCATTAACGGCGTGGAGTGTGGCTACCGGCATTGGCGTATTGCGCCCCGGCAGCGCATCCGCTTGGGCGACAAGATGCGTTTTATCAAATAGACTCACGGTTGGCCTCTCAAAACAGAAAATGTGGTTAATGTGGTTAAGGTTGTAACGAAGCGTGTCTTTTAACACAATAGACACGCTCATTACGTCTAGATTTAACCATAAGAATAATTTGGGCTATCGTCACTTTTTCAACCCTTAGTTGTTAGGGTTTTGTTAAGCCGTGGAGCGGCACTTTCGTTTCCTTCGGGGGGAAACAAGGATATTCAGGAGAAAACGTGCTACAAATCCGCCAGTTATGTATCACCAGCCTTTTGCTGGTCAGCGGGGTCGCCAGCGCAGCGAGCGTGCGTTTGCAGGTTGAGGGGTTATCCGGGGAACTGGAAAAAAACGTCCGCGCCCAACTTTCCACGATCCAGAGCGATGAAGTGACGCCGGACCGTCGCTTCCGTGCGCGCGTTGATGACGCCATCCGCGAAGGCCTGAAAGCGCTCGGCTACTACGAACCAACGATCGATTTTGATTTACGTCCGCCGCCGGCGAAGGGCCGTCAGGTGCTGATTGCCAAAGTGACGCCCGGCGAGCCGGTGCGTATAGGCGGTACTGAAGTGATTTTGCGCGGCGGGGCCCGAACCGATAGCGATTATCTGGATCTGCTCAAAACGCGCCCGGCTATCGGCACCGTGTTGAATCACAGCGACTATGATGGCTTCAAAAGCTCCCTGACCCGCGTTGCGCTGCGTAAAGGCTATTTTGATAGCGAGTTTAATAAAAGCCAGCTCGGCGTCTCTCTCGACAGACATCAGGCCTTCTGGGATATCGACTACAACAGCGGCGAGCGCTACCGCTTTGGTCCGGTTACTTTTGAAGGCTCGCAAATTCGCGACGAGTATCTGCAAAACCTGGTGCCGTTTAAGCAGGGCGACTACTACACCTCGCAGGATTTAGCCGAACTCAACCGCCGCCTGGCGGCGACCGGCTGGTTTAGCTCGGTGGTGGTCGCGCCGCAGTTTGAAAAATCCCGTCAGACCAAAGTTCTGCCCCTACAGGGTGTGGTCTCTCCGCGTAAAGAGAATACCGTTGAAACCGGTGTCGGCTATTCCACCGACGTCGGGCCGCGCGTCAAAGGCACGTGGAAAAAACCGTGGATGAACTCCTACGGCCATAGTCTGACCTCCAGCCTCAGTGTTTCTGCCCCTGAACAGCAGCTCGATTTCAGCTATAAAGTCCCGCTGTTAAAAAGCCCGCTTGAGCAGTACTACCTGATGCAGGGCGGCTTCAAGCGTACGGATCTCAACGACACCAAAGCCGATTCCACAACTCTGGCCGTGTCGCGCTACTGGGAGATGTCGAGCGGCTGGCAGCGCGCGCTCAACCTGCGCTGGAGCCTTGACCACTTTACCCAGGCCAGCGTCACCAACACTACCATGCTGATCTACCCCGGCGTGTCGGTGAACCGCACGCGCTCGCGCGGCGGCTTGATGCCGACCTGGGGGGATTCGCAGCGCTACTCGGTGGACTACTCCAACACCATGTGGGGCTCGGACATTAACTTTATCGTGATGCAGGCGCAGGATGTCTGGATCCGTACCCTCTATGATCGCCACCGCTTCGTGGTGCGCGGTAACCTCGGCTGGATTGAAGCCGATAACTTCAGCAAGGTCCCGCCAGACCTGCGTTTCTTCGCCGGTGGCGACCGCAGCATTCGTGGGTATAAATACAAATCTATCTCGCCTAAAGACGATGACGGCAAGCTGATGGGGGCCTCGAAGCTGGCTACCGGCTCGCTGGAATATCAGTACAACGTGACCGGCAAGTGGTGGGGGGCAGTGTTCGTTGATAGCGGCGAAGCGGTGAGCGATATCCGTAAGAGTGATTTCAAAACCGGTGCGGGTCTTGGCGTGCGCTGGCAGTCACCGGTCGGGCCGATCAAGCTGGATATCGCCAGGCCGATAGGCGACAAAGAAGAGCACGGTTTACAGTTTTACATCGGTCTGGGGCCTGAATTATGAGTTTATGGAAGAAGATAAGCCTCGGCGTACTGATCTTTTTAGTGTTGCTGCTGGGGACGGTTGGATTTTTGGTTGGCACCACCACCGGCTTGCATCTGGTGATTAAAGCCGCCGACCGCTGGGTTCCAGGGCTGGATATCGGTAAAACCACCGGCGGCTGGCGTGACCTGACGCTGGAGAACGTGAGCTTTGAACAGCCGGGCGTGGCGGTTACCGCCGGTCAATTCCACCTTGGCGTCAAGCTGCGCTGCCTGTGGGACAGCAGCCTGTGCGTTAACGATATCTCGCTGCGCGATATCTACGTGGCGATCGATACCAGTAAGATGCCGCCAGCGGCGCCGGTTGAGGAAGAAGATAGCGGTCCGCTAAATCTTTCTACCCCGTATCCGATTACCCTGAGCCGAGTGGCGCTGCATAACGTTAACGTGAAAATCGACGATACCGCTGTTTCGGTGCGCGACTTTTCCACCGGCCTGAACTGGCAGGAGAAAAACCTGACCCTGACGCCGACCTCCCTGCAAGGGCTGCTGATTGCGCTGCCGAAGGTGGCGAAAGTGGCGCAGGAACAGGTCGTCGAGCCGAAAATTGACAACCCGCAGCCGCAAGAAAAGCCGCTCGGCGAGACGATGAAAGACCTCTTCTCGAAGCCGGTGTTGCCGGAAATGGCCGACGTCCATCTGCCGCTGAATCTCAATATCCAGGAGTTCCGCGGCGAACAGCTGCGCCTGACCGGCGATACCGATATGACCATCTACAATCTGCTGCTTAAAGTGAGCAGCATTGATGGGCAGATGAAGCTGGACGCGCTGGACGTGGACTCTGACCAGGGGAAAGTCACCGCTTCCGGTAGCGCTCAGTTGCAGGACAACTGGCCGGTTGATATCACCCTCAACAGTACGCTGAACATCGACCCGCTCAAGGGCGAAAAGGTGCAGCTGAAAGTCGGCGGCGAAGTACGTAAAAAGCTGACGGTCGGCGTAGATTTGGCTGGCCCAGTGGCGATGACTCTACGGGCGGAAGCGCAGCTGGCGGAAGCTGGGCTGCCGCTGGATTTGGAAGTGAAAAGCAAACAACTCTACTGGCCGTTTACCGGCGAGAAGGAGTTTCAGGCCGACGATGTGCTGCTGAAATTTAACGGCAAGATGACCGACTACGCCCTGGCTTTCAGCACCGCGGTGAAAGGGAAATCCCTGCCTCCGGCGAAGATTAACCTGAACGCGAAGGGCAACGAGCAGCAGGTTAATCTCGATAAGCTGACCGTCGCCGCCCTGGAAGGGAAAACCGAGCTGAAGGCGCTGCTCGACTGGCAACAGGCAATCAGCTGGCGCGGCGAGTTGACCCTTGACGGCATCAATACCGCCAAAGAAGTGCCGGACTGGCCGTCGAAGCTAAACGGTTTGATTAAGACCCAGGGCAGCCTGTACGGCGGCAGCTGGCAGATGTCGGTGCCGGAGCTGAAAATCACCGGTAACGTGAAACAGAATAAGGTCGATGTCAGCGGCTCACTGCAGGGCAACAGCTATATGCAGTGGAAAATCCCCGGTCTGCATCTGGCGCTAGGTCCCAATAGCGCCGACGTGAAAGGCGAGCTGGGGGTCAAAGACCTTAAACTCGATGCCACCATTGATGCACCGCATCTCGACAACGCGCTACCGGGCCTCGGCGGCACGGCGAAGGGGCTGGTAAACGTTCGAGGTACCGTTGACGCGCCGCAGCTGCTGGCGGATATCACCGCCCGGTCGCTGCGCTGGCAGGAGCTGTCCGTTGCTCAGGTGAACGTGAAGGGTGACGTGAAATCAACCGACCAGATTGGTGGAAACCTCGACGTGCGCGTAGACCGCATCAGCCAGCCGGGCGTCAATATCAGCCTGGTACAGCTCAATGCCAAGGGTAACGAGAAGCAGCACGACCTGCAGCTGCGGGTGCAGGGCGATCCGGTTTCCGGACAGTTATCGCTGGCGGGCAGCTTTGACCGTAAAGAGGAGCGCTGGAAAGGGACGCTAAGCAATACCCGCTTCCAGACGCCGGTTGGGCCGGTTGCGCTAACGCGCGACATCGCGCTGGATTACCGTAACCTGGAACAGAAAATCAGCATCGGGCCACATTGCTGGACTAACCCGAACGCCGAGCTGTGCGTGCCGCAGACTATCGACGCCGGGGCCAGCGGACACGCGGTGGTGAATCTCAATCGTTTCGACCTCGCGATGCTGAAGCCGTTTATGCCGGAAGCGACGCAAGCCAGCGGCGTGTTTAGCGGTAACGCCGATGTGAGCTGGGACACCACCAAAGAGGGGCTGCCGCAGGGCAAGGTCACCCTGAACGGGCGTAACGTGAAGGTGACTCAGACGGTGAACGATGCGCCGCTGCCGGTGGCGTTCGATACCCTGAACCTCACGGCCGATCTGCACAATAACCGTGCTCAACTGGGCTGGCTGATTCGCCTGACCAATAACGGCCAACTGGATGGACAGGTGCAAATCACCGATCCGCAGGGCAGACGTAATCTCGGCGGCAACGTCAATATCAACAACTTCTCGCTGGCGATGATTAACCCTATCTTCTCGCGCGGAGAGAAGGCCGAAGGGAAGCTTAACGCGCGTCTCACCCTTGGCGGCAACCTCCAGAGTCCGCAGCTGTTCGGCCAGATGCAGCTAAACGGCGTCGATGTTGAAGGCAACTTTATGCCGTTTGATATGCGTCCGAGTCAGCTGGCGATGAACTTTACCGGTACGCGCTCGACGCTGCAGGGGACGGTGAATACCAGCCAGGGACAGATTGCCCTGAGCGGTAACGCCGACTGGACGCAGATTGATAACTGGCGCGCGCAAATTGCGGCGAAGGGCAGCCGGGTGCGGATAACCGTGCCGCCGATGGTACGCCTTGATGTGTCGCCGGACGTGGTCTTTACCGCCACGCCGAGCCTGTTTAGCCTTGATGGTAACGTCGATGTTCCATGGGCGCGTATCGTTGTTAACGAAGTGCCGGAAAGCGCCGTTGGCGTCTCTTCTGATGAAGTGATGCTGGATAAAAATCTGCAGCCCATCAAGCAGCAGAGCGCCGGTATCCCAATCAACAGTAACCTGACGATTCATGTTGGCAACAACGTGCGTCTCGATGCCTTTGGCCTGAAAGCGCGTTTGACCGGCGATTTGAAAGTGGCTCAGGATAAACAGGGGCTGGGGCTGAACGGGCAGATTAACATCCCGGAAGGTCGCTTCCATGCCTATGGTCAGGACCTGATTGTGCGTAAAGGCGAGCTGCTGTTCTCTGGTCCGCCGGATCAGCCTCTGCTAAATATCGAAGCCATTCGCAACCCAGATGCGACAGAAGACGACGTGATCGCTGGCGTTCGCGTGACCGGATCGGCAGATCAGCCGAAAGCGGAGATTTTCTCTGATCCGGTTATGTCGCAGCAGGAAGCCCTCTCTTACCTGCTACGAGGGCAGGGTTTAAGCAGCGGACAGAGCGATAGTGCGGCGATGACTTCAATGCTTATTGGTATGGGGGTTGCACAAAGTGGTCAGGTTGTGGGTAAAATCGGCGAGACGTTTGGCGTAAGCAATCTGGCGCTGGATACCGAAGGGGTAGGCGACTCCTCTCAGGTGGTGGTCAGCGGCTATGTGCTGCCGGGTCTGCAGGTAAAATATGGGGTAGGGATCTTTGATTCCCTGGCGACGTTGACGTTACGCTATCGCCTGATGCCTAAGCTATATATGGAAGCGGTGTCTGGCGTAGACCAGGCTCTCGATTTGCTCTATCAGTTTGAGTTTTAGCAATGCGAATATTTGTTTACGGCAGTTTACGACGCAAACAAGGCAACAGCCACTGGATGACCAACGCTCAGTGGCTGGGCGATCATAGTGTCAATGATTATCAACTGTATAGCCTGGGCCACTATCCAGGCGCGGTGCCTGGAGACGGCACGGTACATGGTGAGGTCTATCGTATTGACGCATCGACGCTGGCCGAATTGGATGCGCTGCGTACCAAAGGCGGCGAGTATGCTCGTCACCTGATCCAGACGCCCTACGGTAGCGCCTGGATGTATGTCTATCAGCGCCCTGTCGAGGGCTTCACGCTGATAGAAAGCGGCAACTGGTTGGACAAAGACCAGTATTAAGAATGATAACGCCACCTTCGGGTGGCGTTGTTTTATCTGCGGGTTAGCACTGGCTGGTTTTTGTCGCCTGGCTTAGCGTAGCGCGTAGTTCCCCGGAAGCGGCGCTAAAGCGCCTGTCCGGGCTACCGGCCCGCAGACGGCTGGAAACCTGTAGCCCGGGTAAGGCGTCAACCGCCACCCGGGAAATGCGACAAATTAGCTATTCCTGATTTTTTGGCCAGAACATGCGCGGATAGCCGATCTCAGCTAAACCGGTATGCCGCAGGGTAAGGTATCTGGCGCTTTCTTTATCATAGATGGCAGTGGCTGAATGCGTATGGTCGTTATAGTAAAGCGGCTGTATATCATACATCTGATAAAAGATATCCTTCCGGGTCCAGGCGGGGATATTTTCTATTTGGTAGTCATAGTCGATTTTTTTGCCTTTATTTCCCGGCCCTCCGGCAAACCAGGCCTTCACATCTTCCGTCCCGGTGGTTTTAATCGCTTTTATCGAACCGAAGCAGAATGAGGAGGTTTGTTTCCGCCAGTATTTACGCCCCTCAACCGTGAGGATATAGCGGTTAATCGTCAACGTTTTATTATTTTCATAGGCGAGGGTTTGCGTGGTGAGCAGCCCCAAAGTGACAAAATTCTCCAGCGTCTGCTGGGTTTTTACGCTATCGGGGGTTTGACCTTCTACCTGCTGGATATCCCAGGGAAATGAAATCCCCGGCTTACGAACTCCGAAGCAGTGCGCTTTGTCGGTCCAGGTTATCAACTGCGTGTTGATATCCGCCAGATAATCCCGATCGTCGCAGCCGAATAACGTGAAGATAAATAACCCGCAAAGCGTTTTCTTCAATAGCACAGTAAGATCCTTATCAATTCGCATTGAAGAACTTGTCTTCACCAACGTAATAATTGCTGATACCGGACAGGCTGCGTAAGTGCGTTTTATCCGCCATATTGAATCGGGCGCTGCCGGTGATTTTGCCTTCTTTCATCTGCGGAAAAAGCTGTGGCATTAATTCTTGCGCCCAGTCAGGAACGTCAGCGATATGGTAAATGAAATCGACCGTGACGGCTTTCTGGTCATTTGACGGACTTATCTGGCTAATGCTTTCTATCTGTACGTTACCGAAGCACAGACCGGTTCTCTCGCTATAGGGCCAACTCGGGCTATTGGCGGCACCTTTATCCGTGAGACGGTAGTAGTAGTTGGTATATTTATCCGCCTCAATCTCAATTTTCTCCTCGACCAGACCCTGTTGAATAAACCATGGGATCCCCGCAGTCGGTTGGTACCAGGAAGTGAACTCCGCTTTTAGCTTCTGTCGGGTAATAATACAGATCGCCTGGTTTGCGTAGCGGTTAGCGATATCAAAGCGTTTCTGAATTTCCGGGAGCCACTGCTGGTTGTTCAGTTGCGTAACCGGGTAGGTGGTTTGCTGCTGTCCGTTATCACAGCCGGTGAGAAACAGAGTGAACGCCAGACCGCAAAAGAGCTTTTCTTTCATATCCATATGTTAAGTCCTTGGTTTAATCCATATGACTTTTCTTGCCATTCGTGTCCGGGAAATAAAATCATAAATGTTCTTATTGCCATCGGTATACTCGGGCAAACCACGAATTAAATACTCCATCGGATAAGGGAAACAACGTTCAGGATCGGCTGAATAGTCGTATGCGAGACCTTCCAACGCGCTGTCGCCTGGTGGTAGATCGCCGCAGGTGGGAACCTGATTTTCCTGATATTGGTAAGCGCTATTAAAGGTTATTCTGTTCACCCAATCGGCTAGCTGCGGCTGGAATTTTTCTGCGCCGTAATAGTCGCCATTGGTCAGCCAGATGATGTGCCGCTGGCCAAACATGACCATGTTTATCTCTTGATCGGTGAAGCTTTCCGGGCGCTCATACTCTTTAGTTTTGTTGTCATACACATAGCGATACGCCCAGGATAAGGTATGATTTTGTTTGTTGTAATCAGGCAACTGTAGCCAGTTAAAATCGATCGTTTCAGGAAAGGACCAGGTATGCTTCGGTGGAATTCGCAGCTGTAACTGTTCAGTCCTGTTCTTCAAAAGAGAAAGATCGTCCGATAGCCTTAAATAACCAACGTTGGCAATTTTTATACATAGCCGGTTCTTACTGCCATAGCGTGGTGATATATATCTGGTGCATCTGAATTCTGAGGTGTTTTTCAGCGGCTTGCCGTAGGTTTTTATCTCTTCAGCATAAATATAATTTTCTGGTAAATTTAGTACAGCAATCTCATTTAATGAAATCGTCGTGGGCCCGGCGATAATGGTCTTTTCTGTGCGATCGTCGAAATCATCATCTTCCCGGCTTATTTGCTTTAATTCACTCTGTGTTAAGGGCGCCCCGGCGCTGGCATGTCCCGGCAATAGCGTCAGAGCAATAAATACCTGTAGTGTTATAGCTATTGTTCTCTGAGCCATGAAATCTCCTTTTGCTCAACTCTCCGTAAATAGGGACAGGCAGATTATTCAAATGTACCGATCTGATAGTTCAACGTACGGTAATACTCAGGGAAACGGATAAAACGATCGCCAGCGCCATCAAATACCCCGTTTTTCCCCGGTAGCTTATAGCGTTGCCAATTTTTGCCACTATCGCGGGAAAGATACAGATGCGTTCTGTCGCCGATATCTTTTTCTACCGCCAGCAGGTTAAGCCCGGCATAAATTTTCCCTAACCGATCGATATGTTCAAGTACCAACTGCGACGTACCGTTTTCCTCTAACCGATACAGGCCAAAGCGTGAAGCACTTATTCTGCTGATCAGGAAAATCTGCCCCTGCGGCGAACGGGCGATATCGCGGATATTGGTAGCGAGAATTTGCTCCTGCTGTGACGAGACCACGTTATAGAGAAAGCGCCGTTCTCCCCGGCCTTCAGGAAGCGAAACGGTGACGTCGGCCAGGAGCCGCTGGTGGTTATCGATATACCAGCGTAGCTGGCTCAACCTGGCAGACTGTTCTGCGCTATTGCCCCACTGGATAGTGTTGCGCTTTAGCAGTGGACGAATATCGGCAGCGATTTGCCAACTTTGTCCCTGGTCTTCTGAAACGGAAAGCGTGTACTGGTCCGCCAGCCATAGCTTGCCTGCCTCAGCGCTGACCAGCTTCTGGGAATAAAAGCGTGACGGCATATCTGGCTCAGGAAAGCGCCACTGCGTCAGTTGCTGCCAGCTGATGCCGCCGTCCGGGCTATACCAGACGCTCTTGTTGGCGTGAAAAGGCCCATCGGCAATCAGATAGCACTCACCCTGAAGCCTGCAAACAGGGTCGTCGATATCCCCCAGCCATAGCGCGGAAGTCTGGAGCTGGCCCTGGCGGTCGAGATGCATGATGCTGGTCAGAGGAATGTTTAACCTGTCATCCCCGCGGTCGGTAGAAGTAAACCGGTTATACCGGCCTTTAATATCGCGTTCCAACTGCTCTTTTGCCACGAGACGGACATTAAGCAACTGGGACATAAGGGGCGTTATTCGTTCAAGCGGCGGATTGTAATGATGAATAACACGCCGTTGTTGTTTATCCAGCTCATAGCGTTTGACGGTAAACAGCTCTTCGTGGCTGATAAACAGCGCACCGTTGGTAAAGCTGCTGATAATCGGGTCTTCAACCTCTTTTTCCTCGCCGCTCATTTGGTGCTGGTGCCACGAGATGTTGGGCAGAAAGAGGTTAAACGAAAACGTCGCGGACCACAGGAAAGCCGCCAGCGTGACTATCGCGAGAAACAGTAACCGGCGCTTTATCGTGCTGAACATTACATCAGCTCCTGAAGCGTGGTGTTAGCTTCGGTGCGACCGAGGTAGCGCTTAAATTTACGCTGTAACGTTAGCCAGTCGCCCACGCGGCTTGAGAGCATACGGGTCGCCAGGCCGCACAGTTCGAGGAGTGCGATTACCCCGCCGACGCATAATAACGTTAAGGAAAGCAGGTCAAGCGACTCTGTGGCGAATTTCCAACCGTCCCAGTCGGACGTTCGCATATCATTCAGCTCCAGGCCGAACATAAACAGGAACATGACCAGCGCGATACTATAAAACACCTTATATATCTGCGACATTTGCTGTTCACCGGGATAGAACGGATGAGCTTTCAGATAAGCGCCGCCGTCGCTGCCGTTATACAGCACCTGAACGTTGCCATTATCCCGCCGGTATATGGCGAGTATCCGATCGCCTTTGGCGAGAAAAGGCGGATGGTAACGGTAAAATAAAGGGTGGAGACCCCATCGGGTGCCGCTGATTTGCCAGGAGAAAGAGCGCGGCGCGTCATCGCACTGGAACAGTACGCCGTGAAATTCGCGATGCGTTTTTCCTGCCCCAGTGGACCACTTCTTAAAATAGAGGCTTTTGATTATCCCTTCTTCAATGCTGAAGTGCGGCGGGACAGGATTATCGGCGGCAAAGGGCTGTATATGACTGCTGACGGCGGGAGAGATGGGTTGGCAGAATGAAACGTCTTTGCGTTGTGCCTGGCTCATTCTCGCCATTAGTCCACGCATTCCGGGGTGTATTTTTTGCGCGAAGCGATGCAACAGCCCGCCGATGCCCATCAGCGCAGGCACTAGCGCCAGCGCGGCGATAATCCCAAAAACAATAACCACCCAGGTTGTGGTGTAGAAATACGTTGGATACGCGGCGGCGGCAAACACCAGAGTACCGATAAAAAACATCAGCAGTTTGCTTTTCAGCGACGGCCTGGCCGGTTCGAGCAGAACGTTGCCGTCGCTCAGCCAGTGGATCCAGAAGCTGCCGTCAGGCAGGCGGCGAGCGCCAATATGCAGCGGCTGGTTGAGCTTAAGCTGCTCAAAAAGCGTGGGATCCTGGAAGTAACGCGTATCGGTATAAAAAACGTGGTCGCCAGCGACAAGGCGCAGATAGCTCTGCTTCTCAGAGGCTGCGGTGGTAAATCCGGTAAAATTCAGAGTGAAATAGCGGGTGTTTTTCACAAGGTTCCCTCTTGTGCAAGGCTGCAGCGTTCCGTTGCCGCAAACAGGCAGGGCAGGCGCCCTGCCTGAAAGAGATTACTTCTTAGCGCGCTCGAAGGACGCAACGATTTCAGCTTTAGCTGCTTCAGCGTTGTCCCAACCGTCAACTTTTACCCATTTGCCCGCTTCGAGATCTTTGTAGTGCTCGAAGAAGTGGGTGATCTGCGCTTTCAGCAGGTCTGGCAGGTCGTTCACATCTTTGATGTGATCGTATTCTTTGCTCAGCTTGGTGTGCGGTACCGCAACCAGTTTCGCATCTTCGCCTGATTCGTCGGTCATTTTCAGAACGCCAACCGGACGGCAGCGGATCACAGAACCTGGCTCCAGCGGATACGGAGTCGGGACCAGAACGTCTACCGGGTCACCGTCCAGAGACAGGGTGTGGTTGATGTAACCGTAGTTGCACGGATAGAACATCGCCGTGGACATGAAACGGTCAACGAACAGTGCACCGCTCTCTTTGTCGACTTCGTATTTGATTGGGTCTGCGTTC
Source organism: Klebsiella huaxiensis (assembly GCF_003261575.2). GTDB lineage: Bacteria > Pseudomonadota > Gammaproteobacteria > Enterobacterales > Enterobacteriaceae > Klebsiella > Klebsiella huaxiensis. The sequence continues at coordinate 5,466,704 of NZ_CP036175.1, read as the reverse complement.
GCCGGGATCTCGATCACGACGTAGATGTCTTCCGGCAGATCTTTGCCCGCAGGTACGTTGAGTAAGCTCATGTCTGTTTCCTTTAAAATGTATGGCAAACAAGTGCCCGGTATTATAGCCAACTCACATCGAATGTCTTCGCTTCTTTTTCGCCAGAACGAGTGGGCGGTGTCCGAATTTTTCCCTGCAATACAGCCTGAAAATCCATAAACATAGCCGCATCCTGAATAAAATTATGTAACCGTTTTCATCGCATATGCTTGATATCTCAAAGCGTGCAAAATTTTGTCATAAACGGTAAGGGGTGCGCAGGTCGCGAAGCCTTATCGGCTCTCTACTGCCGCAAGTCATGCGTATTAACATCTAATTAACTTTTTTGAAGTGTGATGTAACGCATTCAGTTACATCTCCGATTGTCTATAGTTTGTCCGCAGGTGAGGTTTTAACCAACAATAACCCTACGAGGATCCTCTTATGTGGAAGCGCTTACTTCTTGTCACAGCAGTTTCCGCAGCTATGTCATCTATGGCCATGGCTGCCCCTCTGACCGTAGGTTTTTCGCAGGTCGGCTCTGAATCCGGCTGGCGTGCGGCCGAAACTAACGTCGCAAAAGAGGAAGCCGCGAAGCGCGGTATCACTCTGAAGATTGCCGACGCTCAGCAAAAACAGGAAAACCAGATTAAAGCCGTACGTTCCTTTATCGCGCAGGGCGTTGACGCCATCTTCATCGCCCCGGTAGTAGCTACCGGCTGGGAGCCGGTTCTGAAAGAAGCGAAAGAAGCCAAAATCCCGGTATTCCTGCTCGATCGTTCTATTGATGTCAAAGATAAAGATCTCTACATGACCACCGTCACCGCTAACAACGTGCTGGAAGGTCAACTGATTGGCGAGTGGCTGGTGAAAACCGTTGACGGTAAACCCTGTAACGTCGTTGAACTGCAGGGCACCGTTGGGGCCAGCGTGGCGATTGACCGTAAGAAAGGTTTTGCTGAGGCAATTTCCAAAGCTTCCAATATCAAAATTATCCGCTCTCAGTCCGGTGACTTTACCCGCAGTAAGGGCAAAGAAGTGATGGAGAGCTTTATCAAAGCGGAAAACAACGGCAAGAACATCTGCATGGTTTACGCCCATAACGACGACATGGTGATTGGCGCGATTCAGGCGATTAAAGAGGCCGGGCTGAAGCCGGGCAAAGATATTCTGACCGGTTCTATCGACGGCGTGCCGGATATCTATAAAGCGATGATGGCCGGTGAAGCGAACGCCAGCGTAGAGCTGACGCCAAATATGGCCGGCCCGGCGTTTGACGCGCTGGAGAAATACAAAAAAGACGGCACTCTGCCGGAGAAAGTGACCATTACCAAATCGACGCTCTACTTACCGGATACAGCGAAAGAAGAGTTAGAGAAGAAGAAAAATATGGGCTATTGAGTCGCGAATTACAGGTTCACCGCCGTCTGCGGATTGGGTAGCCCGGACAGGCGCGCAGCACCGCCTCCGGGATTTCCCCGGTCGCTAAAGCACGGCTGAGCTCCCTCTCCCCTCGTTGGGAGAGGGCAAAGGTGAGGGGAGATCATGAACGGCGAATCACATCAGGAAATCCTTCGTACCGAAGGGCTAAGCAAATTTTTCCCCGGCGTGAAAGCGCTGGATGACGTTAATTTCAGCCTGCGCCGGGGCGAAATCATGGCTCTGTTAGGCGAAAACGGCGCGGGTAAATCCACTCTGATTAAAGCGCTCACCGGCGTTTATCACGCCGATCGCGGGGCTATCTGGCTGGAAGGTCAGGCGATTTCACCGAAGAATACCGCCCATGCCCAGCAGTTGGGGATCGGCACCGTTTACCAGGAAGTGAACCTGCTGCCCAATATGTCGGTGGCGGATAATCTGTTTATTGGTCGCGAACCACGCCGTTTTGGTCTGCTGAGGCGCAAAGAGATGGAAAAGCGTGCCACGGCGCTGATGGAATCCTACGGTTTTTCCCTCGACGTGCGCGAGCCCCTCAACCGCTTTTCGGTCGCGATGCAGCAGATAGTTGCTATCTGCCGGGCGATCGACCTGTCAGCAAAAGTGTTAATTCTTGATGAACCCACCGCCAGCCTGGATACCCAGGAGGTGGAGATGCTATTTACTCTGATGCGCCAGCTGCGCGATAGCGGCGTCAGCCTGATTTTTGTCACCCATTTCCTCGACCAGGTTTATGCCGTTAGCGACCGGATCACCGTTTTGCGTAATGGCGGCTTCGTCGGCTGCCGGGAAACCCGCGAGCTGCCGCAAATCGAACTGGTAAAAATGATGCTCGGCCGCGAGCTGGAGCATAACGCCCTGCAGCGTGCGGGCCGCACTCTGCTAAGCGACAAACCGGTTGCCGCCTTCGAGGATTTTGGCAAAAAAGGCACCATCGCCCCGTTTAATCTGCAGGTTCGCCCCGGGGAAATCGTCGGCCTGGCGGGGCTGCTAGGCTCAGGACGCACGGAAACCGCTGAGGTCATTTTCGGCATCAAACCCGCCGACAGCGGCAAAGCGTGGATCAAAGGCAAACCGCAAACCCTGCGCTCGCCGCATCAGGCCTCCTGCCTTGGAATCGGCTTTTGCCCGGAAGATCGTAAAACCGACGGCATTATTGCCGCCGCCTCGGTGCGGGAAAATATCATTCTCGCGCTCCAGGCACAGCGCGGTTGGCTGCGCCCGATTGGCCGACGCGAGCAAAATGAGATTGCCGAGCGCTTTATTCGCCAGCTGGGTATTCGTACCCCCAGCGCCGAGCAGCCGATCGAGTTCCTCTCCGGTGGTAATCAGCAGAAGGTGCTGCTCTCCCGCTGGCTGCTGACCAAACCACAGTTCCTGATCCTCGATGAGCCGACTCGCGGTATCGACGTGGGTGCCCATGCGGAGATCATCCGACTGATTGAAACCTTGTGCGCCGATGGTCTGGCGCTGCTGGTTATCTCTTCGGAGCTGGAAGAACTGGTAGGTTACGCCGATCGGGTGATTATCATGCGCGATCGTCAGCAGGTGGCGGAGCTGGCTCTGAGCGAGCTCTCCGTCCCGGCGATCATGAACGCTATTGCGGCATAAGGAGTAACCGATGATGCCTCGATCTGTTCCGAAAACCGGCCAGCCAAAACGACGCTTTAGCTGGCCAAAAGGGATGCCGCAAATTATTGCGCTGCTGTTGGTGCTGGTTGTTGATAGCCTGGTGGCCCCGCATTTCTACCAGATAGTGTTGCAGGAAGGGCGGCTGTTCGGCAGCCCGATTGATATTTTGAACCGCGCTGCGCCGGTAGCCCTGCTGGCGATCGGCATGACGCTGGTTATCGCTACCGGTGGGATTGACCTGTCTGTGGGCGCGGTGATGGCGATTGCTGGAGCCACGGCGGCGTCGATGACCGTGGCGGGGCACAGCCTGCCGGTTGTGCTGCTGGCATCGCTGGCGGCCGGTGCGCTGGCGGGTCTGTGGAACGGAATTCTGGTGGCAATACTGAAGATCCAGCCGTTTGTCGCCACGCTGATCCTGATGGTGGCCGGACGAGGAGTTGCCCAACTGATCACTTCCGGGCAGATAGTAACCTTTGATTCTCCACATCTGGCCTGGCTCGGCAGCGGATCTCTGCTGCTGTTCCCGACGCCGGTGATCATTGCCATCGTTACGCTGGCGCTATTCTGGTTATTTACCCGCAAGACCGCGCTGGGGATGTTTATTGAAGCAGTGGGCATTAACATCCGTGCGGCGAAAAATGCCGGGGTGAATACCCGCATCGTGGTGATGCTGGCCTACGTATTAAGCGGCGTTTGTGCGGCCATCGCCGGGATTATCGTCGCGGCGGATATTCGCGGTGCCGATGCCAATAACGCCGGATTATGGCTGGAGCTGGACGCTATTCTGGCGGTGGTGATCGGCGGCGGCTCGCTGATGGGCGGACGCTTTAACCTGCTGCTCTCGATGGTCGGGGCGCTGATCATCCAGGGGATGAATACCGGGATCCTGCTGTCAGGATTTCCGCCGGAGCTTAATCAGGTAGTTAAAGCGGTGGTGGTGCTGTGCGTACTGATTGTCCAGTCGCCGCGCTTTATCAGCTTACTGAAGGGGATGCGCGGCCATGATAAAACGTAATTTACCGTTAATGATCACTCTGGCGGTGTTTGTGCTGGGCTATCTCTACTGCCTGACCCAATTTCCCGGCTTTGCCTCGACGCGGGTGATTTGCAATATCCTGACCGATAACGCTTTCCTTGGGATCATTGCTGTCGGCATGACCTTTGTGATCCTCTCCGGCGGGATCGATCTGTCGGTGGGATCGGTGATCGCGTTTACCGGGGTATTTCTTGCCAAAGCGATCGGTTTTTGGGGGATCTCGCCGCTGGTGGCGTTTCCGCTGGTGTTGGTGATGGGCTGCGCCTTTGGCGCGTTTATGGGGCTACTGATTGATGCGCTGAAGATCCCTGCTTTTATTATCACTCTCGCCGGAATGTTTTTCCTGCGCGGCGTCAGTTACCTGGTCTCCGAAGAGTCTATTCCTATTAATCACCCGGTCTATGACACCCTTTCCAGCCTGGCATGGATGATTCCCGGTGGCGGTCGCCTGAGCGCTATGGGGCTGCTGATGCTGCTGGTGGTGGTTGCCGGGATTTTTATGGCTCACCGCACCCGCTTTGGCAATCAGGTTTACGCCATCGGCGGCAGCGCCACCTCGGCGAACCTGATGGGGATCTCGACGCGTAGCACCACGATCCGCATCTATATGCTCTCCACCGGGCTGGCGACGCTGGCGGGAATTGTCTTCTCCATTTATACCCAGGCAGGCTATGCGCTGGCGGGCGTTGGCGTTGAACTGGACGCCATTGCTTCAGTGGTTATTGGTGGCACGTTGTTAAGTGGTGGGGTAGGAACGGTGCTGGGCACGCTGTTTGGCGTGGCGATTCAGGGGCTGATTCAGACGTACATCAACTTCGACGGTACCCTGAGTTCATGGTGGACCAAAATCGCCATCGGGATCCTGCTGTTTGTCTTTATTGCGCTTCAGCGCGGCCTGACGGTGCTGTGGGAGAATCGGCAGAGTTCGCCGGTGACACGAGTGAATAACGTGCCAGCCAATCATGCTGGTGCGACCGATAAGTGGTGAAGTGACCGGGCCTGATGAGCAAAACGCCATCAGGCACCGGCTTTTTTAAAACCCATGAATATAAAATAGGTTCACGATCGCGCTGTTTCTGAGCCGGTTTTCTACCGCCGTTTCGGTGTAGAAGTTTAGCGTCAGGGTGTTATTGGCCGAATGATTCCACATCAGCCCGGGGCCAATGCCTAATACCTGCTCGCGGGAGTTTGGTAGGTCATCGCCATTCACTTTATCGTCGGAAATTTGCTTCAGATAATAGCCGTTAATACCCAGATGCCACTTGGGAGCCACTTCATATTCGGCAGCAAAGTTGAGCCAGGCCAGCTGACCGGCGCGGGTGCGTTGTACGCTTTCGCCTTTCCAGTCCAGCGGGGCGCTGCTGGCCGGGTTGGTATTATTGAAGTTCACCAGATACTGTAAACGCCAGTTTAACGAGGAGCGCGGGGCAAAGAGCCAGGTGGCGGCCCAGGTTGGCGTAAACGACCACTGGTTCGCCCCCGGATTAATGTCCTGCTTCGCGTCATATTTTCCGGTGGGTACGTTGAAGCCGATTTCAAAACGCTGGGCAAACAGCGGCGTGCCCTGCGCATCCATCACCGGGTTAATTTGCAGATAGGTGCCGATAAAAATATCGCCAAACCCAGCGTCATTGGCCTGCAATTTTGCCGGAGCATCGCCGAAATCGGTATGAAAGCCGACGATCGGAATAATCAGGTCTAAACCCAGCGAGGCATTCTCAAACGGGGAGTGTGCAAAGGTATAGAGAAATTGGTGGCTGGTTAGCCAGGTATCCACATTGCTTTTGCCAAAGGCATCTATTTTATTCCCGGCGCTGTCTTTAATCGCATTCGCATGGGTATAGCGATAATAGCCCAGATAGGACAGCTGTCCCGGCGCGGCCGCCGGGAAGCCGTCAAAAAAGCTGGTCAGGCCGAGGTTGATGCCAGCAGGCTCCGCCACCGACGGTGTAGCGGCTTCTGCCGGAGCATGGGCCAGTAAAATGAGCGCAAGAAGCCCCCCGACTCTGCGAGAGAGCCTGGTAAACGATACGGACATGATATTCTACCTTTTAACGACCTACCGTCTTTCCAGTTGCAGGGGGAGACCAAGTCGACACATCGGAATTGACCCGCCTTCCTGCAACTCGAAATCCATTAGGGTATAAAATAATCGTTTCTGGAATACATCGACTAGGCTTATCAGGAACGGAATTAGGCGATACGACGGGTCTGCACTGGCGCACCGTTGCGATAGAGCAGACAATCGCGGTCGTTCCGCTCAACGGCGACGACCGTGGCGGTAACGATGCTGTGGGTGGTGTCATCAATGATCTGATCCACCACGCAGTCGAAGCTCACTGCGGTGCCTTCCAGCATTGGCGCGCCCGACTTCAGCGGATACCACTTTCCCTGGCTGAAGCGCTGCTCGCCATGAAACGCTTTACTGGCGAAACGCATGGCGTGGTCGAGCTGTTCACTGGCCAGCACGTTGATGCCAATCCCCTCGCCAACGTTCAGCTGGCGATGGGCGCTGGCGCTTTTGCCAACGCAGAGCAACACGCGCGGTGGATCGACGCTCACCGAGCAGAACGACGAGGCGGTTAAGCCGTTACGCTGCTCGTCGGAATGGACGGTAATCACCGCCACCGGCAGCGTCAGTTGACGCATGCCCAGTTTGAACTCATCAGCGGACAGAGAACTCATGCGGCTTCTCCTGCGGCGGAATCATACGGACGGAACGGCTCACGCAGGCCACGGGCTTCCAGGCGCGGCAGCACTTCGTCGCGGAAATAGGGGAACTCGCTGACATAGTCGGTGAACGACAGCGTGGTGCCGGAGAAACCGGTACGATACAGCTGCTCCAGGCCGTCGGCGACATCGTCCGGCGTCCCGACCAGCGGGAAGCCGCCGTGGCCGGCAGAGAAGCGGTCGCGAATCAGTTTGAGCTGATCTTTCGGGAACGATTCGGCGTTCTCGAACATCAGACGAATAATGTTATCCACCGCTGCCCAGTCGGCGTTCTGCTGGGAATAGTAGTGGTGATACTCCTCGGCTTCCGCGCGGGTTGGGCGGCAGACGACGTAGGAGAAGGTCAGAATATTGAGCGCTTTCTGGCGTGCGGCATCGAGGGCCTTCTGCTTCAACTCGACAATCTCTTTTGCGGAGCGCTCCAGGGTGATGGCGGAGGTGAACAGGAAATCGGCGTTGCGAATGGCGAAATCGCGCCCTTCGCCGGAACCGGCGGCGTTAAAAATCGGGATGTCTTGTTGCAGCGGTAACGGCAGACCGTAGGTGTCTTTCAGCTTGAAGAAATTGCCGTCCCAGTTGAAGGCTTTCTCTTCGCGCCACAGTTTACGGATCACCTCAAACCACTCCTGGCCGTAGGCGTAGCGGCTTTCGTGATCGTAGGCGAGGTCGCCGCCCAGCGCTTCATATTCCGGGCGGTTCCAGCCGCAAACCACGTTCAGCCCCGCGCGACCCTGGCCGATGTGATCCATCGTCGCCAGCTGTTTTGCCACCACCACCGGATGGTTAAAAGAGGTATGAACGGTAGAAAAGACGCTGATATGGCGAGTTGCCGCAAGCAGCGCGGAGGCCCAGGTGACGGTCTCCAGCACGTTGCCGTGGAAGTTGGTTTCGCCACCGTAGCCGATCCAGCGGGCGATCGGCAGCAGAAACTCGATCCCGGCTTCATCGGCGAGCTGCGCCATTTTCAGGTTGTTTTCCCAGGAGTTGTTCCAGCGATCTTCAATTTTGGTGACAGCCATACCGCCGGAGCAGTTCGCTGCAAAGAAACCCAATTTAAACTTATTGTTATTCAGGATCCGGTTTACTTTAGTGTTTGCCATGAGGTGGCTCCTTTCGGAAGTAGGTGATGACTTAACACAACTAAGCAATGGGTATATATTTTATACATGAATATTTTATACTTAAACAATATCGATTGCTTAATAATCACCCACCTGTGAGAGCAATCACATAATAAAATGTGATGATTAGGCTGGGAAGTCATGAGAAACAGAGGTAAATAATTAATGAAATCAAATGCATCCGCTATTTCACCTGAAGGCGGCTCGCGCGATGTCAAACTGTGGCTGCGGCTGTTATCGTGCGTCAACATCATTGAAACTGAACTTCGTCAGCGGATGCGTGAGCAGTTTGGCAGCACGCTGCCGCGCTTTGATATGCTGGCGCAACTAGATCGCTTCCCGGACGGCATCAAGATGGGCGAACTGTCGCGACTGATGCTGGTGACGGGCGGCAACATTACAGGGCTTGCCGATAGTCTGGAAAAAGAGGGCATGGCGGTGCGGGTGTACGATCCCAACGATCGTCGCTCGTGTCGGATCAAACTGACCGCGTCCGGCAAACAGCAGTTTGATCTGATGGCGGCGGCGCACCAGGGCTGGCTGAACGAACTGATGGCCGCTCTGCCGATGAAAGAAAAAGATCAGCTCTATACGCTACTGGGCAATTTTAAGAGCCAGTTCCCAGGAATGTAATTATTTAGGGTATATACCCTAAATAATTCGAGTTGCAGGAAGGCGGCAAGGGAGTGACAAATTCGTCCGGAACGAATTTGAACAACCGAAGGTTGCCTCTGGTGAGGAACAAGGATGTCCCTCATTACATCCCCGGGAGCTTACTCCAGTAAGTGACTGGGGTAAGTGAGCGCAGCCAACGCATCTGCAACTTGAAGTATGACGGGTATAGAAGTTTTTTCACTTTCTGGATAACAGCTTCAGGAAATGGATAGAGCATTTGCCGGGCCTGCTTACAATGTTACTTGTTTGTTAATTTCAATTTCCCAAACAGGTGACCGCGTATGAACAAAGCATTGCTGACTGAATTTTCTGAGGGGATCGCTCAGGGCGCGATCCGGATTGTCGATTTAACACAAACGCTGAGCGAACGCTTCCCGACGCTGCAGCTGCCGCCACAGTTCGGCCAGGCCTGGGGCTTTAAAAAAGAGACCATTTCCCACTACGATGAAAATGGCCCCGGTTGGTACTGGAACAACTTTACCTGTAGCGAACACACCGGCACTCACTTTGATGCGCCGGCGCACTGGGTGAGCGGTCGTGAGCATCATGAAAATACCGTTGATACCATCAACCCTGCGGCGTTCATCGGCCCGGCGGTGGTGGTGGATGCCAGCCGCGAAGTAGCGGAAAATCCGGACTGGATCTTGTCGGTAGATTACCTGGAAAGCTGGGAAAAACAGCACGGTAAGATCCCGGAAGGCGCCTGGGTGCTGTTCCGTACTGACTGGTCGAAAAAGGCCGACGACGCTGGGGCGTTTCTCAATATGCGCGACGACGGCGCCCACACGCCAGGCCCAGCGCAGGCAACCGTCGAATGGCTGATTGAAGCGCGCAACGTACGTGGCTTTGGCGTGGAAACTATTAACACCGATGCCGGGCAATCCTACGCCTGGCCGGTGCCCTATCCCTGCCATACCCTGATGCACGGCGCTAATAAATATGGCCTGCAATGCCTGACCAACCTCGATCAATTACCGACGCGCGGTGCGGTGATTATCGCGGCCCCGCTCAAAATTGAGCAGGGTTCCGGTAGCCCGTTACGCGTACTGGCGCTGGTTAGCGAATAACTTCAACACAAATACACTAAGTAATTCGAGTTGCAGGACAAAACGCATCTGCAACTTGAAGTACGACGTGTATTGCCGGTCAGCGCTTACGCATGCTCTGACTGGGCGTCTCACCAAAGCGTGCTCTGTACTCGGCGCTAAAGCGCCCCATATGGGCAAATCCCCAGCGCAGCGCAGCGCCTGTCACGTTGTTTACCTCGCCGGAAAGCAGCTCGGCGCGCACCCGCTCCATACGGGTATCCCGCAGATATTGCATCGGGCTGACGCCAAGAAAGTTTTTAAACCCCGCATACAGTCCGCGCAGGCTAACGCCGCCAATCCCCGCCAGTGCTTCCGCGCTCAGCGTTTCGTGCGCGTGGGCGTGAATGTACTCTTGCACGCGGCGGACGTGGGCCGGGCGAATGCTGGAACGCTTGCTGTCAGCGGGTTGGCGATAGTTATGCTGGTGGCTATTGAGCAACGTGGTGGCCACCAGTTGCTCCATCTGCTGGCGAATCAGACGGTGTTTTTCCAGGTCCAGCCCCTGGCTGGCGCACTCCAGCAGATAACCAATGAGCGCACACCACGCCGGGTTCTCCTGCCAGCGGAACGCGGTCTCGAAGCGTAGCGGTTCGTTCAGCGGCTGGCCAAGCTGGCCGACCAACATGTTCTCCAGCAGCGAGCGGGAGATGCGCAGCAGAAACTGATCGTTGCCCGGCTCCCAGCGCATGCGGGTGACGTCTTCCGGGTTAATCACCGTGGCCAGCTGCGGACCGGATAGGATCTCCTGACCTTCGCTCACCACTGTGGCGCTACCGTGCAGCGGCATCTGCACCAGAAAAAAATCCTTCATCAGGCACGGCGCGATATCCACCCGTGAGCTGTAGCGCAGGCGGTTAAGTGAGATTTCACCCATCGGAATGTGGTGCATCCGCACGTCGGCGCGTGCGCCGCGATCGACCAGATCCACCTGGCAAGGTTTGAAGATCCGTCCTACGACGGCACCTGCTTGCTCCAGCGTGGCGGAGGTAAACAGCAGGTTGGCGGACGAATTGAGATGACTAAGCGCGGCGGACAGACGCGGTGAGACGATATCGTTGATCAACATAACAGACTCCTCGTGGAGACGACGTAAAGGTGAAACGTCCTGCCTGTTGTTGATTGCTGGCCGTCATACGCGAACGCGTTGCTTTAATCAACATTCCATTAACAACTTGCTAACGCATACACGTTAACTGGAATTCAGAAGTTATGTCAGAGCAAATTCCGATAACGAGAGATGGATCGCGCAGATTTTGTTATCGCTGCGGGCGGCGAAATGCCATTTTGCGCGGTGATTATCCGGCTTGTGCAGATATAACTGCTGGCAGATGGAGGGAGGATTGATCCTTTGCGCCACTTTTCTTATCGCTGATGGTGTGTCCACTAACCGGAGTTTGCCATGACCATTGCGATGACAAAGAGTGCGGTGCGTCCGTACGCCGTGACCCGCCGGGTATTACTGGTGTGCTGGTTGAGTATTTTATTTGAAGGCTATGACGTTGGCGTGATGGGGGCGGTGCTTTCCAGTATGGCGGAAGACGCTGGCTGGGGGCTGACGCCGCTGGAGCTGGGGGCGCTCAGTAGCTACGCGCTGGTGGGAATGTTCTTCGGCGCATTCGCTGCCGGTTCACTGAGCGAACGCATCGGGCGGCGGCGGATGCTGCTGCTGTGCGTCGGGCTGTTTTCGCTTTCGATGATAGCCACCACCTGGGCGCCGACGCCGCTGCTGTTCGGCGTGGCGCGTTTTGTTGGAGGGCTGGGGCTGGGCGGGGTGATTCCTGTGGCGGCGGCGCTAACCGTAGAATATTCGCCGCCGGAGCGGCGCAGCTACAACTACGGGATTATGTATTCTGGCTACTCGCTGGGCATTCTGTGCTCGGCGCTGGTGGCGATGTGGCTGATTCCCCACTTCGGCTGGCGCAGCGTGATTGGCGTGGGCGCCCTGCCGCTGCTGGTGCTGTGGCCGATGTCGCGCCTGCTGCCGGAGTCGCTAGAGTATCTGGTCAGCCGTGGGCGAATGATTGAGGCGCGTGAGCTGTCATCGCGTCTCGGCGTTCCGCTGCCGCAAGCGGAAACGCCGCGTCCGCAGCAGGAGGGCTGGCGTAAAACTGGCAGCCTGCTGTTCTCGGGTGACTATCTGCGCGCCACGGCCTGCTTCTGGGTCGCCTTATTCTGCGGCATGTTGCTGGTCTATGGTCTCAACACCTGGCTGCCGAGCATCATGCGCAAAAGCGGCTATGCGCTGGGGCCAAGCCTGCTGTTTTTGGTGGTGTTTAGCCTCGCCTCGGCGGTGGGCGGCTTGTTCCTCGGGCGCATTGCCGATCGTATCGGCGCGAAACGAGCGGTGGCGCTTTCTTACCTCGTGGGCGGCGCGGGCATCTGCGCGCTGATGTTCCCGCACTCGCTGCCGGTCAATATTCTGCTGACCGCGCTGGCAGGTGTCGGCAGTATTTCTGCATCGCTTATCTTGACCGGCTATCTGGCGACCTGGTATCCAGGCAACAGCCGCGCGGCGGCCACCGGTTGGGCGCTGAGCTTTGCGCGTATCGGCGCGATGAGCGGGCCACTGTTTGGCGCGTGGATAGCCAGCAGTGGGCTATCTCTGTCGTGGAACTTTGGCGCGTTTGCGCTGGTGTCGCTGGTCGCGGCGCTGACGGTGATGTTGCTACCGAAGCGGTAGGATGCCGGAAATCAGAAGAACGATAATCTTTTAAATTACGGTGCGTTAACTCTCTCTTAAAAAGGAGAGGGGCGCACCGAGCTGAGATATTCATGTTCAGCACACCTCAATCCAGCACCCAACGGTTCCTTCGCCCCTTTTGGGAGAGGGCCAGGGTGAGGGGATGCGTACCAATCCCCCCATTTTTATCCCCGTTCTGCAATCGCTATCCATCTTCCGCACAAATGACAATTCCATGACAAATCATGGATTGCCCCTCCTTCGCACGTTGCTTACAAGTTAATCAGACCAAATTGAAATGAAAGTGAGGTTGTGATGGCTGAACGTTCGTTTGTTGAAGAGGTAAAGAAACTGACTTTACCGGCAGGTTCTGTATTTAGCGGCGAAGGTATTCTGGCCGTCACTAAAGCGCTGCTGGAATCCGGCGTCTCCTACGTGGCCGGCTATCAGGGCGCGCCTATTTCCCACTTGATGGACGTGCTGGCCGATGCCCAGCCGATCCTCGACGAGTATGGCATTCGCTTTGAAAACAGCGCCAGCGAAGCTACCGCGGCGGCGACGCTGGCGGCGTCGGTCAACTACCCGCTGCGCGGCGCGGTGACCTTCAAGGCGACGGTTGGCACCAACGTGGCTTCCGACGCGCTGGCCAACCTCTCCTCCGGCGGCGTGCTGGGCGGAGCGTTGATTATCGTCGGCGAAGACTACGGCGAAGGTTCATCAATCATGCAGGAGCGCAGCCATGCTTTCGCCATGAAATCACAAATGTGGCTGCTCGACCCGCGCCCGAACCTGCCGTGTATCGTGCAGGCGGTGAAGGATGGCTTTGAACTGTCCGAGGCCAGCAACACCCCGGTGATGCTGCAAATGCGCATCCGTTCCTGTCACGTTCACGGTCAGTTTGTCACCTCGGAAAACCGCGCTCCGGCGTTTACGGTGAAACAGGCGCTGGAAAATCCCCAGCGCGACATCAGCCGCATCGTGCTGCCGCCTGCCAGCTTCCTGCATGAAAAAGAGAAGGTTCATCAGCGCTGGCCTGCGGCGCTGCGCTTCATTCGTGAACGTCGCCTGAACGAGTTCTTCTCCTCCGACGTCGACGATATTGGCATCGTGCTGCAGGGCGGCAACTACAACACGTTGATTCGCGCCCTTAACCAGCTGGATCTGGCCGACGTGTTTGGCAACAGCAAAATCCCGCTGTACGTGATGAACGTCGCCTACCCGCTGGTGGACGAAGAGTTGGACGAGTTCTGCCGCAACAAGCGCGCGGTGCTGGTGCTGGAAGAGGGGCAGCCGAACTTCGTTGAGCAGAATATTGCTAACATCCTGCGCCAGAAGGGGCTGAGTACCAAACTGCACGGCAAAGACCTGTTACCGCTTGCTGGCGAGTACAACACCGCCACCGTGCTGGCGGGGCTGCGCGCCTTCTTCGAACGTTACGATCGTCTGGCGCCGGATGCCCTGGCTGCCGCGCGCCAGGTGCGCATTCCGCTGGCCAACGTGATGCCGGATGTCGTCAACGCCGCGCCGCCTGCGCTGGCTGATGCGATTCACGCTCGCCCGCCGGGGTTTTGTACCGGCTGCCCGGAGCGGCCGATTTTTACCGCCATGAAGCTGATTGAGCGCGAGCTTGGCCCGCACCACATCAGCGCCGACATCGGCTGCCATCTGTTCTCGATTCTGCCGCCGTTTAATCTCGGTAATACCACCATGGGCTACGGTCTGGGCGGCGCGGGAGCGGCGGCGCTCAATAGCAAAGACGGCAAGCGCGCCATCTCGGTGATGGGCGACGGCGGTTTCTGGCATAACGGTCTGACCAGCGGCATCGCCAACAGCGTATTTAACCAGAGCAACAACCTGACCATTGTGGTCGACAACAGCTACACCTCGGCCACTGGCGGCCAGGACATTCTGTCGTCCACCGCGCAAAACGCCACCCGCAGTACCGGCCACGCTATTGAGCAGGCGGTGAAGGGCGTCGGCGTGAAATGGGTGAAAACGGTGCGTCGCACCTATGACCTGAAAACCATGACCGCTACTCTGCGCGACGCCTTAACCAGCAAAACGCCGGGTCCGAAGGTGCTGATTGCCCAGAGCGAATGCATGCTCAACCGCCAGCGCCGTGAAAAGCAGCAGGTGCGTAAAGCGCTGGAGAGCGGTAAACGCGTGGTGGCGGAGCGCTTCGGCGTGGATAGCGACACCTGTACCGGCGACCACTCTTGCATTCGTCTTTCCGGCTGTCCGTCGCTGTCGATTAAACCGAACCCGGATCCACTGCGTACCGACCCGGTCGCAACGGTGATCAACAGCTGCGTCGGCTGCGGCCTGTGCGGCGAAGTGTCGCATGCCGCCGTGTTGTGCCCCTCGTTTTATCGGGCGCGCATCGTCACCCATCCGGGGCGCAGTGAACGCTGGAGAGAGGCGATTCGTCGTCCATTAATCAACTGGTTACAGCGCCGGAACGCCCGTCGCCTGGCCCGCGTTAGCCTGTAAGGAGCACTCAGATGCCGAAAGTACAACCCATCAAAATCGCCATTCTGGCGATGGGCGGGGAAGGGGGCGGCGTGCTCGCCGACTGGATTGTCAACCTGGGCGAAGAGAACGGCTATTTCGCCCAGACCACCTCGGTACCGGGCGTGGCGCAACGTACCGGCTCCACCATCTATTACGTCGAGCTGTTTCCGGGTCTGCACGAGCTGGATAAACCGCCGGTGCTGGCGTTGATGCCGATGCCGGGCGACGTAGACGTGGTGCTGGCCTCCGAGCTGATGGAGGCCGGGCGCGCGGTGCAGCGCGGGTTAGTGACGCAGCAGCGCACTACGCTTATAGCCTCCACCCACCGCGTTTACTCCATTGGTGAAAAAACGGCGATGGGCGACGGTCGTGTGAATAACACCACGTTGATCGACCACGCCAGCAGCGCCGCGCGCAAATTTATCCGCTTCGACATGGCGAAAACGGCGGAAGAGAGCCGCAGCGTAATTAGCGCCGTACTCTTTGGCGCGCTGTGCGGTTCCGGCGTGCTGCCGTTTAACCAGCAGCAGTTTGAAGAAACCATTACCCGCGGCGGCGTAGGGGTGAAAACCAGCCTTGTCGCCTTCGCCCAAGGGGTGATGAACACCCGTCTGGAAGAGGCGGAACCGGCAGTGGTTACTACTCAGGCGCCCCTGCCTTCCAATGCGAAAGTGGCGGCGTTGCTGACGCGCATCCATCAGGAACTGCCGGAAAGCGCACAGCCGACTGCCATTGAAGGCGTGCGCCGCCTGTTGGATTACCAGGATGTGGCCTGGGCGGCGAACTATCTCGATCGTCTGGCCGCGCTCGCCGCACAGCCCGGCGGTAACGATGAGCTGCTGCTGCGTGAAGCTGCACGACATCTGGCTATCTGGATGTCGTGGGAAGACACCATTCGCGTGGCGGATCTGAAGATTCGCGGCAGCCGCTTTGAGCGTATCCGCAGCGACGTGAAACTGCAGGATAACCAGCATCTGAGTATCAACGAATACATGCACCCACGGCTGGAGGAGATCTGCGAAACCCTGCCCACCGGGCTGGGGCGCTGGCTGCAACAGCCGGGCTTTTGTCAGCGCCTGTTGAGTAATGCCACACGCAAAGGACGCGTGGTAACCACCAGCTCGCTGCGTGGCTACCTGCTGCTGTGGACGCTGGCGCACTGGCGTCGCGGGCGTCGCCTGACCCTGCGCTACCAACTGGAAACGGCGCGTATTGATGAATGGCTGCAATACGTTATCCGCGCGGCGGCGTTCAACCCGGCGCTGGCGCTGGAGATTGTGCAGTGTCAGCGGCTGGTGAAAGGTTATGGCGACACCCACGCCCGCGGGTTACGTAATTACCAGACGTTAATCGGCATTGTGGAACGCCACGATTGTCGTCTGCCGCCCGCCACTTTGCGCGAGCTGCGCGATGCGGCGCTGGCGGATGAACATGGCGATAAATTGCGCGAGTGCCAGGTGCGCCTGGCGCTGAACTAAGGAGCTTTTATGAGTGCTACAACCTTTACCCAGCCGCACCGCATTCGTTTTGCCGAGTGCGATCCGGCGGGGATTGTTTTCTATCCGCAATATTTCGTGATGTTCAACAACCTGCTGGAAGCATGGGTTGATTCGCTGCTGCCGTATGGTTTTGCCGGTTTTATCGGCGAGCGCCGCTTCGGCATGCCGACGGTGCACCTGGACGCAGATTTTAAAGCCGTCAGTCGTATGGGCGACGACGTCATTCTCCAGTTGGAAGTGATTCACATTGGTTCGCGCTCGCTGAAGCTGGCGCTGAACTGTACCAGCCTTGAAGGCGAGCAGCGCATGCAGGTCACCCAGACGCTGGTGACGACCTCCCTTGAAACCCATCGTTCTATCGATATCCCGGCTGAGCTGCTGGCCGCGTTGCAATCATCAGGAGAGAGTCTATGAACATTGTGTGTATCGGCGGCGGTCCGGCGGGGCTTTACTTTGCCCTACTGATGAAGCTGCAAAACCCGGCCAACAACATCGTGGTGGTGGAGCGTAACCGCCCGTACGACACTTTCGGTTGGGGCGTGGTCTTCTCCGACGCTACGCTGGAAAATTTGCGCCAGGCCGACCCGGTGAGCGCCGAGCAGATTGCCCGGCAGTTCAACCGCTGGGACGATATCGAAATTCACTTTAAGGATTCGGTAAACCGCAGCGGCGGTCACGGCTTTATCGGCATTGGCCGTAAAAAGCTGCTCAACATTTTGCAGGAGCGCTGTCAGTCGCTCGGCGTTGAACTGGTGTTCGACACCCTGGTGGAGGACGAGCAGACGCAGATTGAACGTTATCAGGCGGATCTGGTGATCGCCTCCGACGGTATTAACAGCCGCATTCGTACCCGCTACCCGTCGGTGTTTCAGCCGGATATCGACAACCGTCAGTGTCGTTTTGTCTGGCTGGGCACGCGCAAAGTATTTGAAGCCTTTACCTTTTTATTCGCCGAATCGCCGCACGGCTGGTTCCAGGTACATGC
Source organism: Klebsiella huaxiensis (assembly GCF_003261575.2). Classification (GTDB taxonomy): domain Bacteria; phylum Pseudomonadota; class Gammaproteobacteria; order Enterobacterales; family Enterobacteriaceae; genus Klebsiella; species Klebsiella huaxiensis. The sequence goes on along the minus strand of NZ_CP036175.1, from coordinate 5,449,280 downwards.
CTACCAGTTCGAGCCGGGGTTATCGACCTTTATTATCGAAACCACCGAAGAGACGTGGAAAGCAGCCGGGTTGGATGAGATGAGCCAGGAAGAGGGCATCGCTTACTGCGAGAAGCTATTCGCCCCGTGGCTGGACGGCCAGCCGCTGATGTCCAACGCGGCCCACCTGCGCGGCGCGGCAATCTGGATCCGCTTCCCGCGGGTGATTTGCGAGAACTGGGTGCACTGGATTGAACATCAGAAGAAGCCAGTACCGCTGGTGCTGATGGGCGATGCCGCTCACACCGCCCACTTCTCGATTGGTTCCGGCACAAAGTTAGCGCTGGAAGATGCTATCGAACTGGCTAACAGCTTACAGCACACCAGTGGCGACCTGCATCGCGGCCTCGACCACTATCAGGCGGTGCGCAGCGTCGAGGTGCTGAAAATTCAGAACGCGGCGCGCAACTCCACCGAGTGGTTCGAGAATGTCGCCCGCTACGAAAATTTTCCCCCGCAGCAGTTTGCCTACTCGCTGCTGACCCGCTCCCAGCGTATCTCTCACGAGAACCTGCGCCTGCGCGATCCGCAGTGGTTAAATCAATACGAGCAGTGGCTGGCGAAAGCGCCGGGCGTGCCGCCGATCCTCACGCCATATCAGGTACGCGGCGTGACGCTGAAAAACCGCACCGTGATTTCGCCGGTGTTGCTCTACCAGGCGAAAGAGGGCGTGCCGGGCATGTTTCACCTGATGCATCTGGGCAGCCGCGCCGTCGGCGGGGCGGGGCTGGTCATGACCGAAATGACCGCCGTGTCGCCGCAGGGGCGCATCACTCCCGGTTGTCCGGGGCTGTGGAACGACGAGCAGGTGCTTGCCTGGCGGCAGGTGACCGATTTTGTCCATCAAAATAGCGGTGCCAGCATTGGTGTACAGCTGGGGCACGCAGGGCGTCGCGGTTCCACCCAGCGTGGGGATGAGAAGCCGGATCACCCGTTGGCGCAGGGCAACTGGCCGCTAATTTCCGCCTCGCCGCTGCCGTACCGTCCTGGCGTGTCTCAGGTGCCGGAGGAAGTGACGGCTGAACAGCTTGATGCGGTGATTGCCGAGTTTGTCGCGGCGACGCGTCGCGCGGCTAAAGCCGGGTTTGACTGGCTGGAAATTCAGGCGGCGCACGGCGTGCTGCTGTCGAGCTTTATCTCGCCGTTAACCAACCAGCGCCAGGATGAATATGGCGGTTCGCTGGAAAACCGTCTGCGCTTCCCTCTGGCGGTGTTCCGCGCGGTACGGGAAGTGTGGCCGCAGCATTTACCTATTTCGGTGCGTATCTCCGCGACCGACTGGGTGGAAGGGGGGACTACGGTGGACGAGGCGGTAGAGATAGCCCGCCGTTTGCGCGAAGCGGGCGTGGACATGATCACCTGCTCCTCCGGCGAAGTTTCTGTCGATCAAAAACCGGTGTATGGCCGTATGTTCCAGACGCCGATGGCCGACCGTCTGCGCAATGAAGGCGGTGTTGCCACCATGGCGGTGGGCGCGATTAGCGATGCGGATCAGGTGAACAGCATTATCGCTTCCGGGCGTGCCGATCTGTGCGCCATTGGCCGCCCTGCGCTGGCGGATGCTAACTGGTTACAGCGCGAATGCGCCCGCTATGGTTGGAGTCAGGTGGCCTGGCATCCGGCCTATCACTATGGCCGCGATTTGTTGCAGCGTGCGTTACATCCACAGGAGAAATCAGCATGAAATATGACGACTTTCGTGAAAGCACCGCCGGTCGCGCGGACGTAGAAGATACCCCGGAGCTGGTGGCCTACTACCAGCAGCTCTCGGAGCTGAAAACCGGCGCGCTATGGACGGTGGCGAACAAAATCGAACCATGGCAGCCGAAATCGTCTTCCGTGCCGGTGCTGTGGCGCTATCAGGATCTGCGCGAGCACGTGCTGCGTTCGGTGGAACTGGTCACTCCGGAGAAAGCCGGACGGCGGGTGATTTACCTCAATAATCCGGGCCGCCAGGACGTGGCGGCGGCGGTGGGCTGGCTGTACTCCGGGCTTCAGGTGATGCACCCCGGCGAAGCCGCCTCGGCGCACGCGCACTCTTCATCGGCGCTGCGCTTCATTATGGAAGGGCGTGGGGCTTACACCATCGTCGACGGTCACAAGATGCCGCTAGAGGCCAACGACTTTGTGCTGACGCCGAACGGCACCTGGCATGAACACGGCGTGGAAGCGGATGGTTTGCCCTGCATCTGGCAGGACGGGCTGGATATTCCGCTGGTCAACGCGATGGAGGCCGGGTTCTACAAGGTACACCCGGATATGCATCAGCAGGTCACCGCGCCGGTTGATGACCGCGTGGCGCTGTGGGCCGCCGCCGCGCTGCGCCCGCACAACGTCGGTTGGGATAAACCCTATTCGCCGCTGTTTAAGTACCAGTGGCAGCCGACCTATGAAGCGTTGTGCCGCGCGGCGAAGGTCAGCGACGGCTCGCCGTTTGACGATGTGCTGATGCACTACACCAACCCGGTGACCGGTGGCCATGTGATGCCGACCATCGGCGCCAGTATGCAGCGCCTGCGGCCCGGATTTGTCGGCAAGGCACACCGCCATACCGGCAGCTTCATGTACCAGGTGGCGAAGGGTAAAGGCTACTCGATTATCGACGGGCAGCGCTTTGACTGGCAGGAGCGCGATATTTTCTGCGTGCCGTCCTGGGCCTTCCATGAGCACGTCAACCTGTCGCAAACCGATGATGCGTGCCTGTTCTGTTTCAACGACTTGCCCGTGATGCAGTCGCTCAGCCTCTATTACGAGGACGCGCTGCTGGACAACGATGGTCAGCAAAAAATAGTGTCTGAGGAGAAAAAATAATGCGCCTGATTACCTACCGTAGCAACGTCAACGCCGCGTCCCGTCTGGGCGCAATTGTCGGGGATTATGTGGTGGATTTAGCCAGGCTGGCGCAGTACCGCAGCCAGTCGTTACCGGACAACATGCTGGATTTCATTGACCTTGGTCCGTCGGCGGTGGAGGCAGGGAGGGAACTGCTGAACGCCTGTGAGGGTAACTGGCCGGTCGGCTGTGCCCAGCCGCTGGTCAACGTGAAAGTGCTGGCGCCGATCCCGCGTCCGCGCAAAAACATCTTCGGCATCGGCCTGAACTATGTTGAGCACGTGGCGGAGTCTAGCCGCACGCTGGACACCTCCAAAGATCTGCCGAAAGAGCCGGTGATTTTCTCCAAGCCGCCGACCTCGGTGATTGGCCCGGATGATGCCATTGAACACAACGCGCAGATCACCCAGCAGTTGGACTGGGAAGTGGAGCTGGCGGTGATTATCGGCTCGCGCGCCAAACGCGTTAGCGAAGCGCAGGCGATGAACTATGTCTTCGGCTACAGCCTGATGATCGACATGAGCGCCCGCGACTGCCGCCGCGCCGGGCAGTGGATTTACTCAAAAGGTCAGGACACCTACGCGCCGTTCGGGCCGTGTATTGTCACCGCTGATGAGATTCCGGATCCGCACAATCTCAACCTCAGCCTGCGCGTGAACGGCGTCACCAAACAAAGCTCCAACACCCGCCACATGCTGTTCAAAGTACCAACGCTGATTGCCGACATCAGCAAAGGGATCACCCTCGAGCCGGGTGACATTATCGCCACCGGCACGCCGGAAGGCGTTGGCGCGGGCCGCAGCCCGCAGGAGTGGGTCTGGCCGGGCGATGTGATTGACGCCGAAGTGGAGTTTATCGGCAAGCTGCGCCACCCGGTTGTGGCGGTGTAAGAGGAGAACGATTGATGCTGGAATTAGCCAAATTTACCGCCGCAGCCGTACAGGCCTCGCCGGTGTTTCTCGACACTGACGCCACCGTTGATAAAGCCTGCCGCCTGATTGCCGAAGCGGCAAGCAACGGCGCGAAGCTGGTGGCCTTCCCGGAAGTGTTTATCGCCGGTTATCCGTACTGGAGCTGGGTGATGAACCCGGTGGAAGGCAGCCCGTGGTTTGAAAAGCTGTGCCGTAGCGCGATTGAAGTTCCCGGGCCGGAGATTCGTAAAATCGCCCAGGCTGCCGCGCGCCATAAGGTGAACGTGGTGATTGGCGTCAACGAGCGCCATCCGCAGAGTATCGCCACGCTCTATAACACGCTGGTGACCATCAACGACGAAGGCAAAATTATTGGCCGCCATCGCAAACTGGTGCCGACCTGGGCGGAAAAACTGACGTGGGCCAACGGCGACGCGTCGTCGCTGCGAGTGCACAAAACCAGCATCGGCCCGCTGGGGGCGCTGGCCTGCGGCGAGAACACCAACACGCTGGCACGCTTCTCGCTGCTGGCGCAGGGCGAGCTGGTGCACGTGGCCAGCTATATCGCGCTGCCGGTGGCGCCGAAGGATTACGACATGGCGGAGGCTATTCGCCTGCGCGCCTCGGCGCACTGCTTTGAGGGTAAGGTGTTTACAGTGATCGCTTGTTCGACCGTTAGCGAAGAGATCGTTGAGGCAATGGCGCAAACCCATCCCGAAGCGCGTGAATTGCTGGCGCGGCCGAATAGCGCCTTCTCCGGGGTGATTGGCCCGGACGGACGCGTAGTGGGCGAACCGCTGATTGATAAAGAGGGCATCGTCTACGCCGAGATTGACCTCAACCGCTGTATTCAGCCGCGGCAGATGCACGACATCACCGGCCACTATAACCGTTTCGATATTTTTGATTTACAGGTCAACCGTCGCGCTCAGAACGCGGCGACCTTCCATGACTCCGTTGAGAGTTCACTGGATTTTAGCGGCCAGAATGAAGCGGCGGAGCCGTTCCAGGAGCAAAACTAATGCAGACTTCACGCCATTTCCGTATTGGCCAGATTGTACCGTCGTCGAACACCACCATGGAGACGGAGATCCCGGCGATCTTACGCGCCAGAGAGGCGATCGCCCCGGAGCATTTTACCTTCCACTCTAGCCGGATGCGCATGAAGAAGGTGTCGAAAGAGGAATTGTCGGCGATGGATGCGGACAGCGATCGCTGCGCGCTGGAACTGTCCGACGCCGCTGTGGACGTGCTGGGCTACGCGTGCCTGGTGGCCATCATGAGTATGGGTAAAGGCTACCACCGCATTTCCGAAGAGCGTCTGCACGCGCGGACCGTGGAAAACGGCCATCCGTCGCCAGTGATTACCAGCGCGGGCGCGCTAGTGGAAGGGTTACAGGTGATTGGCGCGAAGCGGGTATCGATCCTCACGCCGTATATGAAGCCGCTGACGCAACTGGTGAGCGACTACATTGAAAATGAAGGGATCGAAGTGGTGGATAGCCTGTCGCTGGAGATCCCGGATAACCTCGAAGTGGGCCGCCAAAATCCACTGGCACCGGTTGAGCTGACTAAAAAGCTCAATACCAATGTTGATGCGATTGTCGCCTCGGCCTGTGTTCAGATGCCGTCGCTGCCCTCTATCCAACTGATCGAGGATCGCGTGGGACTGCCGGTGATCTCGTCGTCTGTCGCCACCACCTGGATGATGCTCAACCGTCTGCGCCTGGATACCAGGGTGCCGGGCTTTGGTTCGCTGCTGTCCGGGCGCTATTAACCGCAGGAGGTACCGATGTCAGGTTCACCGACATTCATTAACAGCTATTTACCGGCGCTGCTGGGGCAAGCGTGGCTGGTGGTGTCATCGGAGTTCCACACGGTAGTGGAGGCGCGAGGCTTCTCGGTGCTGGAGTGGCGCGTGCTGTCAGTGCTGGAAGGCAATGGGCCGACCAGCGTCAGCGAGCTGGCGTTAAAAACGGTGAGCAAGCAGCCGACCATTACCCGACTGCTGCATCGGCTGGAGAAACAGCAACAGGTTGAACGCTGTGAAAGCCAGAGCGGCGATCGGCGGCAGAGTTGGGTGACGGTGACGGAGGAAGGGCGTCGGCTGGTGCGCGAGCTGAACACTGAGGCTGCGCGCTTTGAAGAGAGCGTGCTAAGTGAGTTGGGGGAGGCGCGCAGCGCGGTACTGAAGAATACGTTGCAGACGTTGATTCAGCGCTATAGCGTGGCGTGATTTGGCGCTAACCCTCTCCCCACAGGGGAGAGGGGGTATCTTCGAGCTGATTACACGTCCGGGAACTCTTTAATTAAGTTCTCAACGTCTTCAACCATATGGTTGTTGCCGACGAAGAAGGAACGGCGCTGGTGCAGGCTTTCCGGGATGATATCCAGAATACGCTCTTTACCGTCGCTGGCCTTGCCGCCCGCCTGTTCCGCAAGGAACGCCATCGGGTTGCATTCGTACAGCAGACGTAGCTTACCATCCGGGTGGCTGGCGGTGCTTGGGTAGAGGTAGATGCCGCCTTTGAGCAGGTTGCGGTGGAAATCCGCCACCAGAGAGCCGATATAGCGCGAGGTGTACGGGCGCTGGGTTCCGATATCTTCTTCCTGGCAATATTTAATGTACTTCTTCACACCCATCGGGAACTTGATGTAGTTACCTTCGTTGATGGAGTAGGTGTTACCCTTTTCCGGGAAGCGCATGCGCTCCTGGGACAGGCAGAAGACGCCAAGAGACGGGTCATAGGTGAAGGCGTGAACGCCGCAGCCTGTGGTATAGACCAACATGGTCGATGAACCATAAACCACATAGCCTGCAGCGACCTGTTTGCTGCCCGGTTGCAGAAAATCTTCTTCGGTAACAGGTGTACCTACCGGCGTGACGCGGCGGTAGATAGAGAAAATCGTTCCGACGGAGACGTTAACGTCGATGTTAGAGGATCCATCCAGAGGGTCCATCAGCACCACGTATTTAGCGTGCTCACATCCTTCAAAGACGACAATTTCATCTTCTTCTTCGGAGGCGATCCCGGCGACAATATCGCGTGCTTTCAGTGCTGCTTTTAATTTTTCATTAGCAAACAGGTCGAGTTTTTGCTGCACCTCGCCCTGAACGTTTTCAGCACCGCTGGCACCCAGGATATCGACCAGACCGGCCTTGTTGATATCGCGGTGGATGATCTTGGCGCCTAACTTTATTGCCGATAATAACGAAGTCAGCTCGCCAGTCGCGTGAGAGAATTCGTGCTGCTTTTCGACAATAAATTCACCTAACGTTTTCATAACCCGTTCCCTGCATGTTTATGTGAAGTAAAACGAACGCAACAATCTTAACAAAGAATAAAAAAATCTCGCACAGGTGAATCGCGCCAGCAAAATACGGATTCGCCTGAAATGCATTTCTTTCCCCCCCCACATCCCGGTAAACTGTGCTTCAGATAAGAGAAGGAAATGACGAATGCGCATTCATATTTTAGGAATCTGTGGCACGTTTATGGGGGGGCTGGCGATGCTGGCACGTTCCCTCGGTCATGAGGTAACGGGGTCGGATGCGAACGTTTATCCGCCAATGAGTACCCTGCTGGAAAACCAGGGAATTGAGTTAATTCAAGGATATGATGCCAGCCAGCTGGATCCTCAACCGGATCTGGTGATCATCGGTAACGCGATGACGCGCGGTAATCCATGCGTGGAAGCGGTGCTGGAAAACAACATTCCGTACATGTCCGGGCCGCAGTGGCTGCATGATTTTGTGCTGCGCGATCGCTGGGTGCTGGCGGTAGCCGGGACGCACGGAAAAACCACCACTGCCGGAATGGCGACCTGGATCCTCGAAGTCTGCGGCTATAAGCCGGGATTTGTCATCGGCGGCGTACCGGGTAACTTTGATGTTTCCGCGCGACTTGGCGACAGCCCATTCTTCGTGATTGAAGCCGATGAATACGACTGCGCTTTCTTTGATAAACGCTCCAAGTTTGTTCATTACTGCCCGCGCACGCTGATTCTCAACAACCTTGAGTTTGATCATGCGGATATTTTTGACGACCTGAAAGCGATTCAGAAACAGTTCCATCACCTGGTACGAATCGTGCCGGGCAAAGGCAAGATTATCCTGCCGGAAAATGACATCAATCTAAAACAGACGATGGCGATGGGCTGCTGGAGCGAACAGGAGCTGGTCGGCGAGCAGGGCCACTGGCAGGCGAAAAAACTCACCACCGATGCTTCCTCATGGGAAGTGTGGTTGGACGGCGAGAAAGTCGGTGAAGTGAAATGGGCGCTGGTCGGAGAGCATAATATGCATAACGGCCTGATGGCGATTGCCGCCGCCCGTCATGTGGGCGTGCTGCCTGCTGACGCGGCCAATGCGTTGGGCAGCTTTATCAATGCCCGTCGTCGTCTGGAGCTGCGCGGCGAAGCCAACGGTGTTACCGTATATGACGACTTTGCCCACCATCCGACGGCGATTCTGGCGACCCTGCAGGCATTACGCGGCAAAGTCGGCGGCACTGCGCGTATTCTTGCCGTACTTGAGCCACGTTCCAACACGATGAAGATGGGGCTTAGCAAAGACGATCTGGCGCCGTCTCTCGGGCGTGCAGATGAAGTCTTCCTGCTGCAGCCGCAGCATATTCCGTGGCTGGTAGCTGAAGTTGCCGATGCCTGCATACAGCCTGCTCACTGGAGCGCTGATGTTGATACGCTGGTGGATATGATTGTCAAAACGGCGCATCCGGGTGATCACATCCTGGTGATGAGTAACGGCGGTTTTGGCGGTATCCATCAGAAGCTACTGGATAAACTGGCTCAAAAAGCCGCCGCGACCGAGTAAGCAATACTCTTCGTTTGGCTGCCCTCCACGTGAGGGCAGCTGTCTTTTGTGACCAGGTGCCGTCATGTTGATCTCTGAAAGAGTGACCTCCCCCAATTCCGCTTATTTTCCCGCGCTCGATGCGTTGTACTGTCGGGCGTTTCCGTGGCATGAACAACGTGAAGCCGATGCTAAACTGCAGGCGCTTCACAATCAGAATTATGTGCTGGAAGCCTGGTTTGACGACGCGTTGTTTATCGGGCTGAGCGGCTGCTGGCGTTTTGCCGATTACAGCTATATTGAGCATCTGGCTATTGACGATACGCTGCGTTCGCGCGGCTACGGCAAGCAGCTATTGGCTGAAATCGTCAAACGTGAACCGCTAACTATTCTGGAAATTGATCCGCTGACCAGCGAGATAGCCCACAAGCGCCTGCGCTTCTATGAAAAGATGGGCTTTTACGCAAATACCTGGTCACATAGCCACCCGACCTATCATCAAGGGATAGCCGATCATGAGTTGATTGTGTTGAGTTATCCGCAGCCGATTGATGAGGCGCAGTATCAGCGCTTTGCGCAGGATTTGCGTCAGGTGGTCATGGATCAGGTTGGCGTGGTCACGGTTTTGTAGTTCTGTAGCCCGGACAGATGCGCAGCATCGCCTCCGGGAATGTAGCCACACTGCCCCCGGGGGCAGTGTGGCTACAGGTGCATCACCGTCTGCGGACCGGTAGTCCGGAGAGGTGCACAGCACCGCCTCCGGGAAACAGCGCTACTCCTTCGCGATCGGCGTTTCGTTTTCTGCCACTTTGGTGTCGCCCTGAATCGCCGCAATTTTCTTCTCAACGTCAGCCACCTGCTCGCTGCTGTGCAGCAGCGTATAGGTCAGGTCAAACTGGGTGCTGGCCCCTGGCTGAAGCTGCTTAACGCGTTTTTGTTCACGTTCAATGGTCACTGGATAGGCGTAGCTGGTGCCTGGCTCAATACCGGTGACGTAGCCCTGTTTCTCGGTATCGGTATTTTTCCACAGCGTCAGCACCGGCAGCTGGCGGGTATCAAACTGAATCGATGCCCCTTTATCTCCGGATTTATTGACCACTGCAGCGAGTGTCTGGTGATTCTCGTCCGCTAGCGGCTGCATATTAAACACCATTTCATCGAAATCTTTAGTCGGGCCTGCGTAGGTTTGCCACGTTTTTAAACCGGCTTTGGCATAATCATTGAACGGACTGATGCTGGCTATCGGTGCCAGGAAACGCGCGCCCTCTTCGAGGATCGGCTTACCGAAGTTGCTGTGGTAGATAATTTGATAGTCATGCGGATAGTCGGCATGGTTGGTTAACACATCATGCAGGCTGAAGCTGTTGCTGCCGGGCACATAGCGCAGCTCGGTCATGGTCTGCAAATCTGCTTTCTTGAAAGTGCTCTCTTTCACCAGTCCGCGAATGCGGATTTCATACGGCGCGGTATCTGCCACTTCAACTTCCACCTGTGAGGCGGGCGTATTACCGACTTTGCCATGCAGGGTATAAATCTGCCCATCAGCAGTCACCGGGTGACCGGTCCATTCGTAGCCGCAGCGCACCATCATCTCATTGAAACCTTCCAGCCATCCCAGACCGTTGCGGCTTTCGAGGTTAATAAAGGCCGGGTTGACCACCTCTTTCACCGGCGAATCCCAACCCATTCGTGAACCGAATCCTTCGATTTTCAGCAAGTTCATGCCGCGAGTTGGGCTTAGAGTGATAGTCAGGCCGTCTTTACTCTGGATCACAAGGATTTTGCTGCCTTCTTGTTTACCGCCGTGAAGGACTTTTTGCTCAATGCTGAAATGATGATCTTTAATCTTCAGCTGGTCGCTGGTTATCTGCCAGTTTCCTTTATCCATGCCGCTTTCAGCGCTTGTCAGCACCCACGTTTTAGCCACGGCTGGCGCAGATATAAGCATCGCAATTGCTGTCAAAGCTAATGTCTTTTTCATTTCTCATTCCTTTTGCTGAATCGATTGTGTTGCTGATGTAGGGAATTTAGTGGCAAGTGGATGATGAAAATGTGAAGTGCCTCACCTGGTGAGAAAACACGCTATTTCATGTTTGTAAATGAGGAATTGATCGCTTTAATCGGTAACAATAATGTGTTGTTACTAAAAAATATGTGAATTTAATCAATTTTAGCTTTAACGATTCAGCTTTAGTTTTGCGTTGGATGTTATATGCTTACAGAAACAAGAAGGCCGCAGGGGATCTGGTTACCCATGCGGCCTTCTTTAACGATTTTTTAGCTTAAAAAACGGGAGCGATGGACATCATGCGCCGTAAAATGCTTTGGTATATAACCCCTTCACATCCTGAACTGAAGGATAATTAGGGTTAGTTAACGTGCACGGATCGTCAACGGCATTACCGCTCATTCTGTCGAGTACATTGACGAAGGTGACTTCATTGATCTCAACTTCATCACATTGACTTAACGTTTTCGGAATACCCAGACGTTTATTCAGCTCATTGAGCGCCTCAATCAAATTATTTATTCCTAAGGCCTCTTCCAGCTGGCGATATTTTTTAGTGAACTTCGCATTATATTGGATGATATAAGGCAACATAATTGCGTTTGCCAGACCATGGGTAATACCAAATTCGCCACCTATTTTATGCGCCATCGAATGCACTAACCCTAATGATGCGTTAGTAAAGGCAATCCCCGCCAGCGCAGAGGCATTATGCATATGCATACGCGCGTTTAAATCATCAGGTGAGCGGTATGCGGTTTCCAGATGCTCAAACACCAGACGAATAGCCTCGACGGCATAGGGATCGGTAAACGAGTTGGCCGCAGTGGACACATAAGCTTCGAGCGCATGGGTCATGACGTCCATCCCGGTATGAGCGGTAACGTGCGGCGGCATTTTGGCAGGAATCGTGGGGTCGAGGATAGCGATATCCGGCACCAGGTCGGCGGCAACAATGGGATATTTAATATGATTCGCCGTATCGGTAATCACCGAGAATGCCGTGATTTCAGAGGCGCTGCCGCTGGTGGAGGGGATGGCCACAAACCGGGCTTTGTTGCGCAGCGGCGGCATGGAGCCGACGGGGATAATGTCTTCAAACTTCAACTCTGGGTGCTCATAGAAACACCACATCACCTTGGCGGCATCCAGCGCCGAACCGCCGCCAATCGCCACAATCCAGTCCGGTTCGAACGCCAGCATCTCTTTTGCGCCGCGCCAGACGGTTTTAATGGACGGGTTGGGCTCGACATTATCGATAACAATGCATTCCATACCAGCTTTATTTAGTTCGCCGATGGCTTTATCCAGAAAACCAAAACGCTTCATTGAACTTCCGCCGGTGACTAATGCGGCTTTTTTACCGCTCAGCGTCGACAGATGTTCTAAAGCATCTTCGCCATAAATAATACTGCGTGGAATTGAGAAGGCCTGGGTCATAGGAAACTCCATTTAATATTAAGGATTTTTTTAGTGTGCATTCGTCATTTGAAATTCAGCGACATGTGCAGAGTAAAAAAATCCTGTTAATGCTCCAGATATTGCCGGAGCAATATCTGGAGGGAGCTATACTCGTCATACTTCAAGCTACTGGTTTGCAGGCTTCCCGGCAACTTGAATTATTTAGGATAATATTTATATTTCCGATTAAATCGTACCGTCCCAGGAGTCGACTTTTTCACGTTTCGCTTCTTCTTCATCAAACCAGCGCGAGGTCACGCATTTTGATTCGGTATAGAAACGCACGCCGTCTTTGCCCAGGCAGTGCAGGTCGCCGAAGAACGACTGTTTATGGCCTGAGAACGGGAATACGCCAACTGGTACCGGGATACCGACGTTAATCCCCACCATGCCGCCGTGGGTGCGTTTCTGGAATTCGCGAGCGTAGTAGCCGCTTTGGGTGAAAATAACCGAGCCGTTGGCGAACGGGTTATTGTTCATTAATTGCAGACCTTCTTCGAAGGTTTTCACCCGTTTAAAGCACAGTACCGGCCCGAAAATTTCCTGCGTCCCGACGCTCATCTCTTCGGTCACATGATCCAGCACGGTTGGCCCGACGTAGAAGCCTTTCTCCTGGCCTGGAACTTTGATGTCGCGACCATCGAGCACGACCTTCGCGCCTTCTTCGATCCCTTTATTAATCCAGTTGATGACTGACTGTTTGTGGTCTTTAGAAATCACCGGCCCCATATCGGTATCATGCAGATACCCGGGGCCGATTTTCAGCTGTTTGGCTTTTTCGACGACGGCGGCAATCAGCTTATCGGCTACCTCTTCCTGGACCACGACGACTGGCAGCGCCATGCAGCGTTCACCCGCGCAGCCGAAGGCGGCGTTGATAATCCCTGCGGCGGTACGGTTAATCGGCGCATCGGCCAGCACCAGAGCGTGGTTTTTGGCTTCGCACAGCGCCTGAACGCGTTTGCCATGGGCGGCGGCTTTGGAGTAAACGTGCAGGCCCACGGAGGTGGATCCGACGAAGGAGACGCCGTTAACGTCCGGATGGGTCAGCAGAATATCGGCTTCATTACGCGAACAGGTCACGACGTTAATTACGCCATCCGGCACGCCCGCTTCCTGATAGAGTTTGGTGATTTCCATACAGGTCATTGGCGTCATGCTGGCGGCTTTAATGACCATCGTATTACCGGAAGCGACGCATAATGGCGCCATCCACCCCATCGGGATCATCGCGGGGAAGTTAAACGGCACAATACCGGCGAACACGCCAATCGGTTCGCGGTACAGGTTGGTGTCAATACCGGCGGAAGCATCCATCAGGTTTTCACCCGCCAGCAGCGTCGGAATAGAACAGGCCAGCTCGGTACCTTCTTTTGCTTTTAATACATCGCCCTGGGCATCGCCCCAGGCTTTACCGTTTTCTTTTGCCACCAGCTCGGTTAAGCGTTCCTGATGCTGCATTAATAATTCGCGAACACGGAACATAATTTGCGAGCGTTTAATGGCCGGAGTATCTGACCACGCCGGGAAGGCTTTGCGGGCCGCAGCAACGGCATCCAGCACTTCTTGCTCGGTGCAGCAGGGGGCCTGAGCCATGACTTCGCCGGTACTTGGGTTATAGACGTCCATATAGCGTTCAGTCTGCGAAACGCGCCATTGACCATCAACGAAATATTTCAGTCTTGGTACAGTAGTCATATTTTTCTCCATGATGATATCTTTCGACTTTCTCTAAAAATCTGGCTCTGAGCGGCGGTAATCACTTACCGCCGGGTCAGCCACTCTTTTGAATGTTGATTAACTGATTATTTCTGCGCGACGGCCTCCGCTTTGCTGGGCTTTTCTGCGGCAGCGGCCGGTAATTTTTCCTCGTATTTATTTCCGTAGTAGCTGTCTAACAGCAGCTGTTTCAGTTCAGAAATCAGCGGATAGCGCGGGTTGGCGCCGGTACACTGGTCATCGAAGGCATCTTCGGACAGCTTATCGACGTGGGCGAGGAAATCGGCTTCCTGCACGCCCGCCTCGCGGATGGATTTTGGAATGCCCAGCTCGGCTTTGATGCTCTCCAGCCACGCCAGCAGCTTTTCGATTTTCGCCGCAGTGCGGTCTCCCGGCGCGCTCAGGCCTAAATGATCGGCAATCTCTGCGTACCGACGACGGGCTTGCGGACGGTCGTACTGGCTGAACGCCGTCTGCTTGGTCGGGTTGTCGTTGGCGTTATAACGAATGACGTTGCAGATCATCAGCGCATTCGCCAGACCGTGCGGAATGTGGAACTGCGAGCCCAGCTTGTGCGCCATGGAGTGGCACACCCCGAGGAAGGCGTTAGCAAAGGCGATCCCGGCGATGGTTGCCGCATTATGGACGCGCTCGCGGGCCACCGGGTTTTTCGACCCCTCGTGATACGAAGCGGGCAGATACGCTTTCAGCAGCTTCAGCGCCTGCAGCGCCTGACCGTCAGAGAATTCGGAGGCCAGCACGGAAACATAGGCTTCCAGCGCGTGGGTCACTGCGTCCAGACCACCGAAGGCGCACAGGGACTTCGGCATATCCATTACCAGGTTAGCGTCGATAATCGCCATATCCGGGGTCAGTGCGTAGTCCGCCAGCGGATATTTCTGCCCGGTGGCATCGTCGGTGACCACCGCAAACGGCGTGACCTCCGATCCGGTGCCGGAAGTGGTGGTGATCGCCACCATCCGGGCTTTGACGCCCATTTTCGGGAAGGTGTAGATACGCTTGCGGATATCCATAAAGCGCAGCGCCAGCTCTTCGAAGTGGGTTTCCGGATGCTCGTACATCACCCACATGATTTTCGCCGCATCCATCGGCGATCCGCCGCCCAGGGCTATGATGACGTCGGGCTTGAAGGAGTTAGCCAGCTCTGCACCTTTGCGCACGATGGTCAGCGTCGGGTCGGCTTCCACTTCAAAGAAGACTTCGGTTTCGACGACCGCCGCTTTCAGCACGGAAGTGATCTGATCCGCGTATCCGTTGTTGAACAGGAAGCGGTCGGTGACGATCAGTGCGCGCTTATGGCCATCGGTGATCACTTCATCCAGCGCGATGGGCAGAGAGCCGCGGCGGAAATAGATGGATTTCGGAAGTTTATGCCACAGCATATTTTCAGCTCGCTTTGCCACGGTTTTCTTGTTGATCAGATGTTTCGGCCCGACGTTTTCCGAGATAGAGTTACCGCCCCAGGAGCCGCAGCCCAGGGTCAGGGAGGGCGCGAGACTAAAGTTATAGAGATCGCCAATGCCGCCGTGGGAGGTCGGGGTGTTAATCAGGATGCGTGCGGTTTTCATTTTTTCGCCAAAGGTCATCACCCGCGCGGCCTGGTTATCCTGGTCGGTATAGAGGCAGGAGGTGTGGCCGATGCCGCCCATATCGACCAGCTTCACCGCTTTCTCCACGGCGTCGGCGAAATCTTTCGCCCGATACATGGCCAGCGTCGGGGAGAGCTTTTCATGTGCAAAAGGCTCGCTATCGTCGATAGCTTTAACTTCGCCAATCAGGATTTTTGTATCGGAAGGCACGCTGATCCCGGCCATTTCGGCAATTTTAATCGCCGACTGCCCGACAATCGCCGCGTTTAACGCGCCGTTTTTCAGCAGGATACCCTGAACCGCTTTCAGTTCTTTTCCCTGTAGCAGGTAGCCGCCGTGGCTGGCGAAACGCTCGCGCACCGCGTTATAGGCGGCATCAACCACCACCACCGACTGTTCGGAAGCGCAGATCACGCCGTTATCGAAGGTTTTTGACATCAGGATGGAGGCTACCGCCCGCTTCACGTCGGCGGTTTCATCAATCACTACTGGGGTGTTACCCGCGCCAACGCCTATCGCTGGTTTACCGGAGCTGTAGGCGGCCTTCACCATACCCGGTCCGCCGGTGGCGAGGATCAGATTGATATCCGGGTGGTGCATCAGGCGGTTAGACAGATCTACGGTTGGTTCGTTAATCCAGCCAATGATGTCCGGTGGCGCACCGGCCTCGACTGCGGCACGCAACACGATTTCCGCCGCGCGGTTGGTGGCATTTTTCGCCCGCGGATGCGGCGAGAAGACGATGCCGTTACGGGTTTTCAGGCTAATCAGCGATTTAAAAATGGCGGTAGAAGTTGGATTGGTGGTGGGGACAATCCCGCAGATTAGCCCAATGGGCTCGGCGATGGTCATGGTGCCGAAGGCTTCGTCTTCGCCAAGGACCCCGCAGGTTTTTTCGTCTTTATAGGCGTTGTAGATATATTCAGACGCGAAGTGGTTTTTAATCACTTTATCTTCCACGATGCCCATGCCGGACTCGGCGACCGCCATTTTCGCCAGCGGAATACGGGCATCAGCGGCGGCTAAAGCGGCAGCGCGGAATATTTTGTCGACTTTATCCTGAGGAAAGTTCGCATACGCCTGCTGCGCCTTTCGTACCCGGGCGACCAGCGCGTCGAGGTCATCATTACTGGTGGTGAGTGACATAAGTTTTCTCCATAAGGGATTGAATTCTCTTAAGTAAAACATGTGCCTTAACTGTAATGACGCCAAACCTTCCGCCACTGCAGATGCCTGGTTTTAATTAACAGAACTGACTGGCCAGAGTGCGCTTGCGTATGACTTCTTGTTTCGTGTATTAATGAAATTAATTTTTCATTATAATAATGAATGAAATGCAAAAATCGTTTTGAGAGGTGGATCAAAGATAAGCAAACTGCTGCTAACGTTGGCGTTTTAAAGAAGGTTTTTCTTATTTAATCAAATAAAAACAGATTGTTGAATTTGTTTCGGAGTCGCTGATAGCGTAGAGGGATCGAGAGGTTGTCTGGAAAAGATAACTGATTTTGTGAAATAAACGTTAAGTTAAGAAGCAATACTAGATGAAAATGAAAAATTAAAACCGATTTTAAAAGATGTACGTTCGGTTTGGTCGCCCGGATCAGGCACTGGCCTTAATCCGGGGAGTCTTGCGGGATTAGTTTTCGCTCTCGGCCAGCTCACGCAGATACTGGAAGATAAGACGCGCGGACTTCGGCGGCTTATTACCTTCTTTCTCTTTTTTGGCGTTACGGATAAGCGAACGCAGCTGCTGACGGTCAGCGTCAGGCCACAGGTTCAGTACTTCAGCAACGGCGTCATCACCATTATCAATCAGACGATCGCGGATCTGTTCGAGCTTGTGGAACAGCGCAACCTGCTGGTTGTGGCGGTTCTTCAGCTTGTCCAGCGCCTGGCGAATCGGATCGACATCGCGGTTACGCAGCATTTTGCCAATCAGCTGCATCTGGCGGCGGCGGCCTTCTTTCTTGATGCGTTGGGCGAGTTCAATGGCATCGCGCAGATCGGTATCCAGCGGGATTTTATCCAGCGCGTTTTTCCCAAGCTCTACCATTTCCGCGCCAAGACGCTTCAGTTCTTCGGCGTCGCGCTTAATTTCACTTTTACTGACCCAGATAATTTCATCGTCTTCATCTTCGACGTCATCACCAGGGACATCGTCGAGCCAGTCTTCGGGCTGCTTTGTCATCTCAGGCTCCTTAAAAAAGAGGCTAATGTTACCAGTTAAGGCGCGCACTGAAAAACGGTTCTCTGTTAGACTTCAGTTAACTCCTTCTTACATTATGGCATTAGCGATGAAAGTCATCTCTCAAGTTGCACAGCAGCGTAAGACGCTGGAAGAGGCCGTGACCACGGCGCTGGAACTGGCGGCAGGCAAATCCGACGGGGCTGAAGTCTCCGTCAGCAAAACCACCGGCATTGGCGTCAGCACCCGCTACGGTGAAGTGGAGAACGTAGAATTTAATAGCGATGGTGCTCTGGGCATCACCGTTTATCACCAGAATCGCAAAGGCAGCGCCTCCTCGACCGACCTCAGCCCGCAGGCCATTGCCCGTACGGTACAGGCGGCGCTGGATATCGCGCGCTATACCTCACCGGACCCGTGCGCAGGCGTGGCGGATAAAGAACTGTTGGCTTTTGAGGCTCCGGATCTCGATCTGTTCCACCCGGCGGAAGTCTCCCCGGACGAAGCGATTGAACTGGCCTCTCGTGCAGAGCAGGTCGCATTGAAAGCGGATAAACGCATCAGCAATACCGAAGGCGGCAGCTTTAATAGCCACTACGGCATTAAGGTGTTCGGCAACAGCCACGGCATGCTGCAAAGCTACTGCTCAACTCGTCATTCACTCTCCAGCTGCGTGATTGCCGAAGAAAACGGCGACATGGAGCGCGATTACGCCTACACCATCGGCCGGGCGCTTGAAGATTTACAATCACCGGAATGGGTCGGTGAGGAGTGTGCCCGCCGCACCTTATCGCGCCTGGCGCCGCGTAAACTGTCGACGATGAAAGCGCCAGTGATTTTTGCCAACGAAGTGGCGACCGGGCTTTTTGGTCACCTGGTCGGAGCGATTGCCGGCGGCTCGGTTTATCGTAAATCCACCTTCCTGCTCGACGCTCTGGGTAGTCAAATCCTGCCGGACTGGCTGACCATTGAAGAGCATCCGCATCTGCTGAAAGGGCTGGCTTCCACCCCGTTTGATAGCGAAGGCGTGCGTACAGAGCGTCGCGACATTATTAAAGATGGCGTGTTGACCCAGTGGCTGCTGACCAACTATTCCGCGCGTAAGCTGGGGCTGAAGAGCACCGGCCACGCAGGTGGTATCCATAACTGGCGCATTAACGGCCGTGGCCTGAGTTTTGCAAAGTTGCTTAAAGAGATGGGTACCGGTCTTGTGGTGACTGAGCTGATGGGGCAGGGTGTTAGCGGCGTCACCGGCGACTACTCACGCGGCGCATCCGGTTTCTGGGTAGAGAACGGCGAAATTCAGTATCCCGTCAGTGAGATCACCATTGCAGGAAATCTGAAAGATATGTGGCGTAATATCGTGACCATCGGCGACGATATCGAAACGCGTAGCAACATTCAGTGCGGTTCCGTGCTGCTGCCGGAGATGAAAATCGCCGGGCAATGACCTGTGTGCCGGGCGCGTCCTGCCGCGCCCGCTTGATACTTCCATAATAAAAAAGGACGTGAGCAATGCGTAAAAAACTGTTAGCGATGCTGGCTGTATCGGCTTTTGCGCTTGGTTCGGCATCGGCCTTCGCCGATCTGGGCGAAGACATGGATACCCTTGCCGAGAACCTGCAAGTGGTGCAGAAAACTTCAGATGCCGGTGAGCTGAAGGCGGCGCTGAATAAGATGCGTACTGCGGCGGTTGACGCCCAGAAAGAGACGCCGCCGAAGCTGGAAGGTAAAGCTTCGGACAGCGCGGAAATGAAAGACTATCGCCACGGCCTTGATGTGCTGATCGGCCAGATTGACGGCGCGCTGAAGCTGGCTGACGAAGGCAAAGTCAAAGAAGCCCAGGCCGCAGCGGAAGAGTTTAAAACGACTCGTAATACTTACCATAAGAAATATCGTTAATCGTCTTTAGATAGTCGGTATTTCTGCCGGGCGGCGTCTGACGCCTTGCCCGGCCTACCAAACCCCAAACCCGTTCCGTCGCTCCGCGCAGGCGGAAGAACCCTCTCAAAATTCCACCACCATCACATTTTTTCTCTTTTTTATTCCGTGAGTTCCGCGTCGTCGGTAACGTCAGTTTTGTGATATTCATCATGTGAATTTCACAATATAAATACATTTTTTGCTGTTATGTGAAATAAGTCACTCCTGCCGTCCTTCTTTCCACTTCGAAGTGGAAAACCACTCGCTACAAACTCTTTCCCCCCGGCATTAGTGTTATCCCCAGAGACATCAACGGGGTAATTCAAGTGAATAACGGAGCGGTAACACACGTCCCAGAGGAGCAGGCCACGCTAACCGAAAGGCTGGCCGACGAGATGCTGCAGCAGGTCTTCGCACTGTTAAGCCGCCGCAATATCGTCCCCAACGACGTTCAGGAGCAAATGCTGACTTCCCACGTGCGGGCGATGGCCCATCGGTCAATCAGCGGCGAGCCGCTGCCGGACGTGGATGCCAGCCTGTTCGAAGAGATTTCAGAAGATTCAATGATGCTGGCCCGCGAAGTGGTCGCGCAATTCGGCAATCTGCCAGATGAAGAAGCCTGGCTGCTGTCCGTCCACTTCGAAGTCGCAAAAGAAAACCTGTAAGGAGCAAAACATGGAACAAATCACCGTAGTCATTGGCGATCGTCTGGGTAAAGGACAAAAAGTTGCCGCAGGTGCGGAAAAAGCCGGTGCTCGCGCCGTTGTGGTACCGGGCGTCGCCGCGGATATGAAACTGGGCGACATGATGAAAGCCGAAAACGCCACTTTCGGTATCTCCTTCTGCGGCAGCGGTGGAGCAGGGGCTATCACCGCACAGAATAAGCACGGCTACAAAGCAAAATATGGCATGCGTTCCGTTGATGAGGGCGTCACTGCTATCAACGAAGGTTACAACGTTCTGGGCTTCGGTTTTATGGATAAAGAAGAGCTGGGCGAGCGCCTGGTTGAAGCCTGGAAGAAGAAATACGGCGTGTGAGTATGAAAGAGCAATTCACCACCACGGTGAGCGTTACTGGCAAAGGTGAGAGCAAAACACGCGCTTTCGCCGATGCCCTGAACCATGTCCAGGCGGCGGTAATGAAAACGTCGCCGCACATCTTACTGCGTATTGAACCACAGGATGTGGAGGTTGTTCATGCGCGAGAAGCGGTACGGAAAGAGGCGTTCTTGTTCTTCTTTCTGCGCCGTGAACGACGGACCTACAGCGTTGAGCTGAACGTCACCGTCACCGTGACCGCCATTAATCTCGATAAAGTGGATTTCGTCACGCAAACCTGATTTTACCAAAGGGTCAGATTATGTTCCTGATAATTTTAATAAAATCGCTCATCATCGGCGGCCTGGTTGGCGTCGGCGTGGGCGCCGGAGCGGCACGTATGTTTCATGCGCCCACCACGCAAGGGATGGGCGCATTTCGTACGTTGGGCGAGCTGAATTCATGTGAAGGCGATCCGGCTTCCCACTTCTCTTTTGGCCTTGGTTTCTTCTTTAACGCCTGGGCTTCCTCCGTCGCAGCAGGCTCCTTCACTCAGGACGTCGACCACCGCATTATTCCCAACTGGGGCGCGGCGGCGTTGATGATCAAAAACCGCAACGTCGGCGAAACGCTGCACGATCCGAGGAAGATGGCTATTTCCTGCGGCATCATCGGCATGATTGTCGTCACCTTCCTTAATCTGACCGCCTCTTCAGTACCGGAAGCGCTGCAGGTAACTGCAGTCAAAGTGCTGGTACCGGCGGCAAACCTGCTGGTGAACATCGTGATGCCGGTTATCTTCTGGCTGGCGGCGATTGATGCGGGTAAGAAATCGGGCTTCTGGGCGACGATTTTCGGCGGCGCGGCGCAGCTGATTATGGGTAACGCCGTACCGGGACTGGTGCTGGGGATCCTGATTGGTAAGGGTGTCGAAGAGAGCGGCTGGCACCGCGTTACTAAGGTGATGATGGTTGCTATTGTCGCGCTGTTTGTCTTGAGCGGCTTCTTCCGCGGCTTCGATATGAAGATGATTGAATCCTTCCATATGACCGTGCCGAACTGGCTGGAACTGATCCACAACTCGCTCAGCGGTAAATAACAGGAGCCTCTCATGGAACAAAATAAAGGTTTTTGGTATGCCGACTGGTCGTTCCCGATCTTTGTTGGCCTGCTCTCTTCCGGCGTATTTGCCGGGACACACATGTACTACCTGTACGGGATCGGCGCGTTTAACGAAGTGGCTTTTGTCGCCATGCTGAAAGCGGGAATTGATACCGGAGCCTACGGCGCGGTGGCGGCGTTTGGCGCCAGCTTCCTGTTCGCTCGTATTATTGAAGGCTCGCTGGTGGGGATTCTGGATATCGGAGGGGCGATTCAGACCGGCGTCGGCCTGGGCGTTCCGGCGCTGTTGCTCGGCGCGGGCATCATGTTCCCGGTGACCAACTTTATTGCTTCCCTGGTTACCGGTCTGGTCATTGGTCTGGCGATTGGCTATATCATCATTCTGGCGCGTAAATTCACTATCAACCAGAGTGACTCCACTTACGGTGCCGACGTCATGATGGGCGCGGGGAACGCTTCCGGCCGCTTCCTCGGACCGTTGATTATTCTCAGCGCGATGAGCGCATCGATTCCTATCGGTATCGGTTCTCTGTTGGGCGCACTGCTGTTCTATATCTGGCAGAAGCCGATTACCGGCGGCGCGATCCTTGGCGCGATGATCCTCGGTACCCTCTTCCCGATTGCGATTAGTTAAGTCCTGCGGGCGCCTTTGCGCCCGCTCTAACAGGAGATAGCTATGTTTGATTTACTCCTGCGCCGCGCGCGCCTCGTTGACGATACCATCACGGATATTGCCATTCGGGACGGAAAGATCGCGGCGCTGGGCGAGATTAGCGCGCCCTCGCGAAAAACCGTCGAACTGGACGGCAACTATTACGTCAGCGCAGGCTGGATTGACTCTCACGTCCACTGCTACCCGAACTCACCGATTTATCACGATGAGCCGGACAGCGTGGGCATTGCCACCGGCGTGACCACCGTGGTTGATGCGGGCAGCACCGGCGCTGACGACGTTGACGATTTCTATCAGTTAACCCGCAAAGCGGCGACCGAGGTTTATGCGCTGCTCAATATTTCCCGCGTCGGGCTGATAGCCCAGAACGAACTGGCCAACATGGCGAATATTGATGCGGATGCGGTGAAGCAGGCGGTCAACCGCTACCCGAACTTTATCGTCGGCCTGAAAGCGCGGATGAGCAGCAGCGTGGTGGGCGAAAACGGCATTACGCCGTTGGAGCGTGCGAAGACTATCCAGCAGGAAAATGGTGGCCTGCCGCTGATGGTGCATATCGGCAATAATCCGCCGAACCTCGATGAAATCGCCGACCTGCTGACTTCTGGCGACATTATTACCCATTGCTACAACGGCAAACCCAACCGCATCCTGACGCCGTCCGGCGAGCTGAAAAGCTCGATTACCCGGGCTTTACAGCGCGGCGTGCGCCTTGATGTCGGTCACGGTACTGCCAGCTTCAGCTTTGAAGTCGCGCGCCGGGCGATTGCGATGGGCATTCTGCCGCACACTATCAGCTCAGATATCTACTGCCGCAACCGCCTCGACGGTCCTGTGCGCTCACTGGCGCTGGTGATGTCCAAATTTCTCGCTATCGGTATGTCGCTACCGCAGGTTATCGACTGCGTGACGGCAAATGTCGCCGACGGGCTTCGTCTGGCGCACAAAGGGCAGCTTGACGTGGGCTATGACGCCGATCTCACGCTGTTCACCCTCGCGCAGACGCCAACTGTGCTGGTGGATGCCGAAAAAGAGAGTCTTCAGGCCGACAAGATTCTGCTGCCGCTTGCCGCCATTCGCGCGGGCAAGGGCTATTTGACCGAACAAGGGAGCGCGGAAAATGCCTTCGATTTTTGAAAAATACGATTTAAAGCAGGTCATTAATACCTCCGGTCGTATGACCATTCTCGGCGTCTCTACGCCGCGTCCGGAAGTGGTGGAAGCCGCGATGGCGGGCATGAACCAGTACTTCGAGATGAAGGACCTGGTAAATAAAACGGGAGCTTACATCGCGAAACTGCTGGACGTGGAAGGGGCGACCGTCGTCTCCTGCGCATCAGCAGGCATTGCCCAGTCGGTGGCGGCAGTGCTGGTGAAAGACAGCGACTGGCTGCTGGAAAACCTGCACGTGACGCCGATTGAAAACAACGAAATCGTGTTGCCGAAAGGCCATAACGTCAACTTTGGCGCGCCGGTGGGTACCATGGTGGCGCTGGGCGGCGGCAGGCTGGTGGAAGCGGGCTACGCCAACGAATGTTCCGCCGAACAGCTGGCGTCGGCGATCACTCCGCGTACCGCGGCGATTTTGTATATCAAATCTCACCACTGCGTGCAGAAAAGCATGCTCAACGTGGCGCAGGCGGCTGCGGTGGCGCGGCTCCATAATCTGCCGCTGATCGTTGATGCGGCGGCAGAAGAGGATTTACAGGCTTATTACCGTGCGGGGGCGGATCTGGTTATTTACAGTGGAGCAAAGGCCATCGAAGGGCCAACCAGCGGGTTGGTGATTGGCAAAACGCAGTACGTCGAGTGGGTCAAACGCCAGTCGAACGGTATTGGGCGGGCGATGAAGGTCGGCAAAGAGGGGATCCTTGGTCTGACCTGCGCTATCGAACATTACCTGACGGCGACCAAAGAGAGCGGTGAGGAGATGGTGGCGAAGATGACGCCGTTTATTAACCAGCTCAACACGCTCAACGGCGTGACTGCGCGAGTGGTCTGGGACAGCGCGGGACGCGATATCGCGCGTGCTGAAATTAAATTTGATGAAGCCGTGACCGACGTGGACACCAGCGAGCTGGTGAACGCCCTGAAGCAGGGTGAATACGCTATCTACTTCCGCGGCTATAAGGCTAACGAAGGAATTATTGAAGCCGATGTCCGCAGCGTCAACGCGCAGCAACTGGAGATTGTCTCCCGTCGCATCGCTGAGGTTCTGAACCAGGAGAAAAAAGCATGAAACTGACCCCTAAATTTTACCGTGACCGCGTCTGCCTGAACGTGCTGGCGGGCAGTAAAGACAACGCTCGCGAGATTTATGAAGCGGCGGAAGGTCATGTGCTGGTCGGCGTGCTCTCTAAAAACTATCCCGATATCGCCAGCGCGGTGGCCGATATGCGCGAGTACGCGCAGCTGATTGATAACGCGCTTTCCGTGGGGCTGGGAGCGGGCGATCCGAACCAGTCGGCAATGGTCAGTGAAATTTCGCGTCAGGTGCAGCCGCAGCACGTAAATCAGGTCTTCACTGGCGTGGCCACCAGTCGTGCACTGCTGGGGCAGAACGAAACCGTGGTCAACGGTCTGGTCTCACCAACCGGCACGCCGGGTATGGTGAAGATCTCAACCGGCCCGCTGAGCAGCGGCGCACCCGACGGCATTGTGCCTCTGGAAACCGCGATTGCTTTGTTGAAGGATATGGGCGGCAGCTCGATTAAATACTTCCCGATGGGTGGGTTAAAGCATCGCGATGAGTTTATTGCGGTAGCCGAGGCCTGCGCCCGCCATGATTTCTGGTTGGAGCCAACCGGTGGGATCGATCTGGAAAACTACGGCGAAATCCTGAAAATTGCGCTGGACGCTGGAGTGAGCAAAATTATCCCGCATATCTACAGTTCGATTATTGATAAAGCCAGCGGTAATACCCGTCCGGCAGATGTACGTCAGCTGATGGATATCACTAAACAGCTTGTTAAGTAGTGCCGATTGCCCCTCACTCTAACCCTTGTCCCCTTAGGGAGAGGGGCGGGGTGAGGGGAAACATCCCACCGAACCATCAAGGAGTTACTATGCCTACCGCTCGTCACCTGCTTGTTGCTTCACTCTCTCTGCTCGCCGCCAGCGTGGCTGCGCAAACCCACTACGCCTGGGTCGGCACTTACAATCCCAACGGGGAAGGTCTATACCGTTTTACAGTCGATAGACAAACCGGCGTATTGAGTGACAAAACCCTGGTTAGCACACTGCCGAACCTCGCCCAGCTCACCGTCTCAGCTGATGGGAAAACCCTGTATGCCTCCAGCGAAGTAGAAAAGGGCGTGGTACAGGCGTGGCGCATTGGCAGCAATGGCGAACTGAGCGAGTTGAATCAGGTGGCTTCCGGCGGGGCCGGGCCGGTTTATCTCTCCCTGACTCCCGATAGCCGTCATCTACTGGTGGCGAACTACGTTAGCGGTACCATCGCGGTGCTGCCGGTGAAAGAAGATGGCAGCCTTGGCGAATCGGTAGATGTCCACCAGGATCAAGGGCCAGCAGGGGCTGAACGTCCAGCAGCAGCCGTCGAAGGCAGCTTTGCGATTAGCGATCATAACGGCCCACATGCTCATATGATCGCCGCCGATCCCAGCGGTAAATATGTTTACTCTACCGATCTGGGGCTGGACAGGATCTACCAATACCGGATGGATAACGCCAGCGGCAAGCTGACACCGAACGATCCGCCGTTTATCGCCGCGTCGTCCCCAGGCGCTGGCCCGCGCCACTTTGTCTTTACACCGCAGGGTGATGGACTATGGTTGATTAACGAAGAAGCCTCGACGCTCACCTTCTATCATCTTGATAAGCAAAGCGGACTGCTACACGAGGGGAAAACTGTCTCCGCGCTGCCCAAAGAGTATAAAGGCACCAGCTTTGCCGCCGGTCTGGTCCTCAGTCAGGATGGTAAACAGCTGTACGTCGCCAACCGCCTGCATAACAGCATCGCCCACTTTACGGTGATGGCCGACGGTAGCCTGAGCCATCAGGAGGATATCTGGACCCGCGGCGACTATCCGCGCACCTTAACTCTGGATAACCAGGGCCAGTGGCTGTACGTCATGAACCAGCGTAGCGACAACATCACCCGTTTTAGCGTCGCGCCGAAGGACGGCAGGCTGACGTTTTCGCCAGACTATACCCCGGTGGGCAGCCCATCTCAGATGGTGATATCCGCTCAACCCTGAGCCGTAAGAAAAAGGAACCGACATGCGATTTCCCAATCCACGTTTAGCGCAGCTGTTTACCCTGCTGCAAAACGAAACGCTGCCGCAGGATGAGCTGGCGCAGCGGCTGTCGGTTTCTACCCGGACGGTACGCGCTGATATCACTGCGTTGAACGAGCTGCTGTTGCACTATGGGGCGCAGTTTACTCTTAGCCGCGGCAGCGGTTATCAGTTGGTCATTAACGATCCGTTGCGCTATCAGGCCCTGGAAGAGAGCGCGCCAAAAGCGCAGCATATCCCGCGAACGGCGGCGGATCGGATCCACTTTTTGCTAGTGCGCTTTTTGACTTCGGCCTTTTCCATCAAGCTGGAGGATCTGGCCGATGAGTGGTTCGTTAGCCGGGCGACGCTGCAAGGCGACATGGCCGAGGTGCGCGAACGTTTTCAGCGTTATCAGCTGACTCTGGAGACGCGTCCACGCCACGGTATGAAGCTGTTTGGCAGCGAAGTGTCGATTCGTGCCTGTCTGACCGACCTGCTGTGGGAGTTGACGCAGCAGGGAGCACTGAATCCGCAGCTCAGCGAAGAAGCGCTGACTCCCGGCGTGCCGGAGCGGTTGGAGCAGATACTGCAAGAGACGCTGACCCGCCACCAGATCCGCCTGACCGACGTTGGCGAGCGTTTTGTCTGCCTGTACGGCGCAGTAGTGGTGCGCCGCGTGAGCGAAGGGTATCCGCTGGTGGATTTCAGCGCCGATGATGTGGCGCATAACGTTCGTGATGCTGCGCGGGAGCTGGCAAATGCCATGCAGCAACTAGCGGATAAACCGCTTGCGCCAGCGGAAGAGGAGTGGCTGTGCGTGCACTTAGCCGCGCGTCAGGTACAAGACGTCGATCCGGGGACCATCAGCGCTGATGATGATGAAGCGCTGGTGAACTACATCCTGCGTTATATCAATCAGCAATATAACTACAACCTGTTGAATGACGACCAGCTGCACGCCGATCTGCTGACGCATATTAAGACCATGATCACCCGCGTACGCTACCAGATAATGATCCCCAACCCGCTGCTTGATAACATCAAGCAGCACTATCCGATGGCGTGGGATATGACCCTGGCGGCGGTGTCCAGCTGGGGGAAATATACACCCTATGCCATCAGCGAAAACGAGATTGGCTTTCTGGTGCTGCATATCGGCGTCGGGCTGGAGCGCCACTACAATATTGGCTATCAGCGTCAGCCGCAGGTGCTGCTGGTGTGCGATACCAGCAACGCGATGGTGCGGATGATTGAAGCTATTCTGCAACGTAAGTATCCGCAACTGGAGATCGCCGCCACGCTGTCGCAGCGCGAGTATGAGCAACGACAAGAGATCGCGGAAGATTTTGTGATCTCCACCGTACGCATCAGCGAAAAAGATAAGCCGGTGGTGACCATCGCGCCGTTTCCTACCGACTATCAGCTCGATCAAATCGGCAAGCTGGTGCTGGTGGACAGGACCCGGCCGTGGATGCTGGACAAGTATTTTGATGAAGTTCATTTTCAGGTGATTGATACGCCGATGGACCAGCAAACGCTGTTTGCCACGCTGTGCCAACAGCTACAGCAGGAGGGGTTTGTCGGGGCGGAGTTTCATGATTCGGTGGTAGAGCGTGAAGCTATCGTCAGTACTATGCTCGGCGACGGTATCGCGTTGCCTCATGCCCTCGGCCTGCTGGCCAAAAAGACTGTGGTCTATACGGTGATTGCGCCGCACGGCATCGCCTGGGGCGATGAAACGGCACACATCATTTTCCTGCTCGCGATCAGTAAAAGCGAGTATGAAGAGGCGATGGCTATCTACGATATTTTCGTCACCTTCTTGCGCGAACGCGCAATGGCCCGACTTGCCGCCACTCGCAGCTTTGATGAGTTTAAAACGGTGGCGATGGAGTGCGTCAGCCGGTTTTGAGAGGCGTTTTCCAGAAATGAATGTAATTCAAACGTAATACTATAATGCATTACATTTCTATTCTTACTGGAGGCATAATGGCCACACTTAACGTTCGCCTGGACGATAATCTCAAAAAAGAGGCTTATGCCGTGCTGGAAAAACTCGATATCACGCCGACTGAAGCCGTCCGGCTTTTGTTTCAGTACATTGCGGAAAATGGTCGGATGCCGGTGAAAACGGTGACTATCAGCGACAGCGAAGAAGCGCTGGTACAAATCGTTCGGGAACGTCTGGCAAATCCGGAGAAGGGGATCAAGGTTAGCCTGGATGATCTATGAGCTGTAGTTCGATCCGCGGGCGCTCCGGGAGTGGCATAAGCTGGGGGATACGGTAAAAAAACAGTTCAAAAGTAAGCTGGCGGTAGTTCTGGAAAATCCTCGTATCGAATCTTCACGACTTCGCGACTTACCTAACTGTTATAAAATTAAGCTGAAAGCATCGGGGTATCGTCTGGTGTATCAGGTGCGTGATGAAGTTGTGATTGTTTACGTTGTTGCTGTGGGTAAACGAGAAAAATTAGCCGTCTACCGGAAAGCAAATAAACGGCTGTAGCGCAGCTACCTCAGATGGTGCACAACCTGATTGCTGCTTCCGCGCCAGATCAGCGCCGGGTCTTTTAAGTCCTGCACAAATTTGCCATCAACCAGCACGTTGATTAAATCCACCACCTGCATCTGCGCGGCGTTGAGTTCGTCCAGCTTGTAGCCGGTCCATACCCAAATATCTTTGCCCGGGCACTCGGCGCGAACGCGCTGAACCAGCTTGAGGATCTCCGGCACGTTCTGCGGATGTAGCGGGTCGCCGCCGGAAAGCGTGATCCCCTGGCGTTTTACGCGGGTGTCGTTGAGGTCGGCAATAATGCGATCGGCCATTTCGGTAGTAAACGGCATGCCGGAATTCAGCCGCCAGGTGCTTTTGTTATAGCAGCCGGGGCATTCGTGGACGCAGCCGGAGACAAACAGGGTGCAGCGGGTGCCGGGGCCATTGACAATATCTACCGGGTAGTACTGATGATAATTCATTTTTCGCTTCTCAATTAACGCCATAGCCGCGTTGGCTGCGCTCACTCACCCCGGTCACGTACTTAATGTACGCTCCCGGGGATTCCCTCGTTTGCCGCCTTGCTCTGACGCTAATTGCTTTGCGAAAACGTTGGGCGTCTTTGCATTTGTAAAGGGAACGACTTCCGAATGGTCAAACAGCGACTGGGCGATTCCCTCTCCCCTGTGGGGAGAGGGTTAGGATGAGGGGCTAAAGCGCTCGGGATTAACCGATCTGCCCGTTACCCAAATGCTTAACGCGGCGTTTCACTTCTTCCTGCTTACCGGCGTTGAACGGACGGGCGTCCGGGCTGCCGAGATAGCCGCACACGCGACGGGTCACCGATACGCGAGAGGCATCATGGTTACCGCATTTCGGGCAGGTGAAGCCTTTGCTGGTGCACTCGAACTCGCCGGTAAAGCCGCACTCGTAACACTCATCGATTGGCGTATTGGTTCCGTAATACGGCACATGCTGATAGCTGTAATCCCAGACGTCTTCCAGGGCTCTCAGGTTGTGCTGAATATTCGGGTACTCGCCGTAGCAAATAAAGCCCCCATTGGCCAGCGGCGGGTAAGGCGCTTCAAAATCGATTTTGTCGTACGGGTTCACCTTCTTCTCCACGTCGAGGTGGAAGCTGTTGGTGTAATACCCTTTATCGGTCACGCCTTCGATCACGCCAAACTCAGCGGTATCCAGGCGACAGAAGCGGTCGCAGAGGTTTTCGCTCGGCGTGCTGTACAGGCTAAAGCCGTAGCCGGTTTCGTCTTTCCACTGATCCACCGCTTCGCGCAGGCGCTGAACGATGGCGACGCCTTTCTCACGCAGCGCTTCGCTGTCGTACATATGTTTGCTGCCGAACAGCGCTTCGCTGTCGTACATATGTTTGCTGCCGAACAGCGCGTTGATGGTTTCATGGATGCCGATATAGCCCAGAGAAATCGACGCGCGACCGTTTTTGAAAATCTCAGAGACATCGTCGTCCGCTTTCAGACGCACGCCGCAGGCCCCTTCCATGTACAGAATCGGCGCAACGCGAGCCTTAACCCCTTCCAGGCGGGCGATACGGGTCATCAGCGCTTTACGGGCCAGCTGCAGACGTTCGTCCAGCAGTTTCCAGAACGCAGTTTCGTCGCCTTTTGCTTCCAGCGCGATGCGCGGCAGGTTGAGGCTGATAACGCCGAGGTTGTTACGGCCATCGTGAACCTGCTCGCCGTCTTCGTTTTCCCACACGCCGAGGAAGCTGCGGCAGCCCATCGGGGTTTTGAACGAGCCGGTTACCTTCACGACCTGATCGTAGTTGAGGATATCCGGGTACATGCGCTTGCTCGCGCACTCCAGCGCCAGCTGTTTGATATCGTAGTTAGCGTCGCCAAACTTGTGGTTCAGGCCGTCGCGAATCGCGAATACCAGCTTCGGGAACACCGCCGTTTTGCGGTTTTTACCGAGGCCCGCGATGCGGTTACGCAGAATGGACTGCTGAATCAGGCGCGATTCCCAACTGGTGCCGAGGCCGAAACCGAAGGTCACGAACGGCGTCTGCCCGTTGGCGGTATGCAGAGTGTTGACTTCATACTCCAGCGACTGGAAGGCGTCGTAGCACTCTTTCTCGGTACGAGAACGGGCATAGCCTTCGGCATCCGGGATCTGCCACTCTTCGGCAATTTTACGATGTTTATTGAAGCTTTCGGTCACGAACGGTGCCAGCACTTCATCAATACGGTTGATGGTCGTACCGCCGTAAATATGGCTGGCGACCTGAGCGATAATCTGCGCCGTCACCGCGGTCGCGGTAGAGATAGACTTCGGCGGCTCAATCTCGGCGTTGCCCATTTTAAAGCCCTGGGTCAACATGCCTTTCAGATCGATCAGCATACAGTTGAACATCGGGAAGAACGGTGAATAGTCGAGGTCGTGATAGTGGATCACGCCGCGTTCATGTGCCATCACCACGTCATGCGGCAGCAGGTGCTGACGCGCGTAGTGTTTGGCGACAATGCCCGCCAGCAGGTCACGCTGGGTCGGGATGACTTTACTGTCTTTGTTGGCGTTCTCGTTGAGTAACGCCGAGTTGGTCTGCTCAACCAGGCCGCGAATTTCCTGGTTCAGACGACCACGCTTTTCGCGTTGGCTATCGCGGTCATGGCGATATTCAATGTAGGCGCGCGCAAGCTGTTTGTACGGACCGGACATCAGCTGGTTCTCAACGGCGGTCTGGATCTCGTTGATGTCAACCTGGGCGCGGCCCTGCATTTGCTGGCTAACGACTTCTGCGACGGTGGCGCAATAGTCTGCGTCATCGACTCCCGCTGCTTTAGCTGCACGTAGAATTGCTTCATTAATGCGCTCTGACTTGAACGGCACTTTACAGCCATCGCGTTTCATCACATGCGGTGTCATGATCACTCCATACTTTTATAGAACAGGTTATCCACAGAGGCGGAAGGTCAACCGAAGTCACGAGGCGCTATAGCTGCCGCCGTTTCCCTCCGATCCCGGCCCTTTTTATCCACATCCCATCACCGCCAGAGTACGATAGGTTGTGGTGACATAATAGACTATTAATACAATATGTGGGGCCGGGACGCATTTTAAGTTCTATATGTAGTGCTTTGCATCAAAGATGTTTGCAATTTTATTGATGCAGAACAAAGTAAAAAGAGGAGAGTAGCAATGATGGGCGCTAGCGCTTAATGTAAATTTATCTGCTTATTTAATAAGCAAAAATTAGGCCTGAAAAGAAGTATCAGGCCCGGAAGAAAAAATCTCAGGCTGACCGCATTCCACGCTTCTGCGGTCTTGTTTCCGCAGACGGCGCTGGACCCGTAGCCCGGTCAGCGCAGCGCAAGCCGGGGAGGGGCTTTACTCCTGCAGCCACCATACCGCTTCAAACGGACGCAGGGTCATATCGGATGGGCGATTCGCCGCTTCCGCATAGTTGCTTATCAGCACCCGCCAGTCACCGATTATTGCTTCCGGCTGCCAGTGCTGGAATTCTCGGCTCAGGTTAGCGACGACAACCAGCGTTTGCCCCTGCCACTGACGGCGATAGCACCACAGCGATGGGTGTTCCGGCAACAGATCCTGATAGTTACCCCAGGTCAGCACGGACGTACTCTTGCGCAGTGCAATCAGCTGCTGATAGGCATAAAACACCGATTCCGGGTCCGCCAGTGCCGCTTCGGCGTTGATCTCACGATAGTTGTCGCACAGTCCAATCCATGGTTCGCCAGCGCTGAAACCAC
Source organism: Klebsiella huaxiensis (assembly GCF_003261575.2). GTDB lineage: Bacteria > Pseudomonadota > Gammaproteobacteria > Enterobacterales > Enterobacteriaceae > Klebsiella > Klebsiella huaxiensis. Next base: position 5,416,468 of record NZ_CP036175.1, on the reverse strand, counting down.
CGTTTTCACCGCTGTTCCACTGCATTGGCGTACGGCTGTTATCGCGTGATTTACTCGCCAGAATCGCCAGCAGTTCATCTGCGCCCTGGCCCTGTGCCGCGCGTTCGATAAACATGTTGTGGCTCTCCACATCACGATAATCGGTAATATTCTTGAAGTGCGGGTTGGTCATGCCTATCTCTTCACCCTGATAGATATAGGGCGTGCCCTGCATACCATGTAGCACCATTGCCAGCATTTTCGCCGCCGGGACGCGGTATTCGCCTTCGTCGCCGAAGCGGGAAACGATGCGCGGCTGATCGTGATTACACCAGAACAGCGCGTTCCACGCGCGATTGTGCATCCCCTGCTGCCAGTGGTTGAACAGCGCTTTCAGCGCCACATAATCCGGGTGCGCCAGGGTCCACTTCTCGCCGTTGGGATAGTCCACCTTCAGGTGGTGGAAGTTAAAAGTCATCGACAGTTCGCCGCCGCCGAGCGCGGCATATTGCTGGCAATGCTCAAGCGAGGTGGAGGACATCTCGCCCACCGTCATAAGGCCGCGGGGGGTGAATATATCGCGGCTCATCTCCTGCAAAAACTCGTGAGCTCGCGGGCCGTCGGTATAGAAGCGGCGACCGTCGCCATCCGTATCGGACGGAAAAGACTGGTCTTTGGAGATCAAATTGACCACGTCGAGGCGCAGGCCGTCGACGCCGCGATCGGCCCAGAACTCGCAAACTTTTTTCAGCTCCGCTCGCACCGCCGGGTTTTCCCAGTTCAGATCCGCCTGCTCAACGGCGAACAGATGCAGATAGTACTGCTCGCTTTCGGCATGCCACTGCCAGGCGTTGCCGCCAAACTTAGAACGCCAGTTATTCGGCGGCGTGGTTGGTTCGCCGTCGCGCCAGATATAGAACTGGCGGTATGGGCTCTCTTTGTTGAGTGATTCCTGGAACCAGGCGTGCGCGGTGGAGGTGTGGTTCAGCACCATATCCAGCACGATACGCATACCTCGCGCCTTCGCCTGAGCCACCAGTTCGTCGAAATCGTCCAGCGTGCCGTAGGCGGGGTCAATAGCGGTATAGTTGGCCACGTCGTAGCCGTTATCCACCTGCGGCGAGACGTAGAACGGCGTCAGCCAGATGGCGTCAACACCAAGCTTTTGCAAGTAGTCGAGGCGTGAGGTGACGCCACGCAGATCGCCGGTACCGCTACCTGTCGTGTCCTGGAAACTCTTCGGATAGATTTGATAAATAACGCCGTTTTGCCACCAAAGCGGAAGGGTATTCATATTGCGTTCCTGCTACAAAAAGGGGGCGACAGCGCGCCCCTAAAATAAGAAATCAGACAATCTGTAAGGTGCCCTGGCGGAATTTGCGCTGGTAGACCACCGTCGTCAGGACAATCGGCACCACCACGGCGATGGCCATCGCCAGGGCGTAAACCTGCCAGTAGGTTGGCTGAATGGAGAGGATACCCGGCAGGCCGCCGACGCCAATGCCGTTGGCCATCACGCCGTTCAGCCCGCACAGCAGCCCGGCAAGGCCGGAACCGATCATTGCGCACAGCATTGGGAAGCGGTATTTCAGGTTGATACCGTACATTGCCGGTTCCGTGACGCCGAGGTAGGCGGAAATGGCTGCCGGAACGGAGATTTCGCGTTCATTCTGTTTGCGACTGGCGATGATAATCCCCACAACCGCTGATGCCTGGGCAATATTGGACAGCGCGATGAGTGGCCATACCGGCGTGCCGCCCATGCTTTGAATCATCTGCATGTCGATGGCCAGAGTGGTCTGATGGACCCCGGTAATCACCAGCGGCGCATACAGGAAGCCGAACAGCGCGGCGCCAACCGGGGCAAAGCTACCGGTTAACAGATGACGTACCGCCCAAGCCACGCCATCGCCAATCATGCGGCCAAACGGGCCGATAAAGGCGTGGGCGAGGAATACCGCCAGGATCAGCGAACAGACCGGAACCACTACCAGGTAGAGGTAGTCAGGCACGATGCGCTTCAGGCGCGTCTCGATAAAGCCGAGCGCCAGCCCCGCCAGCAGAGCCGGGATAACCTGAGCCTGATAGCCGACTTTCTCAATAGTGAACAGCCCGAAGTTCCACACTTCAGGTACCTGTTGGCCTAGCAAATAAGCATTCATTAGCTGTGGAGAAACCAAGGTGACGCCTAGCACGATGCCGAGGATCGGCGTGCCGCCCACTTTCTTCACCGCAGACCAGCAGATCCCCACCGGCAGGTAGAAGAAGATCGCTTCGCCAATCAACCACAGGAAGTCATAAATGCTTTGCAGCGACGGGTGCATCTGCGCCAGCGTCTGGCCGTTGCTCATCGGCAGGTCGCCGATCACGTTGCGGAAGCCTAAGATCAGGCCGCCGCTGATCAGCGCAGGCAGCAGCGGGAAGAAGATCTCCGCAAAGTGTGAAATGAGTTGTTCATGCCACTTCATATTCTGCCGCGCGGCTTTTTTAGCCTGCTCTTTATCCGCACTGGCCTGTCCGGTGGTGGCCAGCAGCGCTTTGTAGTAGTCGCCGACTTCGGTGCCGATGACCACCTGGAACTGTCCGGCGTTGGTAAAGCAGCCCTTCACCATGCGTAGCTGTTCAATTTCTTTAGGTTTGGCAATGGCTGGATTATTCAGCACAAAGCGCAGACGGGTAATACAGTGGCTGACGGTAGCGATATTGTCGCGTCCGCCCACCAGTTCGATAAGTTTATCGATGTCCTGCTGATTCACTTTACTCATGATGAAGCCTCATGACCGAGGGAGAGGTTGCGTTTTAACTTGAGGCGAATCCTACTCGCTCCGTTTGAATTGCAAAATGGGAACGTTCCCGAAACGCAGCGAAGATCACATTAATCGTTAAGACAGGCTTAATTCAGTACGGAGGGGATCACGATTTGGCGGGGCTCACGGTTGCCAGCAATCTGTTCGATCAACTGTTGTGCCGCCTGGCGTCCTGATTCGGCGTAACCGGGATCGACGGTAAGGATCTCCGGATGGAGAAACTTCATCAACGGCGTGCTGCCGACGCTGGCAAGCTGGATGTTGTCGATTCCCTGCTGCTGGAGATATTTACTGGCTCCAAGGGCGAGGGTATCGGTAGCGCAGACCAGCGCGCTGGTGTCAGCCGCCAGCACGCTGGCGACGTTTTCGTAGCCCTGCTTCATACCCAGCCCAGGCAGCGCTGCGAGGGGAGTGAGGCGTTTTTTCTGGCAAAAATTGAGGTAGGCCTGATGGCGTCGTTGCCCGGTCGTTACGTCGCTGTGCGGCACGCCGAGGAAGCTTATCTGACGATGACCGCGATCGTATAGACGCTGCATTAGCAAGGTGATTGCACCATCGTCGTCATAGCACACGGAGGCGATCTCCGGCGCGTCACGAGCCAGTAGCACCAGCGTCTCCCGCCACGGAGTGAGCATCTCTTCATGAATGCCGGTAAAACCAAACAGTACCACGCCGTCGATATTGCGTCGGGCGAGCATACCGAGGTGCTCTTCAACCAACGCCGTGGAAAACTGGCTCTCCATCATAATCGGATCATAACCCTGCTCGTAAAAGACGGGGAGCATGGTTTGCACGGCGAGATTTTCCGAGAGGGAATCCAGGCGGGTGACAATGATCGCCACGACTTTATCGCTCTGCCCGCGCATTGCTCTGGCGGAGCGCGAAGGAGAAAATCCGTGCTGCTGCATTACGGCTTCCACCCGTTCGCGGGTACGCTCGCTAACGCCGCTTTCGTTATTCAGCACGCGCGATACCGTCGATTTCCCGACGCCGCTTAAGCGGGCGATATCTTTGATGGTCAGCCGGTTTTGCATGCAGGATTCTCGTTGTGGTCTGATTAAAGTGAGCCTAATGCTACGCAACGAAACCACAATGAGCAAAGTCTGGTTTATGTCTGGTTTAGTTGCCGGGGGGTATCATCGCCATAATAGTCACAAATATATTATTGATGGCGTTATAATTCGCGCCGTTTGTATTCACTTACCGGAGATTTTATGGACCCCGATCCCACTCCTCATCCTCGATGGAGCAACTTTTTTTTCCGGTAAGCCTGCTTAGCACTGCTTTACCGGAAGCGTAAAGCAGTGATGTCTTTGATGTCCCTGCCATAAAAATAACATGCCTGACAGGTAAGGTTTACTCGCGCCTGTCGGTAGTGCTGCGTTCGCTCGCGCGAGCGCGGAGGGACTGTTTATGTTGAAAAATTTTACCCGCCAGCTGTTTGCTCAGCTTGGCCGCCATTTACCGCGTCGTCTGGTACAGCGCGATCCCCTGCCCGATGCCCGCAATCTGGCGAGCGCACCGATTCCGGACTCCCTCGGCAAGCAGTGCCTGAACGTGGCGGCAATGGATGAAAATGAAATCTGGCGCGCCTTTGCCAGCCATCCTGAAGGGCTAAACGAAGGCGAAGTGACGCAGAAAATTGCGCAGTACGGCGAAAACCAAATCCCGGCGCAGAAACCGTCGCCGTGGTGGGTGCATCTGTGGAGCTGCTATCGCAACCCCTTCAACCTGCTGCTGACCGTTCTGGGGATTGTCTCCTACTCGACGGAAGATCTGTTCGCCGCGGCGGTTATCGCCCTGATGGTGGGGATCTCCACGCTGCTCAACTTTATCCAGGAAGCCCGTTCGACCAAAGCGGCGGATGCCCTGAAGGCGATGGTCAGCAATACCGCGACGGTACTGCGGGTGGTCAATGAGCAGGGCGAAAGCCGCTGGTGCGAGCTGCCCATCGACCAACTGGTGCCGGGGGATATTGTTAAGCTGTCGGCAGGCGATATGATCCCGGCGGACCTGCGTATCATCCAGGCGCGAGATCTGTTTGTCGCCCAGGCCTCGCTGACCGGGGAATCGTTACCGGTCGAAAAAGTGGCCCGTACCCGTGACCCGTTACAGGCGAATCCTCTGGAGTGCGACACGCTGTGCTTTATGGGCACCAACGTAGTGAGCGGCTCGGCGCAGGCGATGGTTTTCGCCACTGGTGGCGGCACCTGGTTTGGTCAACTGGCCGGTCGTGTTAGCGAGCAGGAAAGCGAACCGAACGCCTTCCAGAAAGGCATCAGCCGGGTCAGCATGCTGCTGATTCGCTTTATGCTGGTGATGACGCCGATAGTGCTGCTGATTAACGGCTATACCAAGGGCGACTGGTGGGAAGCGGCACTGTTCGCGCTCTCTGTCGCCGTCGGCCTGACTCCGGAAATGTTGCCGATGATCGTCACTTCGACGCTGGCGCGCGGGGCGGTGAAGCTATCGAAACAGAAAGTCATCGTCAAACACCTTGACGCTATCCAGAACTTTGGCGCGATGGACATTCTGTGTACCGATAAAACCGGTACCCTGACGCAGGATAAAATCGTGCTGGAGAATCATACCGACGTCTCTGGTAAGGTGAGCGAGCGCGTGTTGCATGCGGCCTGGCTCAACAGTCACTACCAGACCGGACTGAAGAATCTGCTCGATACCGCGGTGCTGGAAGGTGTAGAGCTGGAGTCGGCGCGCGGGCTGGCGGAACGCTGGCAGAAGGTAGATGAAATCCCGTTCGATTTTGAGCGTCGCCGCATGTCGGTGGTGGTGCAGGAGCAGGACAACGTCCATCAGCTGATCTGCAAAGGCGCGCTACAGGAGATCCTCAACGTCTCGGCTCAGGTGCGCTATAACGGCGAAATTGTGCCGCTGGACGACACCATGCTGCGGCGTATTCGTCGCGTTACCGATACCCTAAACCGTCAGGGATTACGTGTGGTGGCGGTGGCGACGAAATACCTGCCCGCACGCGAAGGCGACTACCAGCGCGCAGATGAGTCAGACCTGATCCTTGAAGGTTATATCGCCTTCCTCGATCCGCCGAAAGAGACCACCGCCCCGGCGCTGAAGGCGCTGAAGGCCAGCGGCATTACGGTTAAAATCCTTACTGGCGATAGCGAGCTGGTGGCGGCAAAAGTCTGCCACGAAGTAGGGCTGGATGCGGGCGACGTGGTCATCGGCAGCCAGGTTGAAGCGCTGAACGATGATGAATTGGCTGAACTGGCAAAACGCACTACCCTGTTTGCGCGCCTGGCGCCGCTGCATAAAGAGCGCATCGTGACCGTGCTGAAACGCGAAGGGCACGTGGTGGGCTTTATGGGCGACGGTATTAACGACGCCCCGGCGCTGCGCGCGGCGGATATTGGCATTTCCGTCGATGGCGCGGTGGATATCGCCCGCGAGGCGGCGGATATCATTCTGCTGGAGAAGAGCCTGATGGTGCTGGAAGAGGGGGTTATCGAAGGCCGCCGGACTTTCGCCAACATGCTCAAATACATCAAAATGACCGCCAGCTCTAACTTCGGTAACGTCTTCAGCGTGCTGGTCGCCAGCGCCTTCCTGCCGTTCCTGCCGATGTTGCCGCTGCACTTGCTGATTCAGAACCTGCTGTACGATGTATCCCAGGTTGCGATCCCGTTTGATAATGTGGACGACGAGCAGATTCGTAAACCGCAGCGCTGGAATCCGGCGGATCTCGGGCGCTTTATGGTGTTCTTTGGGCCGATTAGCTCGATATTCGATATTCTGACCTTCTGCCTGATGTGGTGGGTTTTCCATGCCAATACGCCGGAGCATCAGACGCTGTTCCAGTCCGGCTGGTTTGTGGTAGGGCTGCTATCTCAAACGCTGATTGTGCATATGATCCGCACGCGGCGGATACCGTTTATCCAGAGCCGCGCTGCATGGCCGCTAATTGTGATGACGCTGCTGGTGATGGTGGTGGGGATTGCGCTGCCGTTCTCGCCGTTGGCGGGCTATTTGCAGCTTCAGGCGCTGCCGCTGAGCTACTTCCCGTGGCTGATTGCCATTCTGGCGGGCTATATGACGCTGACCCAGATGGTTAAGGGCTTCTACAGCCGTCGCTACGGCTGGCAGTGAGTGGCCAGACACGGAAAAACAAAAAAGGCAGCTCTCGGCTGCCTTTCTTCATTCTGCCCCGAATTAACGACGAATAGCGATCGCTTCAATCTCAATTTTCACATCTTTCGGCAGGCGCGCAACTTCAACGCAGGAGCGCGCCGGGAAGGTGGCGTTATGCTCGGTGAAGAAGGCTTCATAAGCGGCGTTAACGGTGGCAAAATCGTTGAGATCTTTCACGAAAACGGTAGTTTTAACAATATCACCCACTTTCAGGCCTGCGGCTTCAACGATAGCTTTTACGTTGTCCAGAGACTGACGCGCCTGAGCGGCAACGTCTTCCGCCACGCTGCCGGTTTTCGGGTCGACCGGGATTTGGCCGGAAGTGATGATCATGCTACCCAGATCAACACCCTGAACGTACGGGCCGATGGCTGCTGGTGCATTTTCCGTCGCGATAGTTTTAGACATGATTTCTCCTGAATAACAGCATAATGAAGTAGTTACGCCCATCTTTTACATCGCTAACTTCACGATAGCCTGAAAGATGAGGGGTAAGAGACCCGGCCATTATAGGGAGCCGGGTACACAATACCAACCTCAATTAGTTCGCCAGAACCACATTGTGCGAGAACTCTTTTTCACAATATTTGCACTTCAGCGCGATGTCATTTTCACGTTTTTTTACCGCAAAGCTGGAAGAGACCGGCTCAGCGTGGCTGATACAGTTGCTGTTCGGGCACACCAGCACGTTGTTGATGCGATCCGGCAGATTCGGGCGAGATTTACCGACGACTTCATAATCATCAATACGGTTCACCGTGGCCTGCGGTGCGTACAGGGAGAGCTGGTTAACCTGCTCGTCGGTGAGGAAGGTGTTCTCAATTTTGATTAAATCTTTACGGCCCATTTCACCTGATGGCAGGTTCAGGCCGATGGTGATGCGCTGATCCGTTTCGGTCAGTTTGAATAGCGTCAGCAGCTTAAAGCCGACCTGCGCCGGGATGTGGTCGATAACGGTGCCGCGTTTGATGGCTTCTACCTGCAATTTGTTGTCGTGTGTCATCGTCATTTCCCCTTAATACTCTTCATTATTCAAGTCGCAGACGCGTTGGCTGCGTTCGTTCGCCCCAATCACATAGTTATCTATGTTCATGGGGACTCACTCGCTTGCCGCCTTCCTGCAACTCGAATCATTTTGAGTATGCAGTGCCAGATCGCTATTCAGTACCAGTGCCAGTAACGCTTGGCGGGCGAAGATGCCGTTACCGGCCTGTTGGAAGTACCAAGCGTGCGGCGTTTTATCGACATCGGTGGTGATCTCATCAATGCGCGGCAACGGGTGCAGCACTTTCATGTTTGCTCGTGCGCCTTCCAGGTCAGCGGCGCGCAGAACAAACTGTGCCTTCACGTTGGCATATTCCGATGGATCGAGGCGCTCTTTCTGCACGCGGGTCATGTACAGAATGTCCACTTCTTCCATCACCTCTTCGATAGCGCTGTGCAGGCTCCAGGCAATGCCTTTTTCGTCGAGCATATCGAGAATGTACTGCGGCATGGCCAGCGCGTCCGGCGCGATAAAGTAGAAGCGGTTACCGTTAAATTTCGCCAGCGCCTGGGTTAAAGAGTGGACGGTGCGGCCATATTTCAGGTCGCCGACCATGGCGATGCTCAAGTTTTCGAGGCGACCCTGGGTCTCCTGAATGGTGAACAGATCCAGCAGCGTTTGCGTCGGATGCTGGTTCGCGCCGTCACCGGCGTTGAGAACCGGAATGCCACCGGAGAATTCGGTCGCCAGGCGCGCCGCCCCTTCCTGCGGATGGCGCATGACGATGGCGTCGACGTAGGTGCTAATCACTGAAATGGTGTCGGCCAGAGTTTCGCCTTTTTTGCCCAGCGAAGTGTTGCTGCTGTCTGAGAAGCCGACCACGCTGGCACCCAGGCGGTGCATGGCGGTTTCAAAAGAGAGACGGGTACGGGTGGAGGCTTCGAAGAAGCAGCTGGCAATCACTTTATGTTTGAGCAACTCCGGCTGCGGATTGGCTTTCAGTTTTGCAGCGGTCGCCAGTACCAGTTCAAGGTCTTCGCGGCTGAGATCGTTTATGGAAATGATATGTTTTTGAAATAGCGGGTTAGCCATGTTTATCTCCTGACGCCTGGGCAAAAAAAAAGCCCCTTAAATAAGGGGCTTTACGAATACGGATGCAACGGAAAGGAAAAACGGCAGGCCAGCGTCTGTTTTCAGACGCGGTAAGACGCGATGTCGTACACACTGAACCATAATTCCTCCCGGCAAAACGGGTGGCATTATACGCAGCTCATATTTCGGATCAAGCGATTAATCCACAAACAGGTAAACGTTTGCCTGGATAACGTTGCGTCAGCGCAAAAAACCACAAAAAAGGAGTGGTATGGCAATGGGAAGGGGGGTATAAAAACGGAAAATGAAAAGCTGTTTTATATTCGAGGGTTATTATGATTGTTGGAAACATTCACCATCTACAAAGCTGGCTGCCGGAGTCTCTGCGCGAGGCTATCGACCACGTTAAAGCTCATGTCACTGATGCGACACCGCTCGGCAAGCATGATATTGACGGTAACAACCTGTTTTATCTGATTTCCGAGGATACCACCGAGCCGATGGCCGACCGTCGCGCTGAGTATCATGCCCGCTACCTGGATATCCAGATTGTCTTGAAAGGACAGGAGGGCATGACCTTTAGCGTTCTGCCTGCCGGTGCGCCGGATACCGACTGGCTGGCGGATAAAGATATCGCTTTCCTGGCTGAGGGCGCGCAGGAGAAAACCGTGATCCTCAATGAAGGAGATTTTGTGGTCTTCTATCCTGATGAAGTACATAAACCGCTGTGCGCCGTCGGCGCGCCGGCAAAAGTGCGCAAAGCGGTTGTGAAGATGCTGATGGCGTAAAAAATCCCCGGTAGGCGCTGCTGCGCCTACCGGGGATACGGTTTGGTGCGGTCAGGTAGCCCGGACAGGCGCGCCAAGCGCCGCCTCCGGGAAAGCCCCCGGGTTGCGGCTAATGCCTTACCCGGGCTACAGGTCTGTATAGGTTGGTGTCAGGTAGCCCGGACAGGCGCGTCAAGCGCCGCCTCCGGGAAAGCCCCCAGGTTGCGGCTAACGCCTTGCCCGGGCTACAGGTCTGTGCGGTTTGGGGTCTGGTAGCCCGGACCAGCGTAGCGCAATCCGGGAAAATATCGCTAAAGAAGGGTTACTTTCCCAGCGTCGCGACCATCACCGCTTTGATGGTATGCATACGGTTTTCCGCCTGGTCAAAAACAATGCTCGCCGGGGATTCAAACACCTCATCGGTCACTTCCATTCCGCCATGCAGGCCGTAATCCGCAGCCATCTGTTTGCCGAGCGTGGTCTGGTCATCGTGGAACGCGGGCAGGCAGTGGAGGAATTTCACCTGCGGATTGCCGGTCAGCGTCATCATCTCGCTATTCACCTGATAAGCACGCAGCAACGCGATGCGCTCCGCCCACTTCTCTTTAGCTTCGCCCATCGATACCCACACATCGGTATAGATAAAGTCAGCGCCTTTCACGCCCGCGGCGATATCCTCGGTCAGGGTAATATTACCGCCGTTTTTCTGCGCCAGCGCCTGGCACTGTGCGACCAGCTTCTCCTCTGGCCAGCAGGCCATCGGCGCCACCAGACGCAGATCCAGCCCGGTTAATGCCGCTGCTTCCAGCATGGAATTTCCCATATTGTTGCGTGCGTCACCGGCGTAGACCAGGGTCATCTCGTTAAAGGCTTTACCCGGCAGATGTTCCTGCATGGTCAGCAGGTCTGCCAGCAACTGGGTCGGATGGAACTCGTTGGTCAGCCCGTTCCACACCGGTACACCGGCAAATTCCGCCAGCGTTTCGACCACTTCCTGGCCATGCCCGCGATACTGAATACCGTCATACATCCGGCCCAGCACACGAGCCGTATCTTTAATTGATTCTTTATGTCCAATCTGGCTGCCGCTTGGGCCGAGATAAGTAACGCGTGCGCCCTGGTCAAATGCGGCAACTTCGAAAGAGCATCGGGTGCGGGTAGAGTCTTTTTCGAAGATGAGCGCGATGTTTTTGCCGGTGAGATGCTGGATTTCGATATTGTTTTTCTTATCAGCTTTGAGCCTGGCTGCCAGCTCAAGCAGGGCGGTGATTTCGGCAGGGGTAAAATCAAGCAACTTTAAAAAATGCTTCTGGTAAAACGCAGACATGGTTCCCTCACATGGCTCAGGCCATTTGTTGAATTAAAATTCACTTTATATGTATGAATATTCATTTGCAACCCCGTGTCATAAATCTTTCTCTCAGATGGTGGAGGCAATCACGGCGGTATGTGACAATAGAAGTATCTGCGACACATTATGAGGAACGAGCCATGGCAAACCCGGAACTACTGGAAGAACAGCGTGAAGAAACGCGTCTGATTATCGAAGAGCTGCTTGAAGATGGCAGCGATCCGGACGCGCTGTACACCATTGAGCATCATCTCTCTGCCGACGACTTCGAAACGCTGGAGAAAGTGGCGGTAGAAGCCTTCAAACTGGGTTATGAAGTGACCGAGCCAGAAGAGCTGGAAGTCGAAGAAGGTGATACCGTTATCTGTTGCGATATCCTCAGTGAGTCTGCGCTGAATGCTGAGCTGATCGATACTCAGGTTGAGCAACTGATGACGCTGGCAGAAAAATATGAAGTTGAATACGACGGCTGGGGCACCTACTACGAAGATCCTAACGGTGAAGACGAAGAAGGTGACGACGACGAAGATCTCGTTGATGAAGACGACGACGGCGTTCGCCACTAAGCCGCAGAGATATACGGCGGCATACCGCGCCGCCGTATATACCCGTCATACTTCGAGTTGCATGTGCGTTGGTTGCGTTCGTTCGCCCCAGCCACTTACTCAAGTAAGCTCCTGGGGACTCGCTCATTTACCGCCTTCCTGAAACTCGAATTATTTAGGGTATAGCAAGGAACTTCAATGGATTACCCGCACATACTCTCCCCGATTTTAGATTTTCTGCACTGCCCAACTCCTCAGGCGTGGATTGATGAAGCCCGGAAGCCGGAAAATCTGCCGTTGTTGCTCACCGATCATATGGTGTGCGAGCTGAAAGCTGCGCAGAACGCCATGCTGCTGGTGCGTCGGTACGTAGCGGATAAAGAAGGTGCGGATGAACTGCTGGCCTGCCTGAAGCCCTATGAGGATTTCACCTACCGCTGGGGGCCGGAGCCGGATTTTGTCGCGCTGCATAAGCAGATAAATAAAAGCGCCATGCCGCAGACCGACGATCCCTGGGGACGTCAACTGCTCGACAGTATGATTTTGCTGATCAAAGAAGAGCTGCATCACTTCTGGCAAGTTCGTGAAATCATGCTTTCCCGCGACATACCTTACGTCAAAATAACCGCCAGCAACTACGCCCGCGGGCTACGCCGGGAAGTGCGTTCTCACGAACCGGTGATGCTGATCGATAAGTTAATCTGCGGCGCTTATATTGAAGCCCGTTCCTGCGAGCGTTTTGCCGCGCTGGCGCCATGGCTGGATGATGATCTGCAGAAGTTTTATCTGTCGCTACTGCGTTCCGAAGCGCGCCACTATCAAGACTATCTGGATTTAGCGCAGAGGATTGCCGGGGACGATATTAGCGAACGCGTGCGCCAGCTTGGCGAGGCGGAAGCGGCGCTTATTAACGCAACCGAAGCGGAATTTCGTTTTCACAGCGGCGTGCCTGCTTAAAAAGTTCAGGCCGCCGTTTAGCTATTGCGGCCTGACAATCACTATAGATTAGCGTTCTTATCTTTTTCCGTAGCAGCGGCGGCTTTCGGTGCGCCGAGAGTCGCTTTAAACCAGTTCACCACTCGCTCAATAACTGGCTTCTGATACCAGCTGTCATCGCCGTGCTCCGCGCCTTCCAGCAACACGTAGTCCGCCTGGTTACCCTCTTTTTTCAGCGCGTTATAGAGCTGTTTGCTTTGTAGCGGCGAAACCAACGTGTCGGCGCTGCCGTGCATAATTAAGAACGGTGGTTTTTTACCGCTGATATGGCCCATGGGGCTGGCCGCCAGCGCTTTTTGCTTATCGCTGCCGATAGTCGCGCCCGGCCAGTCGCGAAAGGCGCTGCCGTGAACCAGCAGCGCTTCAGTGACCGCCGGTGACTGATGCACTTTTTGTATCGGCTCCGGGAAACCTTCGCCGATATTCAATAAATTTGAGATCCCGTACAGCGTTGCGGCGGCCTGAACATTGGAGGATTGGGCGAGATTGTCGCCGCGATCGAATGATTTATCGTCGTTGGTCAGCGCCAGCATCTGGGCCATATAGCCGCCAGCGGAGTCGCCAAGAACGCCAATACGGGATGGATCGATACCGTATTCCGTCGCATGCTCGCGCAGGTAGCGAATAGCTGCCTTACCGTCCACAACCGGAGCCGGGAACGTGTCCGGGACCGTGCGATATTCCGCCGCGGCGACAACGAATCCGGCATCAGCCAGCGCCATACGCATTTCGATAAACTTATTCCATGCCGCGCTGGTGAAACCGCCGCCGGGGAAATAGACGATTGCCGGTTTCAGGTTGCCGTTGCGCGGTACCAGCAGCGACATATGCAGCTGACGCACGGCAACGGTGCTTTTCACCTGACTATAAACAATATCGTTCAGCGCATCGATGCGGCCCTGCGTTTTTTCCACGCGGATAACCTGTGCGCCTTCGGTATTCCCGGGAAGTTCGTTGGCGTAAACGCTGGAGGCCATGCCACCAATAATCAGGCTACCAATCAGCCGGAAAGGGACTTTTGTCATGATGTTCTATCCTGAGCAACGCCCGCCGTGGCGACAGGCTAAAGGGGAAAAAGATCTAATGCTCAGGCAGTGTATTACCGAAAATTTGCCATGAATAATGCTCTTTTTGCATTAAATTCATTTAGTTTTTCGATAGATATATGCGTTTGTCTTAACGGGGACTACAGGGTCTTTAGCATTGTGACTTCGCAGTCGACATGTCCGGTACAGCCCAGCGGCCCGTCGATATGCTCAAAGCCGAGATGCTCATATAAACCAACCGCTTCTTTCAGGAAGGCGGTGGTTTCCAGATAGCAGCGTTTGAACCCCTGCTCGCGGGCGTGATCCAGTGCTATCAGCGCCAACTTTTTCGCCAGCCCTTGGCCACGGGCTGATGTCATAAAATACATTTTCTGCAGCTCACAAATATCGGGCTCGCTGCAGGTCAGAGGCGCAACGCCGCCGCCGCCAACAACCTGTCCGTTTTGCTCGACCACCCAATAGGCGGAACCCGGCTGGCTATATAGCTGGAAAAGTTCATCCAGATTTGGGTCGGCGACCGTATAGCCTTTATCAGCGGTCAGGCCATATTCTGCGGAGACCTGGCGGATAACGGCGGCTATCGCGGCGTTATCATGGGCAGATAGGCGGCGTAAAGTGAAGGTCTGTGTCGCGGCAAGATTCATAGAATCACTCAATCTTAACTTAAATAACTATACATTGTTTTAATACCATTATTTTTTTAGCGGTGCAAGGAGCGCGTTAAATGCATTGCCGAAAAATGAAAAGATAATATATTCTGTTCGCTCAATGTAGAATACCTTGATTTATTATTTTTATATATGGTTTAAATTACAAGGACGATGTATTTATGAGTATGATCTCAGGGCAGCAACAAAGTCATAGCCATCATTTTGTTTTTCATGGTCAGACATGGCCCTACTTTGTTATTTGTTTGGTTAATGTCATATTGTCTATCATTACTTGCGGGATATTTATTCCATGGGCCTGGGTACGCAGTCGCCGTTACCTTTGTGAGAATATGGCGGTTAATGGCACCCGTTTGGGCTACCATGGCCGCGGGATTACGATTTTACTCAGTTGGGTGCTGATATTTGTTGTACTGATGTTACTTGGTTTAGCGTTAGCCATATTTTACCCCGGAAGCGAGGGACTGGAGGTGTTACTCCTCCTCGTTCTGTTGCCCGTAATGATAATAAAAGGGTTAGGCTACCACGCGATGATGACCTCTTTTGGTCAAGTTCGCTTCGGGCTTCAGTGCCATCCGCTTCGCGCATGGTGGGTGATGCTCGGTATGCCTGTACTGATTTATACGCTAATGGCCGTATTATTTTCAATGCTCGGAAGTAACCTTGGTTTCTACTATGGCGTCAATAGTATGATCCTCAGCATCATTTTCCTGACTCTGCTGGCGCTGTTTATTATTAGTGTCACTAATGGGGTGGTTTATAGCCATTGGCTTGAGTTAATCGGTAAAAGTGCTAGCTTGGGAAAAAATAAATTTAATATCTGTATCAGTACAAAACGTTGCATGGTTATATTTTTATGGGCAACGGTAGTCTCATTACCATTTGTTTTGATTTTTATTGTTTTTTTATTTTCTGTATTCTCGCAGATGATTACTGGCTGTATGTTCGGCTTGTGTAGTGAAAACACGGCGCTGCTTATGGTATTGCAGGATCTTGGCGCAGTAGTGGGTGGATACTTCTTTTTCACTATTGGTATCGTGCTATCTACGGCCTATGCCTGGGCGGCTCTACGTAATCATGCGTTGAATAATCTGGTGCTGGGAGATGGCGTTCATTTCCGTTCGACCCTGACGTTTCTCGGTCTTGCTCCGCGTTTATTGGGCCTGACGTTTCTCCCTCTGTTCACGCTGGGGCTGGCTTATCCATGGTTAAAGATTCATCTGATGCGCTATATTGCTGCGAATACTGCAGTGATTGGCGAGCTTGATTCTCTCGATATGGAGCCGGACGTGGCATCTCAGCCTGCGGTATCTGACAAACTGTGCGGCGGAATTTTCCCCATGCTGCCGTTCCTGTAATCCTTCCTGTAATGCAAAAGGCCAGAGCATGCTCTGGCCTTATTTTCTTTCGCGAGGAATTACAGCGCGGCGATGACGGCCTGCTGTTCAATCAGCTTCGCTTTCGCTTGTGCATAACCTTCCAGCTTCTCACGCTCTTTGGCGATAACCGCTTCCGGTGCGCGCGCCACAAAGCCTTCGTTGGAGAGCTTGCTTTCGATGCGTCCAATTTCACCTTCGATTTTGGTCACTTCTTTTGCCAGACGCGCCAGCTCATCTTCTTTGTTGATGAGGCCTGCCATCGGGATCAGCAGCTCGGCGCCGTCGATGATTTTGGTCACGGAAACCGGGCCTTTGTCATCGGCTGGCAGCACGGTGATGCTTTCCAGACGCGCCAGGTTCAGCAGGAAGCTGCGGTTGTCGTTCACGCGACGCATTGCAGCTTCGCTGCAACCGCGCAGCAGCAGCTCCAGCTGTTTGCCCGGCGCAATGTTCATTTCCGCGCGGATATTACGTACGGCAACGATCGCCTGCTTCAGCCATTCGGTGTCGGCCAGCGCGGCTTCATCAACCTGGGCCGCATCGTATTCCGGGAATGGCTGTAGCATGATGGTGTCAGCGGTAATGCCGGAGATAACCTTCACGCGCTGCCAGATGGTTTCGGTAATGAACGGGATGATCGGGTGCGCCAGGCGCAGCAGACCTTCCAGCACGGTCACCAGCGTATTGCGGGTGCCACGCAGCTCAGACTCGGAACCACCGGTCATGACCGGCTTAGTCAGCTCCAGATACCAGTCGCAGAACTGGTTCCAGGTGAACTCGTACAGAATGCCTGCGGCGATGTCGAAGCGGAAGTTATCCAGCGCTTCGCGATACGCTTTGATGGTCTGGTTGAATTCCGCGAGGATCCAGCGGTCCGCCAGAGACAGGGTCATTTCGCCGCCGTTAAAGCCGCAATCCTGATCTTCGGTGTTCATCAGCACGAAGCGGCTGGCGTTCCACAGCTTGTTACAGAAGTTACGGTAACCTTCCAGACGCTTCATATCCCAGTTGATATCGCGGCCGGTTGAGGCCAGCGCTGCCAGGGTGAAACGCAGGGCGTCGGTACCGTGCGGCTCGATGCCGTCCGGGAACTGCTTCTCGGTACGTTTGGCAATTTTCTCAGCCAGCTGCGGCTGCATCATGTTGCCGGTACGTTTCTCCAGCAGGTTCGGCAGGGAGATACCGTCAACCATATCCAGCGGGTCAATCACGTTACCCTTGGACTTGGACATCTTCTGGCCTTCGTCATCACGAATTAGACCGGTCATGTAGATGGTCTTAAACGGAATCTGCGGCTTGCCGTTTTCATCTTTGATGAAGTGCATGGTCATCATGATCATGCGGGCAATCCAGAAGAAGATGATGTCGAAGCCAGAAACCATCACGCTGGTCGGGTGGAACTGACGCAGCGCGTCGGTGTTCTCCGGCCAGCCGAGGGTAGAGAAGGTCCACAGCGCGGAGGAGAACCAGGTATCGAGAACGTCTTCGTCCTGACGCAGCGCGACTTCAGCACCGAGGTTATTTTCCTGGCGCACTTCGTCTTCGGTACGGCCCACGTAGACGTTGCCGTCGTTGTCGTACCAGGCCGGGATACGGTGACCCCACCACAACTGACGGGAAATACACCAGTCCTGAATGTCACGCATCCAGGAGAAGTACATGTTTTCGTACTGCTTCGGTACGAACTGGATATCGCCGTTCTCAACCGCTTCAACCGCTGGTTTTGCCAGTACGTCGGCACGGACGTACCACTGGTCGGTCAGCATCGGTTCGATAACCACACCGCCACGGTCGCCGTAAGGTACGGTCAGGTCGTGTGGTTTAACTTCTTCCAGTAAACCCAGAGCGTCGACAGCGGCAACGACGGCTTTACGCGCAGCAAAACGCTCCAGCTTCTGGAACTCTGCCGGGATGTCGTTTGGGTAAACGTCAGATTCTTCGCCTTTGGTGTCGTAGACTTCCGCGCTTTCGCGGATATCGCCGTCAAAGGTCAGGATGTTGATCATCGGCAGGGCGTGACGACGACCGACTTCATAGTCGTTAAAGTCGTGCGCCGGGGTGATTTTCACGCAGCCGGTGCCTTTTTCCATATCGGCGTGTTCATCGCCAACAATCGGAATGCGGCGATCAACCAGCGGCAGAATCACGAATTTGCCGATCAGATCTTTATAACGCGGATCTTCCGGGTTCACGGCCACGCCGGTGTCGCCGAGAACGGTTTCCGGACGCGTGGTGGCGACCACCAGGTAATCTTTACCGTCTGCGGTTTTCGCGCCGTCGGCCAGCGGATAGCGGATGTGCCACATCGAGCCTTTAGACTCGCGGTTTTCCACTTCCAGGTCAGAGATGGCGGTGCGCAGTTTCGGGTCCCAGTTGACCAGGCGCTTGCCGCGGTAAATCAGGTCTTCTTTGTACAGGCGGACAAAGACTTCTTTTACGGCGTTGGACAGGCCTTCATCCATGGTGAAGCGCTCGCGCTCCCAATCCACAGAGTTGCCAAGGCGGCGCATCTGGCGGGTAATGGTGCCGCCGGATTCCGCTTTCCACTGCCAGATTTTGTCGATAAAGGCATCACGACCGTAGTCGTGGCGGGTTTTACCTTCTTCGGCGGCAATCTTACGCTCAACCACCATTTGGGTAGCAATCCCCGCATGGTCGGTACCGGCCTGCCACAGGGTATTTTTACCCTGCATGCGCTGGTAGCGAATCATGGTATCCATGATGGTTTGCTGGAAGGCATGACCCATATGCAAACTGCCGGTGACGTTCGGCGGCGGGATCATGATGCAGAAGGACTCTTTGCTTTCATCGCCGTTAGGCTTGAAATAGCCCTGCTTTTCCCAGTGCTCGTAAAGCGGCTGTTCGATATCTTGGGGGTTGTATGTCTTTTCCATTATTTCCAGGTTGCCGTGTTCAGGTTGAAACCAGCCATGCGGTACGCTTTATAGCGTTCGCGCGCCAGTTGTTTCAAAGAATCTTCATAAGGGACGAAGTCTATCACTTCTGTGAAAGCGGTGGCAAAATCTGCAAAGTTTAGCCGCAGGCTAATCAAAATATCCCGCGGGCTGCTGTTGCGCTTTTGTGGCCAGGCAATTTCTACCGGCGCGCCGCCGCGCGGACCTTCCCCTGCCAGATTATGCGGAACGAAACTTTCCGCGGGCCTTGCCCATAGCGCTTCATCCAGACGAATCGCCTGCTGCTCGTCTTCGCAAGCGATAAGCACCCGCTTGCCGCTGCGCCAACGTTCTGCGGCAATGTCACACACCAGTTGCTCGACGGCGCTTAAGCCATCCTGTTGTGTATCGTTGTCCAGAAGATAGAACGTTGCGTTTTTCATGATATGGGGCTTCTTGTGGTGATTTTAAATGCGAAACCGGGTGGCAGATGCCACCCGGCTTTCGGGTTTACTCTTCGCCGTTAAAACCGGCGCGGTTTAGCAGGAACTGTGACAGCAGGGCAACTGGTCGACCAGTGGCGCCTTTGGCTTTACCGGAGCGCCATGCGGTACCGGCGATATCCAGGTGCGCCCAGTTGTACTTACGCGCAAAGCGCGACAGGAAACAACCTGCGGTAATCGCGCCGCCAGGACGGCCGCCGATGTTCGCCATATCCGCGAAGTTAGACTCCAGCTGTTCCTGGAACTCGTCGCCAAGCGGCAGACGCCATGCGCGATCGCCCGCCAGTTCGGACGCGCCAATCAACTCATGGGCCAGTGGATTGTGGTTCGACATCAGGCCGGTGATGTGGTGGCCCAGCGCAATCACGCAGGCACCGGTCAGGGTCGCTACGTCGATAACCGTTTCTGGCTCGAAGCGCTCAACGTAGGTCAGCACATCGCACAGCACCAGACGCCCTTCGGCATCAGTGTTCAACACTTCAACCGTTTGGCCGGACATGGTGGTCAACACGTCGCCCGGACGATAGGCGCGACCGCCCGGCATGTTTTCACACCCGGCCAGCACGCCGACAACGTTTAGCGGCAACTGAAGCTCTGCAACCATGCGCATCACGCCATACACCGCCGCCGCGCCGCACATGTCGTATTTCATCTCGTCCATGCCTTCGGCAGGCTTGATGGATATACCGCCGGAGTCAAAGGTCAGGCCTTTACCGACCAGCACGATAGGACGCGCGTCTTCTGCCGGGTTACCTTTGTACTCGATAACCGACATCAGTGATTCGTTCTGCGAACCGTTGCCGACCGCCAGATAAGAGTTCATTCCCAGCTCTTTCATCTGCTGTTCGCCGATAACGCGGGTAATGACGTTCTTGCTGTAGGTATCGGCCAGCTGGCGTGCCTGGGAAGCCAGGTAGGCGGCATTGCAGATGTTCGGCGGCATATTGCCGAGATCTTTCGCTGCCTTGATACCGGCGGCAATCGCCAGACCGTGCTGGATCGCGCGTTCGCCGCTGGTCAGCTCGCGACGGGTTGGGACGTTGAAGACCATTTTACGCAGCGGACGACGCGGCTCGCTTTTGTTAGTTTTCAACTGGTCAAAGCTGTACAGCGTCTCTTTTGCGGTCTCAACCGCCTGACGCACTTTCCAGTAGTTATTGCGGCCTTTGACGTGCAGTTCGGTCAGGAAACAGACGGCTTCCATTGAGCCTGTATCATTCAGAGTATTGATGGTTTTCTGAATGACCTGCTTGTACTGACGCTCGTCCAGCTCGCGTTCTTTACCGCAGCCGATAAGCAGAATGCGCTCTGAGAGAATGTTCGGCACATGGTGCAGCAATAACGTCTGGCCAGGTTTACCTTCCAGTTCGCCGCGACGCAGCAGGGCGCTGATATAACCGTCGCTGATTTTATCGAGCTGTTCGGCGATGGGGGAGAGCCGACGTGGTTCAAAGACGCCGACCACGATACAGGCGCTCCGCTGCTTTTCCGGGCTACCGCTTTTTACACTGAACTCCATGCACTATGCTCCTGAATCTTAAAGACAACAATGGTGGCTACAGCTATACTCGTCGTCTTTCAAGTTGCAGATGCGTTGGCTGCGCCTGCTCACCCCTGTCACTTACCTGATGTAAGCTCCGGGGCTTCACAGTCTTGTCGCCTGCCTGCAACTCGAAATCCATAGAGTATAGAAATTGAAAGCTTTCGTAACTCATGTCCGCTGTTGTGGTGACTTCGTGTTAATCTTAACGTTATTACGGCCTTGGTTCGTCAGAAAAGATCCTGATACGCAGAACCAGCAAGTCATTTAATCTTAGCGATGTTTTCGACGACCAAAGAGAATAAATGACGTTTAAGCCATGAAACAAGCTATTTTCCTGCAATAAAACGGGTTTTTACGGGCGTATTTATAGTGATAATCATAAGATATCTGGTTCGTGAGACGCTGAAAAGCCAGTTGGCGATCCTATTCATCCTGCTACTCATTTTCTTCTGTCAGAAACTGGTCAGGATCCTCGGAGCCGCTGTTGATGGCGATATTCCGACAAATCTGGTGCTCTCGCTGTTAGGGCTGGGCGTACCTGAAATGGCGCAGCTCATTCTGCCCCTGAGTTTATTTCTCGGGCTGCTGATGACGCTGGGCAAACTGTATACCGAAAGTGAAATCACGGTGATGCACGCCTGCGGCCTGAGTAAGGCTGTTCTGGTGAAAGCCGCCATGATCCTTGCACTCTTTACTGGCATCGTCGCGGCAGTCAACGTCATGTGGGCTGGCCCCTGGTCATCTCGTCACCAGGATGAAGTACTGGCGGAGGCGAAAGCCAACCCCGGCATGGCGGCCCTGGCTCAGGGCCAGTTCCAGCAAGCCAGCGACGGTAGCGCGGTGCTGTTTATCGAAAACGTCAACGGCAACCGCTTCAACGATGTCTTCCTTGCGCAACTCAGGCCGAAAGGCAATGCCCGTCCATCGGTGGTGGTGGCGGATACCGGCGAGCTCTCATTGCGTAAAGACGGCTCGCAGGTGGTGACCATGAATCAGGGTACCCGCTTTGAAGGCACCGCGATGCTGCGCGACTTCCGCATTACCGATTTTAAAAATTATCAGGCAGTTGTCGGCCATCAGGCCGTCGCATCTGACCCTAATGATACCGAGCAGATGGACATGCGCACCCTGTGGCGTACCGATACCGATCGTGCCCGCGCGGAGCTGCACTGGCGCTTCACCCTGGTGGCGACGGTATTCATTATGGCGCTGATGGTTGTACCGCTCAGCGTGGTCAACCCGCGTCAAGGGCGCGTGCTGTCGATGCTGCCGGCGATGCTGCTGTATCTGGTGTTCTTCCTGCTGCAAACGTCGATTAAATCAAGCGGCGGTAAAGGCAAAATGGACCCGATGCTCTGGATGTGGACGGTCAATCTGCTCTATTTCGCGCTGGCCGTGCTGTTGAACCTGTGGGATACGGTGCCAATGCGCCGCTTCCGTGCCCGTTTTAACAAAGGAGCGGCGTGATGCAGGCGTTTGGCGTACTTGACCGTTATATCGGTAAGACGATTTTCAACACCATCATGATGACGCTGTTCATGCTGGTCTCCCTCTCGGGCATTATCAAGTTTGTTGACCAGCTGAAAAAGGCCGGGCAGGGCAATTATGATGCGTTGGGGGCCGGGATCTACACGATTCTTAGCGTACCAAAAGATATTCAAATCTTCTTCCCGATGGCGGCATTGCTTGGCGCACTATTGGGGCTGGGGATGCTGGCACAACGCAGCGAGCTGGTGGTGATGCAGGCTTCCGGCTTTACTCGCTTGCAGGTGGCGCTGTCGGTGATGAAAACCGCTATCCCGCTGGTGCTGCTGACTATGGCAATGGGTGAGTGGGTTGCGCCACAGGGCGAGCAGATGGCGCGTAACTATCGTGCTCAGCAGATGTATGGTGGTTCGCTGCTTTCAACCCAGCAGGGTCTGTGGGCGAAAGATGGTCATAACTTTGTCTATATCGAACGGGTAAAAGGCAGCGATGAGTTGGGCGGCGTGAGCATTTACGCCTTTAACGACCAGCGTCGCTTGCAGTCTGTGCGCTATGCCGCATCGGCGAAGTTTGATACCGAGAATAAGCTCTGGCGTCTGTCGCAGGTGGATGAGTCTAATCTCACCGACCCGAAACAGGTCACTGGTACGCAGATGGTCAGCGGGACCTGGAAAACCAATCTGACGCCGGACAAACTCGGCGTGGTGGCGCTGGACCCGGATGCGCTGTCGATCAGCGGCCTGCATAACTACGTCACCTATCTGAAGTCCAGCGGTCAGGACCCTGGTCGTTATCAGCTCAATATGTGGAGCAAGATCTTCCAGCCGCTGTCGGTGGCGGTGATGATGCTGATGGCGCTGTCGTTTATCTTTGGCCCGCTGCGTAGCGTGGCGATGGGCGTGAGGGTGGTAACCGGGATTAGCTTCGGTTTTATCTTCTATGTGCTGGACCAGATTTTCGGCCCGTTAACTCTGGTCTACGGCATTCCGCCGATAATCGGTGCGCTATTGCCGAGTGCCAGCTTCTTCCTGCTAAGCCTCTGGCTGATGATGCGCAAATCCTGATGTAACGCGCCCCCTTCCTGATGTAGAAAGGGGGCGTTTTTTATCGTTTTCGCCCGCCTAGTAAGCTTCCCAGCATTCCCCTGACTATCTGATTCGTCACCTGACGCACCGCGCTTTTGGCTGCAGTTTGCACGATGCCATCGCGCTTACCGCCGCGTGGCCCGGTGGTGCCGAACAGAATGTCTTTTAACCCACCGAGAAGGCCGTCGTCGCTGTTTTGCTGACCTTTGGCTGGTGGTGACTCCTGCTTGTCAGTCGTAGCCTGAACGCCTTTTTGCAGCATTTCGAACGCCGATTCGCGATCGAACTCTTCTTCATATTTGCCATACAGCACCGAGTGATTAATCAGCCTGTTGCGTTCATCGTCGGAGACCGGCCCCATACGCGAACAGGGGGCGATAACCATTGCGCGTTCCACTACCGATGGGCTGCCTTTTTCATCGAGGAAGGAGATAAGCGCCTCTCCGGTACCCAGCTCCTGGATCGCCTGTTCGGTACTGAATGCCGGGTTGGCGCGCATGGTTTGCGCGGCGGTTTTTACCGCTTTCTGATCTTTTGGCGTGAAAGCGCGTAGGGCGTGCTGCACGCGGTTACCCAACTGGCCAAGCACCGCGTCGGGGATATCCGCTGGGTTTTGCGAAACAAAATAAACGCCGACGGCTTTGGAGCGAATCAGGCGGATCACCTGCTCGATTTTGTCCAGCAGCACCTGCGGCGCATCGTTAAAAAGCAGATGCGCTTCATCAAAGAAAAAGACCAGTTTTGGCTTTTCCCGATCGCCCGCTTCCGGCAGGCGTTCATAAAGCTCGGAGAGCATCCACAGCAGACTGGCAGCGTACAACTTCGGCATCTGGTAGAGCTTCTCGGCGCTGAGGATATTAATCACCCCTTTACCGTTGGCATCGACGCGCATCCAGTCCTGAATATCGAGCATCGGTTCGCCAAAAAAGTGCTCCGCGCCCTGCTGCTCCAGAGTGAGCAGACCGCGCTGAATCGCCCCGACTGAAGCGCTGCTGATATTGCCGTACTGGTTCTGAAACGCTTTGGCATTGTCGCCAATATATTGGGTAATGGCGCGCAGGTCTTTGAAGTCGAGCAGTAGCAGACCACGATCGTCGGCGATGCGAAAGATAATATTCAGCACCCCGGACTGAACCTCGTTGAGGTTGAGCAGACGGGCCAGCAGCAGCGGTCCGAGGTCAGAAACCGTAGCGCGAACCGGATGGCCCTTTTCGCCAAATATGTCCCAGACCACTACCGGGTTAGCGTGCGGCTGCCAGTCCGTCACGCCTATTTTCTCCAGCCGCGCCTGCAGTTTTTCCGAATTTTGGCCTGATTCAGCGATACCGGTGAGATCGCCCTTCACATCAGCCATAAATACCGGAACGCCGATTTCCGAAAAAGACTCCGCCAGCTTTTGTAGAGTGACGGTTTTACCGGTCCCGGTGGCGCCGGTAATCAGTCCGTGGCGATTGGCCATGGCGGGTAATAAATGCAGCTGTTTCTCCAGCGTGCGTGCAATCAGCAGAGGTGAACTCATCATCGATTTCTCCATTTATCCTGCTGCGAGTATAGGCAACCTGACCACAAATGGAGGGAGAAATCACGCACGCTGGCATTGACTCACTTCAGGCGCAGTGGCGCTGAATTAAGTCGATGCTCTGTTCTATTTCGCGGCGGATGTCGTCTTCGCTCCAGTTTGCCAGCTCAGGCGAGAAAGGTTCGAAGGCATACACGCCCTGATAGCCGCGCGCTTCCAGATTCTTCACCTGCTCGCAGCTTTGCAACTGATCCTTCGGTGTCAGCATGATGCGTTCGTTATCCGTGAGCGTCTCGCGGGGGCGGGTATCCTCAACGCCGGAAAGATGTACCAGGCCAATCTCTGCCATATCTACCTGAGCGAACTCTTCATCAGCCTGAGGATAAAGATGGTGGTGGAAGGTATCGATCAGCAGCTTAAACGGCACCCGTGCGTCGTGGATCAGCGTTTGCGCCTGCGCCGATGAACGCAGAGAACTTTGCGGGAAGCCGAGCGGTTCAACCAGCCCGTGAATACCGTAGAAGGCAAATAACGGCGCCAGATCGCGCAGGGCGTTGAGCGTCTCGCTCGCCGGAACCTCGGTGCCATCATTCAGCGGGCACAGCACCAGCGATTTCGCGCCAACGGCTTTCGCCTCTTTCAACAGCGACTCTGTCAGGCTGCGAACCTCTTCGGTGCGACAGTTGAAAGGGTATACCGCATTGATGGTGAGGATCTCAATATGGTAGCGGTCAGCCAGTTCACGAACCTGCTGAGGGGGGAGATCGTCGGTCACTTTTCCGCTAGGAAGATCGTTACGTAGCTCGACCTTATTCAACCCCAGGCTGTTCACCAGGCGGAAGAAGGCTTCAATACTGAGTGAGGGAGCGATCTTGCGATTGATACAGAAACGCTGCTGTGCGATAGCCATTTGACTCTCCTGACACAAGATGGATCGGGTTCGTTCGATTGCTTCTTAGTCAAAACGTTTATTCCAAAATTAGCAATGAGTGAAATGGTGGTTTTTTGAGCCGACTCGCAAAATAGTTTCCTGGTGTGTTTTTATGACTTCTGTTTCCATGAGGCTCTACGTCTAATCTCTTTCAGTTGTGATTTAGCCTGTAAGGCGACATTTTCTTACAAGAAAGTGCGACCATCATCACCAAAATAGAATTTCATTATACGCAAACATTGAAATATTAATTTCATTTTACTACGGTTATAGCACAGCAGATCCAGCAATGGGCCGTACTGCGTTGGCCCCCGATACCCCATACATATGAGGCGAGAGCATGACTATCACAGGAAACTTTATTGGCGGGAAAACCGTTACCAGCGCCAGCAACAATACGATGCCGGTTTTCGACCCCGCGACGGGCAAAGTGGTCCGCGAAGTCACGCTATCGACCGCGCAGGAAGTGTCTGACGCGATTCAGGTTGCACGCGATGCTTTTGAAGGCTGGTCACGTACCACGCCTCTGCGCCGCGCCCGCGTGATGTTCAATTTTAAAATGTTACTTGAACAGCATGCTGAAGAGCTGGCGGGGATTATCGTCAGCGAACACGGTAAAGTCTTTTCTGACGCGCTGGGTGAGCTGACCCGCGGCATGGAAGTCGTTGAGTTTGCCTGCGGCATTCCGCATCTGATCAAAGGGGAATTCTCATCGGATGTCGGTACCGGCGTTGACAGCTATTCGCTGATGCAGCCGCTAGGCGTGGTGGCGGGAATTACGCCGTTTAACTTCCCGGCGATGGTGCCGATGTGGATGTTCCCGCTGGCGTTGGCCTGCGGGAACAGCTTTGTCCTCAAGCCGCCCGCGCTGGCGCCAACTGCCGCAGTGCGTATGGCTGAACTGCTGAAAGAAGCGGGCCTGCCGGATGGCGTTTTTAACGTGGTACATTGCAGTAATGAAGATGCTGAACAGCTCTACAGAGACCCGCGTATCGCGGCGGTAAGCTTTGTGGGCTCCTCCGGCGTCGCAGAGCATATTTATAAAACCGCCAGCGCTTATGGTAAGCGAGTTCAGGCATTCGGCGCCGCGAAAAACCACGCGATTGTTATGCCAGACGCCGATCTTGATGCCACCGTCAATGCCATTATGGGCGGCGCGTTCGGTTCTGCGGGTGAGCGCTGCATGGCGTTGCCGGTGGTGGTGGCCGTGGGGGATGAAACGGCAGATAAGCTGATTGCGCGCCTGAAACCGCTGGTGGAGTCGCTGAAGGTCGGTCCAGGCTGTATGCGTGGCAAAGAAGAGAACGAAATGGGACCGGTCGTTTCTGATACTCACCAGAAAAAAGTGCTGGGCTATATCGATAAGGGCGCCAGCGAAGGGGCTACGCTGGTGGTCGACGGACGTAAGCTGAAGGTCTCCGGGTTTGAAGAGGGGTACTACGTCGGCGGAACGCTGTTCGACCACGTGACGCCGGAGATGACTATCTGGCGCGAAGAGATTTTTGGCCCGGTGCTGGGGATTGTCCGCGTGGCGGATTACCACAGCGCGCTGGAGCTGGTGAACAGCCATGAGTTCGGCAACGGTAGCGCCGTCTTTACCAGTAATGGCCACACTGCTCGAGAATTTGTACATGATGTCCAGGCCGGAATGGTTGGGGTCAACGTACCGGTACCTGTTCCGATGGCCTTCCACAGTTTTGGCGGCTGGAAACGCTCCGTATTTGGTGCACTGAACGTGCATGGGCCAGATGGTGTGCGTTTCTATACTCGAATGAAAACCGCCACCGTCCGCTGGCCGCAAGGTCAGCAAACCGTATCTGAGTTCAGTATGCCGACGTTAGGTTAATCGGCGGAGGAGAACGCCATGTCTTTACTGGCTAAAGCAAAACAAGAAGGGCAGATCCAGCACATCACCCCGCAGAGCGCGGGGTGGAAATATATTGGCTTTGATGTCTGGATGTTAAAGAAAGGACAAACCGTTACCCTGGAAAGCGGCGATCGTGAACTGTGCCTGGTGCTGGTTGCCGGACTGGCTTCGGTAAAAACCACGAAAGCCGATTTTCCGAACCTTGGTCAGCGTATGTCACCGTTTGAGCGAACGCCGCCCTGGTCGGTCTACGTGCCGCCGCAGGATAAAGTTGAAGTGACGGCCGATTCAGACCTTGAGCTGGCGGTATGCAGCGCGCCGGGGAAAGGAACGCTTACGGCTCGAGTGATTTCCCCGCAGGATGTGGGCGTTGAACATCGCGGCAAAGGGCGCAACCAGCGTCTGGTGCACAACATTCTGCCGGATAACGTGCAGGCGGACTGCCTGCTGGTGGTAGAGGTTTACACCGATGAGGGCGCGACCAGCTCATGGCCTTCGCATAAGCACGATACGGCACTGCCGGGACAGGAAACCCAGCTGGAAGAAACCTACTACCATCGTTTCGATCCGCCGCAGGGCTTCGCGTTCCAGCGTGTCTATACCGATGACCGTAGCCTGGATGCCTGCATGGCGCCTTATAACCACGATGTAGTGATGGTCCCACGTGGCTATCATCCGGTAGCGGCGATTGCCGGTTATGATAGCTATTATCTGAACGTCATGGCCGGTCCGGACCGCAAGTGGTTGTTTACCTGGGAAGAGGATCATGCATGGATCAACAGCCCTGAGTATCCTCGCCATGATTGATATCCGTAGAGGATAGTCGATGATAAAAAGGCCGGTTAGCGATGCTAACCGGCCTTAAATTTAGCCATTGTTGTCGGCCCGTGAAAATGAGGTTTGGTAGCCCGGGCAGACGCAGCGCGCCGCCCCCGGGAAAAGGCAAAAAGCCTAGGCCAGCTGTTTCGTTTCTGAATCTTTGCTGCTGTTTAGCGCCAGAGAAACCGCCAGCGTCTGGGCCAGGCACAGTGATGCCACCTGCGAACGGAATCCGTCAACCTGCGCCTCGCGTACGACGAAACACACGTCGCTAAAGGCTGCCAGCGGGCTGACCTGACTGTCGGTAATCGCTATCTGCCGGGCTTTGCGCTGAGCGCCCAGCTCAACCAGCTCAACCACTTCACGGGCGTAAGGCGAGAAGCTCACTGCGACAACCACATCTTTCGGCCCTACCAGGCTTAGCTGCTCGGTGAACATGCCGCCCAGGCCATCGATCAGAAACGCTTTACGATCCAGATGGCGTAGCGCGTAGGTCAGGTAGGAGGCGACGCTAAAGGAACGGCGCAGGCCGATAACGTAGATATTTTCCGCTTCCGCCAGCAATGCCACCGCGCGCTGCAAATCGTCACCGGAGGTCTGCATCGCCAGCTGCTGTAGCGCCTGCGTATTAACCATCGTGAACATATTGAGGATTTCGGTCGGCGTTTCCGGCGGGGAAGAATCATCCGTCGTGGTCTGGCGGAACAGACGGGCACGCTCGGTATAGTTGGCTGTTTCTTCCATCAGATGCTGCTTGAACATCTGCTTCATTTCGTTAAAGCCGCTGAAACCGAAGGCGTTAGCGAAGCGAATCAGCGTTGAAGGAGGAACGTCAGCTTGTTGCGCGATAGAGGCCACGGTGTCAAAAGCCACGCTATTGCTGTTATCCAGAATATAACGGGCTACCTGTTTCAGGCGTTTGCTTAGCGTGTCGTAGCGACGCCTGATTTCATCCTGCAAGATGGTAAGTTGGGTCGGATTATTGGCCATAGATTGCGCTCTGAGAAAATGAAAGGAATATAATTTCCAGTGTATCAAATGAAGCGAATTTTTCATTCACTACGGTGAAATACGCGATTCATTTCACGAAGATCCAGAAAAAAGCCCGCATCTTCAGGAGAGGATGCGGGCCAGGTTAGAATCAGCCGCGGGCTTCACGCCAGTAGCCGATGAGCGTGAGATAGTTGCGTTTCACTTCGTCAATCAGCGCCTCGTCGCTCAGTTCTCCCTGCATCCAGCGGCGCGACGGCTGGCCAAAGATGGTACGACCGACGGCAAAGCCTTTGATCATCGGATGCTTCGCCGCTTCGGCAAAACCGGCGCGCAGGCGATCTGATGGCGCATCCAGACCGAGGATCAGGATCCCACGGCACCAGCGGTCTTCACGTTCGATCAGCTTGCTGATTTTCTCCCACTGAACGCTCGACAGCGGCGGCAGCTTCCACCAGTCTGGCTGAATGCCGAGCTGATAGAAGTGCTCCAGCATATCGTGGTAATGGCGTTCATCTTTATCCGGACCGTTCTCCGGCAGTATGATTTCCAGCAGCAGCTCATGCCCGGACTTGTTGCATGCCTGCCAGACTTCCAGCAGCAGCGCATCCTGCTCGGCGCGCAGCTCAGCCGGATCGGCCGGGTGATAGAAGACCAGGCATTTCACCACGTGCTCCAGCGGCCAGTCGATCAGCTGGGAACCGATGTTGCCGTGCTCCAGACGCAGCGGGCGCGAGCTCGGCATTTCGATCGGCCGACCGATCCACCATCCCTTGCCGGTGATGGCATTCAGCGAGCTTTGACCGTAGGTGCCATCGGCGAGAATACCGCTGCGTCCATCAAGACCTGCTTCTTTGGCTGCGCTTTCCGCAGCCGCCAGGAGCAATAGCTTCAGCTGTGGAATGCAGGATTCATTACGCCCGGTTTCCTGAGCGAGATCCGACAACTGCTTACGGTGGTCAAAGGCGAAGATGCACAGCTCCGGCCACGCCTGACGGCGGCTGGTGACGCGATGGAGATGGTTAAGGCGGTCGTCGATATCCGGACGCGGGACCGATTCTGCCCGCGACAGGTAGTCATCAAGCTCGACTTTGGTCGGCATCGCTGGCGCACAGCCGTGGCGTGATACGACCAGTGCGCCGCAGGCGTTAGCGTAGCGACAGGCCTGCTCCCAGCCTTCATCATTAAGCCAGCCACGCAGCAGACCGGACATAAAGGCATCGCCAGCACCCAGTACGTTAAGCACTTCTACACGCACGCCTTGCTGTAGCGGTACGCTATCCCAGCTGTCAGGAATGGCGCCTTCCAGAACCACACAGCCCATCGGACCGCGTTTGCAAACCAGCGTTGCTTTCGTGGCGTTACGCACGTTTTTCAACGCGGTCAGCGTATCGGTACTGCCTCCAGCAATATGGAACTCTTCTTCTGTACCGACGACTAAATCGAACAGATGCAGTACTTCCTGAAGCTGGCTGGTCACCTGGCCCGACTCAACGAAACGCGTTTCACCGTCGCCTAAAGAAGTTAGCCCCCAGAGCACCGGGCGATAGTCGATATCCAGCGCGGTACGCAGGCCGTGACGGCGGGCATATTCCAGCGCTTTCAGTACCGCTTCACGCGTGTTGGCGTGTGAAAGGTGAGTGCCGGTTACCGCCAGAGCCCGGGAAGATGCGATGTACTCTTCTTTAATGTCTTCTGGCGATAGAGCCATATCGGCGCAGTTATCGCGGTAAAAAATCAGCGGGAATGTCTCCTGATCTTTAATCCCCAGCATCACTAACGCCGTCAGGCGCTGCTTATCCGTGATTAAGTATTCCGTATCGACGCCGGCGCGGCTAAGCGTTTCACGTAAAAAACGGCCATTGTGTTCATCGCCCACGCGGGCAAGCATCGCCGATTTTAATCCCTGAATGGCGGTGCCGAAGGCGACGTTGCCGGAAGAGCCACCCAGGTATTTAGAAAAACTGGCAACATCTTCCAGCCTCGCGCCAATCTGCTGGGCATAGAGATCGACTGCCACCCGGCCAATACAGATGACATCGAGTCGCTTTACTGCTGCATTCATAGCTAGGGTTTCCTTTTGCATTTCTGCTGTACGGAAGAGTCGGAATGCCGACAGCGTCTCCGAAAACAGCCTGAGGGTTATTGGTTCCCCTTAGTTTGAGAAATAAATATTTCATTTGCAAACTAGATCGAAATTAAAAAACCAAAAATGTGAGGGATATACCACTATGCCGCGCTGAGCCTCATTCTGCCTAAGATCCTGCACGGTGACTGAAAATAGAACAGAGGTGAGTGCAGTATCTTTCTTTACCTATGATTTTTAAGGGGATATCAAAGGAAAAACCTCGTAAATTGAGCGTCATCCCGTATGGAAGATGCCAATGAAACGGGTGAAATGCATAGAGAGTTTGATCCTTCTCGCAAAATGAAATATTTTTTCTGTATTTCTATTTAATGAAAAAAATGTTTGCCTATAATCCAAAAGTATTCCAGTGACGTTAACGATTTCCCTGACTCATCGCTTGTATCGCTGTGCAGGGCAAACGCGAACCCACACGCAAATACTGAACAATAAGGATTGGGCAACATGGGCAAACTGAGACTGACAATGGCGCAGGCGCTGGTGAAGTTCCTGGATAACCAGTACCTGGAAGTGGATGGCGAAGAGCATAAATTCGTAAAAGGCATCTTTGCTATCTTTGGCCACGGCAACGTTCTGGGGCTGGGTCAAGCTCTGGAACAAGACAGCGGTGAAATGCGGGTCTATCAAGGGCGTAACGAGCAAGGAATGGCACATGCCGCGACCGGTTTTGCCAGACAGTCTCTGCGCCGTCAGATTATTGCCTGCACCTCTTCCATCGGCCCTGGCGCAGCGAACATGATTACCGCCGCTGCAACCGCCACCGCCAACCGTATCCCTCTGTTATTGCTGCCTGGCGATGTGTTTGCTACTCGTCAACCGGATCCCGTTTTACAGCAGATCGAGCAGAGTCATGACCTGAGCATTACCACCAACGATGCGTTTCGTGCGGTGAGCAAGTACTGGGATCGTATTACTCGTCCGGAACAGCTGATGAGTGCCTGCGTGAGCGCGATGCGCGTGCTGACCGACCCGGCGGAAACGGGGGCTGTTACCCTGTGTCTGCCGCAGGATGTCCAGGGCGAAGCCTGGGATTATCCAGAGTCCTTCTTTACCCGTCGCGTACATCGTCTTGACCGTCGCCCGGCCAGCGCCGCGCAGTTGGCGGATGCGGTTGCGGCGATTAAAGCCAGCCGTAAACCGCTGATCGTCTGCGGTGGCGGGGTGAAATACTCCGGTGCAGGCGAGGCGTTGACCCGTTTTGCCGAGCGTTACGGCGTTCCATTTGCTGAAACTCAGGCCGGGAAGGGCAGCGTGGTCTCTTCGCATCCGTTTAACGTTGGCGGCGTCGGGGAAACCGGCTGCCTGGCGGCGAACCTGCTGGCGAAAGAGGCGGATTTAGTGATTGGCCTCGGCACGCGTTTCAGCGATTTCACCACCTCGTCGAAATGGATTTTCCAGCATCCGGGCGTGCGCTTCCTCAATATTAACGTCAGCAACTTCGATGCCTGGAAGCTCGATGGTATTCCGATGCTGGCGGATGCTCGTGAAGCCCTTGATGCCCTGGATGACGCTCTGTCCAGCGACACCTGGCAGGCCGCATGGGGCGAGCAGATCGAAAGCGTACAGAGCCGCCAGTTGAAAGAGACTCAGCGCGTTTACCAGGCGGTGTGGCAGGAAAAATCTTTTGTACCGGAAATTGACGACCATCTGGATCGTGAATCGGTGTATCGCGAATTCCGCCAGATAACCGACTCAACTCTGACGCAAAGCAGCGTTCTCGGCGTGTTAAATGAAACGCTACCGGCGGATGCAGTGATTGTGGCGGCAGCGGGAAGCCTGCCGGGAGACCTGCAGCGCGTCTGGCGTAACCGGGCGACCAACACTTATCACGTGGAATACGGCTACTCCTGCATGGGCTATGAAGTCAGCGCCGCGCTAGGCGTGAAGTTAGCCCAGCCGCAAAGTGAGGTCTATTCACTGGTCGGCGACGGCTCGTTCATGATGCTGCACTCCGAGCTGGTGACCTCCCTGCAGGAGCGCGCGAAGATCAATATCGTGCTGCTCGATAACATGGCTAACGGCTGTATTAACAACCTGCAAATGGAGCACGGAATGGATAGCTTCGGCACCGAATTCCGCTTCCGCTGCGCCGAGTCTGGCCAGCTGCAGGGCGGCCTGGTACCGGTAGATTTCGCCACCGTCGCTTCCGGCTACGGCTGCAAAACCTGGCGCGTCACGACGCTCGATGAGCTACGCCATGCGCTGGATGCCGCGCGCCGCGAAACCGTCAGCACCCTGATCGACATTAAAGTGCTACCGAAAACCATGGTGCACAAATACGGCAGCTGGTGGAACGTCGGCGTCGCGCAGTCGGCACTGTCCGAGCGGATCCGCAAAGTAGCTGAAATGATTAATGAAAAACGCGCTCAGGCGCGGGATTACTAAAACAGAACACAAACCCTGAACCCTACAAATCTCGGGAGAAAACCAACTATGTCACTCAAATTAGGTGTCATCGGTGCCGGAGCTATCGGTAAAGAACATATCCGCCGCTGCACTCAGGTATTACAGGGCGCTACGGTGGTAGCGGTTTCGGATATCAACGAAGAGAACGCGCGGGCCGCGGTTGCGCTGCCGGGCGTACATGCAGAAGTGTATGCCGACGGTCATGACGTGATTAAGGCCAGCAACGTGGATGCCATCCTGGTCACTTCCTGGGACCCAACCCACGAAGAATACACCCTGGCTGCTATCGCCGCCGGTAAGCCAGTATTCTGCGAGAAGCCGCTGGCGATGAGCGCGGAAGGCTGCCGTCGTATTGTTGATGCGGAAATGAAAGCCGGTCGTCGTCTGGTGCAGGTTGGGTTTATGCGCCCGTATGACGAAGGCTATCTGGCGCTGAAAAAAGTGATCGATGACGGTGATATCGGCGCGCCGCTGATGCTGCGCTGTGCGCACCGCAACCAGTCAGTGGGCGAGAACTACACCACCGATATGGCGATCACCAACACCCTTATTCACGAGCTGGACGTTCTGCGCTGGCTGCTGGACGATGATTATCTTTCGGTGCAGGTGCGTTTCCCGCGCTCGACCTCACACACTCATGCGCGCCTGAAAGATCCGCAGATTGTGTCGTTCGAAACCAAGAAAGGCACTCTGATCGATGTTGAAGTGTTTGTGAACTGCCAGTACGGCTACGACATCCAGTGTGAAGTGGTGGGGGAAACCGGTATTGCTCGCCTGCCTGAGCCGTCAGCGGTGCAGATGCGTAAATCCGCTAACCTGTCGACCGCCATTCTGGTCGACTGGAAAGACCGCTTTATTAAAGCGTATGACGTTGAATTGCAAGCTTTCATCAACGATGTTCAGGCAGGCCAGCTGCACGGCCCATCGGCCTGGGATGGCTATGCTGCATCCGTTGCCGCCGACGCCTGCATCAAGGCACAGGGTACCAGTGAACCGATAAAAGTGACGCTACCGGAGTGCCCGGCGTTCTACAAAAACTAAGCACGCTTTGCTGACGGAATTTCTTTGCACAGGTAACGACGATGAAAATTGCCTTTGATGTTGATGTAATTAAAGACCTCGGGGTCACCCGTATGGTCCACCAGGTGGCGGAGTGGGGCTACAAGTACATTGAGCAATCGCCGCATCCGCAAATCAACCCGTTTTACAAGCACCCGCGTGCCAGCCGGGAGATTATGGCTGAGTACAAGCAGGCGCTGCGTGAAACCGGCGTGGAACTCTCTTCATTTATCTGCGTTTATCGCTGGTCCGGTCCGGATGAGCTGCGCCGTCAGGCGGCAGTGAAAAACTGGAAACGACTGATCGAAATTGCGGTTGAAATGGGTGTACAGGTGATCAACACCGAGTTCTCCGGCGATCCTAATCAGCCAGAGATTTGCGATGAGATGTTCTATCGCTCCATGGAAGAGCTGCTGCCGATTTTCGAACGCGAAGGTATCCGCGTTGAAATCCAGGCGCATCCGTGGGACTTCTGCGAAGAGAACAACGAAACCGTCGATATTGTGAAGTCATTCCGTAGCGATAACGTTAAGTACGTCTACAGCGTTCCGCATACCTTCTTCTATGACAAAGGCGTGGGTGACGTTGAGAAGATGCTGCGCTACGCGGGAAGCGATCTTTCTCATGTGCTGATTGCTGATACCCGCAACCATACAAAACATTGCCGCTATATCGTTAATCCGCCGGGAGTGGATGCCGTCGTTCACCAGCATGTGGGCGTCGGGGAAGGGGATGTCGATTTCGACGCGCTGTTCCGTACCTTGCGCGACATGAAATTTGCCGAGCAGACCTTCAAGGTTGGCGGTGAGCCGATTGTGGCTACCTCGCTGTTCGGCTACCCGGAAAAAATGAAATACCAGGCAGTGGAAACCCGTGAACTCATCGAACGTGAATTGCTGCGCTGATAAGGCGTAGCGGCAGGAGCCCCCTACTATGAACAAAGATAATGTGAAACTGGCTATCGCCCCGATTGGTTGGACTAACGACGACATGCCGGAGCTGGGCAGCGAAAATACTTTCCAGCAAATCCTCAGCGAAATGGCGCTGGCAGGCTTTACCGGTAGTGAAGTTGGCAGCAAATATCCACGCGATCCGGCGGTTCTGAAGCCGATGCTGGATATCCGCGGCATTCAGATTTGCAACGCCTGGTTTAGTACCTTTTTTGCCAATGGGCAGCGGGAAAAAACCATTGATGAATTCGTCAATCACATGAATTTCCTTCATGCGATGGGCGCAAAAGTGATTGGCTGTTCTGAGCAGAGCGGCAGCATCCAGGGTCTGGAAAAACCGATTCTTGGCAATGCGAAACCGTGCTTTAGCGAACAAGAGTGGCAACAGGTTGCGGAAGGCTACAACACGCTTGGTCGCCTGGCGGCAGAAAAAGGCATGCAGGTCTGCCTGCACCACCATATGGGCACCGGTATCCAGACGACAGAAGAGATCGACAAGTTTATGTCGCTGGTGGATGACAAAGTCTTCCTGCTGTACGACACCGGCCACGCCTGGTATTCCGAAGGCGGCGAGGAGCCGATGCTGGCGATCCTGAAAAAATATCTGCCGCGCATTAACCACGTGCACTTGAAAGATGTGCGTCCGCCGGTGATTGAGCAAGTGCGCCGCGAAGGGCTCTCTTTCCTTGATGGCGTGAAGAAAGGCACCTTCACCGTTCCGGGCGATGGCGTCATTGATTTCCGTCCGGTGTTCAAACTGCTGGATGAGCATGGCTACAAAGGCTGGATGGTGGTTGAGGCCGAGCAGGACCCGGCGCTGGCTAACCCATTCGAATACGCAGTAAAAGCACGTAAATATATTCGCGAAACGGCAGGAATCTAATCGTTGTTTCACTTACAGGCCATACCTCGTATGGCCTGCTTTTTTTCCTCTGTCGTGGCATTGCCTGGTGGCGAATAAGCGACGCTGAACGCTTTTCCCTCTCCTTTTGGGAGAGGGCCAGGAAGAGGGAAAAGTTTACTTCACTTCCGCCAGCGCGGTCTTATCCACATATGGCTTCATCAGCGCATCAGCCTCTTTCTGCGCCGCCTGGACTGCAGCTTCCGGGGTGACTTTTGCATCGTTTACCGCCGCGGCCAGCTGGTTTTCCATCGCTTTACGTACGGCGACGGTCTCCCAGGTGGAGTACCACGGATGGGCATATTTCAGCTGCTCGAGGGCGATAGCCGCGCGCGGATCCTGCTGCAAATAAGCCTTCATTTCCGGCGTATCGTAGGCGGCCTTGCGCGGTGAGAAGTAGCCGGTAAAGCGGCTCCAGGCACCGTTGACTTGCGGACTAACCAGATATGTCAGGAACTGATACGCTGCTTTCTTCTGCGCGTCGTTGATGCCCTTGAAGCTCACCAGGCTGGCACCGCCGATTGGCACTGCCCGCTGCTCTTTGGCCGGTAGCATCGCCACACCCAGCTCAAAATCTTTGCTGTTCTCGCGCATAAAGCCCAGCGCGCCGGTGCTCAGCATCGCCATCCCGACTTTGCCGGAGAAGAAACTGGCGCTGATCTGTTTCGAATTCAGCACGCCGGAAGGCATCACTTTGTCTTTATAAACCAGGTTCTGCCAGAAGCGCAGGGCGCCGATAGTGGTCGGCGTGTTGTAGTACACTTCGCCCGGATAGTCCTCGTTAAAGTATTTCCCGCCGTTGGCGCGCACCAGCGCCGAGAAGATCCAGCCGCCGTAATCATCGTTAGTCGACGGCAGCATGATCCCCCACTGGCCTTTACTCTCGTCGGTCAGATTTTTGGCGTCAGCCAGCAGCTCGGCCCAGGTTTGTGGCGGCTGTTTGATCCCGGCCTGATCGAACATCGTTTTGTTGTAATAGAGGATCGGCGTCGAGTTATGGAAAGGGATCGCATAGGTGGTGCCCATGACCTGGGCATTTTTATGCATCGCAGGCCAGAACTCCTTCACCAGAAAATCTCCCGCTTTTTGATCGCCATACTGGAACAGTTCGTCCATCGGCAGGATCTCATCCTTCAGCGCCAGATCGGTGGTGAAGTTGGCGGACATAATCACCAGCGCAGGCGGTTGCCCGGCCTTCTGCGCGGATTCGGCTTTGATCTTGGTGGTGTCATAGTTGCCGGTAAAGATCCCGCGCACTTCGACATCCTGCTGCGACTCGTTGAATTCTTTAATAACGCGGGTCATCTCCATGGTCAGCTTGCCGTCTACCGGCGCTGGAAACATGAAATCGATCTTCTCTTTCGCCAGCGCCGCGCCGCTCAGGGCGAGACTAAGGCTGACGGTGATGGTCGCCAAGGGCCTAAACATGGTCAATCTCCTGGAGTAAATTATGCTGTTTCTCAGCATGAAAAAGATGAATATCGCCGGGTGAAAAGCCGAGGAGCAGCGAATCGCCTTTCTCCGGCACCGCGCCGCGATGGCGGCGGCTAAAGCGTAAAGTGCCGATGGGGGTGCTGACATGGAGCAGATAATCCGCTCCCATCAGTTCTCGTTGCAGCACGGTGGCAGGCAGGCGCAAATGGCTCTCCTCCACACGATCGCTGATATGTTCCGGACGAATGCCTAACCATACCTGGGACTCTTTGCGGTAGCGCGGCGGCAGCGGATGACGCTGTTCGCCGAGCAGTACCTCGCCGTCAGCGCAGGGCAGTGAGAGCAGATTCATCGCCGGGGAGCCGATAAATCCGGCAACAAACAGGTTGGCTGGGTTGGCGTAGAGATACTCTGGTCGCCCGACCTGCTGCACGTGGCCGCCGTTCATCACCACAATGCGGTCCGCCATCGACATCGCTTCCGTCTGGTCGTGAGTCACATAGACGGTGCTGGTTTTGAGCTGTTGGTGGAGGTCCATAATGCTGTCGCGTACTTCGCTGCGCAGGCGGGCATCGAGGTTGGAGAGCGGCTCATCCATCAGGAACAGGCGTGGATTGCGCACTATCGCGCGCGCCATCGCCACTCGCTGCCGCTGGCCGCCGGAAAGTTTCGCCGGTTTGCGCTCCAGCAAGCTATCCAGTTGCAGCATCTGCGCGACTTTATCCACTCGCGGCTGCCAGCTGGTTTTCTCCTCTTTGCGCACCTTCATGCCGAAGGTGATGTTGTCGCGTACCGACAGATGCGGAAACAGGGCATAGTTCTGGAAGATCATCGCGAAATTGCGCTCTCTGGGCGACATTTCGGTGATGTTCTCATCATGCAGCCAGATCTCCCCTTCGCTGACCGGTTCCAGTCCGGCAAGCAGACGCAACAGCGTGCTTTTACCGCAGCCAGACGGGCCTACCAGCACCACGAATTCCCCGTCGTGAATATCCAGTGACAGGGCGCTGAGGGCCGGTTTACCGTCAAACTGTTTACTGATGTTTTGCAGACTAAGCATGGCGATTAGCGATCTTCCGTTGGGCAGCTGATATTTTCGTCGTACATCCACGGTCCGGCGTAGTGGGTCAGCGGATGCTGATAGCTCACCCACTGCTCGCCCACCTGGCGATGCATCAGGCACGACGCCGGGGAGAGGTCGTAATACGGACGGGTGTCTTCATGAAAATAGGGCACCTGGTGGACGGTTCCCGGAATGGTGGAGATGATGGCCTGGCGATACTGCGTCATGGTCAGGCTATGGTTATGGCCGCAGAAAATGCGCGTCAACGACGGGAAGCGTTCAACCAGCCCCAACAGACGGTGGCCGTTTTCGCAGGCGATAGGGTCCATCTGCGCGTTGCCCAGCGGCAGCGGTGGATGATGCATAAATACCGTCGCCGGTTTATCGCCGCCATCGAACAGCTGGGCTTCCAGCCACTTGATGGTTTCGTCGGTCAGCCAGCCTTTCGACGTTCCCGCCCGGCTGGAGTCAATAAACAGCAGGCGAGTGGTAAAATCGTCTACCACGTAATGCATGTTTTGCGCGTCGGTGCCGAGCTGTGGGCACAGCGGCTGCAGGTATTCCAGAAACAGCGCTTTATCGTCGTGATTTCCGGGAATGAGATACAGCGGATAGTTAAGGCTGCCGAGGATCTGGCGAGCGGCCTGGTACTCTTCCGGGCGGCCGCAGTTGACGATATCACCGCTCACTACCACTGCGTCCGGGCGCTCCTGCAGGGCATTCAGCTGGGAAACCACGTCGGCGTTGGCGGCGTTAACGTCAATAAAGCCGTACAGCTTCTGGCCGTGACTGCGGAAATGGGTATCGGAAATTTGCGCTAACAGCATGAATAACTCCTTATTTGATCCCGGAGAAGCCGAAGCTTCGCAGGAACTGTTTCTGGAAAAGGATGAATGCCAGCATCAGCGGCAGGCAGACCATCAGCGTTCCGGCACCGATGATGCCCCACTGACCGCCGGATTCTGCACCCATGGCGAAGGAGACCAGCCCCACTGTCAGCACCTGTTTATCCGGGTCGTTCAGCATCATTAGTGGCCACAGATACTCGTTCCAGTGATAGGTAATGCTGACGGTGGCGAAGGCCAGCACCGACGGCCAGGACATCGGCAGCAGCACGCGAAACAACACCTGCCACCAGCGACAGCCCTCCATCAGCGCCGCCTCCTCCAGCTCTTTGGGAATGGCGAGGAACGCCTGACGCATCAGGAATACGCCGAACGCCGAGGTGAAGTAGGGCATCATCACTCCGGTAAGGGTATTGAGCAGGCCGAAGGTTTTCAGGGTCAGCATGTTAGGCACCATCATCACCACCGGCATGATCATCAACTGAACGAGGAACATCAGGAACAGCGTCTTCTTGCCGCGAAATTCGTGGCAGGCGAAGACGTAGCCGGCGGTGGTGATGGTCAACAGCTGCACGAAGAAGGTGCCGAAGGTGAAGATAATGGTGTTGGTGTAGAGGCTCAGCCAGTCGGCGCTGGCCCAGGCATCGCGGAAGTTATCCAGCGTCAGCGGTAACCGGGGCAGCAGGGAGGCCATATCCTCCCCGAAGGTAGTGGCGCTGAACGAGGTCGACAGCATCCATAAAAACGGGCTCACCCACAGCAGTGCCAGGCAGCACATTAATACC
This sequence comes from Klebsiella huaxiensis, assembly GCF_003261575.2. Taxonomy (GTDB): domain Bacteria; phylum Pseudomonadota; class Gammaproteobacteria; order Enterobacterales; family Enterobacteriaceae; genus Klebsiella; species Klebsiella huaxiensis. Next base: position 5,375,464 of record NZ_CP036175.1, on the reverse strand, counting down.
GTAAGCGTAAAGGGCTGCGAGCGGCGCAGGCGCAGCCATAGCGGGCGTGATGCGCTTTGTGAACGCAGCACCAGCGGCGAGATTTCAGCGCTCATAGTGCGCTCCTTTCTCCAGCAGTTTGAGGTTAATCAGCGAGAAGGCGAACAGCCCGGCCAGCGTCAGGAAGGTAGCGGCGGAGGCTTTACCTAAATCATGGGTATCCCAGGCGAGATTCTGGATGTAGTAGAGCAGCACGGTAGTGGCGTTATCCGGCCCGCCGCGGGTCATTACTGCCACGTGGTCGATCTGGGTGATGGAGTAGATCAGCGCGGTGGTAATGACGAAGCTCAGGGTTGGGCGCAGCAGCGGCAGCGTCACTTTAAAGAACACCTGCGTACGGGTGGCGCCTTCCATTATCGCCGCTTCACGCGTCGACGCCGGGATGCTTTGCAGTCCGGCAAGGAAAAACAGCATGTAGTAACCGGCGAACTTCCATACGCCAATCAGCGACAGGGCCAGCAGCGCGCTATTGCTGCGCCCCAGCCAGTTGTTGTTCATCGGGCCAAACAGTTTTGCCAGATAGTGATCGAGCAGGCCGAGGCCGGGCATAAAGATAAACAGCCATAGCGCGGCGGCGCTGACCATCGGAATAATCATCGGGAAGAAGAAGGCGGTGCGCAGCCAGCGGTTGACGCGGTGGTTTTCGGTCAGGGCGACTGCCAGCAGCAGGGCGAGCGTTACGCCCGGCACTACCGTCAGCAGGATATAAAGCAGGTTATTCACCAGCGATTGCCAGAAGACGCTATCGGCGAACAGGCGGCTGAAGTTCTCCAGCCCGACATACTGGCCGCCATCGCTGACCATGCGGGTATCGAACAGGCTGTCATAGACCGAACGCCCCAGCGGGAACCAGGTAAAGAGCAATAAAAACAACAGGGAAGGCGACAGTATCAGCCAGGGGAGCCAGGTTTTTCTCATGGTGGCAGACGTCTCGTTCAGGCGTTTGTAGAAGCCCGGATTTTGAGAAGGATTGACTGCAAAAGGATGGCGGGGAGATGACGGTTTAATGACCAGAGGGCGAAATACCGGGCAGACGGGCTGCCCGGCGGTGAAGTCCTGAGTCAGGAGCGTTCAGGTTACGCCCCAGTGACGGATATCATTAGAAGTCGGCTTTCAGCACCACGCGGTAACGAGCTTTGCCCTCGCGAACGTGCTTCAGCGCTTCGTTGATTTGCGACATCGGGAACAGCTCGGTAGTCGGTGCGACTTTGCTGCGTCCGGCAAATTTCATCAACTTGCGCAGCTCGGACGGGTTGCCGGTAGCCGAGCCAGAGATGCTGCGGTCGCCGCCAATCAGGGTGAAAGCGGGGACCGGGAACGGCTTCATTACCGCGCCGACGGTGTGGAAGTTGCCGCCGTACGCCAGCGCTTCAAAGTACGGCTGCCAGTCGAGGTCGACGGCAACGGTGTTGATGATCAGGTCGAACTGCCCGGCCAGCGCTTTTAAGGCTTCAGGATCGCGGCTGTTTACGACGCGATCGGCACCCATCGCCAGCACTTCCTGCTCTTTCGCTGGGTTTGAGCTAAAGGCGGTGACTTCCGCGCCCATCGCGTGCAACAGCTTGATGGCGATATGGCCGAGGCCGCCAATGCCGATCACCCCGACGCGGCTGTTTGCCGTGACGTGATGCATCAGCAGCGGTTTGAAGACGGTAATGCCGCCGCAGAGCATCGGCCCGGCGGATTCGATATCGACGTTTTCCGGCAGCGGGATCACCCATTGCCAGTCGGCGCGCAGCTTATCGGCGAAGCCGCCGCGGTTAATGATGGTCGGGACCGAGCCTTCCAGACAGTTGATCTGGTTGCCGCTGATGCAGGCATCGCAGTGGCCGCAGCTGCGCGCCGTCCAGCCGATACCTACTTTCTGGCCGATTTTAAGGCCCTTCTCCTGCGCGGCGCTGCCCAGCGCCGCCACGCGACCAATCACTTCGTGACCGGCTACCAGCGGATAGCTCGACATGCCCCATTCGTTGTCGATCATCGACAGGTCGGAGTGACAGATCCCGCAGTACTCCACCTGCACTTCGACATCTTCCGGCTTGAGGTCGCCGGCATCGTACTCCCACAGCGACAGATCGGCGCCCGCTTCTTTGGCGGCGTAACTTTTAATAGTGCTCATGACAGATTCCTTGGGTTTGGCGTAGTTTTGGCATCATTAAGAAGGAAGTGTAGAGCATGAGGCGGGGGGACGCTTGGCAGAAGGAGGGGGGAAGGGGGGTTGAGTAGGGGAGAGGAAATGTGAGCTCAAGAGGCTAACACACTGAGCAGATGAAAAATTCATCACTTGATGAGGATAGGATGCAACGCTGCTTGCATGGCAGCGTGTGACAGGTATAATCCACAACGTTTTCCGTATCCTTTCCGTGCCGGAGTGGCGAAATCGGTAGACGCAGTTGATTCAAAATCAACCGTAGAAATACGTGCCGGTTCGAGTCCGGCCTTCGGCACCAAAAGTATATAAATAGACGTCAATCGACGTCTTTTTTTATGCCCAAAATCCGCGCTACACAAGGCTTTACCCGCTTTTCCCCTCAACTGAAGTCAACCTAACTCAACCCACATCAACAAGCTTTTGAGTATACTAATGAGTATATTTGTCGATTCGATATTGCTTGTATACTCACGACATACCAATGGAAGGAGGACCATTATGGCCTTAACGGATACTAAAGTTCGTTCTGCGAAACCTGAGGAGAAAGAGTATTCACTTGTTGACGGCGACGGTATGTCCTTACTTGTAAAACCTAACGGCTCAAAGTATTGGCGATTTCGTTTCCGTTTTGGCGGTAAACAACATTTGATGGCGTTCGGTGTCTATCCTGAAATCTCGTTAGCTAATGCCAGAAAAAAGAGAGAAGAGGCTAGAAAGCTGGTTGCTGCTGGCATTGATCCTCGTGAGCATAAGCGTGCTTTAAAAGAAGAGCAGGCGAAAGAGATTATTACTTTCGAGAAGGTTGCCAGAGAATGGCTTGCGACTAACCAAAAATGGTCGGAAGATCATGCTAATCGCGTAAAAAAGAGCCTGGAGGACAATATCTTCCCGGCAATTGGTACTTGCAACATTGCTGAACTGGGTACTCGTGATTTACTGGCACCAATTAAAGCAGTGGAAGTGTCTGGACGTCTTGAGGTGGCTTCTCGTCTCCAACAGCGCACCACGGCCATCATGCGTTATGCAGTACAAAGCGGGCTGATTGATTACAACCCAGCGCAGGAGATGGCTGGAGCCGTCGCCTCTGGCAATCGACAACATCGTCCGGCGCTGGAATTAAAGCGTATCCCTGAGTTACTCGAGAAAATAGACGGTTATACCGGCAGGCCGCTAACCCGCTGGGCAACGGAACTTACTCTGCTTATCTTTATTCGCTCCAGTGAGCTGCGTTTTGCTCGCTGGTCAGAGATCGATTTTGAAACGTCAATGTGGACCATCCCGCCTGAGCGAGAGCCTATTCCCGGCGTGAAACATTCTCAGCGAGGATCAAAGATGCGTACACCTCATCTGGTGCCGCTATCAAAGCAGGCGCTGGCGATCCTGAAGCAGATAAAACAGTTCTGTGGTGAACATGAGCTGATTTTTATTGGCGATCACGATCCGCGTAAACCCATGAGTGAGAACACGGTAAATAGTGCGCTACGGGTTATGGGCTATGACACTAAAGTTGAGGTTTGCGGCCACGGCTTCCGCACAATGGCCTGTAGTTCGTTAATTGAGTCAGGTCTATGGTCGAAGGATGCGGTGGAGCGCCAGATGAGCCATATGGAACGTAATTCGGTACGCGCAGCATATATCCATAAAGCGGAACATCTGGATGAACGCAAGTTGATGCTGCAATGGTGGGCAAACTTCCTGGATGCAAATCGGGAGAAGAGTATTAGTCCTTTCGATTTTGCGAAAATTAATAATCCCATGCTGACCAGATAACACATGACGCTATATTTTGGCCCCTTAACCCCGTAGATTCAACATGAGTGATTACATAAAGAAGGCATCCGTACTTTAACGTTCGGGTGCCTTTTTGCTTTTTAACAACCGAAAATCAGGAGATTTTATCAATGGTTACAATGTGTCCAAAATGTGGTTCTGAACGCGTTAGCGAACGTAACATTGGGAGGAAGGCAGGAAGTATCGCTGGAGGTGTGGCTGGAGCCCTTAGTGGAGCAAGCTCGGGGGCGGCAATTGGTTCTGTTGTGCCAGTTCTGGGGACTGCTACCGGGGCTGTTATTGGTGCTGTGCTGGGGAGGTTTGTGGCTGGTGCAACTGCGGGAGCGGTTACCGGCTCAGCCCTTGATGGACTCCTGTTTGACAGATATGAGTGTGGCGATTGTGGTCATACCTTTGACTAGAAGGTTATGCTAAATGTCATATCTTTATGATTTTAATGAATAAAAAATATCCACTACTTGCCTCATCAATTTTAATACACCACATCCCCCGCATAAACTGATCTACAAAAACGATCGATATCATTACAATGATAGCTATAAACTATCAAATATATTAAATTGATCGTTTTTATCGATAGATTTTGCAGATCAATTATTGAAATTCGATCGGTAATAACAATTTTACCTGCACTCATAACCTCCCTATCTTAGAAAGGATTTAATTAGAATCAGGCCAGGATTCTCATCGGGTGACAATAAGGAGATGCACCATGCGCCTATAGCAAGGATGTTTCAATGCGGCAGGTATAAGTCTGCCCATCCATTCAACATGCTTACCGGACAAAGTGACGGCATTAAACCACCACTTCAATGATTTATTGTTATTTTTCAAGGAGCCAACGATGGCATTTATTCTTTTACTTTTGTGGATCGGAGCATCGATAGTTATTGGTAAATTGGCTCAGGCCAGTGGCCGTTCGTTCTTCATATGGTTTGTTATCAGTATGCTTATAGACCCCATATTTGGTGCGATTCTTTTTGCTGTAGTCGTGAGGTCAAAATGAAACCAGACAGAGTTAAGAGGCTTTTTAAAGCCTATCTTGGCATTGGTTTTTTATTCATGTTACTTGTTTGTATAGGGATTGTTGTTTTGTTATGTCAATAAGGGGAATGATTACATATTTTAATAAGTCTTTTATATCTACCACCATACTCCCCTCCTGTTCAATGCTCTTGAAGTTTACCAGTTTAACGTTCTCTGTAATATTTCGGCTATTATGTAAAGATAAGGAATTATCATGATAAACTATTATGAATATCTTGAGCTGGATATGAATGCCAGTGTTGATGAATTAAACCATGCGATACAAAAAGTAAGTGAGCGTGATGATGCAGATTTAAAATTCATCCGTGAGATGAAATCCATTTTGTTAAACGATGAAGCCAGGGTGCTGTATAATAATAAATTGATTTCTTTTATTGTTGGCGATAGAAAAAAGTCTGATTTGGTAATCGCTCAAAATATCTGTAAATTATTAAATATAGATAATTCGTCGCTACATGACAAATATATCTGGATTGCAACGGGATTGTTTGTTGTCGGCGTTTTAACAGCTTGTTTGTTTAGTTTAGCTGTCAACTATACGGTTAATTTGTTCGTTATGATTGCCCTGATTATTTTGTTTTATATGGACTGGAAGCTACTGGATAAACATGGCAAGGCAAGCTTTTCAAAATGGTGGATTCTTTTTTCGCCAGTCTATATTGCTAAACGTTGTAAAGCCGTTGGTCAGGGAAAAATGCTGTTGCTGGTCTGGCTTGGGATATGGGTTGTATATGGCATCGGGAACTTTGCATTCAACAGTAGCAAAACAATGCTGGAGCGCTCAGCATGTGAGGTGGTAACGGATATCTATCATAAGCAACTACGCCAGTACTCACAGCAATGTGAGAACGTAACGTTAACTGAAAGTGAAGGGAAACAGCACTATGGATTTGCTCAACTTAGTGATGGTACAACTAAGGATATCACCGTTACAGAACAATCAGATGGTAAGATTGTTGTATATATTGAATAGGCATTTTTGAGGCAAAGCACTTACCTCTGGGGTAAGTGCTTTTTATATATTATTTATTTTTAGAGGAGATTTGTATGAGGTTTTTAAATGGAATTAAATATGTGACTACTCTGGGAGTAATTACTATCTCCTGTTCAGTAATGGCATCACCTTATGGAGATTCAGATGTCTTGTTCGGGTGTGTCATAAAAGGTAAAACCACTAAAGAGGTGGCTGTGTTAAGGAATAATAATGAGGTCACTTATTTATTCGGTAAATCGGACATTAACGGAGGTAGTGGGGTTATTCCTGAAATCACTTTGGTAAAAAATGTGAGTCAGTTAAGTCAGACCTGGAATTACAGTCGAGCTGAGGGTGTGTCGATACATACATTGAACATACCAGAAAACGAGTATACTTACTCTATTTTCTATATCGATGATGGGAAAAATACTGATGGAGAAATAACAGTTTTAAAACAGGGGAAAGAAATCAGCACGATAAAATGCGATGATATCTGGGAACAACATCTGGGTGACGGCAATATGATGAATGGTATCCCCGATGAGTCAGATTGATATATCTGATACGTACTGTACCAGTTAACATGAGTGTTAACTGGTACAAAATATAGAAATACCAAATTAGTAACGGTTTAATAGTGGCAATTAATAACCACATCCTATGGAGGTGGTCAAGACAACTAAAAGGGTAACTGACCATTCTATCAGCATTTTTCAACTATCGAAGAAAGAAATCCACAGTCATGTGGCTTATCAAAACCAGAGCTACTTTTCAGATATTCAGTAATCAGCGCTCCAATAATCTTAACCGACTTTTTGTTAGTTGTTATAAAGCCCAATGGCATAGTCACTGGCAAAGTTTCAGGTTGAGAAATATGGTAGATAACAACAGATAATTCATTCTCGAGATGGAGGATCCCATTGTTTACCTTGACTGTATCGTCGGCTTTGTTGAATAAATCGAACTTTCAGGAGATGGGCGGATCTGATCGTTACAGACGTTTCAGCATCAGGTCCCCATGGCAAAGCAAAAGTTTAAAATCACCAACTGGTCTGCCTACAACAAAGTGCTCAGGCAGCGCGGTTCGCTGACGGTCTGGCTTGATGAGTCTGCCATTACTGATCTTGCCCAGCAACGGCAGACACAATCTTGGACAGACTGGTGCATAACGCGCAAAGAGTGGTTCTGCAAGGTAAATTTACGAGAAAAAACCGCCAGTAGTGGAAAGCGGCGAAAAAACAGGTTAAAAAGTAGAATGAAAAGTTAAGTTCCCAGTTGATAGAATGGATGAGAAACTCTGATAGAACTTCAATGCCAATCCGTAACCGAATAGAGCGAAATACTCAGTGAGAAGCACTGATCGGAAAAATGTATCAATATTAGTCTATTGTATTAGACTGAACCTTCCTTTTAAATGATTTGCGCATTCCTAAAATCATTATTTAGTGATAATATTAGGGGCGTGGCATAGAGAAGATTCGTGGTCCTAGCTATTAGTCGCACTCAGGTTTACTGGATGAGAGGTATTTTTAGGAGGAGTAAAATGGAAAAAAAATCCTTAAGAAAAATAAAAAAATGGATAATCGCGGCTGCAATATTTACTCAGACTTTAGGGTCTGCATATGGAAATTTAAACTTCCAAGCAGGAGCAATGGAGGATGGAACGTTTCTACTTACCGTAAATGGAAGTATTTCTTCAGGAGATGCATACATTTTCGCAAAACAAATCGACTCATTTAAGCAAGATAACATGCCACTCAGTCAGATTTGGTTAAATAGTCTTGGTGGTAATGTTGCCGACGCCTTAAAGATGTCATTGATTATATCAAGTAATAATTTAACAACGGTAGTGCCAAATAGATGGGAGTGTGTTAGTGCTTGCGTTCTTTTATTTGGCGCGGGAATACGACGCCATGCTTTTCCCGAAAGTATAATTGGTGTTCATCGTATAAGCATTAATGAAATTGATAATGACCAAGCAAGATCATTATCACTTGATATGGACACTGTATACACCGCAATGAACTTCCCAGAAAACATTAAATACAAAATGTTAACGACGCCCCCTAATGACGTATATTATCTAACAACAATAGACAAAAAGAACATATCAACGACATACTCAAATACTAAGCAGGTTGATACATCGTATAGAAACTCTGGAATCTCAGCACCACGGGTAATAATCACTAAAAAAGATCGTTCAGAATCAAGAGCGCTAAATCAAAAGGCTATTATACAAATTAGGTCAAATCAGTTCATTTCTGCTATAGCTAATCTTGAAACAGCAAAAAAAATATACCCGTCAGATGCTGAAGTATTAGGGAACCTTGGATATGCATATTACATGATCGGCGATTATACTGCAGCACAAATGAATCTGACATCATCACTTAAACTAGCTCCACGTAGAGGTTCATCATGGAATAACCTTGGATTAGTTTTAGCATCGACTAATCAAATAGAATGGGCCGTAAATTGCTTTATAAATTACTGGAATTTTTCAAAAAATAAAAAAGCGGCAACAAATCAGTTCTTTTCATGGGAGCAAGAACGTCCAGGAACTGGTATTGATATAGCATCAAAAAGAGCTCGTTCTACCCTTGGGATTTATTCACCCGAGTGATGTCGCCCCCTGAAACCCCAGACTGTAGCTGTATCCCCAGATAAGAGATAGGCTTGAATATATGTCTAACACTAACGCCAATTTTGAGATGACCAGAATCCTGTTAGGGCAAGAAGTCCGTAAACGTAAACTCCTCAGGAGAAGATCGCCATTATCCAGCAGACGATGGAGCCGGGCATGAATGTCTCCCACGTCACACGCCTGCACGGTATTCAGCCCAGTTTGCTGTTCAAGTGGAAGAAGCAATACCAGGAAGGCAGCCTTACCCCCGTTGCGGCCGGAGAGGAAGTCGTTCCAGCTTCAGAGCTTACTGCTGCTCTGAAGCATGTCCGGGAGCTTCAGCGCCTTCTGGGCAGGAAGACGATGGAAGTTGAGATCATGAAAGAAGCCGTGGAGTACGGTCAGTCGCGAAAATGGATATCGCACGCGCCCTTGTTGCCAAAGGACGGGAAATAGCCCTAGTCAGCCGCACCATGGGCGTGTCGCTTGCGCAGCTGTCGCTGCGGATTAACCGTTCTGCCAACTGGCAGGACATGCGCTGTAACCGGCGTAATGACGAAGCAGACGCATAAATACTGTCGGCCAGCTACAGAGAACATGGCCTTCCGGTGTCTGAAAATCTGCTGAAACAGGATTTTTACGCGAGTGGCCCGAATCAGAAGTGGGCAGGAGACATCACGTATCGTGTGCCCGGAGTTCAGGGCGAGCATGGAGGCTCAAATGAACCACGAGTCTGTCTGGAATATTGAACCGGTAGCTCATGACGAGTAACCCTACAATCCCGCCTGGTGTGACGGCGGAGAACCTGAGCGGCAGTGACCTGCGGCATGCCCGCAGGGTGATGTAACCCGCTGACAACGGGGATTGAGGCGAGATCACTAAGCCGAGATGATCCTCAAGGTTGAGTACTGAAAGGCTGAAGAACATGAACCCGTTAATCCGCCTCTGTGGGTTGAAAATGTCACCACGGCCTATGTGATCTGACAGGCCGTGCAGAAGGAACTGACACTGATAGATATGCCGTGTCGGTCAAAAGTGTTTTGACATGTAAGCAGAACACCGGGACAGCAGCGCCTAACACGCTCGCGTTGCTGACTTCTGCCAACTTGCGGCAAGCAAGGACAAAGAGTGCGACGGGCAGCCTCCTCAGTATGTCTGAGTCCAGACAGGTGAACCGGGGAAGGTCAGTGTCGGATGTTAAGGGGGCATGGCTCCGATGACGCGCTGGCTGGCGGAGCTTCCGTAGTAGTCCGCGATGGGGAAAGCCTATTACATGGCGAAGGGGAGCAGTTTAAATGTGTTTGCGAAGTGGATTAACTGACCCAGTGAGGTGAAGACCTTTGATAATCAGCGAAATGCAACGCAAGCTTGCCACATGGGCAGCAACTGATCCGTCCCGACGGATTGAACGGCTGCTGCGTCTGATAACACAACAAGAATGGCTGGCTGAAGCGGCGCGGATCACACTTTCATCAAAGGGGGCTCATACCCCCGGCGTTGACGGTGTGAACAAAACAAAGCTACAGGCCGGACTGACTGCTGAGCTGCAAAGGCTCAGCCAAGAACTTCTCTCGGGTCACTACCAACCTATGCCAGCCAGACGGGTTTATATCCCTAAAAGCAACGGCAAACTGCGGCCTCTGGGCATCCCCACGTTGCGGGATCGTATTGTTCAGCGGGCCATGCTGATGGCAATGGAGCCCATCTGGGAGAGTGATTTTCATACGCTCTCGTATGGCTTTCGGCCTGAACGCAGTGTCCATCATGCGATCCGCACGGTGAAGTTACAGCTCACAGACTGCGGTGAAACACGGGGGCGCTGGGTTATTGAAGGTGACCTATCCAGCTACTTCGACACCGTACATCATCGACTGCTGATGAAAGCCGTCCGCCGCAGGGTCAGTGACGCCCGCTTTATGAGCCTGTTGTGGAAAACCATCAAGGCCGGGCATGTTGATGCCGGTCTCTTTCGGGCGGCCAGCGAAGGCGTGCCGCAGGGTGGTGTGATCTCGCCATTGCTGTCGAACATCATGCTCAATGAGTTCGATCAGTATCTGCATGCATGCTACCTGAGCGGAAAAGCCCGAAAGGATCGCTGGTACTGGAATCACAGCATCCAGCAGGGCCGAAGTACTGCGGTCAGAGAAAACTGGCAATGGAAGCCTGCTGTGGCGTATTGCCGGTATGCCGATGACTTCGTACTTATTGTCAAAGGCACCAAAGCACAGGCGGAAGCCATCAGGGAGGAGTGCCGGGGCGTGCTCGAAGACAGTCTGAAGCTCAGGCTGAACATGGACAAGACCAGAATCACCCATGTAAACGACGGTTTTATCTTTCTGGGTCACAGGATCATCCGCAAACGCAGCCGTTACGGTGATATGCGGGTGGTCTCGACGATCCCGAAGGAGAAAGCCAGAAACTTTGCGGCATCGCTGACGGCACAGTTATCAGGCAACTACAGTGAAAGCAAAATCGATATGGTTGAGATGCTCAACCGGAAGCTGAAAGGCTGGGCGGCGTTCTATCAGTTCGTTGATTTTAAGGCCAGAGTGTTCAGTTATATCGATCGTGTCGTGTTCTGGAAGCTGGCTCACTGGCTGGCGCGTAAATACCGTGCTGGTATCGCATCCCTGATGAGGTGGTGGTGTAAATCACCGAAACCGGGTCAGAGCAAAACGTGGGTTTTATTTGGTAAAACCAATCATGGCAAGCTCAGCGGTGAAGTACTGTACCGGTTGGTGGGGCAAGGCAAGAAGCTGTTCCGCTGGCGTCTGCCTGAGGGAAATCCCTATCTGAGGACGGAAGCCAGAAACACATATACATCGCGTTTTACTGAAGTGGCAATGGCGTTCACCAGCGTTTAAACTGAGAGCCGGATGCGCTGAAAGGTGCACGTCCGGTTCGGAGAGGAGAGGCAGGGAAATAGTCCGACTACGCCCAGCCTCTTACTCTACTTCGCACCGATGAGGGCTGGCTGTACCTCGCGGTGGTGATTGACCTGTGGTCGCGTGCTGTCATCGGTTGGTCGATGTCGTCGCGGATGACAGCGCAGCTGGCCTGCGATGCGCTGCAGATGGCACTCTGGCGACGTAAGCGCCCGGGAAATGTCATTGTCCATACAGATCGTGGCGGGCAATACTGTTCGGCGGACTATCAGGCGCTGCTGAAGCGGCATAATCTGCACGGTAGCATGAGTGCCAAAGGGTGTTGTTACGACAATGCCTGCGCGGAAAGCTTCTTCCACTCGCTGAAGGTGGAATGTATCCACGGGGAACGCTTTATCTGCAGGGAAATCATGCGAACGACGGTGTTTAATTATATCGAGTGCGATTACAATCGGTGGCGCCGACACAGTGCCTGTGGCGGTATCAGCCCGGAACAGTTTGAAAACCAGAACCTCGCTTAGGGCCGTGTCCACATTACGTGGGTAAGATCAATCCACCGTTATAGTCATGCGGCCTTAGCGAGCTATAATACCCGACGATATCCATGCGCAGCATGACCGGATAACCGCGGTTTGCCGCGATCCTGTCGAGTACACGGACCACTCGCGGAGCTGGCAGATTCAGATCTATTTCAATCGACAACGCCTCACGGTTAAAGTCATCAACGACATTGAACGTGCGAAAACGACGGCCACAGGCCAGCGCATCATGCATAAAATCGACAGACCAGCTCTGGTTCAGCGCTTCCGGCGTGGCCAGTGGTGAGGGATTGCGTACCGGCAGCCGTTGTTTGCCCTTACGGCGAAAATTCAGTTTCAGTAGACAGTAAATACGGTGGAGCCTTTTGTGATTCCACGGATATCCCTGCCGTCGCAGAACCTGGTAAAGCTTTGGAAAACCATATCGTGGGTATCGTTCTGTCACCGCCTGCAATGCGGCAATAACGGGCTCATCACGTGTGGTATCCGGGCGGTAAAACGGGCTTTACGCATAGCGATCTCCTTCGTTGGCAGATTGATTATGCCGGATGATCTCTAAATATGAATGGCACGATTATGCGGGATACTTATAGGGCCACCAGTTAAAGGAAGTGCGGGCGGGTTAATTTCAGCTAAATAATATATCGAGGAGTGAGAGCCACTCCTCGATATATTTAGTTTACTCCCAACGCCTTATAAACCGCATCTACCGGTTCAGAGTAAAAACTGACCTGGAATTTGGTAAACAACTCGGCTGGCACTGTCGGGATATCTACCGCGGAAGACATCGGCAGAAGGACCTTTTTCGCGCCGCTATCGAAAGCAAGTTGTAAGCTAGCCGCCAGATCCTGAACAGGGTTGATTACTCCACCGAGCGTCATGCTACCTAACACGACCATTTGTTCTTGGACGGGTTTCGCCAGTAAAACGGAACAAAGGGCAATAAGTGCCGCCAGACTGGTCGCGGTACTTGGTCCAGTATTATGCAATTCGACTACGTGCAGGTGGTACTCATGTTCAGAAAATTTTGCTGTTGCGCTAACGCGGCTGAGGTTGCCTTTGAAATAGTCAAATCCAACCCGGATAGCTTCCTTTGCCGAGGTACTTGATCCCAGACCGGAAACGCTATGCTTACCATTGCCTGCGGTCATCTGAGTTTCGAAGCGGTACAGACCCGTCATGCCACTTTCCGCTTGCGTCACTAAATGCACTACGCCTGGCTTTGGCATGCCAGCAGGAATTAATTCGCTGCCGCCCTGTTCTGGCACGCTGACGAAGAATTCTTCCAGCGTCTCGTTATCGATGTAGCTGAAATTCACATCGAAGAACTCCAGACCGCCCAGCTTTTTAAGCTGTTCTTTGACTCGACGACGGGCTTCCATGGCGTAGGTCAGGCAAACACGGACGTCCTCTTTGCTGTAACAGCCATTGGGATGAAGAAGTTTCAATAGACCAGAAACCGTGCGCCTTACCGCGATAACATCTCGCTGGTTGAGGTTATTACCCAGCTTATAGAACTTATCAATCGCATCGGAGAAGCTGCGTTTGCGCATTTCCCGCATGTATTCGGCGAGATAATCTGTGATAAGGCCGTAGCGGTTGGTAAAGAATTCCGGGCGCATTTTCGGGATTTCCCAGCCGGGTATATAGGCATGGAAGCGGTCGAAAAACGCCGTGTCGATCATCGCGGCAGGGAAGGGGGCTAACAGATGGCTGGTTTTGACTAACGTCTCAACGCTCTGATTGATGTTGCCGACGAACACCATCGACGCTTTGCCTTCAATCGAATCTCTGCCGCGTGAAAACGAGCCAGACGCCATGTAATCTTTCATGATTTGCACGCCGTCTTTGTCTTTGAAAGTGATCCCTGCCACTTCATCAAACGCGACCACATCCCACATGCCGACCAAGCCAATCTGGCGGCTGGCCATGTTGTAAAACAGGTTTGCTACCGTGGTTTGCCCGCCGGAAACTAATAGCGAGTTTGGCGAACACTCTTTATAGACGTGGCTTTTACCGGTACCGCGTGGGCCCAGTTCGCAGACGTTATAGTTATTTTCCACGAAAGGGATCATGCGGGTGATCAGGTGCCATTTAGTTCGCTGCTCAATGTTGGCAGGTTCCATACCCACTGAACGTAGAAGGACGTCAATCCACTGGTCGCGGTTGAAGTGTGTACGTGCGGTAAACACCTCTTCCATATCCATATTGGGCATCTGGATAGGTTTGAGGGTCATCAGGGAGAAGGGTGACGTTTTCTGTCCTTCCTCAAAGAAGTAATTTACGGTGATCATGCACCAGATGCCACCGGTTAACAGCTTCTCGTTGTCTTTGACCATCTGCGGTGGAACCAGTGCATCTTTAATGCCGAGGTTGGAGAGCTGGGCTTCGTAAACGTCTTTCTTCTGATTGAGCTTTACCGACACTTTATCGATGATCTTGTAGGATCCTCGCTCACGAATGAGCGATTTCACCTTCTCTGCTTCATCAGGGCGGACGTAGTTATCAGCCAGAATGCGCTTAACGTTCTGCAACCCTTGCTCGACGATCTGGTCATCGTCGGAAGCGCAGTACATACCGAGCAGATACTCCAGCACATAGACCGGAACGTTAGCCCCTTCCTTGAGCTGCTTGGTCAGATCTTTACGCACCACCCGACCACGAAAATGCTGATTCAGCAAGGCGTCCAGATCGTAACCTTCTGCGACGAGTTCCCCTTCGGATACGGCTGGAACGGGTAAGTCATGATGGGTTTGCATATCGCCTCACTTAAAAGAAATCATCCTGAAATGCCAGATCGATAATCACAGGGTACTTCTGGTAACCCGTTTCCGTTTGCGCATCTTCCAGTATCAGCCAGTATTCATTACGGCGATTGAAATTCGCCCCAATCAGCTTCAGCGTCACGTCGCGTATGCGTTTTTCCATGGCATCGTTGTCACTATCAAAACAGATGCGCTCTTTACCAGAAACCACGTTATTGGCGTTATCGACAATAAAGATATTCAGGGTTCGCGGTTCGAACAGTTCGCCTACCGGATCGGTTTGCAGCAGGCTGACTTTATCAAGGTTATTGACGAGTTTGATCAGCGGATGGTAATTCACGATGTCTACCGGACGACGCTGAGGTTGCTTCTCGGCAGCGGTTTTCTGCAATGCTTTTACCTGCAATACGGGAACGCAGACTTCCTGCAACATGGCACCACCGTGCACAAATCGCGCGCCGCCCGAGAAATGGAAACGCTGGATCCCTTTCGGAATCAGAAACTCGCTGTTATCGCTGACGCCTGCGGTATCCGCCACTTTTCCTTTCCAGCAAAAATCATCGGCAGGAAGCTGATGGCCAATAATAAAGCGTTTGTGGTTTTTAATCGTATTGTCCGGCTTAATCTGCAGCGTGGTTTTATCCTGCCCGGAAAGGGGCTGCTGCTGGAACAGGAAGCCGTGGTCTGCGGTGATGATAATGCGTGTACCGTGGAGACGGTTTATCACACGAGTCACTAAATCCTTCAGTTCAACCACCGCGTTGCGGCACGCTTCGAAGGTCTTCTCCTCTGTAGATGCGCTGTCACCCATGGCATCAATGGTGTTATGCCAGATATAAACGACTTCGTAATCGCGAATAAGATCTCGTCCTTGCTGATTTTTCCATTTCAGAAGATCGTCGGATTTTACTGCCATCCCTTTATATTTCTTGAGAATGGTATCGCGATTAGGAGTACCGGAGGTGGACAACCCGTCCGCATAAACGATGTCACCATTACCCAGTTGGTAGCACATCTCGTCATGAGGCAGTAATGCAGCCATACCCAGTTGGGTATAGCTGGGTAACACGCCCAACTGAGATCGCAGTTCGGCAGTAAAGCGTTTTTCAGTACTGATCTGGTTGCCCAGCTCTTCTGCCACTTCATAACGCAACGCATCGGAGATAATCACGAACACGCGCTTGATTTGTGGATTATTAAACTGCGGCTTAACCACCTCATTGTAGAAGTTCTGCTGCCGGGGAACGCCCGCAATACGCCACTCCTGCATACGGTTTTCGGCTTCCAGAACCTTATTCCAGCTCCGGCTTAATTCTGCCAGGTACCAGTTGGAATACAGCGCTTCGATATAGTCATCCAGGCTTTTCAGGATCATTGCACCTTTGCTGTGAACCAACAGCGCATATTCGTTAAACAGGCGGTAGGCCTGGTCAAAGCGGAATAGTTCTTCGCAGTAGGCTGTCCAGAACGTTGCGCTGTCCTGATAGTGGAAGCCATCAATATGACGATTACGCAAATTCAGCAGCCGCTCAGCCTGACGAAGTGCGTCATAGATGGCGTAGTATTCCTGACGCGTCTGGCACCAGTATTTGCTCTGGCGTTCGGACAGAAGCTTTTTGAAGGCTTCACGGTCAAGCGTGGTGCTCTCTTCCAGAAGTTGCGTCACCAGCGCATGAATAACGGTCTGTTCAATGCTCAGAGTGGTTTCGCATTCGTGCAAATCATACGGCGAGCTGAGACGGTACTGGTCTTCTGGTCGCAGCGCATCCTGCATCTGCTGTGCGCAATAATCATAGGCTTCTTTGTAGCGACGGTCGGCGCGCCAGGTGACCATAAAGGCCAGCGCGGAGGCTCTGCCTGACGGCGTTATCAGTACGTTTTTTTCCAGCCATTCGCGTTTCTGAGGATCAGCCTGCGCGGAAAGATCGGTACAGAATAGCTTGAGGATCAGGTTTTCCAGGGTCGGATGTTCGGCCTGGTAGCCCATTTCCTGATTCAGAATGTCCCACAGCATGCCTTCCAGATCGTGGCGTTTCAGCATCGCCAGTGTGTTTTCCAGGTCGCTGTCGTCATCTTTCTGCTGATTAACGTATTGGGTAATCAGGCTGAACAGAATCTCTTCCGTTTTTGCTGTTTTTACGCCAGCGATGACCGCAACCATCTTCTTATCAAGGGAGGCTTCGTTTTCCTGCTCAGTGACCAGGCCTTTTAAGGCAGAAAGGCGTTTAGTGCTGAAAAATGCCTTCCGGCGTTGTATGTGTTCGCGTAGGCCAAGCTGCGGAATGCCTAACGTATTCAGCGTGATGGCGGCGAAATCGGCATGGAACTCCGTACTATAAAGACGAATATCCAGCAGCCAGTCGAACTCTTTGGGAGGCACATCGTGGGGGAACCACAGCAAAAATTGCTGCTCCGGCTCATCGATTTCAATGCGCTTTTTCACCGCCAACTGCGACTGGTCGGTCATGTCGAGCAGCATGACGTTTTCCAGTTCGAGATTACCCAGCTCTTCGAGGAAACGCTTATCGGGATCGTGCCAGAAAACGATGCGATGTTCGGCGAATTTTGCTTTAAGGCCGGCAATAAATTCCTGATTTTGCAAGGTCACAATCCCATGTTGATTCTGTAAATTCGAAGATGCCTGAACGCCTGGAAACCATGTTCCGCGTTCTGACATAAAGCCGCATTTTATCATGAACTGGAGGTGACGGATGCCTGAAAAAGGCCGGTTTCCCATATCGAGACCACCACCAGGCTAAAGCCCGGCGGTGTGGGAAGGAACGCGATATGACTTAAATCACCTCAGGCGCATTGCCGGTAATGGTTTTCACATCCGCCAGCAGATCGCCAAACTTACCGTAGTTAACCTTAACGCCGTCGTCGAGATCAATACTGATTCTCATATCAGCATAGTGACGCAGGCGATCGTCGAAACTGCGCAGTTCGTTGAATTTCTTGCTCAGGCTATCACGCTCACGCTTCAAACGGGTGGCTTCGCCGCCGGAGACTCCATCGACCAGTTCGTTCAGGCGATCAATATTGGCCTGGTAGCGCGCCAGCAGCGGCACCACATATTCGGTACGCATTCTCGCCAGCGTCGCGTCGTTGTAGCGATGCAGATAAACGAGGCACTCAAACGCTTTCTCTTTGCCGGAGCTGAACAGCCAGTAGATCGGGCGCTTTTTATACATTTTCAGATGATCTTTCCAAAACTGAGTGGAAAGATAGCGACGGATGGTATCCAGCGCAGATTCGCCTTTTTTCGGCTTGATCGCGTATAAACAGAGACTTTCGGCGATAAAATCGAGGTTTTCCTGTAGGTGTTCTTCGCCCCAGACGGTGCGGACAAACTCTTTAACGCGAGAGGTGACGTCATCGTCAAACCACTCGTCATCCATCAGCGGCAGGATACCGTCATTGTCAGCCGGGAAGGTTTTGTAGGCACCTTCAGCGACCAGTTCGGCAAATCCTTTATTGCCTTCATGGGCGTAGACCAGGCCTTCGCGATCGAGGGAGTAGCGGCCCATCATGCAGCCGATGGAGTAGGATATATGCTCACAGATGGTATCAGAAATAAATCGCTCAGATATATTCTCCTCATTACTGGCATATCGATAACATGGATTACATGTAAGAGTAATTTCATTATATGGAACATCAGAAGTCAATTCATCATTTAGTCTATATGCATTTATAAAATTGCTATTGTTTTCCTCTTCTTTGAATTTGGTTTTTTTTATGAGACTTTCTGTATTTAGCAGGTAGATCTTCATTGACTTTGATAATGAATTATCAATCTTGTTAATTAATAATTTATCTTTTGAAAAAGCCCATGACGTTTCGTAATTATTCCAATCATTTTCAAAAATTTCAATTATTTCTGATGCTAATAAATATTCGGAATCGGAAAATATATTACTCCCATCTAATATAGGTAGAGATTTAATATTCCCGACTTGAAAGTTCAAAGTCGGGTTTAACATTTTTAGTACGGTTTCACTGATTTTACTGCATAGAAATGCAGTAAATGCGCGAGGTGAATTAACAAAAAAGGTTGAGCCGCTAACATCAAATACAAAACCAGGAGAGCTATATCTCGCAGAAAAATTCGAGCTGGATATAAACGTCCAAGTTACCCCCTCTTTGAAATAATGGCTTTTACCATCATGGCGATGTCCTGAAAATGTTTGCATAAGATCATTGCCATATTGATCATATCGTAGAACATATTCACAATTTCCATACCACTTCCGATAATCACCACCTTTATTATAAGGGAACCATTTATAATTTTCTGAAAGAGCATCCTCTCTATTTAAACAGTGTTGATTAAAGCTTGGATATGAGATTTCGCTCCACAGCCTAACTACAGCATCGTTTTTACCTGTTGATAAACCGTGTTTAACATCAGCAACGGAACCTAGTGGCTTAGATGATGAAAATATATTTTTAAATGTTTCGCTTATCCAATAAGCTATTGGTGAGCCAGGGATTATTTTAAAATAATTTTGCAAGTTATTAGTAAAGCAGTTTTCACGCTTGACTAGAGCCTTTTTCTTTTGATGTTCACTACCCTCAACTAAACGGAAAAATACAGGTTGATAGCCCTCGGTATGATGGTTTTTAATTATCCAGGCTGTTGTCTGAACAACCTCCCCGGAAATTTCCCCAAAAGCCCGAGCCCCCAAATGTGCCATCGTAATAAATGTTTTTTTGTCCAACAACCAGTTGCGTAGTGCTTCATAACTCGACAAAAACATCCATGACTGCATATTAATTTGTGCATTAAATCCATTTTTTTTAAGCAAAGAGAATGCGTGTTGCATAAATATCGAAAATAAATCGGATTTACTGTCCGGGAAATTAGTTTTGGCAAACTCTTTCAGTTCACCATTCATCCCTTTTGCACCCATATACGGCGGATTCGCCACCACCGCATCATACTGCTGCGCCAGTATCCACGCCTGCTGAATATACGGAATAAACGCCTTCGCGGCAGCCTTCTGCAGGAAATCCCCTTCCTGCTCCAGACGATACAGCGCATCGAGAAACGCCTTCAGTTCCGCTTCTTCTTCTTGCGGCACTTGAATCAACGAGCCCAGCGTTTTGGCGTTTACAAAGCGCTTCAGCGTGCGCATCAGCAGCTGATATTCCGCGCTGTCAGTATGGGTTAATGCGGTATTTTCGGCAAACATATCTCCCATGCTGCCAGTCTGGTTCTGCTGGTGGAAGTTCAGTTGCTGCCACAGTTTAGTAATATCCAGATGCAGACTTTCCTGCAGGGAAACAATATTCAGGCGCACGTCGCGGGTGAATATCCGGCGGTCATCCTGACGGGCCATCATTAATAATGCAAAGCCGGAAAGCTGGGCCGCACGGTCGTCAATGTCGAGACCAAAAATATTATTTTCCAGAATCAGCTGTGGAATATCGCGGGCGCGATAGCCGCGCTCTTCGTAGATATTTTTCAGCACGTTATAGGCTTCAATCAGAATATGCCCTGAGCCGCAGGCCGGGTCGAGCACCTTGATGCTTTCCGGTTCAATGCTGGCAGGCGTAATGGCTGCCAGTTGTGCCTGCACTTCTGGCGTCTGTTCGGCTGACTCAATGTAGTAGTCCATTTTGCCTTTCAGCGGCGAGTCCGGGTAGGTCTGCAACCACTGGCGACCGACGGAGTTTTGCACCAGATACTGTACAATCCAGTTTGGGGTAAACAGCTGGGTGGCGGCAGGAATATCTTCGCTCTTTACCACCTTACCGATAACGGCATCTTTTTTCTCAGAAATATAGAACTGATACAGCCAGCCGATAACCTCAACTTCTTGCCAGTCTTCTTCCGGAATACCGTCCACCAGACCGCGCAGAACCGAGTCAGTACGGGTCAGGTTATCCGGCAGTAGCAGTTCAGCTTCATCGTCGACTGCTTCAAACAGGAACGGCATCGCACGATGCAGGGCATGGCACTGCGCCAGCAGCAGTTCACGGTAGATAGCTTCGTCCTGGTTGCCGGAAAGTTTCATTTCGACCAGCAGCGCCTTTTTCTCCGGCAGTAGCGCTTCTGCCACTTCCGGCACGTGGTCCAGCACTTCAAAACCGGTAGGATTATCTGGGTGAGAGAGCATACGGAAGCCGTGGTCAAGATAACCCTGGATCTCCATATAGCGAATGGCGCACAGGCGGTTAAACCAGGTATAGGCACAGTGTTCAACCAGCACGTCAAAGCCCTGCTCGTGGGCGCGTTTTACCAGACGATCGCGGCGGGTGAGGGTGGATTTGGGGTAGTCGAACTGACCATAGCGCACGGTTTCGCCGACGATCCCGGCATCTGCAATCTGCAAAGTACCTTTTTTATCGGCGGAAATCCCCAGCGTGGTTAGCTTCTGGATCACCGCATCACGGAACTGGTTACGAGCCTGTGGAGCATATTTTTTGATGTTATTGGTATTCATAGAAAATCCTGAAAAGGGCAGCAGAGCGCTGCCCTGAAATGGGGGTTACTGAAGACGAATCCGGTCACCTGCCTCAATGGCTGCCAGCAGCGCAGCGCGAAGCGTATCAAGCGCTTTTTCCACCTGCTCGGCGGTTTCCAGCACTTCACCACCGGTGGCTTTGCGCATCTCGCTGGCGACATTGACCAGATGCGTTTTTTTCGGTACCGGTTGGATTACGGGTTTTTCTGCCACAACATAGGTCTGTTGTGATTCTGCAGCGCGTGTGGCTTCATTCGCTGCTCGTAGCTGGGCTTCCTGCTTTTTACGCAGCTCGTCGATCCACTGGTTAATCTTCTTTTCTGCATCCGTTTGTAGCGCTTTCGTCTCTTGCTGTTCCGCCAGAATTTCCGGAATCGAATGGCTGACCTCAGCGCGCTTTCTGGCTTTTTGCATCGGCAGCAGAACGCTGTTTTGCAGCTCCGATGTGGCATGCGCTTCCTGCAAACGTTGACGACTCTCTTCGATGCGGGCGTCAATTCGTTCCAGGGCGCGCTGGCGGTGCTGTTCAACTAACTGATGGTTAACGTTCTGAACCTGTTCAATCAGCGGCGTGATGCGATTGAGATGCTTGTAAGGCTCCGGCATCTGCCAGATGCTTTCCAGTTCACCCAGCGCTTTTACCGCCACGGCGTCTTTTTCCAGCGCGCTGCGGTTGGATTTAAAACTGCCATTCAGTGCAGCACCCAGTTTTTGCCAGGTGGCAAACTGCTTGCGGTAGAAATCGACCAAATCTTCACGATCTTCACTGAAATCCAGCAGTTCATTGGCCTGGCTGGTGACCTTCTCAATCAGGGCAAAATCTTCTTTTTCATTCAAAATGGAATTCAGCAGGCGCAGACCTGACTCAATCTCATTTTTGCCTGGATTGTTTCCACCTTCCGCTTTCGCTCTGAAGACATTCAGCTCTTGCTTCCAGTCGTCGAAGACCTGACGGATATGTTCGACCAGTGCGGGTTCTTCACGTTCGCTAAACGGTTGTTGGGCAATCTCCGCCATGGTTTGGGCGGCTTTGCGAATTTGTGATTCGTCGTGACGACGAATTTTGTGCAGACGTAGCTCGCTGTGGCGACGGCTGTTATTGAACAGCTCCCAAACCTGCTTACGCTCGATATTGTTATTCTGCTGGCTAAAGCTGAATTTCCCTTTGCGTGCCAGGCGAGCAACCAGCAGCTTCACTTCTTCTTCAGGCCATCCATAAGGACGACGGGCGAAGTGGTTGAGGATATCGCGTAAATAGACAGGCTTATTGAACTCGATGTTCATGCTGACCCAGGTTTCCACTTCCCGCATTGCGTCGGGATTGGATTCCTCCAGCTCGCCCAGATCCAGCTCTGCATCATTCTCTACCGTAAGCAGTGCATGGATTTCACGTGCGATATCGCCGTTGAACGGACGCAGCATTTTTAGCTTGGCAAACGTGTTTTCAATCACATAGCGGCAGGCTTCATCCACCATGCTGGATGGCGTCGAGGATTTCTTCGGTAAGCGCTCGCCAATCGCCCAGACGTCCGCTTCGGCAATAAGCGACTCCAGCTGTACGCGGAGCATTTTCTCGCGAACGCTGTTTTCGCGGGCTTTTTCTGAAAGCAGGCTGGCTTGTTCCGGGCGCTGTCCGGCGTTGTCTCTGAGGAATTTCTCGGTCTGGACAACTAAATCGATATCGGTCCAGGTGCGCCCCTCATCAGGCAGGCGAATCAAAATACAGCCATCACCTTCTGAAGTATAAGGACGACAGGCTGCATCGCTGTTATAGAACGTATAGCTCGGATCTTTTGGCGTGAGGATCTTCACCACCAGATCGTTAAGCATTGCGCCGTCCAGCGGGTGCCCGTTCAGGAAGCGGCTGATGTCGAAGTCCTGCTTATTCGCCGGATAGCGATACTTCCGGTTTTTCAGAATGTCATCAAAGATGATCGATGCCAGTTTCTTGTTGATCGCGGAGAAGTCGACCTCGACGTTGCGGATCTCATTCTCGATCTCTTTTTCTTCATTGGTCAGGAATACGTATTTATCTTCAACGCGTGCGATCAACATTAAGCGTTCGAGCGTATTCAGGCTTTTTTCAACACGATGGCGCAGCTCGACTTTATCGGCATCAATTTTGTCGATAGAAAGGGTAACCAGGTTCTCGGGCGTGCTTTTCAGTAAATCGACATAGCGGATCAGGAACAGCGTTTTCAGCAAGTTACCATCGAACTCGTCCAGGATACCGTTCTGACAGGCCTGGGTAATGGTGCGACTCACTGCCGGTTCCAGGAAGCTCTCAATTGCAGCATAGAAACGCCAGAAGGGAACCAGAGAATCTAACCCTTGCTGTGCGATTTGCTTAGCCGCAGTCTGGAAGGCTTCCAGCTGCGAACGTTCACCCATAGCTAACTGTTTACCGGCGGCACCTTTGGTCCGGATAGACTCAAAAACCTTCTGCAGAATCTGGTAGTGCCACGGGACAAACGGGTAGTTATCAATAAATTCTTCTTCACAGGTGTAGGTGCGTAAAGAAGCCGTTGTGGTGGGATCAAAAGCAAGCTGGTTGCGTAGGATGTCGCCTTTTTCCAGCCAGACTTTAGCCAGCGCCGGTTTTGCGGCATCAGTTTTCACCAACAGACGTTTTTGGATAACTTCGGAGGTGTTGGAGCTTGAAAGCTGCAGGCGAGTCGAGAAACGGCCCTGAATTTTAGAGAAGTCTTGTCCATCACGGCTGCTCATCCCACCAATGGCCGCATTGATGTCTGCCTGGGAGGTAACAATAACCCATGCGCGTCCACCGCAGATCACACCCAGGTTTTCAGTGATAGTCTGTAGCTTCAACATCATCTGCGTATTTTTACCGATGAACTGGCCAACCTCATCCACCATGAAGAGGATGTTTTTACCGTTTTCATCCAGCCACTCTTTGACCCACTGGCAAAAATTATTGATATCTAATGGGAAGTTCTTATCCAGCTGTTCCACCCATTGACGCGAGGCGTCAACGCTTTGACCTGTGGCCTGGCTTAGGGCTTCTGCCATTTCATCGCTGATGAAATAGTAGGAATCGCGCTCTTTTTCCCAGCTTGACTCAGTGATAGTGGAGAATGCGGTCTTAAACGCTTCGTATTGACCGCGTTTAGCCAGCTCACGCTCCAGATGGGCAATGTGTGGAAAATCAGCACAGTAGCCCACCCGCTCATTAAATACCTTCAGGAAGACTTTAAGGATGGCGTCTTCTTTGTCATCGACGTTAGCGCGAGAATCAATATTGAACAGAATCACTTCCGTCGGATGATGGACCGCTTTGTTGATATCAGCGAGGAACAGAGCATCTTTGATTTTGTCTTCAAAGAAGGCGTAGGCATGACGTTCTGTACCGTTATGGCTGACTTTGCGGTTAGACAACAAATACGACAGAATCTTGATAAAGTGTGATTTACCTGAGCCAAAGAACCCTGACACCCATACGCCGATTTTGTTTTCCATGCGTATGCGCTCCGGACCGGTTGCCGGAACATAAGATTCAAAGAAGTGGCGCAGATGTCCTTCCAGTTCCCGGGTGATGACGTATTCATCCAGCTCAATCCAGGCACTGGCATCGTCCGTCTGTTCGGCTTTCACAACGCCATTAATATTTCGGTCCAGACGTTTTTCAAAGATCTGTTCAATATTCATTGCTGTGCTCTTTAACGAGGATTCAATGTCGCCGCTGGCCCACTTTCAGGCACCAGTCTGAAGGCGCGATAATAATTTCGGGAATCAATACCCGCCAGGGGGGAGAGATCGTGTCCGCTATAGGTTCCCGGATAAAACATCAGCAGGGGGGTAAAACCCATCACGTCCTGTAAGGCGCTCATCAGCTCATGGCCACGAACCAGCGGCCAGGCATTACCCATGCCCGTCAGAATGACAAATTCTTGATTCTGAAGATCGACTTTTTTTGCTATGTAATCTGCGATCTTTTTCTGGTTTAACAAGCCAACGAGCTGTTTTTTCAGCGCTTCGGTACCAACCTTCACTTCCTGCTGACAGACACGCTCAAACAAACCACGTTCAGTGAGCATATCGATAATGATCTGAAATATGTTGAGGTGCGCGAACTTGTGGTCCTTTTCCAGATTACGGAAAAGATACTTCAGGTGTTCACGTACCTGCAGCTCATTCTGAGCGGGATAATCAAAAATCCAGAACCCAATCTCATTACCGGAGCCGTTATTTTTGAGGAAGCGTTCTTCGCTAATGCGGCTCTGAACTTGTGACAGGCGGTATTCAAGCACGGGATCGATCACCGTTGCCCCTCCAGAATAGAAACCAGTTCTTGTTGTCCAAGGCGCTGCAAGGTTGCCTGAGTTTCTGGTAAAAGAAAGACTGACTGTAGATTACGTCGACGCGGTGTATCCAGATAGCCCGCTTCAGCCAGTGCCTTGATCAGGTTGTTACCCATTTTCTTGATGGATGAATCTGAGTAACTGGTGAGTACAGGCTGCTGACGAAGATGGCTGGTCACAAACTCATCCCAGCTATCCATAGGGAGCTTTTCTTTAAACTGTCTACGCAGGTCGTTTACCACTTCAGCCAGGAAGTCTTTAACAACCGGTGAATGGAGGGTCAAAGCGACAAACAGCAATTGCTGACGCTCGCGCTCGCTCCCTTCCGCAATAAGTGACCACGCCGCTTTATCAAGCGTATTCAGGCGTAGTCTTATCGTTGTGGCATAGCGCTTTGCTGTATTGGCAGAGGAAGCTTGGAGAATGTTATGACCGACGATCTGCTCTTGCCAGGTCTGTTCATCGGGATTGGTAAGCATGAGCTCAGCGATGATTCGACTTTCCCTGCTCATCAGCGGCCCGCCTAGCAGGTCTCCAATCCATGCTTTGTCGTTTTTCACCGTCATTTCTACCCTCTGAAAACTGCTATGCTGCTCGCAAAAAAACAAACAATGATTGTAATGGGGGAAGGGACCGGATGCCATGAGAAAAGGCAATTTGTGAGAGGGGAGGGCTCTAATAAGGAGCACTTAAATCTCACCTGCATGGTGGTGCTTGTTCTGGTCAAGTTAATCAGAACACTATTTTATCATTCATCTGTCCATATCATTCGGGGACAGTTCACCGTTGCAATATGGTTTTGGTCGACCTTGTAGTAATGGATGGTGTTGTTGAATAAATAGAGATTATACTGCGAACCTACAAAGGCGGCGGACTCCCTTAACGTAAAATCAGTAGGTTAGAGTCAGGCTTGGAAGGGGCTCGCAAGAGTGACAAGCATCTTTAACCAATGCCGAGATCCGCGGCGAGAATGCTAATTCCGAGCACGTTCATAGGGGACTGTCAGTGGTGTTGTGATCATTGTTCCTCGCTTCCGAGGGAAGAACTAATGCCGGTGTACTTTACTATGAGGGCGAGTGTTTATGTCCATTTCTGATCCGCAGGTATCTTAACGGGATGTTATAAACTGATAAACATTGACCTTGATAGAGGGCTCCCGCCACGCGTCATGCTATTCTTACTCGTAGTTTCTCCAACGAATTCAGTACAATGTACATTGATAAATTTTTAACTGAATATGATGAGTCGCTGACCGGCGAGATGAATATCGACCCTTTGGGCCAACTGGTTATCTGGTCATCCTGGGGACAGGACTTGTTTCACGGACGCATCACTTCTATTGCCAATGATGTCAGGCAGTATACGCTCAACCTGCTGCACCACAGCGTCATCCGAAAAATAATGCTGGATGATGCTGTGCAAACCGCTGGCGCGATGAAAATACGCTATCCCAAAAAGCAGCTCAAAGAGTTTATCGCGGCAAGCCTTATCCACCTGGAGAATATTTATATTTATTCGATGCTGGGGGCGGAACAGGGCGACGTAACGCTTGCGGGGGTGCAGGGGATTAATAAGGCCAGGGCAAAATGGCATACCTCAGATAAGAACCCTCAGCTCACTTTTGGCCATCAGAAGGAAAGTGAACTGCTGACAAACCAGCTTGCGCTCGGTACTAACGGCCGCTATAAATCGCCAATGATCAGTATGCGTTTTTTCACGACGACCTACGACTATGATCTGCCGGATAGTAAGCCTGTATGGGAGGCCGCTGAAGCCTTTATTCGCCAGGTCCCCGAGTTACACCAACTGCATGCTGATGTACTGACCTATCTTAAGTCGCTGATGTGTGAAGCAAGCAAGGATGCCCTGACGCCCTTCTTCAGTAAAATTCCCGACAGTCTTAAAACTCTCTACGCCAGCGTATTTCGCAACCCTAAACATGTGGGCAACTACTCGCAGGCATTCTGGCTCGCCAGAACCGGGCTCAATAAAAATGGTGCAGGTGCCATTTATCGGGTACTGGAGCGAGAACGAAAATACCCTGAGCAATCACTTTTGCCGATTTCGAGTGTTTTTCTTGAAGCCTGGAAGAATGCCGATGCAACGATGGAAATGGAAGAATGCGAGCGGCAAACGCTGGGATACATTATTGAGGCAGAACCGTTTCTGTCTTTAATTGACCTGATGTTCACAGGACTAAGGCGGCAGAGCCAGCAGAGCCTCGACGACTTCGCGCTATTCTGGCAGCGGAAAGGACTGACGACTCAGAGTTTACCTCAACTGTCGATGAGGCTTGAGCGAAACAATGAGCTGGTAGCGTCGCTTTCCGGTACACCCAACAGACGCTTTCGGCAACTGCTTGCGCTAGCCAGTGGGCCGTCTCTGGAGGCGCAGGTGCGTGGGCTGCTGGCGTATCACCGTGGACTGATGGAAGCCCGTGGGCAGTTTCCATGGATTATGTTTGAAGGCAATATCATCTCGCTGCAGACTCCACCTGTAGCTATTGATCTGGAACGTAAAAGTAGCGATTGGGTAAACCATTATTACATACCGCAATTTCGTCATTTACTGAATGGATTATGGGGAGGTGAAGTGTGAAGCTCCTTGATGCGTTTAAAGAGCAAATAGCGCAGATGGGGCCGCTGAAGCGAGTCTGGCTCACGACCTTTAATCTCGATATCGCGTTTGTCGAAAGCCGGATTCTTCCGGCAGTCCTGGATATAGACCCGCCTGTAGGCCGAATGGACTATGAAGGGCTACAGCGGGCATTAAATGAAAGCAATATTGATTTTCGCGTTTATTGCGATCCGCGAATGATCGCCCTGGATAAACCTAAAAGAACCTCAATTGCAGTTTATCCCGTATCGGTGCGTAAGCTTGCTGCGGATGAAGCATTATATCTGGACGGGGAGCACAGCCTGTTTCATCCCAAGGTGTTTTACCTTGAAGATAAGAACAAGAAAATTGTCCTCGGAGCCGGAAGCGCGAATCTTACGCTCAGCGGCTGGGGGCGGAATCAGGAGGCCGTGGACTTTCGGACGGTTTCCAGCAATGCGCAGTATCAGCAGATAAAACAGTTTTTCATGGGACTTGATGAGGAGCCTAACCAAGACATATTGCCTGCAGATGGTGACATACTCTATGGTGACGATCTAAAGTGGTCGTTTATTCACAGCCTCAGCGAGCTCACGCTGATGGATGCGCTAATCGCGAATGGTGAACTGACAAAGCTCAGCGTCTGGTCTCCTTATCTTGCCGATAACTTGCCTGCTCTGATAGCAAAGTTGGCTGGGCCTTATCTGCGCGTTGAGCTGGTGCCTGATCTTGCTGCAGGGCAATTCATTCGTACACGCTGGGGAGAGGAGCTGCAGGCGCTAATTACGGTACAGCGATTGACGTTGTTTAAACCTCCCGCCGAACGTGATCCGCGATTAATGATGACGCACGCCAAGCTGTGGCTGGGAGAGAGTTCTACGGGCCGTCACCTGGCGATAGGCTCCTGGAACTTCACCGGACCGGGCTGCAGTAGCCTGAAGGTAAAGGGGAGAAATGTTGAAGCCGGGATCGTACATCCCGTCAGCAAACGGACCACATTGTGCTCGAAGGTGTGGGCCGTGAATGAGGGGGATTTTGCCAGTGAAGAATTGCTGGAAGAGGAAGCCCTGGTGCCGGGCAGTCTCCCGCCTTTCGACTTAACGGTTATTTTTGACTGGCAGCGCTGCGAATACAGGCTTACCGGAAAGTGGTTTCTCGGCAAGCCGAAGGAGGGGCACCGGCTGCTTCTGCCCGGGATCAAAACACCGGTCAGACTTACGTGGAACACAGCTGACGGTACGCTGGCATCTCCTTTGCTGATAAATGTCGAGCAAAGCGCAGCACTGCTGGATAGCCCTTTCTACACGCTGCGTAAAACCGGTGAAGCGGACTGGACTGGCACTATTGTTGAAACGGGCTCAGAATATCGCCGCGCCCTGCGCTTTAAATCACTGGACGATATTCTCGACAGTTATATGAATTCCTCCGAACCTGAGCAAAGCGATAATCTGATACTCCGCAGCGTGGCAGGTCATGATGATTTATTCAGCGAGGAGAGCGACGAGACAGGGTTCCTAAACCCGGAAGCTACCAGCTACTTCCGGCTGTTTCAGGCAATGCAGCTACGCAGTAAAGCGTTATCAGCCATGGATAATAGAGAACAACTACACCGTAGCCTGTTCAGCGAACCCGGTTGTCTGCTGGAACTGGCAGAAATGGTCAAAGCGCGAGTTGAAAAGGATCCCGAGTCAGTGTTCAACTGGTTTCTGACACATGAGGTCAATAGCATGGTTGCTCTGGCACAGGCGAGATTTGATGATATCAATAAAGAAAATGCATCGAGCGCCGCAGATATTTCCGCGCATCAGTGGAGCTCACTGGGCGTTTCTCCCCCACCTCTGAAGGGGAAAAAAAGTACCCAGCGTTATCTGGATATCATCCGTAAAGAGTGTGGATATGATAACTAAACAACCTCAGCCTGTTACGCCTCATTGTGTCTCAGAAAAGATGAACTTTGATGTAGCCGACCCCTTATGGCGCTACGAAACGTGCAGCACCAGCATGGCGGCAAAGCAGGCTGAAGGCGTAGCGGGCCTGTGGAATTTGCTTGCTGATCAGCGGGTAGCGCTGCTTGCCGATGAAGTGGGTATGGGAAAGACCTATCAGGCAATAGCAGTGATGCTGCTAATGTGGCAGGAGAAGCCTGATGCACGCATTCTGGTCATGGCCCCAAACTCGACACTGTGTAACAACTGGAAAACAGAGTTCACTACCTTTATTCATAAGCATCTTAGAATGAAAGATAACCCCTTTACTTCTTATAAGGGAAAGGAAAAATACGCGCCGCAGTTTCATGGTCGGCTGAAAGAACTGAGCGCAGCTGTTAAAGAAAAGTCACACTATTTCTTTCTGACCACTATCTATTCGTTGAGCGGACTGGTACCGAAGGATGAAAAAGACAATGCATTTTTTGTCGCTGAGAAGTATGGGGAGATATATCGGCAGGAAATAAAAGACGCTCTCGGTGGTACGGGTTTTGATTTAATTATCATCGACGAAGCCCACTATTTCCGCAACCGTAATGACAGCCAGCGAGCTGCTGCGGCACGTACTTTCTTTGGGGAAGGGAAAGACCGGCTGGCCCGAAATGCACTGCTTCTGACCGCAACGCCAAATCATTCTGCGGCACGGAATATATACGATATATTAAGTTACTTCACAGATATTACGCTGAAGTATGACATGGATGATGTACGTTCTTTGATGGAGAATTTCGCCATCCGTCGATTGCGGAAGATGTGCGGGAGCGATAATCAGCATTACAGTAAATATGCATATCGTCGGGAGCAGGCAATTGCCGCCAGCTTTTCTGGTAGCGCTGAAGCAGAGCTGTTTTTTGCTTTTTATCAAAAAAAACTGGTTGAAGAACTGGATAAAGAGAACAAAGGCAGCGGCGACAAGAGGATGATGTATGGATACCTGGAGGGTTTTGAATCCACTGGCAATATTGAAAATGAGCAGGATGAACATGATAATGAACATACTCAAACTGATTTTAGCCGGGCGCTGGATTCGTCTCTGTTAACCGGGCTGACGCGGCAGTTTCATGATGTTTACCACCGTTTTCCGGATCATCCCAAATACGATGTACTGGTCAATGAGTGTATGTCCGACGATCCCTTTGCATCTCAGGCACTATATAGTCGCAAGCATCTGGTCTTTGTCCGCCGTATCCCGTCGGTGCGCGAGATAACTCAGCGTATTAATGCTCGCTATGATGAGATGATGGCTGAGCGATTGATTCGGCTTTGGCAACTGCCGCCGGAGGCGTTGGAGAAGTGGCGCAGTACGCGCTGGTCCCGGGAAGAGTATGAAAACCTTATATCGGAAAAGACTATCAATTCTCAGGATACAGATGAGCCTGCAGAGACGTGCTTACTGGACGATGATAGCGAAGAAAATGAAGCAAAGCTTTCCAGCAGGATCGCGGCGCTTTTCGTGACCAAAACGAGTGGCATACTGCGGCGCACGGACTGCAGTAACGTCAGCCTGCGCTTTCGCCGTCCGGAGAGTTTGTTATCGCTGTTTCTGGAACCTGCCCGCGATGGTATTTCGGCAACTTATACACAGTATTATCGCAGAGAGTCCGGAGAGCGGATGCGTGATAGCTACAGTGATGCCGCGAGGGATATTCGTCAGGAAATGCTGGTGGAGAATGTTTCAAACTATGCCCACCCGATGCCTACGGCCTGGGGAATTATGTTCGATTTACTTCCTGAGCAGCATCAACATCAGATCAGGACATGGAAAGCGCAGCCGAACGGCATGGCGATAGTCGAGAACCTTGCCAACTATCTGCGCATTGGCTACCTGTTTGCCAGCCCGGTGATGGTCGAACTTTACTGTTGGTTTACTGAATTTAACCGTGTATCCCAGCGCGGCGATGCCCAGCAGCGCTATCTGCAATTTATTGAATGGGTGACGCCGAAATTCAAGGATTCGCTGATACTGCGTTATTTCTCGGCAGCCATCCAAACATTTGAAACGCTGTGTGAGAAGATTGTTGGCCAGCCGCTTGATAATAGCCTTTACGCCTGGCGCGAACTCAGCAGCCTGAACAGTCCGGCATGGTACGCCAGCGGCGAGTCTCACAACCGTGAGCGGCTTATACGCGGATTTAACTCGCCATTCTTCCCGGATGTGCTTGTGGCGACTTCGGTGATGCAGGAAGGCGTAAATCTGCATCTGCAATGCCATAAAGTCCATCATTACGGCATTGCCTGGACTCCCGGCGATAATGAGCAGAGGAATGGTCGCGTCGATCGCCTCTTTGGCCGCGTGAATATGCTGCTTAAAGAGAGCAGTAATGCCGAGATGGTTATTAATTATCCTTATCTCGCAAGCTCATTCGATCAGGATCAACTGGCTTCATTCATTCACCATAAGTACGTCGTGGAGGAAAAACTGGATAACTGTGAAACGCAGAGTTTCAATCGAGAAATTGATACGAAAGAGAGTACATCGGGCTGGCGTCGGTGGCTACGGAAGC
This sequence comes from Klebsiella huaxiensis, assembly GCF_003261575.2. Classification (GTDB taxonomy): domain Bacteria; phylum Pseudomonadota; class Gammaproteobacteria; order Enterobacterales; family Enterobacteriaceae; genus Klebsiella; species Klebsiella huaxiensis. Next base: position 5,342,771 of record NZ_CP036175.1, on the reverse strand, counting down.
CTGTCAGGGATCGCGAAGTTGAAGATCCTTACCCGGCAAAGTTTGGTCACCAGTAGTGGCGTTATTAATTCTCTGGGAAATAAACCTCGCCTCTCTAACAGAGACATTAGCCATGGCGGAATATTTTCGGAATACTGGAATCACTACTGACTGGCGCAAACTGCTGAAGCTGGTACACCTTATAATGTATTGCGTCAGGGTATCGATACTCTGACGCATATCGAGTGTTTTGTGTGCTAGCCAGATGGGTTTCAATTTTAGTAGAGGGACCAGACTCTCATCACGCCATCATAAAAGCATCCAAATCGTCCGCATTTTTGATAATTTTGTTTTTATCGACACCGTAAGCTTGTGCCAGCGTAATGCTTGCTTCCAGCAACTGGCGGTTGTTTTCCACGTTGAAGGCTGCAGTTGTCAGCTCACCTAATGCCTCAAACTCGGACAGAATACGCTTAAGCGCCCGCTGCTCAATGTCATTCAAACGGCGGTTGAAATCGTCCATTTTCGCCTGCAAGGCCTGGCTGGTTTTGCCATCCAGATTTTTGGCAACAGTGACCAGAAACTTCCCTGAGATAGACCCAATCAGTGCTCCCAATACAGGCACAGGGATTAATGTCTGGCCAGCAATGGTCATAGCGCCCACAATGGCTGATTCAGCGCAGACTATAAGCCCGAGATCGGTAAACTTATCGAGATCTATCTCACCACGCTGATAAGACATAGTAAGACTTCCTACCCCCTTGGTTGCGGTAACTAATGCGCTGGCGAAGGGGGCTCCCATTGAGGCGTAATTTGTCAGGGTGTAAATAGCCCCTGCGGACACGCCCCCTATAGCTGCTCCTTTCAGCGTATCCAGCCCTACGTCCTGCCAGTCCTCTGTATCGAATTCGCCACGGAAGATATTTTTACCGTCTTGATACTTGCGGTAAATACCCGTACCGAGAGCAAAAGTGGCCCCGAAGGCTGCCCCCATAGCCGTAGCTCGCATGGCTTCGTTGAGCGAAGGCTGGTGTTCTTCAACGATTTCGGCTTTTTTTACCTCATTTTTCTCAGCTAATTCCTGGTCATGTTTATCGAGTGTTTCATCGATTTTCCCCCACTGGACATCTTTATAATTAGAGTCTCCTGGACGTACAACGTCCGCAAATGATCGACCGGTTGCGTTTTCAATTTCTGCAACCTTTTCCCTGATGGCCTGCAGACTTCTCTCATTCATTCCCTCAACAGGTTTCCCGTCGATAACATCCTGTATCGTCTGCCAGGTATCTTTCGGGATATGGTAAAACGCTTTGTCTTGGGTGAAGTCAGGGTAGTCTTCCATGTGTTTCAGGACATGTGCCAGATTATTATTGATGCCGTTTATGAATTTTGATTGCACTTTAACGCCATCAATTAAATAGTCCGCAGGGGCCGTCCGGCCAACCCCGTCGAATGTTGCGCGAAAAGCGGACTCATCCTGTAGTCTCTCTTCGAGCGCCTGACGGGCGTTACGCACACCTACTTCTACTTGCTCGGCAATTTCACCATGCTTGGTACCTGTGGAGCCTAGTATGGTGTTGGGTGAAGCGATAAAATCACGAACCTTCAGCATTTGCTCGCCCGCATTCTCAAACGCACGAGCTTGCCTCTCTAATTCGAATATTTCGTCCTGCATCCTGGTCTGATTGAGTGCATTAACAGCACTACCGATAATCTGATCACTTACAGCATCATGGCGGTCAATAATTTTCATCACTGAATTTTCTTGTTGATCAGTTTTGATAATGCATGGATATGGTTAATCAATGCCCCGAGTTGATCTTTCTGATGCGCATTAAACTGGTTGTAGTCACGCGGTGCGGTCTTCTCCAGCCCATCAATAATGCTTTCAGTGCCATGATAATGCTCAGATGTTAGTGCCTTCAATTTATTCGCACCACGTTCCATTACCAGCAATTCGCTAGTTTTAGCCCGAATATGACGCTCTTCCTGCTGAGCTTTGTCAATAATTTTGCCGTTCTTACGACGAGCCAGAAGAGTACCCCCTGCAATACCGGCAACTCCGATCCCCCAACCGATGGGACCTGCCAGCGCTAGCAGCGCACCGCCTGCAGACATACCACCGCCGCCAGCTGCTAAAGCCCCCCCGCCAAGCCATGCCAGTGCTGCATTTGTAGCTGCAGCACCGCTCAATGTGGCAATTGCAGTTCCGGTTGATGCTGTACCAAAGGTCGTAGCGACTGCCAGCGCTGCCGTAGGTGCAAATGCTGCAACACCGGCTCCGACGGCAACTCCCGCCGTTGCAGTCCCTTTACCAACGTGCGATGTGCGATATTCCTCCTCTAGTTTTTCAACAACATTGTCGAACTCAACAATTTCTGCTTTTAGTTCACTCCAGGATTTATCGAATTCTTTTGGTTTATTTGCCAGTTGACTCACATAGTTTTCGACGTGTGTAATAAGTTGTTCACTGCATTTCTGACGCAACAGGAATAGATTTGTAATCTCTTCCTGCGTACCTTTTGCCTGAGCCTCATAACGGTCAGTTGCTTTTTTAAGTTTTGATAAAGCGGTTTCTCTTTCGGAACCACGTAACATTTTTTACTCCTGCTGTATGTCGTCAAAAATATTCCCACTGCAACTGACCTCCATTTCAGACATCTGCTGCCTAAGCATCTGTTGGAAACGTTGCTGCAGGGTAACTGGATGAATTATAATGAGGTTGGGTACACTCACTTTCAGTGAATGGAAGAAGCTTTCCGCGCAAGCATTATCTTAACAGCAACCCTTAGCACTCATGCTACCGCGCAGGTTATGCCGTTTCAAATCATCATTAATAATTTTCCGTACATAAACCGGTTCCTTACCGCCAGACGACACGCAGGTAAACGCCGTCCTTGTGCAGGCAGGCTCACTGTGTGAATGGCGGATATTTTCAGAAGAGACGAGAAGCTGCAATGGCGATCAGACGTTACATTGGCTTAGATTTTGTTGTTTCTTCAGTGATTATGGTCCGATAACAATAGGGGTAGGGCTTAACACTACCAAACTGACGTTGACACTGGATTACAAATCCTGCGGGACCGTTTATTCACCGTAGTAACTCGGGGATATTGAACCCTTTGGTTAGTGCCGGAAGTATGATAAGCAGACATGACTAATGTCCTCTGGATGCTTCAATACGTTGTTTTAACCACGTTTTAACCTCACTTTCAGTCCAGCGAGAGCTGCGGCCCAATTTAATCGGCTTTGGGAATTCACCGTCTTTGATGAGCTTATAAAACCATTTGTCTGTTAATCCGGTGTAAGCAGTAATAAAAGCCATATCTACAAGGCGATCTTTTGTGAAGTCTGTATCTGACATATGATTATTATTTTTCTGATTAAATGTTGATGCCTGTTCTTTCATTATTAATTCTCATTCGGTAAAAATACAATGCACGGGTTTATTTGAAGCTTAGACTTATTTGTTTTTCTAAACGCCATCTTTTTAACATGCAACTGCGCGAAGCAAAATTATCGTCGAATATTATAAATCTCATCATTCAGGATAGGACATGAATTAATAGCGATTTTTTGTATCTATCGTTAATCTTCCTATATGCTGCGTGAGTTGCTCTGGTAACAGCAATAAAAAATTGAATAGATTGTGCTAGCTAGCATTACATCTACAAGATCTGATTGGTATCGGGCGATTGTTTATCCAGTCGTCCAGTTCTGACTCCAGCCAGCCAACTGATTTAGTACCCAGGCGACGCTGCTTAGGGAACGTTACGTCATATCGTGGTGATTTTGGATTCAGCCAGTCGTATATGGTGGATCTTTTGATCCCGGCTTTCTTGACTACTTCAGGTAACCTTAAAATCTTCATATCTTGTGTGGACATGGCTCATTGCTCTTGATTGCTTTAGATTGGTGCTTATATTAATGCGGGGATTAGTATCGAAAAAGCTGCCTTCATAAAGTATTTTTTTAGTTTTGCTACTTCACATTCACATTTTGGTAAACAAATGAAAAATAACGACTTTGATATCCTTTTTGAAGAGGTTTTAAATGAGTTTGAGAAAGCGGTAGTGAAAGTGAAAACTTCCACTCACTTTGAGCCGTGTTCTGGCGAAGAGATGGTGCGTAAGCTCAAGGAAGATGCCCATACTGCCATTACTGATTACCAAAAATGCAGGATTCAGTCTTACAAACATGCTTACAGGGAACGTACTGTTGAAGAGTACATAAGCAGTATGAAGTCTCAAGCTATGTGGACGGGTACACCCGGCAAACTTCTGGAATGCGCTTTTGTATCACATAAATGGGGAATATCTCAGTACAGACAGGGCCGCAAAGCTGAAGGTCGTAAACATGTTTTGATGGCACTAAATTTGATAAACATGTGGAATGGAGCCTGCTGGGCTCTGGAAATGGTAGAATTTAAAGAAGAGTCTAATAAGTTAAAACGAGAAGCAGCAAGCCTCGGTGGTAAAAGAAAGTCGCAGAAATACAGGCCAGTCAAGGATGAAGTCATTAGGCTATTAAAGAAAAATAAGCCTGAAGACGGGTGGAAAAGTAAAGCTGCTGCTATTAATTCTTTAGAGGAAGAGATTTCTAAGTTTATTGAACTTGATTTCCATAAAAATAGTGATTGGACATCATGGGATAAATTATATAGAACCATTAGCGACTGGTCTAGAAATGACATCGAATTGAAGAATGCTTTCGCTGATGTTGTAAAGAGATAACTGATGAAAATAAGCGAATGAAAATGATTTTCAGAGTGTTAGATGTGGAGCCTGTCCGTAATTCTGTGTAACTTCCATCGTATTAAAGGTGATCGCTCAGGCGATCACCGAACTCGATAATAACGCGACTCATTGTCAGCAGTCATTTGAGGCCTATTATTCAATGGTGAAAATAAATGAGTTGAAAGGAGGGGGTTGAGAAAATAGAACATATAAATATCAAAACCTCAATGCTGGGGAGTCACTAAGAGTCAAATGTTTATAACTGGTGATGTTTTTTATATGAATGAATTGCTGCTATTGTCTGCTACCAGTAGCAGACAATAGCAGCTCTTTATCGGTGATTATCGATGGATAGTGATTATTTCGCTCATAGTTCCATTGTTGTTTCTCAATTTCTGGATACTCACCTTCCTTTCTTGCTCAAGGAATTCTAAAGCGGCGTTGAGTTTGATTTTATTTCTTAATTTATAAGGTCCTTTTCTTCTTATTTCCGTTTTGTTTATATGGGTGGTATAACTATAGTGGTTCTCTTTGTGAGAGAGCAGCCAGGCATAGAGTAAATCAGCATTCTGCTCCACTGTTTCACTACGTAAACCACCCGAAGTTAATAAATAAGAATAATAAAAATTCACAATGTTTGAAGCATTTACAACATTTTTTGAGGAAATAGTTCCTGAATTGTTACCGTCAAAATATTCAAATAAGGCAGCCACTCTTATAAAATTTTCTGACAATTTAGAAAACATGCCTTCAAAAAGAGGGGATTTGTCTTTGTGTTGAATTATAGCGTCTTCAGCCTTTTTCTGGTACTCGGATAAAACAGTCTGAGCTTGTTCTGAAAGTGTATAGTATTCATGTGTAACAGTGGTACTGTTACACATTTCTTCAAAACTGGATAGCGCCTCTTCGATTTTTTCATGAAATAACCTAAGGCTATCTCCTCCTGCATTTTGTACTGTCTTGGTGTCCCTACGTCCTTGCATAGAGGTGACTCCGGTAATCATGAATCGAGAGAAAAAACCAGAGCCTACTGCATAATCCCCTTGTTTTTTAACATATTTTTCGAATTCATCTGTCTGGATCATAAGTAAGATGGTGAACATGCAATCATCTACTGTGAAACTGCCTGTTTTGCGTTCTACATCAAATGAAGAGCCATCCCATAGCTGGTTTAAAAAACCTAAATTACTCTTAGCTCTTCCCTTAAAGAATACCCCAGCTTCATCTGACATCAGGCTCGCAGAAGGTATATTGTTGTATAATCCCGACTGTAAAGCTTCAGGGGTAGTATCGTTGTAAATCATCTTAGGCAGAACAGGACTTTTCGGTTTTATTCTGTAATGGAGCTTCAGCCGCTCATTTTCACTTTCAATGCTGACACCTTTCTCCGTTTTCTTGCGGATACTCTTCAATATGGATTGTTCCTGTACCTTCCATGATTGAAGTTCTGCATTGTAATCAACTATTAGCATTTCATGTTTCTTTCGGCAGGCTTTCTCAAATGCAAAGACAGGTTGACCCACCAGGTTATATACAGCAGTTTTCCGCTCTCCTGAGTCTGCAATCACGGTAAGATATAAGGAGATGGGCCTGACTCGCCCGTCAGGATAACGAATTTTTTTTAACCCCTGCAATGCAAGTGATGCAAAACCCAGTATGGCGCTACCCACCAGCTCCGGAGGAGCCTGAACATCCCTTACTATAGATTCAATTGCATTCCGCATTATTTGAGGGAAGTATTCTACTGGGTAAGTAGCCTTTTTGTCTTTTATAACTCCAACACTCATATTCGACCTCTCATATGTTAATTTTTACTGGCAGATATACTGCAGGGCCAAGAATATGATACTCATCTGCTATTTGGAATACTCCGGCAGACCATTGGTCTAAATTGGTTTTATTTGGATTGATATTATTTTAGTCAGGATTGTTTTGCTACCTGATACTGTACAGATATGAGTCATGAACAGCCCTGTGCTGGTCTGTTTTACTCATGGGTAAATAGATGATTTGTGATGCCATTATTTAAAGCTACATCCGAAATTACGTTCACCATCTGTAAAACATTTGCTTTTCTTTTTTGCAAAGTAACTTGTCCGGTAAATCAGCGAGCAATATGACTCACTTTGCTTGCCATCCTTTGCATTCAGGTAATAACAAGGATTCCTGGGTGTGTGGACTAACTCTTTATCGGGGGGATATATGAAACTGACAGCACTCATCCATGACTCACGTATAAGGCGGAGGAGTGTACCTTTTTTACTATCGTACGCTCCCAGTGTATTGAAAGTGTCCCCGTTGAGTAACAGTAATACGTGATAATGTTTTTTATGTGAATCAGGTGCAAACTCTCTGGCCCAGACAACGCGTAATGATGTCTTACGAACTCGCTTTCCCTCTTTCTCCCGCTTGTTAAGATAATGTGAAATTTTTGCTTTCAGAGAATCCGCAAAGCGGGATATTACTGATGAATCTGTCCTTGCGAAATTAGCCTCATCAGGCATGTCATTTAATGGTTTGAGAACAGGAGTATGTAAATCTATTCTTACAGCCAATACTCTTGAGTGTTCACTCAATGCTTTATCAATAGTCTGTTCTATTTTCTTTAAATGGTATTGATTTAATTTTCCGTGAGAGGTGATATATTCGTACATACTATCTGTTTCCTTTTTTATATTTCGAAAGTGTTAGTCGTAGTAGAGCTGATTATTTAATTAAATCACTTGCTCTACGCTTGTATTGTTCATATGCATTATGCATACGGTATATGTTTACTTGCCGAGTTATATGCATGAGCGTTGTTTTATTGGTGATGGAATGTTTGTTGGTTTCAATGTATTGAATTACATGTGTTCTCATGTTTATTAATCTAAAGATGTTAATTTAAATGCATTGATATGTATCAGTAATCTATATACACATCTATATACATAGACAAACGCCACTGTTCTTTAGTCTGGGGTTGAAATTGCAATAAAGGAAGGAGTTAACGATATTCATGATTTTTATACCTTTTTAGTCATCGAATTGCTCTGGAGTTATCACATATAATGCTCGGGCTTTTTTTTATTAAGTTATGGATGAATTTGAATCTATATTACTTTGGTGAAAATCCGTTATTCCTCGAAGCATATATCTATTCTTCTGAGGTTAAGCCGTTTGGTGCAAAGAGATAAATTAAGGAACTCATCATGAAACTAGCCAGTCGTTTTGGACGGGTAAATCAGGTACGGCGCGACCGCCCGTTAACCCGTGAAGAATTAATGCAATACGTCCCCAGTGTTTTTAGTGAGAATAAGCACGAATCCCGTTCAGACCGATATACCTGGATACCGACCATCACTATTCTTGAGAATCTGCAGCGGGAAGGTTTTGAACCTTTCTTTGCCTGCCAGACCCGCGTTCGGGACCAGCGCCGACGGGAGCACACCAAACACATGTTACGTCTGCGTCGTGCAGGACAGCTCACCGGCCAGCAGGTGCCCGAAATTATCCTCCTCAACTCACACGATGGCTCATCCAGTTATCAGATGCTGCCGGGATTGTTTCGTGGTGTCTGTACCAACGGACTGGTCTGTGGGCAGTCATTCGGTGAAGTGCGGGTGCCGCATAAAGGGAATGTGGTGGAGAAAGTTATTGAAGGGGCTTATGAGGTACTGGGGATATTCGACCGGGTGGAAGAGAGACGTGATGCCATGCAGTCGGCTCTGTTACCGCCACCAGCGCAGCAGGCGATGGCGAGGGCCGCTCTCCACTATCGTTTTGGTGAAGACCACCAGCCCGTCACTACTGCTCAGATACTGACGCCACGTCGTTACGAAGACCGCAGTGACGACCTCTGGACGGTGTATCAGCGGGTGCAGGAGAACCTGATGAAGGGAGGACTCGCGGGGCGCACCGCACAGGGGCGAAGCAACCGTACCCGTGCTGTGAACGGTATCGATGGCGATGTGAAACTTAATCGTGCGCTGTGGGTGATGGCAGAGAATATGCTTGACCTGCTGGGACAGGCATAACTTCGATGCGGAGGAACATACCCGTGAACACCGAAACCCATCCGCAACTTCCCTCCGGCCCGTTTACCCGTGAGCAGGCTTCAGGCATCGCAGCGCAATATGACAACGTCGCCATTGAAGACGACCAGGGAACGCATTTTCGTCTGGTTATTCGTTGCGAAGGAGTGATGGTCTGGCGGGCATGGAACTTTGAACCTGAAGCCGGGGTTATGCTGAACAGCTACATTGCTCGTTATGGCATCCGCAGGTCCTGACCAACCTTACCAGACTTCAGTCTCAGCCTTTCCCGCCAGCCCTGACCGGCAGGCTTTTTTATTTCCGGAGTCATTAATCATGAACAACGCATTAACGGATAACACCATTCCGACAGACACTCTTTGTGCCACACCTGTTAAAGATGAACAGCGCCTTCGTTTCTGGCCTCAGCATTTTGGTCGTATCCCACAGTGGATAACCCTCGAACCCCGCATCTTTGCCTGGATGGACCGGTTGTGTGCGGATTACAGCGGTGGCGTCTGGACTTTTTACACTCTCAGTAACGGTGGTGCCTTTATGGCTCCGGAAGAGAGTGACGGTCTATGGTATCTGTTTAATGTACTGAATGGTAACAGCGCTGAAATGAGTGCTGAAGCTGCGGGGATTGCGGCCTGTCTGATGGCTTACAGTCACCATGCCTGCCGCACGGAGTGCGATGCCATGACGGAGCATTATTACCGTCTGCGCGACTATGCGCTGAACCATCCTGAACGCAACGCCATTATTTACATCATCGACTGAGGCCCCGCACCATGGAAAAACAGTTACCGTTGTTTGCATATGAACTGACGGCATCAGCACAACAGACCATCCGCGAGGCGCTGGCTCTGCTGGAGCGCCAGTTACGCGAGCCCGGCGCATCGTTTACGTCCAGCAGCTCAGTAAGTGACTGGTTACGGCTCCAGCTGACCATGGAGGAAAGAGAGGCATTTGTTCTGCTGCTTCTGGATAACCAACACCGGCTGATTACGCACGAAACGTTGTTCAAAGGCACCATCAGCCATACCGAAGTCCATCCCCGGGAAGTGGTGAAAGCCTCCCTGAAATACAATGCGGCAGCCGTGATTGTTGCTCACTGCCATCCCTCAGGCCATGCCGAACCCAGCCAGGCTGACAGACGGGTGACAGAGCGACTGAAGAACGCTCTGGACCTTGTGGGTGTGCGTCTCCTGGACCACCTCGTTATCGGCGGAATGGATATCGTCTCGTTTGCTGAACGGGGCTGGTTGTAAGGGAGGAGTATTAATGAAAATTATCAGTAAGCGTCAGGCAATGGCGATATACCGCCAGCATCCACAGTCCCGGTTGTTTCGCTTCTGTACGGGGAAATATAAATGGTCCGGCAGTATCTGCCACTATGCCGGTCGCGAGGTGGACGATATCAGCGGTGTACTGGCCGTATTCGCAGAGCGCCGCCAGGACCGCAATGGCCCGTATGTCGTATTACGCAGCGTAAGCCTGAATTAATTCACGATTAAGGAGGACTACATTTTGTCGAAGAAAACCACGATAGCAACGCATGATATCAGCGAATCCTGGTGGGGGCTCAGACGCAGTGTCTCCGCGTGTTTTGGTGCCCGACTGGTCCAGGAGGGAAACCGCCTGCATTACCTGGCTGACCGCGCGAATTTTAACGGACAGTTCTGCGATGCGGATTTGCGCCATCTTGACCAGTCTTTCCCGGTATTGATGAAACAGCTGGAGTTAATGCTCACCAGCGGTGAACTGAATCCCCGTCATCAGCACTGCGTCACGCTGTATGCAAAAGGTCTGACCTGCGAGGCCGATACGCTCGGTTCGCATGGCTACGTTTATATCGCGATTTATCCCACTCCCGTCACCACAGAATAACACCGTAATACTTCACCCTTCAGCAAACACATCTTCCACTATAGAGATAACGTTTATGCAAACCAAATCACCCCCCTTCATGCGGGCGGCATCGTCACGTCCGTCTCCCGTGGGCGTCTGGCAGACCCTGCTGACCTGCCTGCTGGAACACCACTATGGCCTTACGCTTAACGATACGCCGTTCAGTGATGAACTGGTGATTCAGCAACATATCGAGGCGGGTATCTCGCTGGCCGATGCCCTGAATTTTATTGTTGAAAAGTATGAACTGGTCCGCACTGACCGGCCAGGCTTCAGCATCAGGGAGCAGTCTCCGTTTATTACATCCATTGATATCCTCCGGGCCAGAAAGGCAACGGGGCTGATGAACCGTGACACGTATAAAGAGGTGACGGCTATTACCAGAGGGCAACATCCGCAGGTCAGTGCTCCAGGCAAGCGATGAGCTGGACGAAACAAACCGCGTCCCGCAAGTACATAAACACCAGCCCTGACCGGCTGGTATTTTTCTGACTATAAAGGAGAGAAATAATGTCCGGAAATAATATTAATGAACCCGAAGTATTAACCGGGCACACCGGTGTGATTTGTTCCACCAGCATTGAACGTATTGTCACTGGCCGTAATGCTGCGCTGACACGGATTGAGGCGCTAATTCGTCAGCTTGATGACGTTTCCCAACTTACTTTCGGGATTGGTGGCGACGTAGCTAATCATTGGGCGATGCGGCAGGGCCATTCTTTCGACTGCTGGTTGGTGCAACCTGTAGATAAAGCGATGCCAGTCATCACCCGCAATATCGACTGCAGCATCTGGCGCGATCTGATGTTGAAGTCAGGGATGCTGACATTGATGGATGCTGAGGCGCGTAGCCAGTGGGCTAAGAACCTCGAAGAGGGCGATCTCCCGGCAATCAGCGAAGCGAATATCCTGAGTACCTTTGAGCAACTTCATCTCAACAAACAGGAGGTCTTCGAGCGTGGCATCATCAATGTGTTCAGGGGATTAAGCTGGGATTACAAAACCAATAACCCCTGTTACTTCGGCAAGAAGATTATCGTTAACAATCTAGTGAAGTACGATAAATGGGGCTATAGCCTGAGCTGGGGCTGGCGGCGTGACCAGTTAGCCGATCTGGAGCGCATGTTGTTCCTGCTGGATGGTAAAACCATTCCCGATAACCGGCACGATGTGACTATCCGAGTGATGGATTTCATTCGCGATAATCCACGGCAGCAGGAATTCGGAGATGATCTCTTCACTATTCGCCTTTTCCAAAAGGGCAGTGGTCATATCACGTTTAAGCGTATGGATTTGGTAGAGAAGATGAACGATATCATCGCGAAGCACTATCCGGGAATGCTGGCTGCTAAGTGAGTGTAAAAGATCTTCGCTTTGGGTAATGGTCTTTCAAATCTTCCACACTTATACCGAACCTTCATCTTAAACACATAAATGTGTTTTTACGCTTTTTTGTGTTTTAATGCTTGTCATCAATCTCATCAGAAGAGCGATACCATGACACAGAACAATATCAAACAGCTTCGTACCCAACTGTCGATCACTCAGCGCGAGCTGGCGTATATGGTCGGCACCAGCCAACAGCAAATCCAGCGTATCGAAACCGGAAAGGTCGCAGCAAAGCTAGGCCTTGCACAGGCAATATGCAATGCCCTGGATAAGCCTTTAAATATCGTATTCCCGGAAAGCGATCAGTTGATTAACGACTTTCACAAAAAGTGCCGTAAAACTGATGAAGATCTTGAGACGATAGTTACAAGTGGTATTGAAATGGATAGCGGTCTCTGGACCGTAAAGCTTTGGCTTCAGGGACAGCAGGACTATTTGTTGTTGCCCATTTCAGCTGCGGATAAGCGGAGGTTTTATTATTATTTTCAGGAAAAAAACGCTCCAAACACAGAGCGCTTCTTCGTTCTTGATTCTTCCGAGTATCGTTATGCGTTAAATATGCGCGAAGTGGTATTTCATCAGTTCCTGTCTGATGGCTTTGCTCCCATCATGAGCGAAGAAGAAGACGACTATGAAGACGATTATTTTAATGTCCATATCACCTTGGTGAACGGTGGCCCTGTGATTCCGCTGAGCGTTGAGCCTGATGCGCCGCAAAACGAAGAGGCGGATGATATCGGTCAGTTGAATGCGTTCTTTGAAAAACTGGACTGCGAGCCTGAAACCACAGATCGTTATATGCTAACCGACGAAGATGGAGAAGATGCTTTTATCCGCATTGGTTCTATTGCCATGGTGCGAGTCGTACTTGACGCGCTGGAGCCTGTGGAAGAAGATGAAGAATAGTTTTTAGCTAGCTGTATTCACAGGGAATCGCGTTGAGTATATATGTGAGTATACATCATGATCTCTTATTTTTATAAATTCATTTATTTCAATTGGTTATGTCAGGAATCGCGGTGCGGCCTTCGCACCAAAAGTATATAAATAGACGTCAATCGACGTCTTTTTTTATGCCTGAAATCCAGTATCCGCAAGGCTTTCCTCGCTTTTTCACTCAACCTAAGTCAACCTACAGACCTGATCATGATAATTATTATGCTGTGCAAGTAGGAGAGCATATCGGTTTTCGAAGTTGCTCCTTCGATTAAATCTTTGTGTCTCTGCTAGAGTTTGGCGGGCAGACTCTGCAGATTGTTCCATTGATTCACGGGCGATTTTTGCACTTCGAGCTGCCTCTTTTGCTGCCTGCCAGGTCGCCACCGCAGCGACGATAGCACCTGATACACCCAATAAGGCTATAGCTTGATCACTGAATTTTTGGGCTATAGAACCTTCAGGAAGGAAAACATCCACCATGAATAATAGGATCAGGCAACACAACGATCCTGAAATAAAAAATGTGATAATAGATCGCATTGATGACGTCCCTGAAAACTAAATCACTTTTAAAAATAGTAAGTTACAGATTCTTTAATTGAGAGAGTCCATTACTTTTTAGCATTTTGTCATATTTCTATTACCCATGCACGTGACTGTTCATTTGATGTATTCTCTTATGTGCTCAAAAAATGCACATTTCTGTTGGCGCTGCCAACAAAATTGTATGAAAAACACTCAAGTTAACGTTCAGCCAATCCCAGACAATCATCAGGCTCGAAGTTTGTCATATTCCTGGTGATAAGTAGCTCCCTGGCTGGTCGTCTCTTCGTTCGAACCAGACGGTGCTTGTAATCGATCCGCACGACTTCGAACCAGCGGCGTGGTACTGGAGGCGCTCAATTGCAGCCTTCTGTTTCTCAGTAAGTTCAACTTTCATGTTAATGGCATTGGAGTTATTCATGGGAAATCAAGCATCTTCAAAGACGATGGGTATACAGTGATTTCACTCCCTCAGTGCTGGTAATCCATGCATACAACTCTGCATTATTGTGCAAAGATAAACGGCGCATAGCATTGTTTTTTTGCGCACTTATTGTTTTATTACTTTTTTTCAAAAAAGCGGCGATTTGATTTCCTCCCCATCCTTTTGCAAAAAGTCTTAATACTTCAACTTCAGAAGGAGTCAGTGTCGCTATTTTTCTTTCTACTTTAGTAACATCTCCTTTTTTATGTGGTAATGATATTTTTCCAGACCCTCCAGGGATTAATCTGAACGCAGAAACCACCTCAATTAAATCTGTTACTGGTGCGCTATCAAGTAATAATGTAGTTTCTGGTTTCATTAATAACTCAATAGCTAAGTGGAAATAGATATTTTTGACTATAAATATCCAGTGTGCATTCATATTCTGAATTATTAATGAACGGTAATTATCAAAAAAAAATCTCGGATTGTCAATTTCGCCTGATAAATCGGCTAGCACCAGCGTTGTTCTTCGTAGCTGAAGTTGGGTTAATTCATCTATAGATGAAAGTAAATTTATCTCGTAATCAGAGAGTTGCTCCCTAATGATTTTATTCAGACTAAACTGCACGATTGGTTTTTTACTAATGATTATGGTGTGCTTATTCTGTTTTGGCATCATAATTTCTCCATTTGCTATTTTTTTTTGATTTATTTAATCTGGCAAGGGAAACGATGGATTACTGTTGTAATTACCTTTTATAATGGTAACAAATCTACTGTTTTTGTTAAATAAATGCTTAATGTTAATGTGCATTTTAGTAAAGTTTGGTTTTAAACCTTTTTAAAAGTGCATACTAACAGTGCGTCTGAAAAAGTCTTTCAGACGCACTGGCGGAACGTTACTGGTAGGTAAACGTAAGCTGAACAATCGTTTTGAATTCCCCTGCAGTAACTGCTCCTGTCGGGGTATACAGCCTGGCAGAAAGTGGGAATACCGCCTTATGAGTTGTGTTGTCGACCGCGACTGCCAGTGTACCCTCTGGTGATATTTCTGTGAGATGGTCGCGCTTCATAATTTGTAGCGCCATACCCGTGGCACTACCCTGAGTATTGGCAAACTTCGTTATATCATCATTGTCGGCATCACCACTTAACAGGGCTGTTACCTGGGTTGTTGATACCGGGCAGGAAGAAAGTGTCAGTTCAAAGTCCTGCCATTCACTGGTATCACCAATATCAGGATAATCAACGGCGCGTGCCTGTTGGAACGTTACTGTCTGTTCCTTCGTATCTGTATCTACGGTACAGGCAGAAGCGACTACAGTACCGCTAAGATTAATATCTGCTGCCTGAACGGAGTGAATAACGCTGACTGCCCATAGACAGACCAAAGTGAGGAGTCGTTTGCTTATCTGTTGCGCCATTGTCTTGTCCTGCATTACTGGTAGGTGAATGTTGCCTGCACCTGTCCCTCAATGGTACCCGGCATCACGTTGCCTTTCGACATCACGCGGGCGCGTAGTTTCAGGTCATAGGCGTGGGTGTTGGGGATGGCGACATTAGTCAGGGCGGCGCCATTTTTATAAGCGGTGTTACCATTTTCATCCGTCAGTTCAATCTTCAGATTGGTGGCGGTGCCGGTATTTTTATAAAAATCCGTATCGTCGTCGGCAGTTCCGGTAAACACCACGCTAAAAGATGTGGTGGATGCCGGGCAACTGGTGAGCGCCAGCGTCTTTTCAACCCACGGACTGGTACTGTTATTGTTTTTCAGACTATCAGCCTGAATGGCGGTGCCCAGGTCAATCGCGAGGGACTCATTGCCTGCGTTAACCACACAAGGTGAAGCGACAACGGTTCCTGTGATGTCAATATTTGCTGAGTTGGCAGAACTGGTAGCAGAAAATAATCCTGTGCAGGCCAGAATTAATACTAACGCCTTATTATTCATAATTGATTGCATACTTTTATCCATATTGATTAGTTATACTGAAGCTGAAGTTCAATTGCTGATTTTACTTTACCGGCTGTCACACTGTTAACGTCGTCAATAAAATATGCAACCTTGAAATCCGGAATAGTGTAATCTCCGGAACCATCGTAACCTGCGAGATTTATATCTGTATTAACTGTGTGAGCAGAACCATCGGAGTTTTGAACCTGGATATATACGCCCTGCGCATAACCTGAACCTGTTTCAGTTTTTAATACGCCGCTTGCAGCGTTATGTGTTCCATATACTGCGTGGAATACATAGCTGATATTATCAATTGCCCCCGGGCAATTGACTAGCTGAATACTCTGCGTAGCGGATACGTTTTGCGAACCATTCACCAGAGAACTACCATACAATGGTGCAAGTTTAATTTCCGTTGGTGCATTGATAGCACAGGTGCCCACCCTGGGGAGAGAGGCAATACCGGAAAGAACTAACCCAGATAACATGCCAGGGCCAGCCCCTGTGGGGTTGTAGGTATTCAGAGTAATGCGGGGTAAGGATGTTATCTTTCCTGATGGGACTTTTTCTAGCAACCGGACAAGACGGTACCTGAGATGATAATAGTCAGTGCGATCTGTTCCATTCCCCCCTGTCAGATTTAAACGATAATTAGGGGCAGTAGTGCTTTCTCCCGGGGAGAATAAAGGTGACGTTACCTCCGCCTTATACTGAATGCCAATACCAGGGTTGCTGGTCTTCCAGGTCACGCCATCTCCTGTTTGTGAACCATCGACCACCAGTTCAAAAAAGGAACTTCGATCGTTGCTGGAGAGAGTATTGAACATAACTGAATTATTATCATGCCATTCTGTTGTCGCCCCTACAGTGGCTGGAATATCGAAGCCAGACAAGCCATATGTCATTACTTTGTAACCAACAGTGCTTATATAATCGGCCCGTGCAGTAGTTGCCGATAATAAATTGCTAATGAGCAAAATAGTAATTAAAAAACTTTTATTCATTTTGTTATCCCCGTTACTGGCAGAGTGAATTTATTTCCACTACGCCACTGGAAGGAGTAGTCTCAGGTAACTTAAATGTAATACGGCATTGCCCATTTTCTTTGGTCCCCCATTTGGCCATGAGCGTTCCGCTATCGGCCATACCGGACAGATACACCTGGCCTTGATCGCCAACAATCGAAGTGGTTTGGTTTGGTGAATCAATAGACGATACCATCGCACCAAAAGGGACTGTCTCGCCGTTGCTGCGGATTAGCGTCATCAGGACGCGCTTACCTACATGGGTATCAAAGTGTGCCCGCACGATCGCGCCGCGAGTTGGGGTAATCGTTCTGGAGGTGAGTTCTACGTCTGCAGCATCAGGCAGCGTTTCGGTATCCAGCGACACTTTGCTTTCACGATAGGGTGTGACGTAAGGCACAATGGTGTAGCCGCGGAAGTCGGTTTTGACTCCGGTCTGGTTACTGACCGTCACTCCATCTGCCCCCGGTGCTTCTACCAGTGCCGACGTCTCGCCCAGGGCCTGGCTCAATGTCACACCATGTGCGTGGGCCACCATGCCGCCTTCAACACCGTAGTTAACGCGTTTCTGGTCGTGGTCGTAGCTCCAGGCGGTATTCACTCGCGCGTAGGTACCCTGATAATCGAGGCTGGCATAGCCACCATTACCTTCACCGTGGTCAGTTTCGCTCTGCTGGATATTCCAGTTCAGGTTGCGGTCTTCCAGTGCAGACCCGTTTAACCCGATGGTATGGCTGGTATTTCCACGCTTGCTGGTATTCAGATTGTAGGTGGCATAACTATTGCTTAACCAACGGTCGAGCGGGATGTTTATGCTCAGCGAGAAGACCTGGTCTTCATCGTAGATTTTATTGCTGTTGTCACTGTCAGTGGTATTGCGGTTATAGCTGTAGTTGAGGTTGTATGTCACCCCGGCCCAGTTATTACTGTAACCCACGCCAATGGAGCGCATCTTCCTGTCACTGTTCCAGTAATCTTCGCTCATGGCGTTAAGAGACAGTGAACCAAGATTTTCACCGATATTCTGATTGAGCTGGAACTCAGCCCGGTTGCGGCGGCGATCGTTATTGTTTCGCCACTCATCGTCACGCCAGGTATCCAGTACTTCTGAAAGAGTGTAATAACCGGAGGTTGAATACCGATAGCCGGCGATGGAGATATTGGTGCCGGTTTCGAGAATGTTTTTACTGTAACGAATACGCCAGGACTGGCCGCTTTCTTTGTCTTGATCCTTTTGCGTTGACCAGGCCTGAGTACCATCAACAGAGACAGCCCCGAGAGTACCGAAGTTTTTACCCACGCCAGAGAGCAGGGACTGGTAGTGCTGTGAAAACTGGGCACCTCCATACAGCGTAAATCCTGCTGGCAGGCCGTAAATTACGGTGCTCTGAGTGAATATTTCTTTGTCAATATCACCCTGGTACGGGCGATACTGCCCGCTGGTCAGGCTATATTTCAACCGACCTTCACGCTGCAAGACGGGTAAAGAAGCGAACGCCACGGTCTGGTGCTGTTCGCTGCCATCAGCCTCTTTGATGGTCACATCAAGATCGCCACTGCTGCCGGTCGGGTACATATCGGTGATTTCAAACGCACCAGGGGAGACGTAGCTCTGGTAAATGGTGTAGCCATTCTGCTTAATAATCACCTGGGCATTAGTGCGTGCAATACCACGAACCACTGGCGCGTAGCCGCGAAGACTATCAGGCAACATGTCATCGTCGGATGCCAGTTGTGCACCGCGGAACGGTACGCTGTCGAACATATCCGATGGTGCAGTGCTGTCACCCAGTGTCAGCTGGCTTTTGAGGGTAATAATATTACGCTGGGCGTAGGTATATAACGAATCCCAGCTTTCCTGGGCACTGCTACCGCTAACGTTACGGTTCCAGGTGCTGTAGTTACGAATGCGCCACGGTCCAATGTTTAACCCTGGCCGCAGATTCAGATAATAACTGTCGGAGTCGGATGTACCATTATGGCGCGCTTCGGTATTCGCGCCGGAAAAATTGTAATTCAGCGACAGGGCGTTGATCCCCTCGTCGAGTCTTTCCGGGGCAACGTAACCGCGGGCATGGCTGTTGATGGCCGCTTGCGGAATAGATAGTAGTAACTGCTGGCGTTCAAAGGCAAATTCCGCGCTGGCTTGCGGAATAGCCGCGAGGTCTGCACATTCACCTGCCCCGGCTAATTGGGGAAATTGCTCTGTACTGATACCGAACTCACCAAGCGTTTCGACACTGACGCAGGGCTGTAGCATTGAGCTGCCCTTAGTGTCTTTTTGCATGATAAAATCAATGTTGCGTATGCCCACAGAAGTCTTGTTGACAATGACATCCACACGATAGATGCCAGGCATCTGACCGACACCTTCTTCAAAGGCTGAAAGGTCGGTAATCTCTTTTCCCGGTCCGTCGATACCCAGTAAAGCTGGGTTGAAATATTCACGAGCTAAGGCAGTGTTAAAAATAGATAGAGCACACTGCAAGGTAATAAAGCAGGCGATTTGACTGCGTATCATTCTTTTTTTGTATGCGTCTGCATTCATTCCGATATCCTTTCGGCGCTATCACCAGTTGTTGCTATAATCCCGAGTGGTGCTCGTTCCCGACGGAGCCAAAATCGTTAATCAGGGTCCAGATCACCTTACCATTAGCACCGGCGGGAATTGAAAAAATGGCCGAACTCATTGGGGCAACGTAGGTGGCATCCTTTACCGTACTTGTACCTACTTTCACAGTGCTGAAATTCATGTAATAGGCGGTCGGATTATTGACAGTTAGCTTACTACCATTGCGCTGCCAGGTAAGTTTTCCAGTGACGTTTTCCGGTTGTTGCGTGAGTGCCTGCGGACGGTATATTAATTTGATGCGGGTTTTTACCGCGATTTGCAGTGTGTTGGCGTTCTCCATTTTTTCGGTTGCCGGGATTGATTTTATATTCATCCAGTAAAGCGACTCCCGATCTTCAGGCAAACTACCGCCAGTGAGAATAATACGCAGCGTGTTTTCCTGCCCCCCACCTAAACGAAACAATGGTGGGGTAACCATAAACGGCGATTTGTCTTTACTTTGTTCGCCGGTATCGCTCCATGACTGAATTAAATAAGATGACTTATCTGGGTTTTTGACGCTAATCGAGGTTTCCTTTTTATCACCGTTATAAATAACGCGGGTCCCTCCTACAATAATGCCAGCCTGTGCGGATGACATGGTGAACAGTAGTGTTGTGGCAATGAGCTGGATGTATTTATTCATTCATGTCTCCTCGAAAAATAAAGCCGGGCGCTCCCGGCTTTAATGACTTTCAGTTTTGGAAGAAAAGGGGACCGTCCGAATTAGTTGTAAGTCAGAGTAAAGTTCACACTACCGTTTGCATCACCACCACTCACTGTTGCTTCAGTCGCGATATAGCGAGCGAAGAAGTTGAGGTTAGTGTTTTCAGCCGCATCAGCGTTGATTGTGGTGGCTTTAGATGCTGAACCCAGTGGCAATGCAGAACTGTCGGCATTCAGGAGCTGGATAGCAACACCTTTTGCGATACCAGCAGTACCGTAGCCGGTTAACTGTACGTAATCATTGTTGATAGTGTCCGGCGTACCGTCATATTTCACAGAAACAGGTTTACCCAGAAGGGTATCAGGACAACCGCTTAATACCAGAGTGAATTCGGTGGTAGCCGCAGTATCGCCAGCGCCTGCAAAAGCAGTCTTAGCGACTTCACCCAGTTTTACAGTTTGTGGATTTGCAACAGTACTGTCGACCACGCAACCAGCTTCAATAATTTTACCGGTGAAATCAACTTTGCCATCCTGAGCCATTACAGATGAAGCAACTCCCATTGTGGTAAAAAATGCTACAGCAGCTAATTTTCCTTTCATTACAAAAATATCCTTGTTTGTAGGTTAGTTTACATTTCATCCAATACGCGTATATGCATGTATATGTAATTACAGATAATATATTATCTCTTGCATCATGCTTTGAACGTAAGTAATATGCGTCTTAGATTTCTTGCAGATAATATATTATTGCAATTTTTTTTGTATTAATAATAATTTAATATTTTTTTTAGCAAAACTAATTAAATCTATGGTAATGATATAATATGTAATGTGAATTTAATGATGGTACAATATAAATTTCAGTATTATATTTAATGTTCAGTTCTTTCATGTATATTAGAATTTGTCATTCGAGATAACCATTAGTTAAATGCAATTCATTGAATGCATCAATTTATTATCAATCTAATAAATTCATTTGCGTTATTGTAAAGCTCCCATGTCCATCATTTATGAATGTAAATCGCAATTCAGCGTCGAAGAAAATTTGATAATTGAACGTGTTTTTGTTGTTGATAAACGCATTGTTTTATCGCCGGGATAGTTTATCTATAAGTACTAACCCCACTTTTTCATTTCACCGCTTTGCAGGATATTGTTAACTCGCATTTACTTCTGTGCTTACCGCGGAAACAATTGTTAAAACTCCCAATAAACTCTTTCACTCTCACTTTTGACTGAATAATTGGGGGGGGGCACACTACGTTCAAAAATCCGCTGGTAAAGCAAGTGGCACATAAATTCAGGGCTGGCTAGTCATAAAATAACATGATGTGTTCGAAAAACATACAATTCTGTTGGCGCTGCCAACAATGTTGTATGAAAAACACTCAATTTAATGTTCAATCAATCCCGGGCAATCAGGCTCGAAGTTTTTCATATTCCTGGTGATTACCCACGATACGGTTTTCCAAAACTTTTCCAGGTTTTGCGGCGGCAGGGATACCTGTGGAATCACAAAAGGATCCATCGTATTTATTGTCTGCTGAAGCTGAATTTTCGCCGTAAGGGCAAACAGCGGTTGCCGGTGCGTAAGCCCTCGCCACTGGCCATACCGGAAGCGCTGAACCAGAGCTGGTCTGTCGATTTTATGCATAATGCCCTGGTCTGTGGTCGTCGTTTTCGCACGTTCAATGTCGTTGATGACTTTAACCGTGAGGCGTTGTCGACTGAAATCGATCTGAATCTGCCAGCTCTGCGCGTGGTCCGTGTACTCGACAGGATCGCTTCAAATCGCGGCTATCCGGTCATGCTACGCATGGATAATGGTCCGGAATTTATCTCACTGGCACTGGCTGAATGAGCAGAGAAACATGCAGTAAAACTGGAGTTTATCCAGCCGGGTAAGCCGACGCAGAACGCTTTTATTGAGCGCTTTAACCGAACATACCGTACAGAAATACTCGATTTTTATCTGTTCAGAACGCTGAATGAAGTGCGGGAAATCACGGACAAATGGTTGTCAGAATATAACTGTGAACGCCCGCATGAATCGCTGAACAATATGACACCGGAGGAATACCGGCAGCACCATTATTTGGCCGGGAGCTCAAAAAATGCATGGAACTAAAATGGGTCTATTTACACGAAAACCGTCTGATTAATCTGTGTTTGGTCCTGCACGTTGTATGGATACTGAGGGTATGATGTATGGCGCAGTAAATTTGGTGATATTGATGCCAATGACTCTGTTTGGGTTCATTTGATATGACTCCCAAAGTAAATGTAGCCAGTAAGAGTATGGCACTGGCTACTTTTGGAGGGACATCCATTGCATCACTACACAGATAGCTACATCCTGAAACATACTTATTTGCCTGATTGCAAAGGGCACGGAGGCGGTCACTCATGTTTACTGGTCAGGTTAATCTTCAGCACCATTTTCTGGGTTGGAATATAGTATTTGTTAAATAACATCACTTTACCCATCGCATTCATGACTTTTTCAGTGATGAGCATGTACTTTTTATCTGGCGAGGCGACTCCTGCAAGGCGTAAGGTGTCGGTTTGTGCCGTAACCTTAAACTCAAGATGCGAGGCCTGGGCCAGCTGATAACACTGGTTTTCAATAAAATCCGCCAGTTTTTCCGGGTCGTTAATCACCGCACTGTTTAGCTCCGCTAAATCGGGAGGCAGTGAGGTATAGCAGAATGCGACACAGATTTCGCCCTGATAAAATTTTCGTATTACGCTAATTGAAACCGGGATGTCGCGCTCAAAAATCTCGCAGGCGAACCGATCGCCGGGAAACGTTTCGCTTTCTATTTCGCGCCGCGCGTACCCGCCTGCAAGGCATTTATCGAGCGGGCAGGCCAGCCTGTCGAGAAGCATTTTCCCGTCGGATCCCCTTTTCAGTACGATGTTGCCAGAACCGTGGCGGGATTCGATCACGCCATCTTCCTGTAACAACGCCAGCGATTGGCGCAGGGTCACACGGCTGACGTTCAGTAAGCGCGCCAGTTCCGGCTCTGACGGTAGCTTATGTCCTTCAGGGTAGATGCCTTTGAAGATCATCTCTTTAAGTTGATTGTACACGTTGACATAAAGTTTTGAGCGTTTGAACTCTTTGACGTTCATCGGTCCCCTCTCATCTGCGCTGGCGTAGCGTCTCTCTGCTGCCGGATTCATAGGCTTGACAATATCACATATCACATCCGTTCGGAAAATTAGCAACTTATTGATAATTATTTGATTTCTTGTCTTCTTTTTGTGCGTGTAATACGCAATGCAAAAATAACTGGAGTTATGTCACAAAAGTGCGTCGTCGAGCTTTACCCTGATGACTAAAAAATACAACTTATAATACAACTATACATTAATTGTTTTTTAAAGTGGCTAATCAACGGGGATGTGAGGATAAAATGGGTACGATTATTCATTTTGTGTTATCAGTTAGCCTGGTCATCGGGCTTAGCATTGTTGCCAGTAGCAACAGGAAAATGATCCGCTATCGTTATGTTTTTCAACTAATCGTTATTGAACTGGTGTTGGCATGGTTGACGCTGAACTCCAGTGTGGGTCAGACGATTGTGCTACATATCAGTAAATTTTTTGACAATCTGCTTATTTATGCCAATCAGGGCACTGAGTTTGTCTTTGGTGGGATGATGGAGAAGGGCTATGCCTTCTTTTTCCTTAAGGTGTTGTGCCCGATTATTTTTATTTCGACATTGATTGGGATATTACAGCACATCCGAGTTCTACCATGGGTTGTCAAAATGATTGGGACGCTGCTCTCCAAAGTTAATGGCATGGGTAGACTTGAGTCATTTAATGCGGTGAGTTCCCTGATTCTCGGTCAGTCGGAAAACTTTATCGCCTATAAGGATATTATCGGCAAGATGTCGCCACGGCGGATCTACACAATGGCGGCGACCTCTATGTCAACGGTTTCAATGGCTATTGTCGGCGCCTATATGACCATGCTGGAGCCGCGCTATGTGGTGGCGGCGCTTATTCTGAATATGTTCAGTTCATTTGTGATTCTGAATCTTATCAATCCCTACAACGCAGAGGAAGAAGAGGAGAACCATTTCGGTGCTCGCCATCAGCAACAAAGTTTTTTTGAAATGCTTGGTGAATACATTCTTGCCGGTTTTCGGGTTGCCATTATTGTATCTGCAATGCTGATTGGCTTTATCGCCCTGATCTCCGCGTTGAATGCGTTATTTGAAAGCCTGTTCAATATTTCATTTCAAAATATTCTCGGCTATGGATTTTATCCTTTTGCCTTCATTTTGGGTATTCCGACAAGCGAAGCACTACAGGCCGGTAGCGTGATGGCGACCAAACTTGTTTCCAATGAATTTGTCGCTATGCTGCAATTGAAAGATATTGTTTCAGCGCTTTCCCCGCGCAGTATCGGTATTATTTCCGTGTTCCTCGTCTCTTTCGCTAATTTCTCGTCTATCGGGATTGTAGCGGGTTCAATTAAAGCTGTGGATGAACATCAGGGAAATATTGCTTCACGGTTTGGGCTGCGTTTGTTGTTTGGGTCTACAATGGTCAGTTTCCTTTCCGCCGCAATCGCCGGATTGATTCTGTAGTTCTTAGAAATCATATTTTATTTTACAGGTAAGGTAATTTTATGGACTCTGGAAAGAAAATCTTCGCTGCATCTTGCTGTGTGTTGCTTTATGTGGCTTCCGCCAGCGCTCAGGCCGGAGAAACGAGAAACGCTGAATATCTATCCGACTGGTGGCATCAGAGCGTTAATGTCGTCGGCAGCTACCATACTCGTTTTGGCCCACAGCTTAATAATGATTTTTATCTTGAATATGAAGCCTTCGCCAAAAAAGACTGGCTGGATTTTTATGGCTATGTTGATGTCCCTAAATTCTTTGGTGTGGGTAATACGCCGGATCGCGGAATATGGGATAAAGGTTCGCCGCTATTTATGGAAATTGAACCACGTTTTTCAATCGATAAACTGACCGGTTGCGATCTGAGCTTTGGTCCATTTAAAGAGTGGTATTTTGCCAATAACTATATTTATGATATGGGGCACAACAGCAACGGGCGGCAGAATACTTGGTTTATGGGCGTTGGCACCGATATCAATACTGGTTTGCCGATGAGTTTATCCATTAATGCTTACGCAAAATACCAATGGGAAAATTATCAGGCAGCAAATGAAAATAGCTGGGACGGCTATCGCATTAAAGTAAAATACTTCGTGCCGTTGACCCAGTTATGGGGCGGGGATGTCAGTTATATTGGCTTCACTAACTTCGATTTTGGCTCGAATCTGAACAGTAGCAGTCGGTGGGTTGATGAGGCGGGGAAACAGGTGCGGAGTGGCAATTCAATTGCTTCAAGTCATGTCCTGGCGCTTAATTACGATCATCTACATTACTCGTTTGTCGCGCGTTATTTTCATAACGGCGGGCAATGGAACGACGGAGCGGATATTGGTCTTCCCGGTGGCGCAATAAAATCCACCGGCTGGGGCTACTATTTTGTTGCAGGCTATAGTTTTTAATTTATTGATATAATGGAGTCGTTATGTTTTTACCACAGGAAATTATTCGAAAAAAACGTGATGGTATTGAAATTACCACAGAAGAGATGACGTTATTCATCAATGGTATTCGCGACAATATTGTGACCGAAGGGCAGATCGCGGCATTCTGCATGGCGGTGATTTTCCGCGACATGACCCGTGCGGAAATGCTGGCAATGACTCAGGCGATTGTTCATTCCGGCAAAGTAATGCAGTGGCAGCTCGACGGTCCAGTGGTGGACAAGCATTCTACCGGCGGCATCGGCGATATGACGTCGCTGCTGCTGGGGCCGATGGTTGCGGCCTGCGGCGGTTATATTCCAATGATTTCAGGGCGCGGTCTGGGCCACACTGGCGGTACGCTGGATAAGCTGGAGTCTATCCCCGGTTTTCAGATCTATCCGGATGAACCGCTGCTGATAAAGACCGTGAAGGAGGCGGGTCTGGCGATTATCGGGCAGACGCCGGAGTTTGCTCCGGCGGAAAAACGCATCTACGCCACTCGCGATATCACCGCGACGGTGGAATCCATTCCTCTGATCGCTTCCTGCATTATGGCGAAAAAACTGACGGAAGGGCTGGACGCGTTCGTGATGGATGTGAAAGTCGGTTCCGGCGCGTTTATGCCGGATTACGCCAGTTCGAAAATCCTGGGGCAAACCATTGGCGAGATTGCCCAAAGCGCGGGCTGTCCGGCATCGGTATTGCTTACGGACATGAGCCAGCCTCTGGCATCCAGCGGCGGTAATGCGCTGGAAATTATTGAGGCCATTCGTTTCCTGAACGGGGAATATCGTCATCCCCGATTGCATGAAGTTGTCATGGCGCTGAGTTCAGAAATGCTTCTAAACACTGGTCTGGCGTGTGATATCGCTGATGCAGAAACAAGATTGCAAAAAGCGCTTGACAGCGGCGCGGCGCTGGAGCGTTTCGCCCGGATGGTGACTTCTCAGGGCGGTCCGGCAGATTTCGTTGAATCTTATCAGCACTATCTCCCCGACGCGCCGATCATCAGGCCTGTATTGGCGCAAAAGGATGGCTACATCAGTGCGATACAAACGCGGGATATCGGCCTGGCGATTGTTGCGCTCGGTGGTGGAAGAATGAAGGCATCAGATGCGATTGATTATCGGGTTGGATTCTCGGCGTTTGCGCAAGTGGGGCAGAAAGTCGCGCCAGACATGCCCTTAGCCACGATACACGCGCGTACTGAAGATGAATGGAACAGGGCGGCCAACTCGCTCATCGAGGCAATTTCTGTTGGCTCGGAACAGCCGCAGATACCGCCTGTTGTTTATGAAAAAACACGTTTCTGATTAATTTGATGAGAGGAGTGAGGACAGTCTCCTCCTCTTTTTGTGTGGCGCGAATTTGTTGTTCAATATCTCAATACTAATGATATTAACCGTGCTGTTAGTGATTGCGCACTGTCAGGTATCGGTAGACAGCTGTGTACACTTTCGGTTTGTTGTCGGTAGTTGTTGGCAGGATTAACTGTCAGTTGGCTGATAGCCCTGCCATTCCGGCTTAAAATGCGTCCCGGTGTCGTCTGGTATTAGATGAAAGTTCGGTTAATATCTCGTTATAACCGAATACAGATGCTGTCTTCTCAAAGGCAGGTTGCTTTAGTACAACGCTCTCAGGTGCTCTTTCTTTTCGAATGTTCTTTTTATTCGCTGACCTACTCCCCCGGAAGGCGCTGCGCATCAGCACCATCTGTTCGGCAGCATCTTCACCCAGGTAGCTCAGCGTACCATCGCAGTCCGGACAACAGGGCTCTGCGGGTAACAGCCGCTTTTCACCACGGGGGAGTGATTCGGGGAACGGTTTACGGGGGCGGGTCTGACGCAGCGGGCGCTGCACCGCTGGGTCATCCACCTGGCCGGTGAGGGCGTCGCTTTCCTTCTGAAGCCGGTTCAGGTCAGCTTCCATCTGCGCGATACGACGGGATACTTTTTCGGAACGACTGCCGAAGTTCATTCGCCGCAGTTTATCCAGTTGCGCCTGCAGGTGGTCTATTTCGCGTTTCCGCCCGACCTGCTTTTCCAGCACCTCTTGCTCGGTCAGGCGCTGTTTCAACTGAAGGATGTCGTCAGAAGAGATGTCCTTCATAACCCTGTATTTTACAAGGATTATTCTGCAACAACCAGGATAAACAGGTCTACAACATGGTCAGGGACGGATGTCGGCGTCTCTCTGGCGCACCCGTTTACCGTTGCGGGGATCCCTGTATCGGCAGGCGTGACGCCGAAATTCCAGCGTGTGGATACCTGGAACTACAACGTGAATATTGGTCATTACGACTCCCAGGACTTTCGCAGTGATGCCAGCCACGGCACGAAAAATGGAGTGAACGTGGATGCCGGCGTGGCGGCGTTTATTACGTCGTCATGGACTGTGGGCCTGTCCGGGAAGAACCTGGTTTCACGCAGTGTGGACACAAAAGAGGTTAATGGACTGAAGGATACGTTCAAAGTCCGTCCTCTGGTGACAATCGGCACGGCCTGGAGCAAGGGTTTTGTCACGGTGGCGGCGGATGTTGATCTGACACCGGCAAGTGGTTTTGTATCAGATGAGAAAGCGCAGTATTTCGGTGTGGGTACGGAACTGGACGCCTGGTCGTGGGCGCAGCTGCGTACGGGTTACCGTATGGATATGCACAATAGCGATAACAACGTGTTCACTGCCGGGGTGGGGCTGTCGCCGTTCGATGTGGTGCATCTGGAGATCTCCGGTATGGCCGGTACGGAACGGACATACGGTGCCGTTGCTCAGCTGAGCTTTACTTTCTGACAGTACAAATAAGTGTGAATTTCCATCAACAAACGAGTCAGAGAGGAAGGCGGTAATGGATGATGAGGATTTGAAGGCGCGTCGCCAGGCAGCGACAGAGGCTGATAAATGTTTTACCCGTGGCCGCCTTCGCGATGAGTTCAGAATGAAGCCAGCACCGGGAGCTGCACCAGTAAAATGGTATAAAGGCCAGTATGGTAAATATGCTGTTTACCGTATTGCGGATTGTGTTTCTGTGCGGAAGAAGCGGGAGCCAACGGAAAAACAACGACTCTCGGGCATACGGCTGGCCCGGCAGTCACGACTAAACAGTGCCCGGGGGCAAGTTTCTGCACGAGCATTATCCTGGCTGGACAAAGCCCCCTTGTTTCTCGATACCGAAACGACGGGGCTTGGCAGAGATGCGCAGGTTATCGAAATCGGCCTGGTTGATACTCAGGGACTGGTCGTGTTTGAAACCCGGCTGAAGCCGTCAGTTTCTATCGAACCAGAAGCCCTGGCCGTTCACGGTATAGATGTGCTGGCTCTTTCGGACGAACCTGTATGGCCGGACATTGTTCCCCGCCTGTTACAGGCGGCAGGAAACCACCCGCTCGTCATTTTTAACGCAGATTATGATTTACGCATTCTGAGACAGACCGCAGTAGCATACGACGATCCGGCGTCCTGGCTGGATAATATTCAGGTCTTCTGTGCCATGAATCTGGCAGCCGATTATTTTGGCGCCACCAGTCGTTATGGATCTATTTCCCTGGCTAATGCAGCGCATCAGGCTGGTGTTTTATGGCCCGATCATGCGCATGCTGCGGTTACTGATGCCAGAGTGACTGCTGAAGTGGTTGCCTTTATAGCCGACTATTACAGGATGCTTTCTGCTGAATAATTTGATTTATTTCTTAGGTGTTCCTGGCATTGAGAGGGAACGATGCAAATTACAAACAAACATGAAATAGCGATATTATTTATTCTTAATCTGGGTGTTGAGACTAAAACCATTCGGACCTTATCGGCAGAAATAGGTATGTCTACCAGTTATCTGGAGCAAATCGCCAGGCTCCTTCGGCAGGCAGGTCTTATTGCCTCAGTTATGGGGCCTGGCGGCGGATACTACCTTACGCGTACGGTGCAAGACATAAAAATAAAAGATATTTTGCTGGCAGGAGGTCAGCCGCGGAGTGGGCTGATTTTTAATACGATAATATATCAAATGGGAGATTTGCCAGTGAACTCTCTTATGAATGAACCTTCACAGAAAAGTAGTATGGGATACTGTGCATAATTTGTATGCGTGGTGAGTTTATCAGACAGTACCTGCTGTACGGCACTGTCTGACAGTTGGTTATGAGTGCAGGCTGCCCTGACGTTTTGTACCCTAAGATTACTCTTGATGCCCAGTTGGGTAGGGAAAACTTCTGGCGAGGCAGCAGGTTTCTTCGCTCTTATTACTACAAATTAGTTGAAACAATCACAGGAACAGCCTCGTGTTTACATTTGGACTGAACTCTTCCCTATAGATGATCCATATCATTACTGATCGCAAAGGGTCTGGGCGCTTCCATGGTAGTAATCGTAAACAGCGATGGAGAGCGCAATATCAAGCACCCCAGATCCGACACTCTCATAAAGGGTAATCTGCTGATTGTTATCACGACCTGAGATTTTGTTAGTCAGGATATCGCCAATTGAACCATTGATTTTATCTTCTGTTATTAATCCCTTTTCAAAAGGGATGATGATATCTCCAGCTGCTTCCCATAATCCTTCTACGTGTTCAGTAATAATTTTGTCCGACCTGACGACTGTTTCCTCATCAATTTCTTGCATGAATGAGGTAAAGGAACCAATTGCGTTAATATGCGTACCCGGTTTAACGTTTGCCCCAGAGAATACGGGGGTCAGGGAAGTCGTGCAGGTACACAGGATATCGGAGGATGATACACAATCATCGGCTGTTCGTGCCTCAATAATATGATAAGGCCTGTTTTGTACTTTTTTAATATGCTCAATGAATGACTTAACTCTTTCTGATGAAATATCAAAAATATATAGCTCGTTGATCTCACGGACCTCCTGGATGGCAAGCACTTGTGAGAATGCCTGCAATCCAGAGCCAATGATCCCCAAACGGCAGGCATCTTTTCTGGCCAGAATATCGGTTGCAATAGCTGCGCTTCCTGCGGTTTTTATTGCGGTAAGGTAGTTCGCATCAATTAAGGCCAGTAGATCTCCAGTCTCAGCCGAGTACAGGCTAACTTTTGACATAACGCTTGGCATGCCCTTAAAAATATTGCCAGGGAATACCGACGAGAATTTAGAGCCAAAATAGGGGGCATTGGTGAAATTGGCGACCAGCCACTGGCCTACGTTTTCCTGCCCTCGGACGGGCATAAAAACCCGATTCCCGGCATAAATCTCACCTTTTACACAATCCTCATAGGCTTTTTTTAACACCGGGAGAGTCATCTTAATGGTCACGACTTCCTGGACTTGTTTTTCATTGATTAACAACATTTTTCTTCCTGGATTTCAATACGATGACGCAGGGAGTGCAGGTGTTGAATAGTTTTAAAATAACTAATTAGCCTTTTTCCCTATGCCATAAAAATTTACGCATGCCTGAACGGTAGAATTTTGCCCAATAGGGGCAGCGACTCTCCCGCGATATAATTCAAGCTATGACGATATCCCCTTCAAGGCGGCACGCACAGGCTAAAACATAACCTTGTTCAATTTCGTCCGCGCTCAGCGTTGTTGTACTACTGACGCTGTGTTTGCCCTGTATTACACGGGTTTTACAGCTACCACAGAAGCCTGCGTTGCAAATGGCCATGACCGGCACATTATTTCCCTTTAATGCCTCCAGCAACGTTACACCTGCTGGTACGTGAAACTCTTGTGCCAGATGGGCGACGGTGACATTTAGCAGTTTTTCACCTGTACTGGGGGTTGCCAGCGCTGGAACGTGAAATTGCTCTTGTTCGTATTGTGTAGCACCTAACGCAGTAGTATCAGCGGCGACCTGGTCCATATAAGGGACTGGGCCACAAACCATGACCCGACGTTGGTCAAGATCGGGGACTAATTCGGCAAGCTTTTCCTGCGTTACGCGGCCGGACAGAATATCTCCCTCTGCACCTTGTTCAGCAAAAATCGTGAGCTTTAACCAGCGTTGAAGATCCCGCCATTCCTCATTAAAAATAATATCGTCAGGAGAACGTACGCTGTAAATAACCTGAACGTTTGTTTGCGGGCGATTAGCCTCCAGCCATCTGCACATTGAAATAATTGGGGTGACGCCACACCCTGCCGCCATGAATAAATAACGTTTATCCTTATGATGGGCACAGGTGAAATCTCCCTGGGCTTGCGATAGCCAAATGTCGTCTCCTGCTTTGACTTGCCCGGTGAGCCAACGAGAACCTAGTCCATCAGGTAAACGTCGTACTGTTAAGGCAATATAAGGGCTAATTCCTGGCGTAGAGGAGATTGTATAAGCACGCAGGGTTTCGCTGTTATTTATACTGACTAATGCAAATTGTCCTGGTTCGTACTCATAGCCTTCATTGCAGCTCAGAAATAAGGTCCATACATCAGCCGTTTCCTGATCGATGTGGTGGACTTGCATACGATAAGTACAGAGTGCATGTGGTGCAGATAACATAGCGCTTCCTTAGACAATAGTCATGAATTTTGTATAACCATATGATAATATTGCTTTTATCAAGATTGTGCTGTTATGCATACAGGATATGACTCAAGAATGGCGGATCTGGTAGAGCATATTCGCCAATGAAAATCACATCAAATTCCGTATTATGTTACGATGTTCCGAATTAATAATAGTATATTTCTAATATTTCAAAGGTGTCAACACTAGAAATATACAGTGTTGAGCTTGATCGCTATTTATTTGTTCAGGGAAGTATATTTAAATGATTTTTTGATTTTAATCAAATTATTATTGATTTCTCCAGTGGGGGAAATTTTTGGAAATGTATTCAGTTGCAGAACAGGAATTAACGTTAGGTATTTTGCATCTCATCAGAGAAGCGATTATCTGAAGTATTTAAAGTACACTTGGAAGGATGGGCTAGTGTAGCGATATTCTAAATGCAATGAAGGTGGGCAATCAAAACAGATGATTGCCGATAATAAAGAGACACTGTTATTTTTACATAAACAGTTTTGATAAGACAGCCGTTGAGGCTCCAAGACGTTGTGATATTCGACCAACGGTAGTGAGAAGCTGTTGCTCAATATTCGCCGCAGTTGTTTTATCAAGACGAACAACGGGTATCGAAATACTGAGCGTCGCAACTACAGTATCTTCATAATTAAAGACCGGTGCTGCGATACAACGGACGCCCTGGAAAACCTCTTCATAATCGTGAGCGATGCCGACTTTGCGAATTTTCTCAATTTCTTTGAACAGAGATTCACGTTCAGGGATGGGGATTTTTTTATTATCGATTAGCTGAAGTGTTTTATCGACTTCATTTTCATCGCTAAACGCAAGAAACACACGCCCGGAAGCTGACTGAATAAGAGAGAAAGAACTCCCGATAATGGAGTCCTGGCGAAGCGTTTGGGTGGTAACTTGTTTATCAATAATCAACATTTCTGTGCCAGAAACGACGCAGAGGTTTACCGTTTCATTAATCGCTGCCAGCAGCTCTTTGCAGAAAGGACGCGCGATATCCACCAACTGAGAGTGATTAATCACCCTGCTGCTGATCGAAAATAATTTAAACGAAAGAGAGTACTCCCCCCGCTGTTTTTCTTGTACGACGTATCCGTTATCGGCAAGCGTCAGCAGCATTCGATGTACCGTTGTTTTCGGCATGCCGACTGCACGGCATAACTCTGAAAGTTCCCATGATTTTCTTGTCGAAAGCATTTCGATTAGCGTACAGACTTTCGTTATAGAACCAATTTCGTAATATTTTTTATCTTCTTCTGACATGACCTGGGTATCCTTCAAAATCATGGTGTCGACAAGCAATCAAGATACGCTTCCCTCATTAGCCTTTCCCTATTTTATTGCATTTAGTGTGGTAAATAAACTGAAAAGCCCTTTTGATGGAAATTGTTAGCGCTTGCACTTCAGTATGTTAGCAATTGATTATGAATGAATTCAACGTCGTTTTCACGACGCTGAAGCGGAACAACAAGTTAGTGCATTATGCGACTTTCTCCAAAATGAGCTATGTGCGTTTAATGCTTATGCAACAGGTATTTTTTGTTGTTCTAGGCAATTTTTAAAGACCTGCGGAGTAAAGCACTCCAGAG
Source organism: Klebsiella huaxiensis (assembly GCF_003261575.2). Classification (GTDB taxonomy): domain Bacteria; phylum Pseudomonadota; class Gammaproteobacteria; order Enterobacterales; family Enterobacteriaceae; genus Klebsiella; species Klebsiella huaxiensis. The sequence goes on along the minus strand of NZ_CP036175.1, from coordinate 5,308,924 downwards.
CATTCTTTGCTGACCATGCATAGGCGTCCGTTGCCGTCATTTTTAACCCTGTGGGACACGGAACGATGACTTCAACGAAGGAGAACCCTAATCCTTTGATTTGACATTCAAAAGCATTGCGTATGCTTTGTTCTGCTTTCATGATCCCCTGAAAATCAGCAACGGTTTCCCTTGCCAGATACGCTACGCCTTTCATTGCGCGCATCATTTCCGGCACCAGTAGCGGATTACCGTGAATTGACGGATCGCGTCCTTTTGGTGTGGTTGTGGTGACTTGTCCTGGAAGAGTTGCCGGGGACATCTGCCCCCCGGTCATCCCATAAAGTGAGTTATTCACCATGATACAGGTGATGGGAACCCCCCGGTTTGCGGCATGTAAAAGTTCGGCAAGTCCAATACTGCTCATATCCCCATCGCCTTGATAGGTATAAACAATATTATCAGGCAAAGCCATTTGATAACCGATGGCAACGGCAGGGGCCCTGCCATGCATGGCTTCTATTGCATCGATATCCAGATAATGATGAGAGAAACCGCCGCAGCCTATCCCGGCAACGGCTATCGTTTTCTCTCTGATTCCGAAGTGTTCGATCGTTTCTGCTACCAGGCGGGTCACAATGCCATGTCCGCAGCCGGGGCAAAAACTGAAGTTTTCGTCAAACTTGAGGGTCTGACCATAAACGTCTTTTAGTGACTGCATTTTATTCTCCATCAAGTAATTTGTTCACTTCACGCGTCATGTCTGCGAGCGTACACATCGGGAAATTACCGCCAGTCTTGCCCAGGAAATGGACCGGGACTTTCCCGTTAACGGCAAGACGAACGTCTTCCACCATCTGACCATGGTTCATCTCAACAACGAGGATCGATTTGACTGAGGAGGGTAGTGATTCAAAGGCTTTGTCAGGGAAAGGCCATAAGGTAATTGGGCGGATGTAGCCCACTTTTTTCCCTTCTGCGCGCAGAGAAGAGACGAGGTCTTTTGACATGCGCCCGTGGATGCCGAAAGCAGCAACCAGCACTTCGGCGTCTTCCACCTCTTCCTGCTGCCAGAGTTGTTCCTGCGTTTTGATTTTTTCGTATTTATGGCGCAGTCGTTCGTTCATGTCGTATCCCTGCTCATGATTATAACTACCGGTAAGCAGGAACCGTTTTGCGTGATCTTTTGTCCCTGTGATGGCCCAATCCGATGTATCAAATGCGGCGCTGTAATCGTGTTCATCCGGGAAGGTCGTTGATTCCGTCATTTGGCAGGTCACGCCATCGACGACAAACAAGATCGGAGTTCGCCAGGTGTAGGCGAGTTTTACCGCATGCGGCATAAGATCGGCGATTTCCTGACCGCTGGATGGGGCGAGTACGATAACTCTGTAATCACCGTGCCCCCCTCCTCGGGTTGCCTGGAAGTAGTTACTTTGCGCGCCAAGAATATCGCCGTCCCCCGGCCCCACGCGCATAGCATCAAGGAACAACGCGGGGAGTTCACCTGCGGCCATAAAGGAGAGCGTCTCTTGCATCAACGTCATTCCTGGTCCGGAGGTTGTTGTTGCTCCCAGTTTACCGGTGCACGCATAGCCCGCCAACGCATTCGCCACGGCCAACTCACTCTCCATCTGCACCATGCGGCCATTTTTTTGCGGTTGACGCCATGCTGAATACTTCATGGCATCTGTTGCCGGAGTAATAGGATAGGCAAAGTGGCAACGAACTCCGCATCGGAGCATGCTTTCGGCAAATGTTTCAGTATTTTTTAAAAATAATGTTTCGCTCATCCTGTTGTCTCACATTTTATTTATTATTTGCTCCGCCATTATTGGCGGAGCGATTCACAATAAAATCTCACATTGCATATTTGCTGTTGATGATTAGCTTTCCACAATTAGGGATGGACTTTTTCTGTTACTCCGCTGCTACTCCCTTCTGAGGCTTTTTGAAAATGTACTGAGGTTTCTGGTGCCCAAAACTGACAAACAAACGTGCCAAACCAGAGAACGACGACACAACTACCCAGAGAGGCATAAATACCGTAATTTGTATTAATTACGGGGAGTAAGAATGTCCCTGCTGCGGCACCAAGACGGCTTACAGCGATAGAAAAACCAACGCCTGAGCCGCGAAGTTCTGTAGGGAAAAGTTCAGGTGGATAGGTATTTTCCAGTACCGCTGCGCAGGAAAGTACCAGCGCGAAAGCAGACAGCATGATCACCAGCAGCAGAGGAGGCATACCGTGCCAGAGTGCGATAATCGTCAGAATCACGGCTGAAATATAAAATGTCCACATCAGATAGGCTCTGCGTGAAATTTTATCAACAAGCCAGACACCAAATACCACACCAATAACCATACTAACGTTATAAAGAATGCCCGGCGCATGTGGGTTCTCAATATTCAGATTCGCCAGTACCAGAGGCAGGAATATCCCAATGCCAAAGAAAGGAAAAACCTGACAGGCGTAGAAAATACCACCGACTAACGTTTTATGGCGTAATTCCGGGCCAAATAGCGTGAACCAGGATACGGATGGTGCCCCTTTTTCGGTTGAAGCTCCCTGCTCATCTTGAGGCAGGCAATACTGAGTACCTAAATGATTATGAATTAAAGCCAATGCCTCTTCTTTACGTCCTTTTCTTGCCAGCCAGCCTGGGGACTCAGGAATGCCTGTGCTGGCACGCCATATAAAAGCCAGAGCTCCTGGGATGGCTGATGAACATAAGATCCAGCGCCAGCTATCTTCACCCAGGTGTGGCATACCGACAACAATCAGGTCAGCGGCGTAAGCGACGGCAAATCCAACAATCCAGAAAATTAATAACGAGCTTAACATGCGTGCTCGTGAGCGCTTGGGTGTCCATTCGGTCAAAAGCGCTGCACTAACGGTGTAGTCAATACCGATAGTTACCCCTATTGCCAGACGAACAATGGTGAGTAATAAAGGGTCGGAGATAAAAAATTGTAGTACGGACAAAACTGCGAATATCAACATGGTTACGCTGAAAAGCAGTTTTCTTCCTATTTTATCCGTTATCGGTCCTATACAAAGGCTGCCAAACAGAATCCCGATAAAAGCCCCTGCGCTGATTAACCCCACCCAGAAATCAGTGAGGTTTAAAGACTTCGTGGCATAACCAATACCTGTACCGACAATACTAAGCGTAAAACCATCAGTGACTTGCCCCAGAAATACGCCCGTAGCGACTTTTTTATGGACTGGAGATAGCGGCGCATCTTCAAAATTGATGCCCGAATGTTGACCGGTGTTCATTATAAATAACCTCATGGTTACGTTATTTGGTCTGACCTTTTTCGAAACTTATCCCGGCGATAAATGAATAACTCACGATAAAAATGCCCCCAGGCGAAAAAGGAAACCCTGGCAACTCACCTCTCTACACGAGAGGTGAGAGTCTATTAATAAGTAACGATTGTTGTGACTTAGCGAGGATTAGGCCCAAATATCTCCGACAGTAAAACCTTCAGTGAACGGATCTGTCGGGTCAAGAACATAGGTGCTGTATCCATAAATCCAGGCCTGTCCGCCTACGGTTGGAACGACGCCTTTGTATTTGCCAATCTGTACTTCTTCAACGAGGTGGCCGGTAAAGACGTTCCCCAGGATACCTTCGTGGCGGAATGCCTGATTCAATCCCAACTTGCCTTTCGCATGCAGTACGGCCATTTTGGCACAGGTGCCGGTTCCGCATGGGCAGCGGTCAATAGCGCCGGTCCAGGTTGCTGGATTGGCAAAATCGACGTCTCCGCTTGCAACAGTAACCGCATTTTTCCAGTCTGAATCAGGATTATCAGCAGGGCCAGACAGCTGAGAAATGGTAATGCCGACGCCCGGGTAATCCGGATGTTCGACAGGCAATTGATCCTGGGCGGCTCTCAGTATTAAAGAAGAGACACGTGCAATTTCAGCGCCTTGCTCGGGAACCAGCTTGATCCAGTCGAACTGGCGAACATCTGCGATAACATAGAACATGCCGCCCCAGGCGACATCAACAGTGACTTTACCCAGCTCTGGCACATCAATAACGGCATCCAGATGAGCTGCGAAAGCCGGAACGTTTTTGAACGTGACGTTAGTGACTTTGCCATTGTGGCATTCAGCCCGGATGCCGATTAATCCGGCAGGCGCTTCCAGCATGAACTCGGTGACCGGCTCCTGCATTGGCAGCATGCCCGTTTCCAGCAGAACTGTAGCGACAGAAATGGTATTGCCGCCGCTCATGACCGGGTATTCAACCTGTTCCATAATAATGTAGCCCATGGCTGCATCAGGATGCTTCGGCGGCACAATCAGGTTACAGCACAGCGGCGGGTAACCGCGAGGTTCGCGCAGCATAAGTTTGCGGATTTGGTCATCATTTTTTTTCAGCCACTGCATCTGCTCATAAACGGTGTTACCTGGAATATGGGGTACCCCACCGGTTACTACGCGCATAGGTTCGCCAGCATGAGTTTCTACAGCGTAAAACATTCTTTTAAAGCTCATAATTTTTTCCTTTTAGCTTCTTTCAGTTTTAAACAAGAGTATTCAGAAGCTCGCCGCCATTCTTGTTCGTCCCCGACAAGAATTGGCCACGAACTGCAATTTTTACCGCCGCCAGGTTGAGTCGGCCTCTGCTTACATAGCTAATTCCATGCCATTATAAGTTACGGTGTTCCGAAATAAGTTACGATGCGATTATTTAGCTCTTCCGGCACGGAGGTTGTCAATATGATTAATATGGTTTTTGTGATGGTGCGCATAAGTCGCGAGATTGGAGGAGGACAGGATTTTGAGTATGTAAATAAAGCGTGAATTTACTTCTGTGAAATAGTTTTTTTGGATAATCATTTAAACATTTCATTCACAATTCGCGTGAATGAAATGGATCTCCAGTCGTATTAAGTCAGCGTAATTTTTAACGAGATATTTATCTCAACCAAAAGTATCGGCTCTTGACATTACTAAAAGTGCGGAGGAGTATAAATAAAACGGAACGCCGTAACTTAATTCGGTATTAAACGATTTTGATATAACTGAGATTTGTTAATAGGTTAGCCGCAATGTGGCTGAATGAGGCACACCAGAATGGTTTCGATATCTCGATGTTGAAGAGAGACTGCGCAATAACAGGGGCTGAATATTCATTTCATGGCGATATGGTCAGGAGGTGAATTCCTTTTTGGGAGGGCAGAATGCTCGCCCCTCTCTTTACTGGGTAAATGTTATTTAAATGTAAAAAATAAATGAGCAAAAAAGTGGGAGCAACACGATGAAATATAAGTGCGCGTTTTCCGGATCCGGTGGACAGGGGGCCGGGATGATTGCAAAGCTAATCTGTCTTGCCTGTATTAAAGATGAAAAACAGGTTGTCATGACTCAAACCTACGGTATCGAACAGCGTGGTGGAGATTCAACGGGCTATGTTGTTCTGTCTGATGAGGTTATCGGAAGTCCTATCGTGGAGTCGGATGCAGATATTGGGGTAGCGCTAAGCGAAAGCGTATACCAAAACGCTGTCGAAGGAATGAAGCCGGGCGGAAAGTTATTTATCAATAGTTCTTTAATTGAAATACAATCTGAAAGGCATGGCATTAAGCAGATAGCTATACCTGCATCAGAGTTGGCGCAAGAGATTGGCGATATTCGCGTGGCGAACATCATTTTGCTCGGTGCGATTATTGGTAAAACTAAAATGCTGAAACCTGCATCAATAATTTCCGCAATTGAAGAGATTCTTGGTAAGAAAAAACCTGCGCTGCTTGAAATCAATATTGCTGCTTTAAATAAAGGCCTCGAAATAGCCGACCAGGAGGCCGTGTATGAGTAATGATACCAGAACCCTGCAGATCCTCAGTGAACGCTGCAAATCATGTGGCATGTGTATTTCCGTCTGTCCGAGCAAAACATTATCCGTCGGAGAAAACCTCAATGCGCAAGGTTACGCATTTGTGGTTCAGTCGGCTCCGGAAAAATGCATTAAATGCAACATTTGCCGAATTGTTTGCCCCGACGTCGCTATTGGCGTTGTTAATTGCTAATTGTACTTTTTTAAGGATTAAGCCATGTCAGATTTGACCGCTCTTTTTCAGCCGAAAAGCGTTGCCCTCATTGGCGCATCTTCTAATACAACGAAATATGGTTACTGGACGACAAAAAGCCTGATTGATAACAACTTTCAGGGGGAACTTTACTTAGTTTCTAAGTCACCTGTGGGGTCTATTCTGGGCCATAAAACCTGGCCCTCGATTTCTGATGTTCCTGGTGACGTTGACCTGGCAATCATTAGCGTTGCCCCTAAAGCGATCTTACCCGTTATTGAAGAGTGCGTCACGAAGGGGGTTAAGGCTGCGATTGTTGTTGCAACAGGCTTTGGCGAAGTGGATGAAGAAGGGAAAGCGCTTGAGCAGAAAATGTTGGCGATAGCCAGCAAAAGCGGAATGCGAATTATGGGGCCAAACTGCATGGGCTTATTCAGCTCAGTGGTAAATTTGAATGCCAGCATCATCGACCTGGATAAAGGGCATATGGGACTGGTGCTGCAAAGCGGCAACTTCGGTATTGATGTTAATTTTAATGCTAAAACCCGTGGCCTGGGCTATAGCTGTTGGGCGACCATTGGTAATCAGATTGATCTGCGTTTTGCCGACTTTGTCGAGTATCTGGGGCAGGATGAAGCGACTCGCGTTGTGATGATGTATATGGAAGGGTTACGCGTTGGCTCTGTTGATGATGGGCGTTCCTTCCTCGAGAAAGCCCGCCAGGCGACGCTGCGCAAACCTGTCCTGGCTATTAAGATTGGGCGAAGTGAAGCCGGCGCTCGTGCCGCCGTTTCTCATACGGGTTCGCTAGCGGGCAGTGAACAAGTTTTTGATGCCGCGTTAAACCAGGCAGGGGTTATCCGGCTTGATAGTCCAAATGAGTTATTAGATGTTGCAGAAGCCTTTGCTCGTTGCAAACCGGCGAAAGGCAATCGTATTGCTATCCTCACCGATGGCGGCGGTCACGGCGTCATGGCGACCGATATGGCAGAACGCTTTAATCTTGATGCCTGCGTGTTATCCGAAGAGACACAAACAAAAATTCGCGCCATTCTCAAGCCTCATTGTCCGATCAAAAATCCGGTTGATCTTGCTGGTACGCCTGAAGGCGACATGTGGGTCTTCGACCGCTGCGCCGAAGTATTGCTGGCTGACCCTGATGTTGATGGTCTGGTCATCGTTGGTTTATACGGTGGCTATGCCGATCTTTCCGAAGAGTTTCGGCAACTGGAGATAGATGTCGCAAAAAGCCTGGTGAAGAGGGTTTCTGCTTCTGATAAACCTGTCGTTATGCACTCTATCTATCAACCGCAGCAACCTGAGAGTCTGAAGTATATCGCTGAAAATGGTTTCCCTGTTTACGGTTCGATTGACGCCACTATGCGTGCAATGGGAGCACTGCTGGGGTATGCCGGTAAACAGGAGAAAATTCGCGAAGAACTGGCCGCCGTTCCACCAGAACTACCGGAAGATCGCCTTGCTATTGTACAGCCGATTTTTGATAAAGCCCGTTCGCAAGGTCGCGTTAACCTGGTTGAAACGGAGGCGCGCGATGTTTTACGCGCCTATGGCTTTGCGCTTCCGCAGCACTGGCTGGCAAAAGATTCTGATGAAGCAGCCAGAATGTTCCAGGAAATCGCAAGCGGTAAAGCGGTGATGAAGATCGTCTCGCCGGAAATTCTTCATAAAACTGATGCGGGCGGCGTGCTTCTCAATATCGATTCACCGGAAAAAGCGCGCACCGCTTTTGATACGCTGATTGCTAATGCTAAACGCTACGATCCTCGTGCCGAAATCTACGGTGTTATGGTGACGCCAATGCTGGCGGGCGGTGTGGAATGCATTATTGGTAGCAGCTATGACGTAACGTTTGGCCCAACCATTATGTTTGGTTTAGGGGGGATCTTTGTGGAGGTACTGAAAGATGTTGCCTTCCGTGTTGCTCCGGTAAATGCCCCAGAAGCAGAGCGTATGATCCGTGAAATTAAAGGCTACCCATTGCTGGAGGGCGTTCGTGGTCAGCAAGGTGTGAATGTTTCCGCTATCACCAGTGCTGTATCGCGACTTTCCTGGATGGTGGCGGAGCTTGCTGATGTTGCTGAGGTCGATCTGAATCCTATATTCGCGACCGAGAAGGGGATTGATATTGTTGATGCCAGAATTGTGCTTCATTCAACCGATGGAAAATAATATTAGTCATTCCGCGTTTTAGCATTCAAGGAATATATAATGGAATTTATTAACGATATACAGAGTCCGGCACCTTGTGGTGCCTATTCACATGCGGTCAGAAGCGGTAATTTTTTATTTATCTCAGGGCAGGTTCCTTTTGACCCTGCAACAGGTAATGTTGTGGGTAGCGACATATCTGAACAAACGACCCAGACAATGAAAAATCTTGTCTCTATACTCAACTCTTCTGGTTTAACACTGGATAACATCGTTAAAACAACCGTATACCTCGCAAATTGGGATGACTTTAGTGGCTTCAACACAGTATACGCTGATTATCTTGGTGCCCATAAACCTGCCAGAGCTTCCGTAGAAGTCAGGCGTATCGCCAAGGATGCTCTGTTGGAAATCGAGGCTATAGCGGAGTTTTCGTGATTTTCTAGCGTGATTAATTTCTATTTATCCTGTGAGCCTGGTCTTTTTAAATTACGGTTAGATTAATTATCTAAGGTAATGAATCAGAGTAATAAAATTTACCGCTCAGTGTCGGGATGGATTGGAATATGTTAAAAAATTTCTTGAATACATAAGCACTCCCTAAGGAGTGCTTAGTACTTCCAACCTAAAATTAGGCCGCCAGCCGTCTTACCGATATATCTTCTTTAGCCGATGTTTCTCGGATTTCCGTCAACTGGCGGAGTTCATCCACCTCCAGCCGGATCCATTCAATGGCATCATCCACCACGCTGCTATAATCAGCTGCGTTCGGATGCTCCAGGTCATTGACATCAGCATCGCCGGAAAATCTTGCTACAGCTGCGCCGCTTCGGTAATGCACTGAAACATTGAATATCACGGGCACGAAGACGCCATTAGCCACTGAATCAATATAGCCAGTTAGGTAATCATCATCGAATTCCATGATATCGATATCTTCGATAGCCTGGCTGCTCATATGAAGACGAATTTCGCCAAAGGCACTTTTCCAGCTTCTGAGTTGCCTTTCCTCGAATGAGCAGCGGCTGACGAATTTTGTCAGCTGTCGGCAACATCGGTCGGAGGCATCCCGTACCGCGCGCTCCAGCCAGTCCATAAAATGGATCCAGTAGCGTTCGCTCTTCCTGAACTGCTCCAGAGTCATGACATCACATTGAGGAATATCGGTTTGGCCGGTGGCCTCCCTGAACGTTTCATCGTCAAGCTCGTAAAGCGGAAGAATATCCGCCCGCAGTAGCTGATCTGTGCGGCCGCTAACCTGTGGGTGGACCCGTGGAATATGATCAACATATTCGGTTTGAGTCGCCAGCCAGTCGGTCGCATGTATCCAGAGTTTCAGTATGTTCCTGCTGCGTGTTATTGCCGTTTCCTCCGAATTTAACCCGGAAAGCATATGCTCCATAATTTCACTGAGAATTTCCTTTCTGAAAAGAATTCGGGTGTTTACGTACGGGTTGCTGTCTTCGTCCAGCCGCCAGTAGATATCATCATAATCTGGTGAAAAAGCCAGAGCTGCACGGTAAGCGTGCTGAATGTATTCATGAATAATGCACATGGTTAACTCCTGTTTGTTCTGAAAAAGCAGGAGGCCCGCAGGGGCGTTCCCCCTGCTGGGTTAAAGTTCCTTACCGCCAGACAACACGTAGGCGTCAGCCGTCCCGGTATGGGCAGCATAGTCAGTGAGTGAATGGCGGATTAGTTAAGTGTTATCAGAGGAAGCGAAGTAAGCCCGTGTGGACTGTCGTTACTGTTCTTTGGTTGTCACATTAAGGCGTTGTGACGTAAAAAACTCTCAGAGACTGCGTCGTGGTCGTCCCGTCAGTGGGTGCGGTGGTACTTCGGCAGCCGTAGAGCGGCAGGCCATGCTTCTGCTGGATTTTGGTCATATACGCCAGTACCTGACGGATGTTGTCGATACTGTCTGGGTCGCTGTAGCGTACCGGAATGTTGATATTGGCCTCGTAATGCTCTTTAAACTCACACCGGTGATACCAGCCATCCCGGTCAGCGATATCACTCCAGTACATACCGGCTTGCTGCGCCCAGGGATAGGTATTCTGAGTTTTACTACCATCCAGCCAGAGCACGACGTGGGCATGGTAGTGGTGGTCTTCGGTCCATTCGATAACCCAGAAGAAACCGACCATCGCGTCGAGTTGCATCATACGGTTCATCAGCTTTCGGATATCCCATTCGAGCTGCTGGTGATCCCGCAGGAAAAACTTAGCGGTATGATCTTGATAAAACAGATCTGTTCGAAGTGCCCGCAGGCAGGAATAGCGCTCTACCAGTTTGTCGATATGGTTGTTCAGGAGTGACTGTAGAAACCAGTCTGGCTCCCATCGTTGATTATTTTGCATAGGATGAGTTTCTTTAGTGCTGGCGAGGGCCAGCCAGTGGAATACACCAAGCCTTCAGGAAGGGTCATGGCTGAAGGAGTTGTATGGATTAGGGGGATGGTTGTAAAAAGGGAGTGCCTATTAATTATATTAATTAACCTAAATTAATTTTCACTCCTCAATGCCCCTCAAATCCCTTGCAGGACTATGGATGAAGCCTAACTCAGTGGTTCAGCTGTCGTCCGCCATGCAAAGCAGACATACTCGTCCATCAGACTGGTCAGCGCAGGGTTTTCAGCCTGCCGGTCATTGATCCAGATATCCATCTCTTTGTCTTTTTTGAACCTGAGGTTGTCGGTCCAGTCATCAAGGCAATTCCCCAGCATCAAATCGTACCAGCACAGCCAGACCAACTTCAGATGCAGCTCACTACCGCTGAACTGGCGGAACAAACTGATGAGCTTATTTGCCAGAGGGCGTTGTTTTAAACGCACGCACTCAGACAGCAAAATCCCCTCCAGCATGGGATGGTGAGCCAGCAGATGCTCCTGGGTAAATAAACTGACGCTCAGGTCTTCATTAACAGTCTGGACTGACCCCACGCCCGTAGACAAATTCTGTCCTCACGGCGGGGTCAGTCCAGATAGGAAATCATAATTCAGCACAGAGGATACTATGACGAGATCGGAGACGAGTTTTTCAATTGGCGGAGTGTGAAGGGCACGAACATACGCTCTGTTGGTTGCCAGATTAAATCTTTTGGACCGATAAGATGAAATGAAAATGACGAAACCGTTATCGGAAGCGTGCTCGTTAAGCTAGCGATTCACTTGCTTATTCTTGCCTGACACATTGCATTGACAGCGCTGCCTGTAACGTTACACTAAACCGTTGTAGTTCATAATTCCTGAGAAGATGGTGATGCCGGGTATGAGTGTCTTCCGCCATTCATCAATTGCCGCAAAGGAGATGTATGGCGAATATTCGTGATGTCGCAAAGCATGCTGGCGTTTCCGTTAGTACGGTATCCAATGTGCTCAACGGCCGGACCGATCAAATGCGGGCTGAAACTCTGGCGCGTATCCAGCAGAGCATGCAGACGCTCAATTACTTTCCAAACCGGGTAGCGCAACAGCTCAAGACTGGACAAGCCAAAATGATTGGTCTGCTGGTGCCGTCCATTGTGAATCCCAGTTTTGCCGCACTGGCCCGTGAAGTCGATTTGGCCGCCAAAAAACGCCAACTGCGGGTGCTGATTGGAAATACCTACCGACAGATTGAAGAAGAAGAAGCCTTTCTGGACGACATGTTTTCCCACGGCGTCCGCGGGATTATCGTTGCCGCCTGCGATATTGAAAAAGCGCATTTTGCGCGAGCGGCAGAGCAGGGCATGGTGATGGTGAACTATGATGGCCGTATGCCTGTATGTGCTCAATCGGATCATTTTGCGCTGGACAGCGTATCCATGGATAACATTGATGCAGGGAGAATGGCGGCAGAACATCTGATCGCGCAGGGGTGCCGTCGCCTCGCGTTTGCCACGGTGGAAGGGATGACCCCCAGCCGTGCGCACAAAATCGAGGGTTTTCTCCGCGCGGTGCAAGACCACGGGCTTTATCGCGAAGGGATGATCGTTGAAGGCCAGGCCATGGCGGCCTATGGCGACACGGAAATGACAGAACTCGGGCGGGCGCTGGCGTTAAAAATCAGCCAGCAGCCGGTGTTCCCGGATGGCATCGTGGCGATCAACGATGCGCTGGGCATTGGGTTGATGGCTGGTCTGTATCAGGCAGGGATCCAGGTGCCGGAACAAATCTCTATTGTGGGCATCGACAATATTCCGCTCTCCGGACTGGTTTTCCCCGGTCTGACTTCCATCATGCCGCCGCTTCGGGAGATGGCAGAAGTGATGGTTGAGCGGTTGATTGAGCGGACTGAAAATCCGGCCATTCCGCCAGAGGAGTTTCTGTTTCCTCCGTTGCTGGTTTCCCGACAATCGGTACGATAACGGCATGGCACGAGAAGAACGATACGTTCTTCTCGCTCTGTCATACCAGCGTTGGGGCCACGGTCAGCAGGATATTGGCGAAGCGGCGGGTTTCGCCGGAGGCGATGACCAGGATCGTGTCAGACGATTTGGCCAGCGAATAAAACGCGTTTCGTTCAACATACTCAAACTCGATCGCCTCAGAAAGCATGCTGCGGTATTCACGCTCGGCCGTATTATCAAAATCCGCCGGGCTTGCCATTAAGGTGGCTTTTTCCACATTAATATAGCCGAGAATTTTCTCCAGAATGACGACACTACCGATCATCCCTGGAGTGAAATTAAGCCAGATAATCCGTGCCTGTGCAGACGTATTGGTTAAAAAAGAATAATTGGCATCGGTGATTAAAATATTCGCCTTGTGTCCGCACTGTGCCAGTGCCTGTAATAAATCAGGATGAATAATATCTGACTTGATCATATGTCATACCTTTTAAAACTGGCGGGCATCATCGCCCGCCACATTTTTATGCCCGGTAAATACCGCCGTTAATGTCGATAGTGGCACCGGAAACGAAACCATCATATTCAGAGGCGAGGAAACAGATAACCCTTGCCACATCCTCCGGTGTGCCTGCTCTTCCCAGAGGAATGGCCTGGATTGTCTGGTCGGCAGAGGCCTGCGTGGTGTGCTGATTATGAAAACGCGTACCGAGAATCAAGCCAGGCGCAACGGCATTGACGCGAATGCCGTGTTCACCGAGCTCTGCGGCAAGCGAGCGAGTCCAGGTCAGCACCGCGCCTTTGGTGGTGGAGTAGACCAGAGAGCCCGCATGGCCGCCAGAGCGTCCGGCCAGAGAGGCCAGGTTGACAATACTGGCGCCGTCTGGCGCGGCCTTCAGCCACGGTAATGCCTGCTGAGTGACATTCAGCATCGTCGTCATATTGACGTCGATGACCGTGCGCCAGAAATGTGGCTCAATCTCACCCAGCCATTTGCGGGCAATAATGCCGCCGACGTTATTGACCAGAATATCGATACCGCCGAGGAATTCCGCTGCCTGCGCCACACAGCGGGCTGCGTCTTCTTCATCGGTTAAATCGGCGAAACCACAGGCCGCCCGACAGCCTTGTTGTTCGGCGAGCGCCATTAATTCTCGTGGGCCTTCTTCGCCACTGAAATAATGAATATAAATATCGCATCCCGCCTCAATCAGTTTTTTCGCGCTCTCTTTACCAATGCCTTGTTCTGCACCTGTAATAAACGCTTTTTTACCCGTTAATAATCCCATTTCATACTCCCGTTGTTCATATTTAAACGGCATCAGATAACGACGTGACATCGTTATGCCGTTTTTTGTGCGTGGATATCCCTGCCACCTGAGCGTGGCAAACACTGGACTTCATTATCAATAGCCGGCCAGTCCGGGCAGCCAGGTGGTTAATGGTGGCGCCATGGCGACAATAATGATGCCGACAAAGACCACCGCCAGATATTTCGCCATCGGTTTGATGACGTGCTTCATTTCCACGCCACAAATGGCGCAGGTGGTGTACAGACCCAGGCCGATTGGCGGTGAAAACAGGCCAAAGCCCATTGCCATGATCATCACAATGCCAAAGTGCAGCGGGTTAAAGCCAAGCTGAATAGCTATTGGCACCAGAATTGGGGCGAAAATGATCAATGCAGGCGCACCTTCGAGAACCGCACCAAAGATGATCAGAATGACAATGGTCAACATCAGGAACAGCCATGCCCCTTGCTCCATGCCAATGCCAACCAGCAGTTCAGCGATCTGCTGTGGGATCATCTGAATGGTCAGAGCATATGAGAGGCTGGTCGCACAGGCTACGATGAACAGCAGGACGCCGGACATCGCCGCGATATCAACGAACATTTTCACCGTGGCTTTCAGCGTCAGCTCACCAAACGCCAGGCGGCCCACCACAATGGCGTAGATCACCGCGAAGGCAGAAATTTCCGTGGAGGTGGCAATCCCCATCATGACCCCACGACCAATCATGAAGATCATGACCAGGCCGACAGCGGCGCCGAGGTAAAGCTGAGTCCGCGGACGTAATACCGGATAGGCTTCGCTGACGTTAATTTTTCCGCCGAAGCGGTTGGCGGCGACCATTAGCAACACCAGCAGGCAGGCCGCAGGTATCAGGCCGGCGATAAACAGTGCACCGATGGAGATATTGGCGACAAAGCCCATCACGATCAGGTTCACGCAGGGAGGAATGGTTTCCGCCATCACCGCGGAGGCGGCAAATACCCCGGCGGCTTCTTCGCTGTCCTGCTTCGCGCGTCGTACTGCAGGCATTAACACCCCGCCGACCGCCGCTACATCGGCCAGTTTGGAACCGGAGATGCCAGAGAAAAAGGCCATCGACAGTACGGTGGTCATGTTCAGGCCGCCGCGAAAGCGTCCCATGCCACGTACAATCAGTTCGACCAGACGCGTGGACATGCCGTTGATTTCCATCGCCGCACCGGCGAGCAAGAAGAACGGAATCGCCAACAGAACAAAGTGGTCAACACCTGCCGCTACCTGCTGTGAGAAAAAGACAAACGGCAGGGAAGGATCACAGATAAAAAAGACCATTGCGGACATGCCGAGTGTGAAGGCGATTGGCACACCGGCCAGAATGCCAAGCACGAAGCAGATCAGCATCAGGCCCGCTGCCGCGCTGGCCGGATCGGCCATCAGCGACAGTTTCAGATAACCCAGCGCTGCCAGCACGATAATCCCCGCGCCGCTAAGCAACACCACTTTTGCGCGTTCCTGCAGCGCATGTTCCAGTGCAGCCACCATCATCACCACAGAACCGATTAATACCGGAATCACATAGATGGTCTGCGGCAGGCCCGTCTCGGTCGTTTGCAGTCGCGCGGCCTGTACCAGATCATAACTGGAAACGACCAGCCCGACGGAGACCAGAAACAGGATCCAACGGCTGGCGTGGATTACGTAGGGGCGAACGCTTTCAGGCAGAAAGCGTAAAAACAGATCGACGCCAATGTGCCCGCCTCTGCCGGTCGAGGTGGCGACGCCAAAAAAGACCAGCGCAATCATCAACGCTCGCGCCACTTCTTCCGCCCAGTGGATCGGCGAGTGCAGGGCGTAGCGCCAGATCACCGAAGCAAATACCACCAGCACGTTGATAAACAGCACCAGCGCTCCGGCCCAGGACGTTAACGTGGTCAGAAATCGACTCAGCCGCCCCAACAGCGTCAACAAAGACTTTTCATCCTTTGTTTTCATCGGGATATCAGCCATGATGTACTCCTTTCATGGTTTGTGTGGGCAACATCGCCGACCCGCTAAACCTGGCAGGCCGACGATGCACGGCTTATGGTTTGGCGCTCGGCGCTGCGGCGCTGATCTCGTCCACCATAGGTTTCAGATCCGGGTATTTATCCAGGAAGGCTTTCCAGACAGGCTGTACGGCCTGTGCGAAGAATGCGCGATCGGTTTCCCGGAAAGTGACGCCTTTCGCCTCCAGGTTTTTAATCGCTTCCAGTTCTTTCTGGCTGGCCTGCTGGCGTTCGTATTCCGTGGCCTCTTTCGCTGCGGCCAGCACGTCAGCACGTAATGACTCCGGGATCTGCTCGAAGCTCTTCTTATTCATGGCAATCATCAGCGGGTTATAGCTATGGCGGGTCAGCGTGCCATTTTTGATGATTTCATAATATTTGCTGGCGTAGATGGTGGGCGCATCATGCTCGACGCCATCGATTACGCCCATTTGCAGGCTGGAATAGACTTCCCCGCCCGGCATGGGAATAGCCACCGCCCCCATGTGATTCAGTGTGGCGATAAAATTAGGTACCGGTAGCACGCGGATTTTCAGATTCTTTAAATCCTCCGGCTTTTCAATTGCCTTTTTGGTGTACACGTTGCGTGCGCCGAGGTTATAGCCATAGCCCAGCACCATCACGTTTGCTTTATCCATCATTAACTTAGAAAGCTGCTCACCGGCTTTGCCGTCCAGCGCTTTCCCGACCTGGTCATAGTCTTTAAACAGATAACCCAGATCCAGCACACCCACTTCAGGAACCAACGTAGCCCAGATTGAAGTACCTGAAATCATCATGTTAATGGCGCCGATACGGACCTGCTGTGTGGCATCGGCTTCTTTTCCCAGCATGGCGTTGGCGAAATAATTAAGCTTAATCTGTCCCTTTAACTTCTCGTTTTTATTAATGTTTTCCTGGAAACGGTTGAACCAAATATAGTGCGCAGAGGAGTCATCTCCAGGCAGAGACGAGTAAACACGAAAATTGATTGCTGCCTGTGCTGAAGCGCTCAGCGCACTGCCTGCAATCAGGGCGCTACTGAGGCAAGCGAGTGCCAGAAAACGTCTGGCTGAACGAAACGATGTTGTTTTCATCATGATTATCCTTTCTCATAGTGTAGAGGTCGTGATAACGCCATCTGGCAGGGCGGACGCAGCCAGCTGGTTTAACGAAAAAGTCGCTGATTTTATTTTCTGTAACGTTTTAGTGTAACGTTACAGACGCTATCTGACTCACTGTGCAAATGCAATATGCGTCCTTTCATCAAGGTGAGTGATATGTGAATTTTGTGGCGGGTATCGCTAATTTACGGGGGAGTGTTACAAAACCGAAACGGGGTATTCGCTGTTTAGTCACTGTTTAGCGAGGCAAGGCACAGAAACCGGTACGTCGTCGGTGTCCGGGAGCGCAGACAGCAGTCTGTGTAAACCGATTCGCGTCTGTCAGGCGATAACTTTTACGCATAGCCGCTTAGAAAATGACATTTTTTACATAGGCATCAAGGTGATAGTATCAATTGAAATGACAGATAAAGCGCGGTGCAGATGATGAAACATACCATTGGGATTCTGGGCAGCATCCGGCTAGCACACGCAATGGCTCTGCCAGAACGAATCATCCAGGTTAGGGAAGACAATTTCTCCACCCTGTGGGGCAAATCAAATCACTGGAAAAGCTGCAGAATGAGCCGCCTTCAGCTGTTGCTGCACCTCGGCACATATATCCGGGGATGAACTGTCGGTGGACAGCTACGAGGCCAACGATGTCTTTATCGGTGTGGCCGCGGTCGCCACCGGGATACCGAAGCATGATTTTCTGCACTATGTACTGAGGTTCTTCAGCCATGAGCAACGTGCTTCCGGACGGAAATCGCACTGGGAACGGAGGCGGCAGTGAGGGAATTCACTGACGAACGCTGCGACAAACTCATCGAGACGGCACGACACATGATCACGCGAAAACCGACTTCGCCGGAAAGCGAATATCTGAGAGACCTGGCGCAGATTGCACTGAGAGTGTTAATCGCTGAAGAGACGGGTAGTCCATAGATGTAATAGGTAGCTTCAGAGATACCAGCCTCCCGGCAGACATCTTTAACGGTTCGTCCGGCTTCAACCGATTTAATTACGGCAATGATCTGATGCTCAGTAAAACGGGCTTTACGCATAGCGATCTCCTTTGTTGGCAGATTGATTATGCCGGAGGATCTCTAAATGTGAATGGCACGATTATGCGGGATACTTACACTCTTCCTTCATAATAGTAATTGTGATGAGCGGTGCGGGTTTGTTGGCGCACATTCGCACCGCGCTAAATAATACCTGTAAACCTAACCAGTAATAAACGCAAAATCCAGAATTTAATCAAATATAATAAACGCGTTCAACTGTATGTTAAGAATAAATAAAACAGCCTTGCCAGTTATTGAGCAATTGTTGAAATAACCAAAAAACAGTCTCGAGCAATAATATAAATTTAATACCTGAATCAGGATGGAAATATCAAATCAAGAGCAGCCCAATACCTTCGCCAGCGCACCTTTATGAGTCTTCAGGCTTTGGGCAACCTCCGGCGGCAGGGCAGCCCACTTCACAATTATCGATGGTGTATGCGCTGGCGGCGCACGCTAGCCCTAAAAATAACGATGGCAACAGGCACAAAAATCTATATATCTTCATTTGATTTATAACGTGATAGCGAATGTGAATCCAAATTCATAAACAGTAGAAAGACACTGTTAATAGCCAAACGGCGCAATTCATAAATGAATTATAAAGATGAAGTGAGAGAATAAAAACAACCAGAAAAACGCGACAGAGTGAAATATCACAAGACGATTAAATATCACGTTGGATGATGTTTTTTGATAATCAGATGATGTTGGATGATATCGAAAAAATATATTTCCACCCCATCAACTGAACGGGTCGCAAGGTGAGAATGTTCGACGAAAGAAAAGGGCTATCTCTGATATTGTCTGAAAAGATCCAAAGAGAAGGGAAAACACTTCTCTCCGGCGTGGGCATTGTTCAGACTACGGAAAATTATCCGGTAGGGAGATACGTTATGAAAAAGGGAGTTTGGACAGGATTACTGGCATTAGCGGCGCTCAGCGCCCCTGCGCTGGCGGAAAAAAGCGGAATTTCATTTAGCCATAAAGACTGGGAGGTGGTCTGTGATAACACGCTGACCTGTCGGGCTGCGGGATACAGTCCCAACGAAGGTACCGGTGGCTCAGTATTACTCACTCGTCAGGCCGGGGCGGGTACTGTGGTATCAGGAGAGCTGATGCTGGCGGAGGTTACCGATAGCGATGTTTATCCTGAAAAGCTGACGCTGTGGATCAATGACCAGCCAGCGGGCGAAGTGAAGCCCGGAAAAGAGAGCTGGCCACTGTCGGACAAACAGGTCCGGGACATTATTAATGCGGTCAAAGGCAGTGGAAAAATCGAGTTTAAAGGCGGGTCAGATCCGTTTGTGCTCTCCGGTGACGGGGCTTATGCGGTGCTGCTGAAAATGGACGATGTTCAGGGGCGAATCGGCACGCCGGGCGCGCTGACCAAAAAAGGCGATAAACCGGAGAGCAGCGTCCGGGCTGCGGTTCCCGCGCCGGTGATTAACCAGGTTAAGCCTGAGAAGGCTCAGGAAAGAGCGCTGACAGCGCCTGAACTGGCGGTACTCAAGCCCAAACTTCTGGCAACCCTGACTGAAGATGACTGGTGCGATCGCATCCAGCCAGAAGAGGGAGAGGAAGCAGAAACCATTAGTCTGACGCCGCTGGATAACGCCCACTCGCTGATTTCAGCGCTGTGTTGGCGGGCGGCATATAACGAGGGGTACGGTTATTGGGTGGTTGATAGCAAGCTTGAAGGCAATCCCGCTCTTATTACCGTTTCAGGTTCGGAGTATGGCGAGGGTGAGATTTTCATGAGCCAGAAAGGACGCGGTCTGGGGGATTGCTGGGGAATGGCAAACTGGGTCTGGGATGGCACTACGTTTCGCAAAAGCCGCGAGGCAACAACCGGAATGTGTCGGTATTTGCGCCTGGGCGGTACCTGGGATCTCCCCACCTGGGTAACCGATGTTAAACCTGGAAAGTAACGTGCTGAAATAACGAGGCAAAAATATCTCCTCCGGCATACCCATCAAGGAAAGCGCCGGAGGAGAAGAGGAGGTACAGATTATTACTTACGCGCGTCCAGCAGCTGCTGCGCGTTGTCAGCGGTCACCACGGTCCACGGAATATAGTAGTGCTTCTGCGTACCGCCATCCCATTTCAGGTCTTTAGCGTACTGCTTCCAGATTTCCGACTGCGGCTGGTAGCTCTCGCCTTTCACCGCCCGCAGGGCCACGTCGATAGAGCCCTGCATCTGGCCTTTCGCATCCTGAAGGATAGAGACCATCTCTCCGGCCTGCACCGCGTGGATAGCATCGGAGACGCCGTCAACGCCGGCGATAGCAAAGTCTTTGACGTTCAGCCCCGCGCCCTTAATGGCTTCAATTGCCCCTAGCGCCATCTCATCGTTCTGGCCAATTACGCCGTTGATTTTACCGCGGTGTTTTTGCAGCCAGTTTTCCATCAGCGGCTGGGCTTCAGCGCGCGACCAGTTCGCGGTCTTCCGCTCCAGCACCGTCACCTGGCCTGCGCCACACTCCGCGATAGCCTTGTCGTTGCCTTTACCACGCTGGATCTCGCCGCTGCCGCCTTTCGGACCTTCGATGATCACGACGTTTACTTTATGGTTCTTACAATCGAGTTTATCCAGCACCGCTTTAGCTTCCAGATAGCCGCCCAGTTCATCGTTAGAGACCACTTCCGAGGTCATCTCTTCGGTGTTAAGACGGGCGTTAGTCACCACTACCGGAACTTTGGCCTCTTTGGCGTTGGTGACGATATCGATGTTAGCCTCGAAATCCATTGGGTTAACGATAATCGCATCGGTGCGGGTCTGGAGCGCCGTGGCCGCCTGGTCGTTTTGTACTGACGCATCGTAGCGCCCGTCATAGAACGTCAGCACCGCTTCGCCGCTTTTCACCGCCGGATGTTCCTTGCCATAGCGTTCCATCAACTGCACGAATTCTGCTTTGTTGCCGTACATCAGCACCGCAATTTTAACCGGCGCCGCCTGAGCGGCCGCCAGACTTCCCATCATCATGGCTGAAGCAAACAACGCTATTTTGGTCTTATTCATTATTCTCTCCTGTAGGGGTTTTGCAGGTTAATTAATCGCGCTGTTGCTTACGCGATGGGTCGAGCAGAACGGCGACCACGATCAGGGCGCCTTTAATAATTTGTTGGTAGTACGACTGCACGCCGAGCAGGTCGAGGCCGTTGTTCATCACTCCGATAATCAGCACGCCGAAGAAGGTGCCGACCAGCGTACCGACGCCGCCCGCCATACTGGTGCCGCCAATCACTACTGCGGCGATAGCGTCCAGCTCATAGCCCGCTCCGGCGTTGGTTTGCGCCGAACCGGTTCGTGCGGTGAGGATCAGCCCGGCGATACCTGCCAGCGCGCCGCACAGGGTATACACCAGCACCTTGATGCGCACGACGTTGATCCCGGAGGTACGGGCGCTTTTCGGGTTGCCACCAACGGCGTAGACGTAGCGGCCAATAATGGTTTTATTCAGCAATAGCCAGGCGAGGGCGAACAGCAAAATAAAGATAATCACCGGCACCGGGATGCCGCCGACGTAACCATTGCCCAGCCAGCGGAAATCGTTATTAAGCTGGGAAACCGGGTTGCCGTTGGTGGTCAGCATGGTCAAACCACGGGCGGCGGAAAGCATCCCCATGGTGACGATAAACGGCTGTAAACGATAACGAGCTAATACCGTGCCATTAATCAGCCCGCAAACGATGCCGATACCGAGTGCTACGATCAGCGGCATGATCACCGCCGTAGCGGTATCGCCGATGGCCAGTCCGCTGTTATTGGTGGCGAAACGGGCGGCGACGATCCCGCTGAGCGCCAGCACCGATCCGACCGACAGATCCACCCCGGCGGTAATAATGACGAAGGTCATGCCAATTGCCAGAATGCCGTTGATCGACACCTGACGCAGAACGATCAGCATGTTTTCATTGCTGAGAAAATAGTTGCTGCTCCAGGCACCCTGGGAAACCTGGTACTCGCCAATCAGCGCCACGATCAGGCACAGGACGAAAAACGCGATGATAATGCCGTATTTGTGCATACGGCGCTTATTGCGGGTGAAAAACGAAACCCCGGATGTTAAGGAGTTGGTACTGTTCATGTTTTATCTCTCTGTTAAACCGCGAGTTTCATCAGTTCGGTCTGGGTCGCATTGGCTGCCGTTAGCTCTCCGGCTAGCTGGCCGTCGCGAAAGACTAGAATGCGATCGCTCATGCCGATAATTTCCGACAGTTCGGACGAGACCATGATGATCCCCTTATTTTTCAGGGCGAATTCCGACATAAAGCGGTAGATCTCTTTTTTTGCGCCGACGTCGATCCCGCGCGTCGGCTCATCCAGCAGCAGCACTTCCGGGTCGAGCAGCGCCCAGCGTCCCAGCACCACCTTCTGCTGGTTCCCGCCGCTGAGGTTGCCTACCGGCTGTTCGCCGTCATGGGTTTTGACGTTGAAGCGTTTAATCATCTCGCTGGTGCGCGCCTGCTCCTGTTTCTCATTGATAAATCCGCCGCGGCTGATGGCGCCGAACGACGAAATATTGATGTTCTCGCTGACCGAGCGGCACAGCACCAGGCCAGTATCTTTACGATCCTCGGTGACATAAGCGATACCGCAGCCGATCGCCTCTTTTGGCGAGTGGCGGCCAAGCGTCTTTTCACCCATCTGGATCGTGCCGCTGTCAGCGTGCTGAATGCCGAACACCAGATCGAGAAACTCGCTGCGCCCGGATCCGACCAGGCCGTAGATGCCGAGGATCTCGCCGCGCTTAAGCTGCAGGCTGATATCCTTGATCTTGTTGCGCCAGCGCAGGTTCTTCACCTCCATCATCACTTCATCGCCAGGCTGGTTGAACTTGGCGAATTCGCTGTCGTACTCGCCGCCAATGATGTGCTCAATCAGCTGTTCACGAGTGATATCCGCGATGTAGCCTTCATGGATGTAGGTACCGTCGCGAAAAATGGTGTAGCTATCGGCAATCTGGAAAATTTCCGACAGGCGATGCGAGACGTAGATGATCCCTTTTCCTTTGTCCGCCAGGCGCTTGATGGTCTGGAAGATCTTCTGCGCGTCCTCTTCGCCAATTGCCGAGGTTGGCTCATCCATGATGATGATGTCGGCATTGGCATGGGACAGCGCCTTGGCGATCTCCACCAGCTGCTGCTCGGCGACGCTCAGATTACGCATCTTCTCCGTCGCGCTAATGTTGAACTCCAGCTCCTTCAGCAGGGCGGTTGTGCGCTGGTTAAGGGTGGTGAAATCGACAAAGCCAAAGCGCTTCGGCTCGCGGCCCAGCCAGATGTTCTCCGCCACCGTCAGGTCCGGAATGGCACTCAGCTCCTGCTGAACGATGGCCACCCCAGCCTCCAGCGCTTCGCGAGGATGATGAAACTCGCGCCGCTGGCCGTTAATAAAGATGTCGCCGCCATCGGGCTGAATAAAGCCCATCAGAATGCTGAGAAACGTTGATTTGCCCGCGCCGTTACCGCCGCACAGTGCGTGAATGGAGCCGCGACGCAGACAGAATTCAGCGTTTTTTAACGCTACTACCGGGCCGAAGGTTTTCCGAACGCCGGTCACTTCCAGCAGATAAGCGGGCTGTTGAGTATGCGGATCGCGCGTCACAGTTGTACCTCCGGATAAGCCTGCTGCAGGCGTTGCAGATACCGTTGATAAAGTGCGTCGTACTGTTCCTGACGACTGGCGTCCGGTCGGGTGTGGGTTGCCGGGTCTAATGAAACAAAGCGCTGACACAGTTCAGCCAGCAGGGCGCGGGCGTCCTGTTCGGGGCGATCCGCCAGGCTGGTGGCCCAGATAGCCTGAATTGCGCCGCCCAGGGCCGCCGCTTCTTTGACGTTCAGGCATACCACCGGACAGCCCATCACGTCGGCAACAATCTGCCGCCAACCAGCGCTGCGCGCGCCGCCGCCGGTAAGACGAATCTCGCGGGCGTCGATGCCCTGACGGCGGAACAGTTCGATACCGTAGCGCAGGCCATAGGTGGCGCTCTCCACGACTGCCATGCAAAGGTTGGCGCGGGTAAAGTTATCGCTATCGAGGTTATGCAGACTGGCGCGAGCGTGCGGTAGCTGCGGAACCCGTTCGCCGTTGAAGAACGGCAGCATCTCGACGCCGCCCGCGCCCGGTGTGGCCTGGGCCAGCAGGGCGTTGAAACCGGCGATATCCTCGTTCAGCAACGTCTGAATGGCGGTCGTGGCCGACGTGACGTTCATCGTGCAAATCAGCGGCAGCCAGCCGTTGGTGCTGGAGCAGAACCCGGCAATCATTTCGGATTCCGCGTTGACCGGTTCGCCGGACCACGCAAACAGCGTACCGGAGGTGCCGAGGCTCATGGTGACCGTGCCCGCCGCGATGTTGCCGCAGCCGATGGCCGCCATCATATTATCGCCACCGCCGGTCGAGACGCGGGTTGCCGGGCTAAGGCCGAGCTTCGCTGCGGCTTCCGGACGTAAGGTTCCGATGCAGCTCTCCGCGCTTTTTAGCGGCGGCAGCGCTTGCCACAAACGGCCGGTATTATCGATAAGATCCACCGTGGCTTTGTCCCACTGGCGGGTGCGGACGTTAAGCAGGCCGGTGCCGGAGGCATCGCCGTACTCGGCGACCCGCTCACCGGTAAGCCAGAAATTCAGATAGTCATGGGGCAGCAGCACGGTGTGCAGTCGTGCCCACAGCGCCGGATGGTGGCTCTTAAACCAGAGAATTTTTGAGGCGGTGTAGCCGGTGGCAACCATCAGGCCAAGCTTCGCCAGCGATCCCTCAACGCCGCCGAGTTGTTGCAACAGCAGGGCGTTCTCTTCCGCAGTTTCGGTGTCGCACCACAGCTTCACGCTGTGCAGCACGTTGCCTTGCTCATCCAGCGGCACAAAGCCATGCTGCTGGCCGGAAACGCCCAGCGCCTGAATCTCCAGAGGATCGACCTGCGCCTGGGCTACGGCCTGGTGGAAGGCCACGATGAGCGCCTCGATCCACCAGTCGGCTTCCTGCTCGCGACGCCCGTTAGAGTCGCTGATAAGGCGGTGAGGCGCGCTGCCCTCACCGAGGATCGCGCCCTGTTGGCTGTCGACAATCACCACTTTTGTCCCCTGCGTACCGCAGTCTATGCCAGCATAGAGCGCCATGGGATCACTCCATTTCCAGCATAATTTTGATATCGGATGCATGACCGGCGGCGGCGCGTTCGAAGGCGGCGACGCTGTCGACAAACTTATAGGTCTGGCTAATCAGCGGCTGTACCTGCAGTTTGCCGCTGCTCAGCAGACGCAGAGTGCGCGGATACATGTTGGCGTAGCGGAAGATGGTTTTGAAGGTGATCTCTTTGGCCTGGGCGGCGACGATATCCATCGGCGCGGCATCGATCGGCATCCCCACCAGTACGGCGGTCGCACCCGGCGCGGCGTGTTCAGCCAGGGTGGCGATTGCTGGTTTTGCACCGCTGCATTCGAAGACGATATCTGCGCCGTTACCGCTGGTCAGCTCAGCGACTTTACCTGCCAGATCGCCGGTTTTGATATTCACCGCATGCAGGCCTTCATAGTTGGCGGCAACCGCCAGCTTCTCATCAAACAGATCGCAGATGATGACATCGGAACAGCCGCCCGCCAGCGCTGCCAACGCGGTGACAACGCCAATAGGACCTGCACCGATCACCAGGGCGATATCGCCAGGTTTGATCCCTGCTTTGGTGGCAGCATGCATTCCGATCGCCAGCGGCTCGACCATCGCACCTTCGGCAAAGCTGACGTTATCCGGTAATTTGAAGGTGAACGCGCCTGGATGAATTACGGTTTCACGCAGGCAGCCGTGGATCGGCGGGGTGGCCCAAAAGCGTACCGCCGGGTCGAGGTTGTAGATCCCTGCGCGGGTTTGCGCAGAGTTAAAATCCGGGATCCCCGGCTCCATGCAAACACGATCCCCGGCTTTAACGTGGGTGACGTTTTTACCCGTTGCCAGCACCACGCCTGCTGCTTCGTGCCCGAGTACCATCGGCGCTTCAACGATAAAAGGACCAATGCGTCCGTGCTGGTAGTAATGCACGTCGCTACCGCAAATGCCGACGGAGTGAATTTTGATTTGTACATCGTTGTCGCCGAGCACTTCGTCAAAGCTGCGATCTTCGATAGCGATTTTACCGGCTTCTGCCAACACTAATGCTTTCATGTGACCTCTCTTTGTAATCATTTTGATGGTATCGGTATCATTTTGGTGCGACGATCCTGGAGTAAATATGAAGTAAAAACTGTGACTGAGGTTAAAAATATTCAAAATATGTTAATCATGATGATCTAATGTAACTTACTGAAGCGATTCATATCACGGAAATGAAACCTTAATGGCGGGTTAAATGCTGGCGGTAGTGTTAACGATACCGTTTTAAAAACAGAGGATACGATGAATACACCGACTGATGCCGTTCAACGCACGCTTCATTTCCTGCAATTAGCTGAGATCGTTTTAACGAACGAGGAAAGGCAACATATTGAAATTGCGACATTTGGTTTGCCTGACTACCCGCTTTCCGGCCTGCAGCTTCTGACGTACACCAACTCGCCGCGCTACTGCGCCAAAGAGCTGGTGCTGTTTCCACGCCAGACGTGTCCGGAGCATTTGCACCCGCCTTTCGCCGGGACGCCCGGTAAGCAGGAAACCTTCCGCTGCCGCTGGGGTGAGGTTTATCTGTTTGTCGACGACCCTAGCCTGACGCCGAATGACGCCAGCGGCGAACCGATATGTCAGGTCCCGGAAGGCAGTGAGGCGTGGTATACCTGCGATCGCTACATTCGACTTCGCCCCGGTGAGCAGTACACTATCGCGCCCAACACCCGCCACTGGTTTCAGGCCGGAGAGCATGGGGCAGTGGTATCGGAGTTTTCTTCCGAAAGCCGCGATGAACTGGATGTTTTTACCGATCCCAGAGTAAATCGTCTGGCTGGAGTAAAGTGTTAGCATCATAGTGAGAGTTCTGTCATGATAACGTAAATGATACAAAATGATGCTTTTTAACTAAGGAGCTGCATTTGGCAGTCGGTCGTGGACGGAAGGCGACGCTGGCTAGCGTCGCCGCGCAGGCAAACGTCAGTAAAATTACTGCCTCGCGGGCATTTTCTCAGCCGGACAAAGTGCATCCGGAAACGCTGCAGCGCATTCGCGAAACGGCGGCCAGCCTTGGCTATGTAGTCAATGCTGCCGCGCGCAATCTGCGGGCGAAAACCAGCAAAACCATCGGTATCGTCAATCCCGATATGGCCAACCCCTTTTTTGGTGGCCTGACGCGGCTTATCACCCTCGAAGCGCAAAAGATGGGCTACGACACGCTGGTGTTCGACTCCTATGAATCTCAGGAGAGCGAAGATCGGATTATCGAAAAGCTGATCGGCTATAACGTCGATGCGATCATTTTGTCGGTGATCTCCAACGATCATCAGTATCGTCCGTCCTATCTTAAGCGGCTGGAAATGCTCAATATTCCGGTGGTGCTGGTGGACAGGGAGCTTGATGACCGCCACTGTAGCGGGGTCTATATCGATAATCTCGACTGCGGCCTGCAGGCTGGTCGCTGGCTGCTGGAGCAGAAAGCGCAGCGCGTGGTGGTGGTCTCCGGGCCGGAAAACTCCAATGTCGCCAGGGAGAGGGTCACGGGTCTACAGGCGGCGCTGCTGGGGAAAGTTGAATCTTTCGAAGTCCTGTATGCGGACTTCTTTATGGATATCGCGTGGCAGGAGACCAGCCGTTGGTTGGCTAACAACCCGGCGCCGGATTTTTTCGTCGGCTGCAATAACCAGATCTCGCTGGGGATTATCAAAGCCTGCCTTGAGCATCAATTAGATCTTAAGCAACAGGTCTCTCTGTTCAGCATTGATGAAGTCTCCCATGCCGGGATCTACGGTTTCCATTTTCCCTGCGTTTCTCACGATCTGCAGGAGATCGCCTGGCAGGCGCTGAATCTGGCGATTCGCCGGGTGACTGACCCGGAGAGCAAACCGGGTAAAGTGGTCGTGCGCGGTAAAATGCTGCCCTGATTCGCTTGCGCAGGTCGTTGACCGGCGCAAATACCAGCACAATAATTGTCATTAACTCGCCATGTTGACGCATTGTTCAAAATAACAGCTCAGCTAATGTATTGCTAACTCGAATTAGTTTATGATTAAGCCGTTCTGTTCGTTATGGAAAATGAGTTTATGGCCAAAACCGTTGAGCAAGTCGCCAGGGCGCTGGAAATCTCGATTACCACCGTGCGCCTCGTGCTAGGTGGCAAAGCTGAGCAGTATCGCATCAGCGCCAAAACGCAGCAGCGTATTAATGATTACGTTGCTGAGAATGGGCTGGTCGTTAACCATATCGCCCGCAGCCTGAAGCTGAATAAAACCGAGACCTTAGGGCTGGTGATCCCACGCCTGTCGAACCTGTTTTTCTCCACCCTGGCGGAAAAGCTGGAAGCCTGCTGCCGTCAGGCAGGGTATCAACTAATGATCGCCTGTACCTACAGCGACAGCGAGCATGAAAACAGTCTGGTTGAAGGCCTGCTGGCGCGTAATGTCGATGGGCTCTTTGTGGTGCCTTCTACCCGGGAAACGCAGTTGCATCATCAGAAGGTGGCGCGTAAGCGGCCGCTGGTGCTGCTCGACCGCGATTTTGGTGAGAGCGACGTATCGCTGGTGGTGAGTGATAACTACAACGGCAGTAAAAAGCTGGTGCAGGCGATGACCCAGGCAGTAGACGTTTCGCCGATTTTTTTTATCGCCGGGGATACCCAGCAGCCGTCGATCCAGCGTCGTTTGCAGGGCTACCTGAGCGAACTGCCCGCCGGGAAAGAGTGGATTTTGTCGGCCAGCCATAACCGTCAGGAAGAGGGTAAGCAGCTGATGCTCGATTTTCTCCGCCAGCATCGGGAGCCGCCGAAGGCATTTATCGCCTCATCGTTGCCGATTCTGGAAGGGACCCTGAGCGCGCTGCGGGAAACATATGGTTTTATTCCGTCGGATATCCCGATAGGCACCTTCGATGAACATCAAATGTTAGGGTTCCTGCCGAATGCGGTGTGGTCGATGCGTCAGGACGAAGACGCCTGGGCCCAGCACGCGTTTCATCTGATGCAGCAGAAGCTGCAGGGCGAAAATGCCGACGTGAAGATCACGGTGCCGATGACGCTCATTCACCGCCCTTTGTCGGTGGAAAATCAACGGAGTTAAGTGGGGGTCGGAAAAGACCCTCTCCCAGGAAGAGAGAGGGGGGAAAGAGCGTCGGAGCTGGCATATGACGCGTAGCCCGGACAGGTGCGCAGCACCGCCTCCGGGAACGATTACGCAATCAGGCGCTGAACAAACTGTGCTGCCAACTCGGCGTCTAACTCCGGCGGCAGGCCGCTGATCCCAACGCCGCCTATCGCCAGCCCATCAAGCATCACCGGCGCGCCGCCCGGCATTGCCAGCAGCTGCGGGTCGTGAAACATCTCCAGCCGTAGAGTGCCAACGTTGACTTCTTCCGCAAGCCTTGCCGTCGGACGGCGAAAGCGCAGGGCAGTCCAGGCCTTGCGCTGTGCCAGCTGACGCGGCAGCGGCGGACAGCGAGCGTGTGCGCCGAAAGCGATAAACTCGCCCTCCGGCCCCACCACCGCTATCGCCAGGCCCTTGGTCTGTGCATCGCCTTCGGTCTCCTGTAAAAACAGCGCCACCTGCTGGCAAACGGCGCTATCGTTCAGGCGGTTCTGGGTACACAGCCTGTCATTGCCGGGCATCGGCGATATACCCCCGTAAGCGCAGATAGAGTTCATCCAGCTCCCCTTTCTGCGCCGCCGTCAGCGCCACAAACGGCTCGCGGGTTGGTCCTGTTTCGACGGTCTCTTTACCGGCAAGATACTTCGCCGACTGAAACACGCCGCGCGCCACCAGGTTTTCCACGACTTCGTTAATCTGCTGCTGTAAGCGCTGCGCCCGGGCGATATCGCCCTGCTTAAACGCGCTGCGCAGAGCGAGAAACAACTCCGGCTGGAGGTTGACCGTGGTGCCGACGGTGGCCGTCGCACCTGCCGCGAGGCTGGAAAGGAAGATCTCATCGAAACCGTTAAAGAACACTTTGTCCGGATAGCGGGCGATCATCCGCTCCAGCGAGTAGAGGTTATGCGAAGTGTGCTTCACCCCCAGCACCTGCTCGTCGCCGAGCAGCGCTTCGGCGGTCTGATGGTCAAGCTCGACGCCGGTAAACTGCGGAATATTATACAAAATCACCGGAATCGAAATGGCGTCCAGTACCCGACGGTAGTAGGCGATAATCTCCTCGCGGCTATATTTGTAGTAGTAGGGCGGCACCAGCGATACCGCGCTGGCCCCGTCCTGCTCGGCGCTTTTTGCCAGCTCGACGGCATCCCGGGTGCGCGGTGTTCCGACGTGGGAGATCACCGGCACTTTGCCCTCCGCCGCCTGTACCAGCGTTGCCAGCACCTGCCTGCGCTCATCGAAACGCAGTAACGGCCCCTCTCCGGAGGAGCCGCAGCAGTAAAAGCCTTCAACCCCGCGCGCCAGCTGGGCGCGGGCGAGGGTGTCCAGCGCCGCATAGTTTACCGACTCGTCGGCGTGCATCGGCGTCACCACGGCGGAGATAATGCCGCGGAAAACCTGCCATTTATCGTTTACCATGCGGTCCAGCCTCCATCCACCACCACGTTGGAGCCGGTCATATAGACCGACGCGTCGGAGAGCAGGAACACCACCGCACCGTTGTACTCATGGGGTTTTGCCATCCGTCCAATCGGAATACGGTTGGTGTAGTTTTTCTGAAAACGCGGATCCTGGTCGCTACGCTCAACGCCGGAAAGGGTCAGGGTATTGACGCGAATGCCGTCGCGGCCCCAGTAGGTAGCGCAGTAGCGGGTAAAGTTATACAGCCCGGATTTTGCCGCCGAATAGGCCACCGGTTTAACGAAAGGAATGCCGGTGTCCTCTTTTTTATAGCTATAGATATCCTGCACCGGGGAGACCACGCCGTAGATCGAGCCGACGTTGATAATCGAACCGCCTTTGCCGGCCAGTTTCATACGCTTGCCAACCTGCTGAGTCATCAGGAAGGTGCCGACCAGATTCACTTCCACCACTTCGCGGAATACCTCTTCCGGAAACTCCTCAAACGGGCCGGACACTTCCGGCGGCGCGCTGGGCTGGGTATCAACACCTGCATTGTTTACCAGACCATCCGGCACGCCCCATTTTGCTTCGATGCTATCAAGAACCCGGTTAATACTGGCTTTGTCGGTAATATTCACTTCCGCGCAAAGCAGGCGGTCGGAGTCCTTTATCGCCCCTAGCACGCGATCGATACGTGCGGCATCGACACGGGTGGCTAGCGCCGCCACCTTTGCGCCGCGCTCATGTAAGGTCTTCACGTACTGCGCCCCCAGCTGTCCAAGGCCGCCGGTCACAATGATGACCTTGTCTTTAACTGAGAATAACGTGTCTTCCATTGTCCTTTCCCCATCACTGAGTGGTTAGATTTTGTGTGTTGCGAGATAGTCACGATCGAGAATGATGCCGTGGCCTGGTCGTTCGCTCGGCACGTAGTAGCCGTCCACCTCTTCGCCCGCCTCGGCGATAATGCGCAGATCCTTCCAGCGTCCACCGTCGGTCATTTCGGCGTATGAGATATTCGGTACCGTCGCCAGCAGGCTGGCGCTGAGCTCCATGACAAAATGCGGCGTCATCGGCAGGTTGTGCGCACGGGCGACGGCGGCGATATCCAGATAACCGGTGATCCCGCCGACGCGTCCGAGATCCGCCTGGATGTAATCCGCACAGCCGCTCTCGATGTATTGCGTGAACTGGTTTAAGTTATAGACGTTTTCGCCCAGCGCGATAGGCGTAGTGCTGCGTTCGCGAAGCTTGAGATGGCCGGTGATATCGTCGGAGGGCAGAGGCTCTTCAATCCATAACAGATTGAGCGGCTCGAACAGCTTGAACGCGCGCAGCGCCTGCGGGAAGTTCCAGCCCTGGTTGGCGTCAACCGCCAGCGGGAAGCCTGGAACGGCCTCCTGGATTTTGCGCAGCCGCTCCACGTCTTCTTCCAGCGTCGGTTTACCGACCTTCACTTTCGCTGCCAGGTAGCCGGTGCTTTTCCAGCGTTTGACCTGGTCGATCACTTCCTCAATGGACAGATGCAAGTTGATGCCGCTGCCGTACAGCGGAACGCGATCGCGAACGCGGCCAATAATATCGATGATCGGCGCGTTGAGGGTTTTGCCCAGGAGATCCCAGTAGGCAATATCCAGCGCTGCCAGAGCATGGGTGGTGACGCCCGCGCCGCCGACGTCGTGAACGTGTTTATATGAACGATGCCACAGGCCGCGCGGCGAGAGCGGCTGGCCGATCACGTCCGGGATAATCTCGGCTATCAGCGCGGAGATGGTTTTTCCACACCAGCCGGAAGTGTGGCTAAAGCCGGTACCAACGTGACCGTTTGAACCGTAGACATCAACAATCGCCACTTCGATATCGGTGACGTGGTGAATCTGATCTCCCCAGGGGCCTTCCGGCAGCGGAACGCGGGCGGTCATCAGTTCGATATTTTCAATCACGGGCATTTTTGTGCTGTTCATCTGATTCCTTCCTTTATGTGTTCAGCGGGGGCCGCCTCTGCGGCCCGGGCGGTTAATGTTTAGAGGTTGAGGCCGGTGATTCATGACCCTGCAGGACGATTGCCGGGCTGGCGTCATGTTCTTGATCATTTTCGTCGCCCACCGCATGGCCGAAGACTTCCGGCAGCAGGAAAATGGAGGCGAGGAAGGCGCAGAACGGCGCGATAGCGATAATCATTGAGGCGACTGGCACGCCGACTGCCTCAAACAGGGCCGGGAATACCAGAGTCGTGACGAAGGCGGTGACCTTGACGATGGTGTAGCCGATACCGGAAGCCACGCCGCGGTAACGCGGTTTTGCCACGAGGGAGATGACCGTCATCCCGCTTTCAGAGTCCCAGTAGTGACCCCATAGCATCAGCGCTGCGCCGAAGATGATAAAAGCGAAGCTGCTGCTATAGACGCCCCACGCCGAAATCGAGATACCGATGGTCACCAGCAGGAAGCCGTATTTGCTCAGCCCTTTATGGCCGAGTTTCGGCAACAGCAGTGGGCCAACGAACGCCGAGAGCGCGGCGATGCAGTTCACCGCCAGCAGGGCGAGGTTGTTCTGAATCTGTCCGGAAATACCGATGGTGACGAGAATCAGCGGTAGGAAGAACGAGAAGGCATAGTTTTCAAACGACTGTACGGCGCAGGAGAACCAGCCGAACAGGGTTGTGCGGCGGGTAAACGGGCGGCGGAACAGATCGTGCAACGTCTCTTTGAGCGTCGGGTCGGCGATAGTGACGTTTTCGTTGGGTAGAATGTCGTCCAGCAGGCGGCCATCCTGTTCGCCGTAATATTCGCGGGAGGCTTTTTTAGCTTCGATAAAGCGGCCGCGTTCCACAAACCAGGCTGGGGTTTCCGGTAACTCCCGACGCATAAACAGCAGCAGACAGGCAGGGATCGCCGGAACCGCCAGCACGATGCGCCAGATCATATCCGGGTGAACATCAAGCGCGACCAGAGTAGTGACCAGCAGGATAGCGGCGATAATTCCCAGCGCGAACATAAACTGCCAGCGGTTCGCCATCACTTCGCGCTTGCCTTTCGGCATCACCTCCATGATGTAGGTAAAGCCGTTGGCCACGTCCGCGCCCACCGGGATCCCGGCGAGGCAGCGAATAATCGCCAGCCAGTACATATTGGGCGCCAGGCCCTGAAGCACGGCGAAAATCGCGAACAGGATCATCGACCAGAGGAAAATTTTGCGCCGTCCGAGTTTGTCGGTCAGCCAGCCGCCGAGCAGCGCGCCGATAACCGCGCCGAGCTGAGTACCGGCGGCGGTAAAACCGAGCAGCCAACTGCTAGGTTCATAAATATCTTTCAGGGCGAATAAGATAAACGCCATGGAATAAATATCCCATGACTCAATTAATAATGCGGTGATCATTAGCCATCCCGCTTTGGTACAGCCGGGGGCTTCCTGTAGGTCGAGCCGTTTCTTTGCCTTTTGGATAATAAATTCAATATGTTGCTGCTGATACATATAATCCTCTCTCGTCCGGGCAAGCAAAAGGCCCGCCCGGACAGATGCGCGTTGACCCGCTCTTTATGGGCGATAAAGAGACGAATTAAGCGGATGTTTGCCAGGATCGCTAACAACGTAAAAATTACATAAGCGAATCAGTTTTTATTTCATTAATAAATGAGCATCGCCTGCGATAAAGACTTTTATATTTTGCGTCAGCGCCTGGGCAATAAAGGCGTTCAGCACTTCGGATAAAACCTCCTCCTCTACGTAAGCCAGACTGAGATGGTTACTTTGGTGTCCCGCCATTAAATCATCGCGCGAAACCCCGTCGAGAACGGCGTTGAGTAGCGGCCACTCGTAGTTGGTCGCCTTGCGGCGGCGTTCGAATTCATCATGCGGCAGTTCGACGGCGGTACCGGTGCCGATATGCAGGATCACCTGAGTGCCTTCATAGTGCGCGCGCGCCCAGATAAAGCGTCCGGCTTTGCCCTGCCCGGCGATAGTTGAACCACCGTAGGGGAAGAACATCGGCGGCTGGCGATAGCCGGTGGCTCCGGCGATCCCGCCTTTCAGATGGGCGAACGGGACCGCGCCGGAGATCTCCAGATCCCAATAAAATGTGCCGTTGTATTCGCTACCCCAGCGGATATCGTGGAGGGTGGTTTCGCTCTCCATACCCAGCGCGCCGAGCAGCTTCGCCAGCATTACCTGCGGGATGGCGCTGCCCATATCCACCTCGTTGATGCAGGGGATTGGCGCATCCGGGCAGATAATCTCGCCGTGCTCATCCGGGATCGGGAAGCGCTCGGCGTTGCCGATAGCGCCCTCTGCAAAATCAGAGGCCGCACAGCTGTCTTTGAGCCCCTGTTGATACTGCACGCCAACCGCCGTCAGCCCGAATCGCTTCACGAAACGCGCCATAGCTATCATCATTGCACACTGTTCCAGCACCTGCTCCCGGGTGAGATCCTGCGCACTGTCAGGGCCGAATTTAAACTGCATTCCGCGAGTTTCGTACCAGTCGAGGCAGGCTTCGCGCAGGGCGGCCGGTACTTTATTCATCTCAACCAGCAGCGCCGATTGCGATAGCGACTCCACCGGCATCCCCACATCGATCATCGCTTTTTGCGGGAAGACACCGTTGATCATCCCCATACAGAAGGTGTCGAACAGGCCGACAATGGCTTTATGTTTGAGGATCGACTGCCCAACTTTGACGCCAATCTGCCCGGCTTCGCTGGCCAGCAGCGGTGCGCTGGGGGCGACCGGATGCAAATAGCCGAGCTTATGGCTGAGGTGGCCATCGCGCAGCCAGGTCTCTAAGCCGCGAATAAACGCGTCATCGGCAAAGGTTTCGGACCATAGCCGCGAGTAGTTACGCTCAAGGCTGGTGAGGCATCCGGCCATGCAGAGCATGCCGACCAGGCCCGGCCAGGTGCCATCGAAATTGGCGAGCAGCAAAATGGGGCCACGGTGATGCACTAGTGAAGGGGCAAGATGGTGAGAGTATTGCCAGGCGGTCAGCAGGACGATAACCGGTGCATCCGGATCTATTTGGGCGAACAGATCGCTACCTTCCTTCTGGCTGCTGATAAACCCGTGACCGCGGCTCTCATTGACCGGATGGGCGCGCCGTAGCCGATAGCCTAATGTTTCCAGCGCCGCTTCCAGACGTTGTTCAAATAATTTTTGTGTGGGCCAGCAGGTGACGTTAGCCGGTTCGCGGAGATCCGCATTGGTGACCATCAAAACTTCGCCTGATTTCGGGGTAATAAACTCGGCTTCCGCGGGTAACGTTAAATTCAACATGTGAATTTCTCCTGTAGGGGATAGGTAGCTTAGTTATCGTTCATCGTGCTGCGCATGGTTTCGTGCCGTATCAGCCGCTTCTTTGGTTGCTGATTTCATTAGCTAACTCGAATTAGCAAATTAGGGTAAAAAAAAGATAGGGACAAACCCTTTACCGGGATTTTGTGATGGCTATCAATATTGTTTTATTAAAATATTGATATTTAAGTTTTTATTTAATTTGTTCTGAGTGTGGGAGGACAAATGCCTGTAAAAGCGTTTAGGCGGTGGAAAAAAAGGTGAAGAGAAGTGGATTGATTATTCTTGAACACTAATTAACTAGTATTTCATTTATTTTTAATGGGTTATGTCTTTTTTTAGATCGCCTTACCGGCATCGGTGATTTGCATGAGTGTTAAAATTTAACCGATCCTGGTCACACTCTTTTAGCATTCACGTTGTGAATCTCTGTATCTTGTTATAATTAGCTAATTCGAGTTAGCTTGCTGGCGATTTTCCCTTCGCCACTGCGGTTAGCCAGGCGCCGCCCGATTTAACAATAATGATTCAGGACAGAGGATTTAATGATGACTATGCTTACCTCGCCAGCCATTGCCCCTGCAAAAGACGAACAAACATCGCTACAAAAGCATGAACGAAGAAAGCTGATCACCGTGCTAGGCTCAGGTTTATCCGGCACAACCATCGAGTTCTATGACTTTTTTATTTACGGTACCGCCGCCGCGTTGGTGTTCCCGTCGCTCTTTTTCCCCAATCTCTCACCGCTGATGGCGCTGCTGGTATCCTTCCTGACGCTGTCAATCACCTTTGTGAGCCGCCCCATCGGGGCCATCGTTTTTGGCCACTACGGCGATAAGATTGGCCGAAAAAAATCGCTGGTGCTATCGCTGATGATTATGGGGATCTCGACGTTCTGCATTGGACTCATCCCCAGCTATGACACCATCGGCAACGCCGCGCCGCTGATCTTGATTTTTCTGCGTCTCTGTCAGGGATTCGCCATCGGCGGCGAGTGGGGCGGGGCGACCACGCTTATCACCGAATATGCGCCACGCAATCGTCGTGGCTTTTTTGGTACTTTTGTCCAGTTAGGTAACGTGCTTGGATTGTTTATTGCGACTGCCGTTTTCGCGCTGGTGGTGATGCTGCCGG
Organism: Klebsiella huaxiensis; assembly: GCF_003261575.2. Classification (GTDB taxonomy): domain Bacteria; phylum Pseudomonadota; class Gammaproteobacteria; order Enterobacterales; family Enterobacteriaceae; genus Klebsiella; species Klebsiella huaxiensis. The sequence continues at coordinate 5,271,884 of NZ_CP036175.1, read as the reverse complement.
AAGATGACCTGATGTCCTGGGGCTGGCGCGTGCCTTTCCTGCTAAGTATCGCGTTGCTGTTTGTCGGCATGTTTATCCGTTCGCGCATTGAAGAGACGCCGGTATTCCAGGAAAATCAGAAACAGCAGCAGAACGCGCCGAAAGCGGCGGAACAACAGTTTCCGATTCTCGCCGTGCTGAAGCACCATCGCAAAGCGGTGTTTCTGGCAATGGGCATGCGCATGGGGGAGATTGTGCTGGGTTGGTTGACGGTGGCGTTCTTCATGTCGTACGTCACCAGAGAGCTGAACTTCACCCGTGAAACGGCGCTAAATGGCCTGCTGTTAGCTAGCTTCGTTGGTATCTTTACCTTCCCATTCTTTGGCTGGCTATCCGATAAAATTGGCCGTCGCCCGGTGTATCTTGCAGGGGCTGCCATCACGCTGATCTTTGCCTTCCCGCTGTTCTGGATGATCGATTCTGGCTCGGTGAAAATGTTTATGTTCGCCACCACCTTCTGTTATTCCATTGGGCTGGGGATGATGTTCAGTGTTCAGCCGGCCTTCTTTTCGGAGCTATTTGACACCAGTGTGCGCTATACCGGCGTGTCGTTAGGTTTCCAGTTGGCGAATATCGTTGGCGGCTTAACGCCGATGATCGGCACTTTACTGCTGGTGTGGTCCGGCGGCGAGTCGTGGCCTATCTCGCTGTTCCTTGCCTGTATGGCGCTGATTACTATCCTCTGCGTATGCGTGACGCGGGAAAGCTATAACGATGAACTCAATGATGTGAAGAAGTAATTTGTGAAGGTTTGCCCCGCCAATGGCGGCGGGGCGAGCATATCAGAACAGATTAAACTTATATTCGATAATGACTTCCGAGGAGAGCGAGTTGGCCCGGCTGTAATGGCCGTCGGTCAGCACCGGGGTTTTGCCATTCATTTTATAAGACCAGCCCGGTCCGAACATCGCCCAGACGGTGAGGTTTTTCAGCCTCGGATGCGTTGGCACCCAGCGGCTAAAGGCGTTGATTTCGCCAGTACGAACATGGTTGCCACGGTAGTTAAACTGGGCAATGTTACCGGCCAGGCCGATAGCCAGCTCTGGCGTCAGGTTGTAATCCGACATATTGGAGAGCACCAGTTCGCCGTCGCGCATATAGTCATTACCTGCATAGGCCATTGAGGTAAAGGTGCCGCGCGAGTTTTTGCTCATGTGACGTGGATAGAATCCCACTTCATTAGCCTTATTGGCATCGGTATAGCCAAGACCCCATTTGGTGCTCCAGTTGTCGGCCTGCCACTTAACGTCCATAGCGATATGCCAGGCGTCGTCGTCAAAATCACGCTTATTGGCCGGCATGTTTTTGTACTCATCCAGCGCATGGGTGGCGTACACCTGGGTACCAATATTCAGTGCTTTCATTGGCTTAAGATTAGTGAACAGGATATGGCGGCGCAGATAGTTATCGCTTTCACCATAGGCGTACTGCATGTTCAAGAGCTCGCTTTGCCACAGAATGTCGCCGCTGGCGATGTGGTTAATATATTGTCCGCTATTGGTCTGAAATCGTTTCTTATCCGGCGAGTTGCGATCCATCGAGCTTTCGATGTACGCACCGCGTAGCGTAAACGGACCATAGTTCACCGCGCCGGTCCAGCCTAAATAGGTCGTCGGTGAGAGGCGGGTGGAATTGGAGATGACGCCGTAGTTTTTCATCGTCTGCCAGCCCCAGCGGGCATTCAGGTTGATATCCTCAAGGCGGTATTGCAGCTTGACGTTGCGTTGGCCAATTTTTGAAAAACCTTCGGCGTTACTTTTTTTATTACCGCTGCCGTCATTGTAGAGTACGCCACGGGAGTTAAAGTAATCGCTGGCACCGAGTTTCATCGCCCCGTAGTAGGTGGCATCAAAACCGATAATATCGGCAAAATAACCTGACTGGTAATCCACTGCGACGCCCTGACCCCAGGCGTTATGGACCTTTTTCGGCTCGGTTTCTTCTTCCTTGAGATATTTCCAGTAGTTTTTAAAAGATAAGGACATGTGCGACTGGCTAAATAACGGGTCGTCGAGCACGGTATTAACCATATCGCGTTCTTGAATGCTGTTTTTGGTCGTGGAGGACCAGACGCTGGTGGGAATAGCCAGCATCATAATGGCGACTGTAATTGTATTGATTTTCATAATAAACCCCAGAGTAGGGACGCAGCGATCCGGGCGAGACAATTTCGCCTGCAGCCTGCAGTAATGAATAACTAAATGCTGGTTTTATTTTTTATCGAGAGATTGTTTTCCGGCTTCGACATATTTCATGGTGCCGATTTCAGGAACGGTATATTTTCCGTCTTTATAAACAATTTTAACCACGGCAGCATTGGCGAGTGGTTTGTTTTTCGCGCTATCGTCCGTTAAATCTGAAATCATTATCTGCATTGCAGTGCCGGATGAAATCGCCAGCACGTTTTTATCGCCGCGGGCCTGCGCGTTTTCAACGATTGTATGCAGGGCTGCTTGTGTACGCGTTTTGACCTGCTGATAATTTTCCGCCATCCCTTTAGAGTCGGCAGCCGCTAGTGCATTCTGGTTGGTATCAACAGATAGAGTGCCGGCCTTCATTTGGCTGAAAAGCGCGGCGCCATCTTTAAGACCCAACTGTTTTGCCCCTGCGTCGGCCATATCTTTGTTATAGCCACCTTCGAAACCGCCGAAGAACGCTTCGCGCAGGCCGCTTAATTCAGTAAGTTGGTAATTACTCACTCCGGCTTGCTTAAGGATTACCTGCATGGTCTCTCGCTGGCGTCCGGCATCGCTGGAATAGAAGCTATCAAATGGAATGTCTTTTAACCCTTCGCCAAGATAGCGTGCGACGCGGATACCGTCTTCGGTAAGCGGTGAATCTACCCAACCCTGAACGCGGTCAAAAGTATTCAGCAGCGTTTTGCCATGGCGGGCAAAATAGATATTTACTCCGTCATCATTTTTGACCTCAGCGGCGGAACAGGTTGCCGCACCTGCTGTCATCATTAATGCGATTAGCCACTTCTTCATATTATTCTCCATCTGCATGGTCTTTTTATAAGCAAAAAAAAACCTACCTCAGATATCCGATGCGAAGCAGAAATAACATCATGCTTGCTCGAACTTTCTGACGTAGGTTTCGCCTGTTCTTTAACAGTAACAATCCAACATCGACTACGGTATCACCAAATATTCTAAAAAACATCCCTTGTGATTATTGATGTCAATAAATGTGATCATCTTCATGGAGTTGATTTTGCAATTGAGAAGTTTCTCATGATTGAATTTCGGATTAATTAGTTATTTTTTATTGAAATAATATTCAGTGCTTGATGTCTGTCACAAAATACAGCGTCACACGCTGGACTCTTCACTCATCAGGCGTTATTTTTCCTTCACTTTGGGATTGTTACTGACCACAGGCAAAACCTAAGCCCCCTGTACGCCAATTTGGCTTGCGGCAGGGGGCTTAGGTTTTTTTTTTGCGCCTAAGAAATATCTCTGCTACCCAATAAGGAATGAAGATGAGAACGAAAATTCTGACTGCCGCCATTCTGGCGTTATCCGCCGCCTCAGTTCAGGCTGCTGAAAAACCGCTGAAAATACTGCTGGTTAATGACGATGGTTGCCAGTCTGTTGGCACCACTTCGTTGCAGGAAAAACTGGCGGAAAAAGGGTATGACGTCTGGATGGTGGCCCCGGCAACCAACCAGAGCGGTATCGGTTCGGCAATCACCTTTAAGACGGGGAAAGTTTTTGACGTTAAAAAAGCTGCTGACAAGCGCTACTGCTTCCCCGGAACGCCCGCTGATGCGCTGGATTTTGGTCTGTGGGGCGTCCTGAAAGACGCGCCGCCGGATCTGGTGATTTCGGGCGTCAATGATGGTCCTAATACCGGTATGGCACAGGTTAACTCCGGTACTGTGAGCGCGGCGGTTCGCGCCTTACGCTACGGTTTCCCGGCGATTGCCGCCAGCATCGGCTATCGTTTCACAGAAGAAGAGATGAAAAACAAGTGGCCGAGTACTCATAAATATTGGCCTGACTCGGTGGATTATGTCGTTACGCTGGTGGATAAACTTAATGCCGCTCATAAACCGGGTAGTCCAATTTTGCCGCAGGGATCGGGGTTGAGTATCAACTATCCGCCGCTGCCGTCGGCTGAAATCAAAGGCGTTCATTATATTGAGAATGAACAATACCCCGCGCCGCAGATTGGCTATGAACTGCTGGCGGACGGAACGGCAAAACAGACGATGAACCCGGAAGCGATGAAACCCGCTGAAGGGGATAATGACTCGGGCTGGTTGAATAAAGGATATATCACTTACACCTTGTTTGATGGTTCATGGAACGCGCCGCAATTCCAGGGGCAGTACGAGACTTTGCTCGGAAAATGATGCTATAGCGATATAAAAGCAGAAGGCGCGTTATCCGCGCCTTCTATACCCGTTATACTTCAGCTTGCATGTGCGTTGGCTACGTTCGCTCACCCCAGTCACTTACTTAAGTAAGCTCCCGGGGATTCACTTACTTGCCGCCTTCCCGCAACCCGAATTATTTAGGGTATATATATGAACTGATGTTGAAATGCTATTCGTCGAAGAACCAGTAGCCCTGGTTAATCAAACGGGTCAGCTCGGCAATAAAGGCCGGATTGCGCAGCGCATCCTCACCCAGTTCATCTTTGCCCAAAAGGGTATAGCGGCAAAGCGCGTCCAGGGCATTGGGTTCTGTAGGCTCCAGTTGTTCACTATTCACAAAGAAGCTATCGCCGATGTGCAATACGCGCAGGCCGCTCAGGCGAGTGAGCATTTCACCACCCGTCAGGGCATCAGCAATCTCTTCTTCTTCAAAAGGCGGTTCAGCTGGTGCAATATCCAGTTCGTGACGCGGTGTGGTGGCAAAGCGCCCAAACCACTGCCTGAAGTCCTCCGGCTGGCTAATCATCTCGATCATCATGCCGCGCAGACGTTCCAGTTCATATTCTTCTACCCGGCCCGGATGTTCGCGGCAAGTTAAATCAGGATCGCTGTAGTGCTCGCCGCCAAGATCGTTCTCAAGCGCGTAATCGGCAAAGCTGCTGATCAGATCGCGGCCATTAGGGCCACGAAAGCCGACGGAGTAGTTCAGCGCCGTTTCATGGGTAATGCCATCGTGCGGGAATCCCGGTGGAATATACAGAATATCGCCAGGCTCCAGATCCTCATCAATAATCGGTGCGAACGGATCAACATGCAGTAACGCGGGATGCGGACAGAACTGACGCATTGGCAGTTTGTCGCCCACGCGCCAGCGTCGGCTACCCATACCCTGAATAATAAAGACATCGTACTGGTCGATATGCGGGCCAACGCCGCCGCCCGGTACGGAAAAAGAGATCATAAGATCGTCTAAGCGCCAATCCGGCAGCACGCGGAAAGGACGAACCAGTTCAGCAGCAGGCATGTGCCAGTGGTTTACGGCCTGTGCCAGCAATGACCAGCCCGTTTCGCCAAGACCATCAAAATGTTCAAATGGACCGTTGCTGGCCTGCCATTGCCCGTTCGTCAGGCTCACCAGTCGGCTATCGACTTCCGGCTCCATGGCCAACCCTGCCAGCTCATCTGGCGTAATCGGATCGATGAAGTCCGCAAAAGCCTTCTTTAATACTACCGGCTGCTTTTGCCAGTACTTTTCTAAAAACTCGGGCCAGTTAATGTTGAGTTGATAAGCCATAGGTTCACACCAATAAGAAGAAACGGGCCTGATTATAGAAAGCCGCGACCTCGCGCTGCCTTGTCATGGGTCAAGGGTGTTGCTTAATTCATCACTTGAGGTAACGACATAAGAAAAGAAAAGGGAGGTCTGGAGGGAGATAACGAGAGTAGCGTTATTTTTCGCGAAAATTCATGTTTGATAATGGATCTCTCCAGACCGCATGGTGCCTGGGTTTTCTTTGTTTTTATCGATAGAGCTTCACTCTGAAAGTTCAAATTATGAACGCTTGATAAGTTTTTTGTATTTTAAGGGTTGCTATATCCGAGGAGCTCCCTATAATGCGCTCCCACTGACACGGCAGATGTGAATCACTTCACACAAACAGCCGGGTCGGTTGAAGAGAAAAACCTGAAAATAAGGTTGACTCTGAAAGAGGAAAGCGTATTATACGCCACCTCGCAACGGTGAGCGAAAGCCGCGTTGCACTGCTCTTTAACAATTTATCAGACAATCTGTGTGGGCACTCAAAGTGACATGGATTCTTAATGTCTTCGGACAATAAATGAATACCAAGTCTCTGAGTGAACATACGTAATTCATTACGAAGTTTAATTCACGAGCATCAAACTTAAATTGAAGAGTTTGATCATGGCTCAGATTGAACGCTGGCGGCAGGCCTAACACATGCAAGTCGAACGGTAGCACAGAGAGCTTGCTCTCGGGTGACGAGTGGCGGACGGGTGAGTAATGTCTGGGAAACTGCCTGATGGAGGGGGATAACTACTGGAAACGGTAGCTAATACCGCATAACGTCGCAAGACCAAAGTGGGGGACCTTCGGGCCTCATGCCATCAGATGTGCCCAGATGGGATTAGCTTGTTGGTGAGGTAACGGCTCACCAAGGCGACGATCCCTAGCTGGTCTGAGAGGATGACCAGCCACACTGGAACTGAGACACGGTCCAGACTCCTACGGGAGGCAGCAGTGGGGAATATTGCACAATGGGCGCAAGCCTGATGCAGCCATGCCGCGTGTATGAAGAAGGCCTTCGGGTTGTAAAGTACTTTCAGCGAGGAGGAAGGGGGAGTGGTTAATAACCATTTTCATTGACGTTACTCGCAGAAGAAGCACCGGCTAACTCCGTGCCAGCAGCCGCGGTAATACGGAGGGTGCAAGCGTTAATCGGAATTACTGGGCGTAAAGCGCACGCAGGCGGTCTGTCAAGTCGGATGTGAAATCCCCGGGCTCAACCTGGGAACTGCATTCGAAACTGGCAGGCTAGAGTCTTGTAGAGGGGGGTAGAATTCCAGGTGTAGCGGTGAAATGCGTAGAGATCTGGAGGAATACCGGTGGCGAAGGCGGCCCCCTGGACAAAGACTGACGCTCAGGTGCGAAAGCGTGGGGAGCAAACAGGATTAGATACCCTGGTAGTCCACGCTGTAAACGATGTCGACTTGGAGGTTGTTCCCTTGAGGAGTGGCTTCCGGAGCTAACGCGTTAAGTCGACCGCCTGGGGAGTACGGCCGCAAGGTTAAAACTCAAATGAATTGACGGGGGCCCGCACAAGCGGTGGAGCATGTGGTTTAATTCGATGCAACGCGAAGAACCTTACCTACTCTTGACATCCAGAGAACTTTCCAGAGATGGATTGGTGCCTTCGGGAACTCTGAGACAGGTGCTGCATGGCTGTCGTCAGCTCGTGTTGTGAAATGTTGGGTTAAGTCCCGCAACGAGCGCAACCCTTATCCTTTGTTGCCAGCGATTCGGTCGGGAACTCAAAGGAGACTGCCAGTGATAAACTGGAGGAAGGTGGGGATGACGTCAAGTCATCATGGCCCTTACGAGTAGGGCTACACACGTGCTACAATGGCATATACAAAGAGAAGCGACCTCGCGAGAGCAAGCGGACCTCATAAAGTATGTCGTAGTCCGGATCGGAGTCTGCAACTCGACTCCGTGAAGTCGGAATCGCTAGTAATCGTGGATCAGAATGCCACGGTGAATACGTTCCCGGGCCTTGTACACACCGCCCGTCACACCATGGGAGTGGGTTGCAAAAGAAGTAGGTAGCTTAACCTTCGGGAGGGCGCTTACCACTTTGTGATTCATGACTGGGGTGAAGTCGTAACAAGGTAACCGTAGGGGAACCTGCGGTTGGATCACCTCCTTACCTTAAAGAACCTGCCTTTGTAGTGCTCACACAGATTGTCTGATGAATGTAAAGAAGCAAGACGGCTGCGAAGTCGCGACACCTCGTGTCCCCTTCGTCTAGCGGTTAGGACTCCGCCCTTTCACGGCGGCAACAGGGGTTCGAATCCCCTAGGGGACGCCACTTGCTGGCTGTGAGTGAAAGACACAACCCACCAATATCTCAAAACTAACTCAGTGAGTTACGTTTGAGATATTTGCTCTTTAAAAATCTGGATCAAGCTGAAAATTGAAACGACACACTGTGTCTGTTCTCCGTAATAAGAACAGAATGACGGTGTGTTCGAGTCTCTCAAATTTTCGCAATCATGAAGTGAAACATCTTCGGGTTGTGAGGTTAAGCGACTAAGCGTACACGGTGGATGCCCTGGCAGTCAGAGGCGATGAAGGACGTGCTAATCTGCGATAAGCGTCGGTAAGGTGATATGAACCGTTATAACCGACGATTTCCGAATGGGGAAACCCAGTGTGTTTCGACACACTATCGTTAAGTGAATACATAGCTTAACGAAGCGAACCGGGGGAACTGAAACATCTAAGTACCCCGAGGAAAAGAAATCAACCGAGATTCCCCCAGTAGCGGCGAGCGAACGGGGAGGAGCCCAGAGTCTGAATCAGTTTGTGTGTTAGTGGAAGCGTCTGGAAAGTCGCAGGGTACAGGGTGATACTCCCGTACACAAAAACACACAGGCTGTGAACTCGAAGAGTAGGGCGGGACACGTGGTATCCTGTCTGAATATGGGGGGACCATCCTCCAAGGCTAAATACTCCTGACTGACCGATAGTGAACCAGTACCGTGAGGGAAAGGCGAAAAGAACCCCGGCGAGGGGAGTGAAACAGAACCTGAAACCGTGTACGTACAAGCAGTAGGAGCCCACTTGTTGGGTGACTGCGTACCTTTTGTATAATGGGTCAGCGACTTATATTCTGTAGCAAGGTTAACCGAATAGGGGAGCCGCAGGGAAACCGAGTCTTAACTGGGCGTTAAGTTGCAGGGTATAGACCCGAAACCCGGTGATCTAGCCATGGGCAGGTTGAAGGTTGGGTAACACTAACTGGAGGACCGAACCGACTAATGTTGAAAAATTAGCGGATGACTTGTGGCTGGGGGTGAAAGGCCAATCAAACCGGGAGATAGCTGGTTCTCCCCGAAAGCTATTTAGGTAGCGCCTCGTGAATTCATCTTCGGGGGTAGAGCACTGTTTCGGCTAGGGGGTCATCCCGACTTACCAACCCGATGCAAACTACGAATACCGAAGAATGTTATCACGGGAGACACACGGCGGGTGCTAACGTCCGTCGTGAAGAGGGAAACAACCCAGACCGCCAGCTAAGGTCCCAAAGTCATGGTTAAGTGGGAAACGATGTGGGAAGGCACAGACAGCCAGGATGTTGGCTTAGAAGCAGCCATCATTTAAAGAAAGCGTAATAGCTCACTGGTCGAGTCGGCCTGCGCGGAAGATGTAACGGGGCTAAACCATGCACCGAAGCTGCGGCAGCGACACTATGTGTTGTTGGGTAGGGGAGCGTTCTGTAAGCCGTTGAAGGTGGCCTGTGAGGGTTGCTGGAGGTATCAGAAGTGCGAATGCTGACATAAGTAACGATAAAGCGGGTGAAAAGCCCGCTCGCCGGAAGACCAAGGGTTCCTGTCCAACGTTAATCGGGGCAGGGTGAGTCGACCCCTAAGGCGAGGCCGAAAGGCGTAGTCGATGGGAAACAGGTTAATATTCCTGTACTCGGTGTTACTGCGAAGGGGGGACGGAGAAGGCTATGTTAGCCGGGCGACGGTTGTCCCGGTTTAAGCATGTAGGCGGGCGTTTTAGGTAAATCCGGAACGTCATTTAACGCTGAGGTGTGATGACGAGGCACTACGGTGCTGAAGTAACAAATGCCCTGCTTCCAGGAAAAGCCTCTAAGCATCAGGTAACATCAAATCGTACCCCAAACCGACACAGGTGGTCAGGTAGAGAATACCAAGGCGCTTGAGAGAACTCGGGTGAAGGAACTAGGCAAAATGGTGCCGTAACTTCGGGAGAAGGCACGCTGATGGTAAGTGAAGTGACTTGCTCATGGAGCTGAAATCAGTCGAAGATACCAGCTGGCTGCAACTGTTTATTAAAAACACAGCACTGTGCAAACACGAAAGTGGACGTATACGGTGTGACGCCTGCCCGGTGCCGGAAGGTTAATTGATGGGGTTATCCTCGCGGAGAAGCTCTTGATCGAAGCCCCGGTAAACGGCGGCCGTAACTATAACGGTCCTAAGGTAGCGAAATTCCTTGTCGGGTAAGTTCCGACCTGCACGAATGGCGTAATGATGGCCAGGCTGTCTCCACCCGAGACTCAGTGAAATTGAACTCGCTGTGAAGATGCAGTGTACCCGCGGCAAGACGGAAAGACCCCGTGAACCTTTACTATAGCTTGACACTGAACACTGGTCCTTGATGTGTAGGATAGGTGGGAGGCTTTGAAGTGTGGACGCCAGTCTGCATGGAGCCATCCTTGAAATACCACCCTTTAATGGCTGGTGTTCTAACGTGGACCCGTGATCCGGGTTGCGGACAGTGTCTGGTGGGTAGTTTGACTGGGGCGGTCTCCTCCTAAAGAGTAACGGAGGAGCACGAAGGTTAGCTAATCCTGGTCGGACATCAGGAGGTTAGTGCAATGGCATAAGCTAGCTTGACTGCGAGCGTGACGGCGCGAGCAGGTGCGAAAGCAGGTCATAGTGATCCGGTGGTTCTGAATGGAAGGGCCATCGCTCAACGGATAAAAGGTACTCCGGGGATAACAGGCTGATACCGCCCAAGAGTTCATATCGACGGCGGTGTTTGGCACCTCGATGTCGGCTCATCACATCCTGGGGCTGAAGTAGGTCCCAAGGGTATGGCTGTTCGCCATTTAAAGTGGTACGCGAGCTGGGTTTAGAACGTCGTGAGACAGTTCGGTCCCTATCTGCCGTGGGCGCTGGAGAATTGAGGGGGGCTGCTCCTAGTACGAGAGGACCGGAGTGGACGCATCACTGGTGTTCGGGTTGTCATGCCAATGGCATTGCCCGGTAGCTAAATGCGGAAGAGATAAGTGCTGAAAGCATCTAAGCACGAAACTTGCCCCGAGATGAGTTCTCCCTGACCCTTTAAAGGTCCTGAAGGAACGTTAAAGACGATGACGTTGATAGGCCGGGTGTGTAAGCGTAGCGATACGTTGAGCTAACCGGTACTAATGAACCGTGAGGCTTAACCTTACAACGCCGAAGATGTTTTGGCGGAATTGAGAGAAATTCAGCTTGATACAGATAAACAGAATTTGCCTGGCGGCGACAGCGCGGTGGTCCCACCTGACCCCATGCCGAACTCAGAAGTGAAACGCCGTAGCGCCGATGGTAGTGTGGGGTCTCCCCATGTGAGAGTAGGGAACTGCCAGGCATTAATTAAGTGAAGAGCCCATCCGTCAGGATGGGCTTTTTGCGTTTTTATGGTATGAGAAATCTTCAAGTCAGTTGGTGGCATGAATATTTTATCTGGCACTACAGCATGACTATATTCCTTTTATAACGTCTGGTTTTATCATCACTTTGCTTCTATCTTTCTATTACTATCCTGTTACGAGCTACAAAACCAATGAAAATGGCGCTGATTGGGATTTTGACTTTAGCTCATGGAGTGAGTTCAGTTGCTTTTGCTGCTGATACCGCAACACTCACCATCACTGGGCAAGTTGTATGACTTACCTGTCATACTGATATTGTTGCCGGGCAACTGCGACAGTCATGCGGTCATGACTTGTATCCTGTTGATGTGAAGTATGTTTCTTCTATTTCGCGTGGTATAGTCACCAAAACAGTTAATGCTCCAGGGGATTTAACCCGAAAGGTTATCGTTAGTAGTTACGATTAAGGGAAATCTTCACTTCAACATCATTTTTATCGGAAAATAACCACCCAACAAGTAATGAAATGAATAAACTCATTGAGTGAGGATTATTTTATTTATTATTTGAATTTTATTAATATAATTTAAATAAATACAAACCCATTCCTTAATGTTTTGTTTAAATTAAATTGGCCGTAAGTTTTATTAAAATATTCAGTTGCGTTAATGTAATTATATTAACAAACTGATGCGATATTCTCATTCTATACATAGTAATGGCTATAATGGCTGGACTTTTTCAGGCAAATGACTTAGTGTTCTTAACACTTTGTTAACTCGATCTGGTTTAAGTTAATTCAAATTTGATAAAAACATAGGGTGCATTGCCTGTATGGAAGCTAACCCGGTAACGTCTTCAGACGAATAATGCATGTTACCGGCTGGCAATATGAGAATATAAATGAAAATTCTGATCAACTGGCCTCCTTTGCGCCAACTTATAAAATATATACAAGAGCGCTTCACCTTTCTGGTTTTGCTCTGTTGGCCAGCTATCATCTGGTTGGTTTGTCGGGCGCTTGTCTGGTTAGCTGATGGGATAATGATGCTGCTGAGAAAACCTGTTGAGCACTCATTTACCGTGTATCTTCAGCCATTTATGACTATGAGTACGTTACTGCGAATCTCGGTCTGTTGGGTGCTGCTGCTGGTCATTCTGTTCAGCATGGCTATGGGGTTTACCTGGCTACTGCGTCGCTTTATGAACCGCAATAAATAAATTGATAGCCGCTACCAGCGGTAGCGGCATAAACTCAGGCCATCTCGCCGATAGTCTTACGAAAACGCAGCAGTGCAATCGTAAAAAATACGCCACCGATAGCCAGCAGCGTCAGAAACTGCGGCCAGACAATCGCAAAATCTGCGCCTCGATACAGAATCGCCTGCGCCAGACTGACGAAATGGGTTGTCGGCATCGTGAGCATGATGTCCTGCACCGCCTGCGGCATACTTTCTCTTGGCGTTGATCCCCCGGATAGCATCTGAAGTGGCAGCAGTACCAGAATCATCAATAGCCCTAGCTGCGGCATCGAGCGGGCCACGGTTCCCATAAATATTCCAATTGAGGTAGTAGCAAACAGGCTCAGAGCTACTCCAAGCATAAACAGCGGTATAGAGCCTTCAATCGGCACCTGCAACACTCCCTGGACCATCAATATAAGCGATAATCCAGAAACGACCAGCACCACCAAACCCATTGACCAGATCTTTGCCATCATGATTTCAAACGGCGTCACTGGCATAACCAGCAGGTGCTCCACAGTGCCATGTTCCCGCTCACGTATCAGCGCCGAGCCGGTAAGCACGATGGCCAGCATGGTAATATTGTTGATTATCGCCATGACGGCACCGAAACGTTCCTGCTCCAGGTTCGGGTTAAAACGCATCCTGACGGCCAGCTCAACCGGTAGCGAACTGTTATCCCGGTAGCGGGCGACAAAGCTGTTTACCTCACCGGTGACAATATTCTGGATATAGCTATTGCCGGTAAACGCCTGGCTCATTCGCGTCGCGTCAACGTTAACCTGTAGCTCCGGTTGACGTCCTGCCAATACATCGCGCTGGAAGTTAGGGGGAATATTGATCGCGAAAGTGTAACGCCCGGCATCCAGCCCGGCGTCCATTTCATCTGCGGTAATCAGCTCCGGCGGTAAAAACCAAGGCCGATAAAAGCCGTTGATAATACGCGATGAGAGCTGAGATTTATCCATATCCGCAATAGCGATGGGGGCTAAATGTAACGATCCCGGCATAACGGTAGCGGAGGAGTAAACCGAGATGGTAAAGGCGAAGACAATTAATGTCAGCATCGCCTTATCGCCAAGCAGGCTGCGTAGCTCTTTCATGCCTAAATTATAAATATTGCGTAATCCGCGCATTATCCCTCCTGTTTTTTCAGCAGCCACACGCTCAGGCCCAGCACCAGCGGAACCGCAATAAGCAGTGGTATGAAGGATGCCCACAGGTCCGTAAGATTTAGCGCTTTGGAAAACGTTCCTCGCGCAATGGTCAGAAAGTGGCTGGTTGGATAAATCTGGCCAATCCAGCGGCCCGGCCCTTCCAGCGAGGCGACGGGATCGATCATCCCCGAGAACTGCGTCGCCGGGATAAGCGTAATAATTGCGGTACCGAAAATCGCCGCAATCTGGCTTTTCATAAACGTTGAGATCAGCAGGCCAAGCCCGGTGGCAATAGTGACATAGAGCAGTGCGGCCAGCGTTAGCGTCAGAAAGCTCCCTTTATGCGGCACGCCAAAGACAAATACCGACAGCGCGCAGAGCAGGAAGAAGTTAAACATCCCCAGCACGATATACGGCACCTGTTTGCCCAGCAGAAATTCACTGCGGGTGGTCGGCGTCACGTACAAATTGATAATTGAGCCAAGCTCTTTCTCACGCACTACGCTGAGCGCGCTGAGCATCGCCGGGATCATCATCAACAACAGCGGAATAACCGCTGGAACAATCGCCGGCAAACTCTTCACATCCGGGTTATAGCGATAGCGGGTTTCTATTGAAATCAGTGAAGTATCGCGATTAGGGCTAGCCTGACGACCGGCCATTTCCTGGAGCCAGGTCAGATGCATTGCCTGCACGTAGCCGCGTACTGTCTCCGCGCGGTTTGGCATCGCGCCGTCCACCCATACACCGATTTGCACCGGTGTCCCCCGGGCAATATCGCGTCCAAAATTAGGCGGAATCTCGATTGCCACCGCCAGTTCGCCGTCGCGCATTCTTCTGTCCAGTTCGCTATAGCTTTGCAGCGGCGGCTGTTCGATAAAATAGCGTGAACCGGCGATATTCTGCGACCAGCCCTGGCTGCTGACGGTTTGATCGCGGTCGAGTACCGCAAATCGCAGATCCTCGACGTCCATACTGATCCCATAGCCCATAATAAACATCAGGATCACCGTCCCCAGCAATGCCAGGGTCGATCGTACCGGATCGCGACGTAGCTCCAGCGCTTCGCGACGGCTGTAGCTAAACAGGCGGCGCAAGCTAAACGCCTGACGTGGTGCAATGGTTTCGGTTTTGTGTTCAATCATGGGAATCGGCGCAGCCTCAGCAGCAGGCGGCTGTGCGGCATCTGCTGCCTCCTGTAGCCAGGCGATAAAGGCCTCTTCGAGGCTGGCCGACCCGCGCTGTTCGACCAGCGCCTGCGGCGTATCGCTGGCCAGCACTTTGCCGGCATGCATCAGCGAAATGCGATCGCAGCGCTCGGCTTCATTCATAAAGTGGGTGGAGATAAAAATCGTCACTCGATCCTGACGAGCCAGATCGACCATCAGTTGCCAGAACATATCCCGGGCCACGGGATCGACGCCGGATGTGGGTTCATCAAGAATTAACATTTCCGGACGGTGAATGACCGCGACCGCCAGCGATAGCCGCTGCCGAATACCTAACGGCAGTGAGGCGGGCAGGGTATCTTCAACCTCTTGCAGCATAAAACGCTGGCTCATTTCGGCGACCCGACCGGGGATCTCCGCATCCGGAATATGGAACAGCCGGGCATGCAGTTCGAGGTTTTGCCTGACGGTCAGTTCACTGTAGAGGGAAAAGGCCTGCGACATATAGCCAACTCGGCGGCGGGTTTCAATATCCTTCGGGTCGACCGGTTGGCCAAATAGCCAGGCTTCTCCTTCGCTGGCCGGCAGCAGCCCGGTCAGCATTTTCATGGTTGTTGATTTACCGCAGCCGTTGGAGCCGAGGAACCCGAAGATTTCGCCGCGGGCGATACGAAAGTTCACGTGATCAACGGCGACAAAATTGCCAAAGCGCATTGTCAGGCCGCGAGCTTCAATGGCTATTTCGTTCTCCTCTGCGTTGCGCGGTGGAATGATCACCTCTTTATGCGCCAGGCGCTGGGCTTCGGGAAGCAGGGCAATAAATGCCTGCTCCAGCGTCTGGCTCGCCGTTTGCACTTTTAGCTCTTCTGCGCTGCCGGTCGCCAGTATTTCCCCCGCATTCATGGCGACCAGCCAATCAAAACGCTCCGCCTCTTCCATATAGGCCGTGGCGACCAGCACGCTCATCTCTGGCTGGCGCTGGCGAATGCTGTCGATCAGATCCCAAAACTGCGCGCGGGAGAGGGGATCGACGCCCGTGGTTGGTTCATCAAGGATCAGCAACTGTGGGTCGTGAATGAGCGCGCAGCACAGGCCAAGCTTTTGCTTCATTCCGCCGGAGAGCTTCCCCGCCGGACGGTCGCGAAACGGTGCCAGACCGGTACTTTGCAAAAGCTCATTGATTCGGTTTTCGCGCTCGGCTTTATCATGACCAAACAGGCGGGCAAAGAAGTCGACGTTTTCATAGACCGACAGGGTATAGTAGAGGTTCTTCCCTAGCCCCTGAGGCATCCAGGCAATTTTCGGGCACACGTCCTGGCGGTGGCGAACATCGCTCATGTCGCCGCCGAGCACGACCACATTGCCGCGCTCAATGACCCGTGCGCCGGAAATTAATGACAGCAGGCTGGACTTGCCGACGCCGTCTGGCCCGATCAGGCCCACCATACAGCGGGCGGGAATGTTCAGCGTAATGTCTTTTAGCGCGGTGGTTGCGCCAAAGTGCTGACTGACGTTATCCAGGCGGGCGACCGTGTTCATTGTGGCAACCTCACCGTCAGCGCTTCAGGCCACGTCTTCTGGCTATCCAGACGCACCCAGGCCATACCTGGCAGGCCGGTTTTCACATACTCAAGATGCTGTTCCAGCAGCTCAGGCGGAATGCGGGCTTTGACGCGGAACATCAGCTTCAGCCGTTCATCGCTGGTTTCCACCGTTTTGGGGGTAAACTGCGCCACGCTGGCGACAAAACTGATATTGGCAGGAATAACCAGATTCGGTGCGGCATCGAGGATAATGCGTGCTTCGCTGCCGAGCGCCAAAAGGCCCGCCTGTTCGGTCGGCAGGAAGAAGGTCATGTAGACATCGGACAAGTCGACCATATTCAGCACCCGTCCGCCTGCCGCCAGCACTTCTCCCGGTTCAGCAACACGGTACTGAATGCGGCCATCACGTGGCGCTTTCAGTTCGCTATCGTCGATATCGGCGATAATCCGCCGCTCTGTGGCCTGAGCTGCTTCAACGCGGGTTTGTGCCTGAATAATGCTGGTTCTTGCCGCCTCAATAGCCGCTCTGGCAGCAGAGACCTGGGCTTTTGCTGATTCCAGCGCTGCTCTGGCGCTTTCCGCCGCCGCCAGGTCGTCATCAAGCTGCTGAGCGGAGACCGCGCCGCGCTGTGAGAGTGTGCTGGAACGGCCGTGGCGTTTGGCGGCGGAGTTTAATTCAGCCTGCCGCTGCTTCACGACCGCCTCAGCGGCGCGCATTTCGCCTTGACGCTGGTCGAGTAGCGCCTTCGCTGCGGCAATCGAACTTTCTGCTTCTTTAATTTGCGCGGCGGCTTCCAGCCGTTGTTCGTTGAGCACCCGGATATCCATGCGGGCTAAGACTTCACCCTGGCGGACAAACTGCCCTTCTTTGACCAGAATGGTATCGATACGTCCGGCGGTTTTGGTGGCGATATCGACCTCTGTGGCTTCAATTCTACCGTTGCTGCTGGCAAAGCCTGCCGGGAGTCCCGGTGGGCGCAGCATCCACCATGCGGCGGCGGCAATCACCACCAGTAAACCAATAACGTAGACTGCCCAACGCCGTTTGATTTTGTCCATACGCGACTCGCTTTGTTCCATTTGCTGAGTGGTGCGCGTTTCTCCTCCGCATAGCGAAGTATCGTCTCTCCAGGAAAGGAAGGTATGGGGGATAAGGCCAACCGGCGCATGACGCCTTCAGCGCTGCTAACCGGTCAGAAAGAGGTGCGATTAATGTGGTCATCATCAGCAATCCTCGCCTTAAATGAAACACGCATATTTATTGCTACCGTCAATGCAATACTAACACCCGCAACAAATATGTCCATATACAAAACATGGACTTGTCGTAGAGTTAACATAAAAAAACAGCTGAGGCACGATGAGGCAATATTACCCATGATGCTTATTGGGTTTAATGCTCCGGGCTTTGCTCATACAATCTTCATCGTTTTACATTAAATCATCATACTTATAAGCCATTCCTTAACGCTAATAACCAGAGGGTATTATTGGCGAGTAGCTGGCGCATTTTTAATCTGGTTGCTGCAGAAGAACTGTTGTATGATCTTCGGCCCTGAAAATAGACTAACGCCAGGCGAGCGCTTTATTCAATGAAAGATGAAAGCCAAAAATATATCTCCATTATTTTTAAGGAATGGTTGCCGCTGTACGACAGCCTGACGCCAGAAGTGAAGTCGGTGCTTAAAAATATTGCTGAGCAGCAGGCGGAGGCGTTAGCGACCCGTTTTTATGACTTTATTTTCCAGGACCCGGATATCGCCAGGCACCTCACCTATGATTTAGTCCAGGAGCGGTTAAGCAACTCGCTGGCAGGGTGGGTGAAAGATATCCTGATGAGCGAGAAGGAAAATCTGCAAGCGCTGGCGGAGCGGCAGTACCTGATAGGCAGTATCCATTCGCGCATCGGTATTCCGGCTGAGGCCGTTCTGCGGGGCGCTCGTCAGCTTAAGGCCGGGCTGATTGAAAATATCCGCGACAGCGAGATTGACCGCGAGACCAGCGTCGCCGCCATCTACTACGCCATTATGGCTATTAATATGGCAGTAGAAATGATGTGCCACGCCTACACCTTGTCGCACTATCGGGCGACGAAAAATGAAGAGGCGTACCGCCTGTATAGCCTGATGGATAATGTGCCTCTGGAATATGGCAAACAGCAGGCTTCGCTCTCAGGATGGGAAAATACCGCTATTTTTAATATTGTCAGCGATAATAAAACGGATATTAACGGAGCGTTATTATCTGAGTCGGAGTTTGGCCTGTGGTTCCGCCATAAATGCGTGCGTTATTTTAACAAAAATCCGCAAATGCAGGAAATCGCCGACTTAATTAGCAAGGTGGATGCCCTGTTATCCTCCTGGAAATCTTCGTCAGACGATTCAGAGTATAAAAATACGCAAAGTCTGCTACAGGGTATCCATATCCATTGTCAGCAGATTGGTAGCCAGCTTGGGGTTCTGTTTAGTAGCCTGTCGCAGATGCAAAGCGGCAAAGATACGCTGACCAGCCTGTTGAATCGCCGCTACCTGCCGGTGGTCCTTAAGCATGAAGTGACGCTGGCGATGGAGTATGAGCTGCCGATGACGGTGGCGATTATTGATATTGACCACTTTAAAGAAATTAACGACAGCTGGGGTCATATGGTCGGTGACCGGGCGATCAAGCACGTTGCGGAGCTGCTCAGCGATAACATTCGTTCCAGTGACTACATTTTCCGCTACGGCGGCGAGGAGTTTCTGCTGGTGCTGGTGGAAACCGGCGCAGCGGAAGCCTTTACTATCCTCGAGCGGCTGCGTAAAAAAATCAGCCAGCTGGCGTTTAGCGTCGGCGCTGAGACCGAAATTTCGATTACCGCCAGCATCGGTTACGCTGTTCATACCGGTCATCCGGATTACAACCTGCTGCTGCGCGACGCCGACAGCGCGCTGTATGTCGCCAAACGTGATGGGCGAAATTGTGTGAAGATGCATGAAGGCGGCGGCAATTAAGCGGCTGAGTTCTTCCCGGAGGCGGCGCGTTGCGCCTGTCCGGGCTACCAGTCCGCAGACGGCTGGGAACCCGTAGCCCCGGTAAGGCGTCTGCCGCCACCCGGCCGTGAGCTCGTGGAGCCAGCGAAGATATCTCTGACTCTCAAAACAACACCGGTAATCCCAGACCTCGTTTCACCTCATGCAGCGTTTGTTGAGTCAACTGGTGCGCCCGCTCGCTTCCTCGGCGCAGCAGTTCCAGCAACATGCCTTTATCCTGAATATAGGTCGCCCGGCGCTCGCGTATCGGTGCCAGCAGTTCCTGTAAACAGGACTCCAACTCATTCTTGCACTGCCGGTCCCCAAGACCACCACGCTGATAGTGTGCTTTCATATCGGCAACCAACGTTTTATCAGGATGAAAGGCGTCGAGATAAGTAAAGACCACGTTACCTTCAATCTGGCCCGGATCGGCAACTCGCAGGTGATTCGGATCGGTGTACATGGCGCTGACCGCGCGGTGGATCTCCTCTTCGCTGGCCGAAAGCGTGAGCGTATTTCCCAGCGATTTCGACATTTTGGCGTTGCCATCGATGCCCGGCAGGCGGCTGACGTCGCTGAGTAGCGCCTTGCAGTGTCGTAAGACTGGCTCCGTTGTCAGGCTATTCATTTTGTGCACGATCTCGTTGGTCTGCTCGATCATCGGCAGCTGGTCATCTCCAACAGGCACCAGCTCGGCTTTAAAGGCGCTGATATCGGCGGCCTGGCTGATGGGATAGGCCAGAAAGCCCACCGGCAGCGAGCGAGAAAATCCTTTCTGGGCGATTTCTTTTTTGACCGTCGGATTACGCTCAACGCGGGCGACGGTGACGATATTCATATATAGCGCGCTGAGCTCCGCCAGCGCCGGTAGGGCTGATTGCAGGCAGATGGTTGTCTTTTGTGGGTCGATGCCGACCGCCAGATAATCCGCCATCACTTCAAAGATGTTACTGCTGATTTTTTGCGGATTGCTGCCGTTATCGGTCAGCCCCTGCAGGTCAGCAACAAGGATAAATTGCTGGTGGTCGTGCTGGAGCTGCACGCGCTGGCGCAGGGAACCGACGTAGTGGCCGAGGTGCAGCTGGCCGGTTGGACGGTCGCCGGTCAGAATAGTTTGTGTTGTACTCATGAGTGACTCCTTATACTGCGATTAAGCCGAAAGGCGCCACTCAGAAACAACAAAGCCGCCTTCCGGCGGCTCTGAATATGGGAAACGTTAAATCATGCCGCCTGTTATGCAGGCAGCCACCAACGACAAGGGTGAGTTACGACAACGTTTCTGTTCATATTTTTATCCTGCCACGAAAAGCGGCGGCAGTAAAAGCGGTTTTTTCACTTAACGATAAACCGGCAGCAGGTTAAAACTGGATAAGATATGAATTATCGCGTTAGCGCCTCCGAAGCATAAAATCAGGATAATCATGGCATTGCCGCCCCATACCCGATAGTTCGGGCTACCAAACCGTTTTCGTGAGGCACGTGCCAGAAGAGCGGGAACGATAGCAGCCCACACGGTGGCGGCGAGACCGGCGAAGCCGATGGCGTAAATAAACCCGTTTGGCCACAGCAGTCCGCCGACAATCGGCGGCAGGAAGGTGACCAGCGCGGTTTTAAAACGCCCCAGACGGCTATCATCGAACTTAAACAGATCCGCAAGATAATCAAACAGGCCGAGAGTCACGCCCAGAAACGAACTGGCGACGGCGAAATTAGAGAATACGGTCAGCAGTAAATCCAGCGTGGAGCTGTTCAGCAGGCCGCTTAAGGTCTGCACCAGCACGTCGATATTGCCGCCTTTCTCGGCGATATCGATAAACGCCGGGCGCGGAATATTGCCCATGGTACCGACCAGCCAGATGATATACAGCACTAGAGCCATCAGCGTGCCAAGCAGCAGGCAGCGACGAATGATTAGCGGATCTTTACCGTAATATTTCATCAGGCTGGGGACGTTACCGTGATAGCCAAATGAGGCCAGGCAGAACGGCAGCGTCATCAGCACGTAGGGCAAATATGATGCGTTGGCTTCTGAGCGGTTAAACAGAATCGCAGGCTCGACGTGCCACATCAGCCCGCCGAAGGTCATAAAGAAGGTGAGGATTTTGGCACCCAGCACGATAGTGGTCATCCGGCTTACCGCTTTGGTGCTCAGCCAGACGATAAAGGCGACGATCAGCGCGAACGCCAGCCCGCCTAAGCGCGCCGGTACCGTGAGATTCATTTGCGCAAAAGTATGCTGGATAACCGAACCGCTGGCGGATATATAGGCGTAGGTCAAAATATATAATACGAAGGCGACGGTAAGTCCGTTAATAATATTCCAGCCGTTACCCAGTAAATCTTTAGTAATCGTATCGAAGCTGGCACCAATATGATAATTCAGGTTTGCTTCCAGAATCATTAATCCGGAATGCAACATACAAAACCAGGTAAATATCAGCGCCAGCAGCGACCAGAAAAACCAGGCTCCGGACATCACCACCGGTAAAGAGAACATGCCTGCGCCAATAATGGTGCCGCCGATAATCATTGCCCCGCCAATCAGCGACGGTGTATTTTTTGAGACCGCTTTTGAGACCGATAATGTAGCCATAAGGTTATTCCTCACGTGGCTATCTATTAAGTAACGGGCTGCGGGCAAACGGCTACCCAGGCACAACCCGAGTGATTGAGCTAATTAGTCGTTATTTGAAGTTTAAGGCGCTCCCGTTGCGAGAGCGCCGAGGGCTTGGGTTATTTCACCGGTTTCAGTCTGGCGACGAAGTGGCGCAGTACCGGCGGTTCATAGGTAAAGGTCAGGCCCTTAATTGATGCGGCGCGGGACTTAACGGCAATCAGCGCATCAGCGATATAGTCCATATGATCGTTGGTATAAACGCGGCGCGGAATAGTCAGGCGCAGCAGCTCCATCGGCGACGCTTTCTGCTTGCCGGTTTCCGGGTCGCGGCCCAGCAGAAGAGAGCCGATTTCCACGCTACGGATACCCGCTTCCAGGTACAGCTCGTTATTCAGCGCGTGGGCCGGGAACTGCTCGGCTGGGATATGCGGCAGCAGCAGTTTGGCGTCGACGAATACCGCATGGCCGCCGGTCGGATACTGAATCGGAATGCCGCCTTCGCGCAGGCGCTCGCCGAGGTATTCCACCTGATTGATGCGATAAGCGAGGTAATCTTCGTTGGTCCCTTCTTCCAGACCAATAGCCAGCGCTTCCATATCGCGTCCTGCCAGGCCGCCGTAGGTGACGAAGCCTTCCATCGGTACGCAGCGGATGCGCACTTCGTTAAATAAGTCTTCATCATCGCGGAAGCAGCACAGCCCGCCAATATTGACCATCGGGTCTTTCTTAGCGGACATGGTCAGCATATCGCCGTATTTGTACATCTCGAGAATAATCTCTTTCACCGATTTATCGGCGTAGCCCTCTTCACGCTGTTTGATAAACCAGGCATTTTCGCAGAAGCGAGCGGAGTCGATAACCACTGGAATATTATTCTGGCGGGCAATCTGGTACACCTCGCGCATATTGGCCAGCGACACCGGCTGACCGCCGGAGCTATTACAGGTAACGGTAGTAATAATCGCCGCGACGTTTTCCGCGCCGTGCTCGGCAATGGTTGCTTTCAGCAAATCAATATCAAAGTTGCCTTT
The DNA here is from genome assembly GCF_003261575.2 of Klebsiella huaxiensis. Taxonomy (GTDB): domain Bacteria; phylum Pseudomonadota; class Gammaproteobacteria; order Enterobacterales; family Enterobacteriaceae; genus Klebsiella; species Klebsiella huaxiensis. The sequence goes on along the minus strand of NZ_CP036175.1, from coordinate 5,248,777 downwards.
CCAGTCGTACCATGAGGTGGTATCGAAGGCTTTTGGCGTCACCACGTTAATCGCTTTTGCGCCGTTGAGTTCAACGTGGGCGGCGGTGGTGTCGAAGTGGAAGTTAGAAATAAATACCGGATGCGCCGACTTGCGGCGGGCAATCAGGCTCGGGAATAAAATCTGCTCCGCGCCGCGCCCCTGGTGGGTCGGAATGGTATACGGATAGCCAATGATCTCTTTGACCTTTTCACACAGGTGCTGATAGTTGCGCGACCCGGCATAAGCCTCGTCGCCCATCATCAGGCCAGCCCACTGATGGTCGCTCATTGCTCCGGTACCGGAGTCGGTCAGCAGGTCGATATAAACGTCCTGGCTATTGAGTAAAAACGGGTTATATCCCGCTTCTTCCAGGGCTTTGACGCGATCATCAAAGGTGGTCATGCGAATATTTTCGACCATTTTAATACGGAACGGCTCAGGGATACGTTTCATTTATTTTCTCCATGGGGATGCTGTGCCGCGTTTAGCTATTTGGCGATAAATAACAGGCGCAACAAATAGCGACTCAACGCAGTATTGATTTAATTTTTTTATAAAGTGAACAGCAGCGGAGAATTAACGCGGGAAGTCGTTGGAGATACGGTGATCGAGATTATACCAGTCGTCCAGGCCGCCCTGGGCAATGAGGCGATAAATCGATTTTTGCGTCATTACATCGTCCTCTGTAGGTGAAGGTGTGTGATAAAAATAGGGTAAAATGAGAAAATAACCACGATTGAAATCACAAAAAATTATTTATGGAGAAGCAGAGTATAAAAACTTGACGCTTGTCGTATTTTTAGCGTTATTGATTATTTGATTAGCTGGCAATGTTTTTTTGTTTTTTTATTGCGGCAGAAACGGCTTATTTATTGCGGTTTTTAGCGCCTTCATAGCAATAAATGAAGGCGCTAGCGGGGCTTACATACTGGAGAAGACGTTCATAATGATGCCGCCGGAAATAATCAGCACCATGGCGAGGATTGCCGGGATATCCGGTTTTTGTTTATAGAGGATCATTGAGCAAATCGTGACGCCGACGATGCCAAAGCCGCACCACAGCGAGTAGGCAACGCCCACCGGAATAGTGCTCATCGCACGGGTGAGGGCGAAATAGCATAGCCCATAGGCGCAAATCACCAATACTGACGGGGCTAGTTTGCTAAAGCCGTTAGTCTTTTTGATCATCGACGTACCGGTAATTTCGGAGCCGATAGACAGCGCCAGCCATAAAAATCCGAGATTAAACATATGCTTTTCCTTTCCTGTTAGTTGGCGACTTTTTTGTCCATAGATGAAGCGACCAGCTCTGCAGGCGCTTCCGCGCTCTCTTCGCTGCCCATTTTGGAAAACAGGTTCATGATCACAATGCCGCTGGCGATGATTGCCATGCCGATAATGGCGGCGGTGTCCGGATGCTGACCGTAGAAAGCCATACCCAGGGTGGAGACGACCAGAATGCCGGTGCCGGACCAGGTGGCGTAGGCCAGGCCAACAGGGATATCTTTGACCGCCCGTGACAGCGAGTAGTAGCAGGTGCAATAGAGAACAATCAGCAGTCCGAGCAGCAGTATTTTGGTGGTACCTTCGCTGCTACCGAACATTTTGAGCGTGGACGTGGCTGAGGTTTCGGAAACAATAACCAACAACATCCATAGCCAACACTTTGTTTTTGAAGACATAAGTTAAACTCCGGGTTTACTATTTAAGGTAAGGTTCTTTTTTTCTGTTTTTTAAAAAATCGATAGCGGCATCGGTCAGCTGAGCTTCGGGTGCGCAGGCCAGCGCCGGATTATTCACCACGTCTGTGACAGTGAGATAACGCCGCGTAGTACTCGTCAGAACCGGTGCTGCTTCGCAACCTGACGCCAGTCTTTCCAGCAGCTCATTCATGGTACACAGCGTGACGCCGCAGTCCGCCAGGCGGGCCAGCGTGGCCTGCATATGCCCGGCGTAAGCGGTATCCGGCTGCGCGCCCAGCAGCTGGTTCAGTTCGCTGCCAGGGTCGCAGTGATAGCGTAGCGCCAGCACCGGCAGGCCGCTCAGCAGGGCGTCATGTACGCGCCGGGCAAGCGGACTGTGTAGGGAGCCATTCACCAGATCTGCTGCCAGCGGATAATCGAGAAACGGCAACAGCAGCGCTTTGTACGGGACCAAATGCAGCGTATCTTGCCAGTCGGCCGCAGGCAGCGTTTTACCGAGAGCCTGCCACTGCTCGCCGTCGTCAATCCCGCTATCCAGCGCAAGATGCAGACTTTCGCCGCAGCCAGCCAGCCGCTGGCGAATGGCATGCCGATATCCCGTCGCGGCGGTCACCATTACCAGTACCGGCGGTTTCAGGCGCTGGATAATGCGTTCAACGAGGCATTCAATCTGTTCGTCGGTCATGGCGAGCCTCCGTTACCCGATGAGCGTGACCTGCGCGCCGTTTTTCAATCCGGCGGCGTTGGCCTCTTCGGTATCAATATGAAATTCCAGCGCAAAGTCTTCGCGCACCCGCACCACCACTTCATCGAAAGTCAGCTGGCGCTCGCCGTCGCTGCGCACGCTAACCTTTTGACCGTTAGCGACGTTCAACTGGCGGGCGTCCTGCGGTGACATATGAATATGCCGCCAGGCGCAGATCACCTGAGAGCGAAGTTCAACGTGGCCAGCAGGGCCTATCAGCAGCGCACTGCCCGCGTTCTCCAGTTGGCCGGATTCGCGCACCGGCGCTTTGACGCCGAGGGTAAAGCAGTCGGCACGGGAGATTTCCAGCTGCGAAACCGGACGTGTCGGGCCGAGGACGCGAACGTTGGTCAGCGAGCCTTTCGGACCGACCACGGTGACGCACTCCTGGGCGGCGAATTGCCCCGGCTGACGCAACGGCTTAAACGGCGTCAGGACATAACCCTTGCCGAACAGGGCTTCGACGTCCTGCTGCGCCAGATGCACATGGCGGTTAGAAATGCCGACCGGGATAGCCGGAGAAACATGGCTCAGGCGGGCGGCGATTTTTTCATGTAGCAGAGTATCAATCATGCCTTCTTCCCTTTCCTCATCGCCGGGCTTTTATCTTCCGACGGGACCGGTGCGGCCTGCGCTGTGGGCGGGGCGACGGGTTCTTCCGCGTCCTTTTTTTCCGTCGGGAGCGGCTCGTCAGCTCCGACTTCATCTTTAATTTCAGCCGGTGCGCCGACTTTGACCTCAGCGCGCGGCGGGTGGCCTTTTAAACTGCTCAGGGCTTCGACCACGCTGCGCTCAGGGCGGGCGATCACCAGCGAGCGGGCCTGCGGATCGATAGCGATAGCGACGGCCACGCCGCGCTCGATGGCGGTGTGAATCGCGCTGATTTCCCCTTCAAAGCAGACGCTCACCAGCCCTGAACCGACCTTGCGGTAGCCGATGCAGGTCACGCCTGCGCTTTTACAGGCGGCGTCCACGGCCTGAACGGCGGCAACTAAGGAAGGTGCGAACAAGTTCCTGATATGAGATCATCATATTCATCCGGAGCGCATCCCAGAGGGACATCATGAGCCATCAACTCACCTTCGCCGATAGTGAATTCAGCACTAAGCGCCGTCAGACCCGAAAAGAGATTTTCCTCTCCCGCATGGAGCAGATTCTGCCATGGCAGAATATGACCGCTGTCATCGAGCCGTTTTATCCCAAGGCGGGCAATGGCCGACGGCCCTATCCGCTGGAGACCATGCTGCGTATTCACTGCATGCAGCATTGGTACAACCTGAGCGACGGTGCCATGGAAGATGCCCTGTACGAAATCGCCTCCATGCGCCTGTTTGCCCGATTATCCCTGGATAGCGCCCTGCCGGATCGCACCACCATCATGAATTTCCGCCACCTGCTCGAGCAGCATCAACTGGCCCGTCAATTGTTCAAGACCATCAATCGCTGGCTGGCCGAAGCAGGCGTCATGATGACCCAAGGCACTTTGGTGGATGCCACCATCATTGAGGCACCCAGCTCTACCAAGAACAATGAGCAGCAACGCGATCCGGAGATGCATCAGACCAAGAAAGGCAATCAGTGGCACTTTGGCATGAAGGCCCACATTGGTGTCGATGCCAAGAGTGGCCTGACCCACAGCCTGGTCACCACCGCGGCCAACGAGCATGACCTCAATCAGCTGGGTAATCTGCTTCATGGAGAGGAGCAATTTGTCTCAGCCGATGCCGGCTACCAAGGAGCGCCACAGCGCGAGGAGCTGGCCGAGGTGGATGTGGACTGGCTGATCGCCGAGCGTCCCGGCAGGGTAAAAACCTTGAAGCAGCATCCGCGCAAGAACAAAACGGCCATCAACATCGAATACATGAAAGCCAGCATCCGTGCCAGGGTGGAGCACCCGTTTCGCATCATCAAGCGGCAGTTCGGCTTCGTGAAAGCCAGATACAAGGGGCTGCTGAAAAACGATAACCAACTGGCGATGTTATTCACCCTGGCCAACCTGTTTCGGGTGGACCAAATGATACGTCAGTGGGAGAGATCTCAGTAAAAACCGGAAATAACGCCAGAAATGGTGGAAAAAATAGCCTAAATAGGCTGATTCGATGTGTTTGCGGGAAAAAAATCGGCCCAGATCCGCGAAATTTTAATCAGCGAGTCAGCTTGGGAAGAAATGACCTGCTTATTCGCACCTTCCCTAACCCTCGCGTTTCAATTACGCCTAAACTTTTCATTATCGGCTCCTTTAGTGACGAACTAAGCGAATATCAAAATCAAACTGCGTGAAGAACGTTTCCAGCCGGTTTAACTCATCGGCGGAATAAGTCGGGTCCTGGGTAATGGGATAGGGCATCTCCAGGCGCTCATATTTTTTGCGCCCGAGCTGGTGGTACGGCAGCATGTCGATGCGGCGGATATTGCCGCGCTTTGCCAGTTTTTGCACATAATCAATGGCCCCGGTAATCGCATCGAATGAGTCGTTATAGCCGCGCACCAAAGGCATCCGCACAATCACGTTAGCGCCCGAATCAACCAACCATTCCAGATTGCGGCGAATCCCTTCGTTGCCAATGCCAAATAAGGCTTTATGGTGCTCACTATTAATTTGCTTAATATCGAACAGGAAGGTATCGGTTACCGGCGCCAGCTTTTGATAATTAGCAAGCGGGGTGGTGCCCTGAGTTTCCACGGCGGTATTGAGCATCATCTTTTTGCATTCGCTAAATAAGGCGACGGCAAAATCGGTTTGCAGGCTCATCTCGCCACCGCCAATGGTGACGCCGCCGCCGGAAGCGATATAAAAATCATAATCCTGCATGATTATCTCCATCAGTTCGCTGACGGTGACATCTTTGCCCATAATATCCAGCGCGCTCTGGGTGCAAATTTCTTCGCACTTACGACAGCCAATACAGTCTTTATTGCGGTTGACGAAGTGCTTCATTTCGCCATTCTCTTCTGCCCGATAGTGAATACCTGCCGGGCAGACGTTGACGCAGTCGCCGCAGTTAATACATTTATCCTGCGAAAACATCACCTGAAACTGGCTATTGAGCCCTTCCGGGTTAGCGCACCACGGGCAGCGTATATTGCAGCCTTTAAAAAAAACCAGCGTGCGAATTCCATCACCGTCATAAATCGAATATTTCTGAATATTGAAAATTCGCCCGGTTAATTCTTGTTTTGCGCTCACATTTACCTCCAGAAATACGATCGGGACATCCGTGTCCAAATACGTCCGTGTTTTTTATCAGAACTTCTCAATCACCGTACGGCTGATAATCTCGTCCTGAACTTCTTTGCACAGTTCCACGAAGTAGGCGCTATAGCCCGCCACGCGGACGATCAGGTCACGGTATTTTTCCGGTTCCTGCTGCGCTTTTTTCAGCACTTCGTTATCGACATAGCTGAACTGCATCTGGCCGTTGCCAAGAATCGACGCGGTGCGCAGCAGAGTAATCAAGCCATGGCGTCCTTCTGGAGTGTCCAGCAGCCCTTTGAGGAACTTGAAATTGTGCACCATGCCGATGTTCATGGTTTCGACGTTCATTTTGCTCACTGACTTGATGATCGCCGTCGGACCCTGCTTATCTGCGCCCTGAGTCGGGCTGATACCATCGGAGAGCGGCATCCACGCCAGGCGGCCGTTTGGCGTGGCGTTGGTCAGCTCGCCAATTGGCGTATTGTTGGAGATAGACAAGGTGCCGTGGCTTAATGTGGAGTAGAGCATCTGGTATTTACGGCACTCGCGCTCGGTCCACTCGGTGATATCCAGCGCGTACTGGTCTACGTAGTTATCGTCGTTACCGTACTTGGGCGCGTTCAGGCAGTCGCGGCGCAGGCCTTCAAAGCCTTCGAAGTTGGCCAGCATCGCGTCACGCATCTGCTCAAGGGTGTATTTTTTATCTTCATACACCAGCTTGCGGATCGCGGCGAGGGAGTCGACGTAGGTCGCCAGACCGGAGAAGATTAGCCCCGGACCGTGGTTGACCATCGCGCCACCGGCAGCCACGTCTTTGCCTTTTTCCATGCAGCCTTCAACCAGCAACGACATTAGCGGCTTCGGCGCGACGTCGCGGTGTACACGTTGGCTGATGACCGTACCGATAGCCGACAGGCGAACAATATGGGCAATCTGCTGTTTCACCGCCGCGTCGAATTCCTCGAAGGTGCGCAGGTCGCGCAGGTCGCCGGTATCCAGCCCCTGATAGCTATCAAACAACACCATGCGACCACGGTTTAAGACGAACTCGATGGCGATCGGCCACTGGGTGTAACCGGTTGATGTCCACTGGTAGATGCGGCCGGATTTCTGCGGTTCCACGCAACCCATCAGGCAGTAGTCGCGGGCATCTTCGAAATCAAAGCCTTTGCGCAGCATCATCTTGATATGCGAGTCATCGAAGTGACAGGCCGGGAAGCCCATACCCGCTTTCACCACATCGACGATTTTTTCCATGTACTTCTGCGGCGACTGGTTGTGAATACGGCAAGCCAGCGACGGCTGGTAAACCTTCACAAAGCGCACGGCGTCCATAATCAGATAGGTCAGATCGTTACAGGCATCGCCGCCGGAACGTTTTTGGCCGCCGACGGTCAGGTTGATAAACGGCTGATAACCGGCAAAATATTTCGCCCCCAGCTCGCTGGACATCCACATCAGCTCGGCGCACTTGATGATAAACGCCTGCATCATCTCCAGCGCGCTATCGTGAGTCAGGCGGCCTTCGCGGATATCGGCTTCGAACATCGGGTAGCAGTACTGGTCGACGCGGCCGAGCGACAGGCCGGTCTGGTTCTCTTCGATTTCAAACAGTGATTCCACGGTCCAGATGCTTTGCAGTGCTTCCTGCAGCGTTTTCGGCGGGTTAGCCGGGACGTTCTGGTTCACTTCGGCGATGGTCAGCAGCTCGGCGCGACGCTGGGCGTTCTGCTCGATGGCTGCCAGTTCACGGGCGCGCGCAGCGATGCGGTGAGAGTAGTTAATCACCCCTTCGCAGGTTTCAATCGCCGCTTTGTAGTAGTAAATACGGTCGATATCTTCCGGATTTTCCATGCTCAGGTTGGCGAGATGCGCTTCGGCGTCGGCTTTAATGCCGTTCATCCCTTTGGTGAACAGCAGCACGTCGTAGCCCGGGCAGGTATCGCCACCGCCGTTGATCTGATGATAGGAGAGGTCGCTGACGAAGGTTTCGCCGCTGAACGCCCACACGCCCGCTTCACGGTACTGCGCTTCACAGATCTCATCCAGCGAGCGGCCTTCCCAGAACGGCACGATCTCTTCGCGGATGGTCTTTTTATCTTCTTCGCTAATCTCAAACGGATCCTGTGGACGGGTGCTCATGGTGTCGAGCTCGTCGCGGACCCAGCGCCAGGCGATATCCGGCGAGAACGCGCCCGCACGCGGTTTGCCGCACGGATGGCCGACGATCAGCTCATCGTCCTGAATCAGAATCGGCGCGGTTTCGCAGGCGTGGCGGAAGGCTTTGGCGCGCAGCAGAATGGTCGGCATCCCCGGATTGGCTTTCACCACTTCGGTAAAGGCCAGCGCGCGGTAGATAGAGACGCTCGGACGCACGGTGAGGTAGTGATTGCGCAGGCGCTGCATACGCGGTGTTAAACCTTCCGCTGCTGGCGTCTCGCTGGTGGCGGCAAACGGGGTGACAGAAATGTGCTGTACACCCTTGAACAAACGTACCGGCAGATGCAGAGCGCTGAGGTTTTGCTGGGCGCTGAGGAACATGTCAGAGAGTTCGTTGATGCGCGCATTCTCAAGGCTTGCGCCGTGCAGCATGGCATCGAACATCGGGTAGCCGTCGATAGCGCAGGCGGAGCGGACTTCACTGAGTTCAGCCAGTTTGAACCATAAAGACTCGACGATTTCATACGCCTGCTGCTGAGACAGCGCGCCGCTGTTGATATCGTGCTGGTAGTAAGGCAGCAGGGCTTTATCGGCCCCTTCCGGGTTGACGGCGTAGCTGCCGTTGTCCAGCTGCAGCGCCAGCTGGAACAGGTAGAACGCCTGGCAGGCTTCTTTAAAGCTGCGCGCCGGATGGGCCGGAACGTGGTGCAGAATAGCGGCGCTCTCTAACAACTCAGCCTTGCGGTAAGCGTTGGTTTCCGCGGCGGCCAGTTGTTCTGCGCTATTAGCCAGGTTTTGCGCCAGCGCCATCAGGGCATCGCAGGCGTAAATCGCTGCACGACATCCGTTAACTTCGTCCATGCCGCTGCGGCTGACGGCGCTGCCCAGCGCGCGGGTTTTCTCTTCCAGTTGGTGTTTAATCGCCAGCACGCCTTTTTCGACCACCAGCTTGTAGTCCGGCGAATCGAGGTCGCTGTTCAGGTTGAGGAACTGGAAGGCGGACGGGCGGCGGGCGGCGCTTTCGTCGTGGAAAATTGCCCCGTGCGGCTTGCGGGTCTGGTTACCGACGATCAGTTCGTCGGCGCTGATGCACAGCGGCAGCTGGCGCATCAGCTCATAGAAACGGCGCGCCGGTTTGACGGCGGCGGGAATGCCCGCGATATCACCATCAAGGGCGCTCAGCGTGGTGGCATGTTCGGTGCACAGGGTGCTTTTTTGTGAGAGTAAACGTTCTGCCAACACTTTGACGCGCGGCGTTAAGCTGTAGTGTGCCATGGGTAAGGTTCTCCAAATCTTGTTATCAGTGGCCCTGAACGGCGTTACCGGTCCACGCCCGGCGATAGAGTTCGGTTAATGCGTGAGCGTCCGGCGCGCGTGGGTTCGTCGGGGTACAGCTGTCGCGTAGCGCCTGGCCGACCATCTCTGCCAGCCGCTGTTCGAAATCACCGGCATCGACGCCGGTATCACCAATGCCGGCCGGCATAGTCATTTCGTCTTTTAGCGCCTGAATGGCGACCAGCAGGCTGGCGACGCCCTGGCGGGTCGTGGTCGCAGGCAGGTCCAGCAGATGGGCTAAACGGGCGTATTTGCGGGCCGCATCGGTATCGCACAGCCCTTGATAATCAGCATTCCAGGCCACCACGTCCGCCATCAGCAACGCGTTGGCGCGACCGTGGGGGACGCGAAACACGCCGCCGAGCGCGTGGGCCAGGCTGTGGGTGATGCCGAGTGACGCGTTGGTGAAGGCCATGCCCGCCATGCAGGAGGCGTTGTGCATTTTTTCCCGTGCCAGCAGATCATGACCGTTGCGCCAGCAGGTCGGCAGGTAGCGAAACACCTGCTGCACCACTTTCTCTGCCAGCGCATCGGAAAAGTCGCTGGCGGCGCGGGAGACATAGGCCTCCAGCGCATGGCACAGCACGTCCATTCCGGTATCGGCGGTGATTGCGGGCGGCACCGAAGCCACCAGCGCCGGGTCGAGAATGGCGATATCCGGCAGCAACGACGGGTCCACCAGCACCAGTTTCTCGGCGTGGGCCTTCACCACCGAAAAGGCGGTAACTTCCGAACCTGTGCCGCTGGTGGTGGGGATCGCCACGAAGCAAGGCGGCTCGCGGTGAGCGTCCGGACGGGTTTGCGCCAGGGCGAAAATAACCGCTTTGGCTGCATCAATCACCGAACCGCCGCCCAGCGCGATAACCAAATCCGGATAGCTGTTATCCATCCGTTTCATCCCGCGCACCACGGTGGCGATATCCGGGTCGGCGGCCACGTCGTCCCAGACCTGGAAAGCGATGCCGCGCGAGCGCAAGATCTGCGTGACGCGGGAGGCGAGGCCAAATTTGACCATCGCCTGGTCGGTGACCAGCAGCACGTTGCGGGCGGGCAGCTCGTTCAGGATGGAAAGCGCGTCCTGACCAAAGCGGATCCGGGGTTTCAGCAAAAATTCACTCATTGGGTTATTGACTCCTTAAGCGTCCCGAAACACGTTCTCGACAATGGCGACCACCGACATGGCCTTGTAGCGGTCTTTGTTGAGCGCCAGATACTCTTCCGCCAGCACGATGTCGTGCATACCGGCACCAACGCTATCCACGGCAACCCAGGTCTGGTCTTTCATCGGCTGCTGGTCATCATCTAATTTGGTGATAAGCAGCAGGTTGCTTCCCCGTAGCTCATCGCACTTCTGCGTGGCGACGACATGTCCAACTACCTTTGCGAGAATCATTGTTTTTATCGCCTTATATCAATGTGTTACTTACCGAGGCGCTCCAGCACCTGGCGGATGACGCGCTCCACGTTTTGCTCGTTGATCTCGCTTTCTGCGCCAGCGGTCGCTGCGGTAGCAAAACGGTCATCCGCGCTGCTGGTGGCGTGAGCCACTGGCGCTACAGCTGCCGGGGAGTTAAAGCGATCGTCATCAAAGATGCTGCGGTTCGGGTTATCCGCCGGACTGACGATGGTGGGCTGCGGTTCCGGGCGGCTGCTCGGGGCGCGCAGTTCATCAATGGAGCGTACGCCGTAGCCCACTTTGCGGATGTTGAGCAGGTTCATCGGTCCGACGTTGTCGGAGCTGGAACCGCCGCCTACCGCGCCGCAGCCCAGAGTCAGGGCCGGGGTGATATTGGTGGTCGCACCGATTCCACCCAGCGCCGCCGGGGTGTTGATCAGAATGCGGTTGACCGGTTTTTCGAGGCAGAACTGGCGGATAACGTCCTGGTTGCGGGTGTGGATCACCAGCGTGTGGCCGAGGCCTTCGTTGGTCAGCAATTCCACCACGCGGTGACAGGCTGCTTTCCAGTCTTCTTCCACGTACAGGCCGAGGACCGGGCACAGTTTTTCCCGCGAATAGGGGTTGGAGTGCGATACCGTGGTCTGTTCGGCAATCAGCACGCGGGTGCTGGCCGGAACGCAGAACCCGGCCATCTGGCTCAGATACAGCGCGGTTTTGCCGACCGTTTTCGGGTTGATCGCGCCGTTCGGGCGCAGCAGCAGGGCCGCCATTTTCGCCGCTTCGCTTTCGTTCATAAAGTACGCGCCCTGGGCTTCCAGTTCGCGGTGAACGTCGTCGTAAATGCAGCGTTCGACGATGATTGACTGCTCGGAGGCGCAGATCACGCCGTTATCGAAGGTTTTGCTGGTAATGATATCTTTCACCGCATGGTGAATATCAGCGCTGCGTTCGATAAACGCCGGGCCGTTACCCGGACCACCGCTGATGGTCGGTGTGCCGGAGGCGTAGGCTGCGCGTACCATGCCTTCACCGCCGGTGGCCAGAATCAGCGACACGTCTTTGCTGTGCATCAGTTCTGAAGTGGCTTCGAGGGTCAGTTGACTAATAGCGTCGACGCTACCTGCCGGGGCGCCTGCCGCTTCGGCTGCGCGTTTAACGATTTCAATCGCTTTCCAGCTGCACTGGCGTGCGCCCGGATGCGGCGAGAAGATAATCGCGTTACCGGCTTTCAGGGCGATCAGCGTTTTGTAGATAACAGTGGATGTCGGGTTGGTGGACGGCACAAGCGCACAAATCACCCCCAGCGGCACGCCCACGTCCATCACCTTTTGCACCTGATCGTCATGAATGATGCCGACGGTCTTCATATCTTTGATGGCGTCGTAAACGCGCAGCGAGGCGAAACGGTTCTTCAGCACTTTGTCCTGCCAGTTGCCAAAACCGGTTTCTTCCGCGGCCATTTTTGCCAGTGCTTCGGCATGATGCGCCGCTTCCTGGGCCACGTTCTTCACGATGGCGTCGATTTGCTGCTGCGAAAAGGTGGCCAGAATCGCCTGCGCCTTTTTGGCATTGCGCACCAGCTCCCGGGCGTTTTGCCGGGACTGCAAATCGTTATCCAGTTCAATCATGAGTCTATCCTTCATCAGACTAAAAGAGTGGAGACGGGGCGCGCCCTGTCAGGTCATGCTTTGTGCTGCGCCGCGATTTTTTCGATATCGTTATGCGGTCGCGCGATGACGCGAGAGGTGACGACTTCGCCAATGCGTTTGGCCGCTTCCACGCCGGAGTCCACGGCGGCATTCACCGCGCCGACGTCGCCTTTCACCATCGCGGTGACGAGGCCAGAACCGACGTTTTCATAGCCAATCAGCTCGACGTTGGCGGCTTTACACATTGCATCCGCGGCTTCAATACAGGCCACCAGACCTTTGGTTTCGATAAGCCCTAGCGCTTCTTTCATCAGGTTTTCTCCGGTTATTCGGCCATTTTGTAATGCGAGACGATTTTGTTGATGTCGTTATGTGGGCGGGCGATAACCAGCGAGGTCACCACTTCGCCGATGCGCTGCGCGGATTCCACGCCGGAATCAACAGCCGCTTTCACCGCGCCGACGTCGCCTTTCACCATCGCGGTGACGAGACCGGAACCGACGTTTTCATAGCCAATCAGCTCAACGTTGGCGGCTTTGCACATCGCATCTGCCGCTTCAATGCAGGCCACCAGACCTTTGGTTTCAATCAAACCTAATGCATCACCCATTTGCGTTCTCCTGGCCTTAAGCCCTGTGTTTAATGACAATTTTGTTGATGTCGTTGTGTGGACGCGCAATCACTAGCGACGTCACCACTTCCCCTACGCGCTGTGCGGATTCCACACCGGAATCTATTGCTGCTTTCACCGCGCCGACGTCGCCCTTCACCATCACGGTGACCAGACCGGAGCCGATGTTTTCATAGCTAATCAGCTCGACGTTGGCGGATTTGCACATGGCATCCGCTGCGGCAATACAGGCCACCAGACCTTTGGTTTCGATAAGCCCTAATGCATCACCCATGTTTTCTCCTCCAGAACAGATTTTGTGATTCGGGAAAACCGTCCGCGTAACGGCGTCAGGACGCGGAAGCGGTGTTCGGGGTTCACTATAGGGCGTGGGCGGTGAAGTGAAATTTAAATCCGTCAGGCGGGTATTTTTAGTTTTTTACTCTGTGATTTAGGCTGGGTGAGGTTGGTATTTATCTGTTTGTGCTGCAGTTGAGGGGAAGATTTGGCGACGGTTGTGGCGTTTTTTTCACCATTTAGTCGGAAGCCGATAGATGTTAACAGGTTGCTAATTTATTGCAGGAGAGGGGTAATTTAACCCTTCGTGAAGTGCGGGAAAGATCGTGTTTTGGCGGTGAGGCTAAATGCAAAAAGTGCGGTTTTAGTGGGAGAGATGGGGCTGGAAAAAAGACACTGTGAGCTTAATCAAGTTTGCTGCCGGACTTCAGCGTGCAGACGTAGAGCGGCGAGTTAATAGAACTGAGCAGAATCGCTTTCTCATTGAGCTTCTGGGCGTTGAGGAACAGGCCGTCGTGGCTGTCCGACATCTCACGCATAAAGTAGTCGAAGATGACGTCCGGAGACTCATCAATGGATGAGGCGCTGGATTCCCACTTACTGATGCGATAGTGGCGCTCGGTGGTGGAGATGCGCTTGCTGGTGTAGCTGAATTTGACGTAGCGCTGGAGATAGAGCCAACCGGCGGCGGAGTCGGTATAGCCTTCGACCACCATCGACCCCTTCCCGTTAGCGGCAAAATTAAAATGAATGTTGCCGTTAACGTTCTCTTTCTCCATGTTCTCAAAACGCATAATCGCTTTTGTCGAACAGCTCATGATCCCGCCGTTTTCGACGGGCAGCAGCTTCCAGGCACTGAACCCGGCGGCGGCAATAAACACCAGGCTGGAAAGAGCGAAAAAGGGGCGAGGGGCGAGTCTCATTGCGGCTTCCATGAATAGTAAAAATAGTTATCGCAGTAGCTGAACGGGTTATCTTCATGCATCGCGCAGTGGGCGAGGAATACCCGGCCCAGGCCGTTGGTTTCCAGCCGGTCGCCATAGAAGAAGACAAAGCGTTCGCCGGGTTTGCACTCCAGCTTCAGGCGCTGGCGTACGACATCAAAATTCTTGCCATAGGCAGTTCCGGCAACGGAGCGCAGCATCTCATCGCTGGCCAGTAGCTCGCACTGACTGTGGCTCATTTGCGTTAGCATGATGGGTCGCGACTCGCTGGTGCCAAGAAAACTACACACCACCAGCAGCAAGGAGATCGTGAGCAGGCTGACGCCAGCGAGATACCAGCAGGTGCCGCGCGCGTGCCGGGTGGAAACAGGCTTTTGTTCTGGCGGCGCGGTGGTTTGGTCTGGCTCAGGATCGATAGCGGGCTGCGGCGGTGCAGGTTCAGGGATAGCGTCCAGCATCTCAATGGTGAGATCCGGGTTGAGCTGCAGCAGGCCGCGCGACACGGTGACAATAATGTTATCGATATCGTAGTGGCGGAAGGTTTTGCGCAGCATGCTCAGATACTGATTGAGATTGCTGTTCGACGAAGTTAACCCGTTATCATCCCAGACCTTTTTAAGCACCTCATCACGGCTAACCACGGCGGTATGGCGCAGGAAAAACCACAGCAGCGCGTTGGCGGTAATTGACAGCTGGCTGTCCGCCTCATTGCTTCCCGGTATTGTTAGAGTGCCGTCCGTTGCATCATAAATAAGACGGCCATGGATGTTATAACGCATCGCGGCCTCAATCTATCACGTCATACTTCACGTTGCAGGTGCGTTGGCTGCGCTCGCTCACCTTGGTCACATAGTTATCTATGCTCCCAGGGATTCGCTCCCTTGCCGCGTGATTCGTCCCTACGGGACTCACCCTTTCAGGGCCAGCGCAAGCGCTGTTCAAAACGGTTAACCGTTTTGTCCTGCAACGCGAATTATTTAGTGTATATATGCTTCACGCAGGAAGCGTCATCTTCGTCAGATCGCTGACCAGCGACTGCCGGTGCCCGGCGCTCATCGTGCGCCCCTCGGTTAATTCCGATAGCCAGATGCCGTCCGCCGCATAGCGCACCAGCGTGCCGGTATGGCTATTGTCCAGTTCGTCACCCTTCGCCAGATGGTCAAGCATCCAGTCGCGCCAGCATTTTCGCAGTACCGGCTCATCCGGCATCGCCAGCGACAGCACCATTAACTGGCGGCTCTCCTGGGTGTCCGTCAGCTCCGGGGCTGACAAGTAGTGCAGATAGGCGCGGGTAAAGCGGCCATAAGAGATATTATCTGCAGCCATCAGCTCAGAAATCGCCTCCTCCATAATCGCCAGCAGGCGGGCAAAGAGGGCAAAAATCAGCGCCTGTTTGTTCGGGAAATGGTGCAGTAAGCCGCCTTTGCTGACACCCGCCTCGCGCGCAACGGCGTTTAGCGAGAGAGCGGCGATTCCGTCCCGACCGGCAATGGTGGCCGCTGATTCCAGCAACTGCTTATATAAACGGACCGGGTCTTTTTTTCGATGTTGGGCTTCTGTGTTCATGGCCCGAATCATACCGACCAGACGGTATGATTATTCTTGATCGCTATCAATATGCGAAGAGGCGCACCGGGATGGGATTCGGTTATTGCGTGGAGGCTCACAATTCACCTTGTGAATTGTGGTGGTATTCTTCGTCCGCTTGTTCCGCGCTAACCCATTTATTATTTACTATTTTTTTAATTTCCCAGGTTATTATCACCTCTGCCAACGTTAGGTATGGGATGGATTATCCACCTCGTTGTGATGACACCACTCAAATACAGAAAGGAATTCTCATGAGCGAACAAATTACCTTTGGTACCAGTGATTTTGCCAGTAATCCAGAGCCACGCTGCCCTTGCGTACTGCTGCTGGATGTCTCTGGGTCGATGATCGGCCGCCCTATCAATGAACTCAATGCCGGTCTGATGACCTTTCGCGATGAACTGCTTTCAGATGCGCTGGCGATGAAACGCGTTGATTTAAGCATCGTGACGTTTGGCCCGGTAAAAGTGGAACAACCCTTCACCAGCGCGGAAAGCTTTTTCCCGCCGATCCTCTATGCGCAGGGCGATACGCCAATGGGGGCGGCTATCACCCAGGCGCTCAATATGGTTGAAGAGCGTAAACGCGAGTACCGCGCTAACGGCATTTCATATTACCGCCCGTGGGTCTTTCTGATCACCGATGGTGGGCCGACGGATAGCTGGCAGTCGGCGGCGGCCATGGTCAGCGAAGGCGAAGCCGCCAAAAAGTTCGCCTTTTTCTCCATTGGCGTACAGAGCGCGGATATGAACACGCTGGCGAAAATTAGCGTACGGCAGCCGCTATCGTTACAGGGACTGCAGTTCCGTGAACTGTTTAGCTGGCTTTCCAGCTCGCTGCGTTCCGTTTCCCGCTCCACGCCGGGAACCGAAGTCGCACTTGAATCACCAAAAGGGTGGGCGTCAGTGTGACCTGGCGTCTGGTTTATGGTTCCGAGGTTGGTACGTCTCATCTCAGCACCCAAACCCCTTGCCAGGATCGCTGCCTGGCAAGGGTTGATATGCTCAACGATGGGCAGCCGCTGCTTTCACTGTTTGTCTCCGACGGCGCAGGCAGCGCACAGCGGGGCGGTGAAGGGGCTGAACTGGCTGTTGAAGCAGCATCGGCCTGGCTGTCTGACAGAGTACGCCAGGGCGCGTTTGAGCTTAATGAAGCGTTAGCAGTTGATATCGTACTGGTCATAAAGGAACGAATTCTGGCGGTGGCCGCCGCCCACTCACTGATAGCGCGCGATTATGCCTGCACCTTTTTAGGCGTACTCTCTATGGAAAACGCGACGCTTATTATGCAGATTGGCGACGGCGGCGTGGTCGTGGATTGCGGCAAAGGGTTAGAAGTTCCGCTAGTACCGATGACTGGCGAGTATGCCAATATGACCTGGTTTGTGACGGATGAAGACGCAGTGAACTTACTGGAGACGCATTTCATACCAGCGCAAGCGCTGAAGGTTGCGGCGTTTACCGACGGCATCCAGCGGCTGGCGCTTAATCTTACGGACAATACTCCTCATGAGCCGTTTTTTACGCCATTTTTCAACGTGATGGCCAGCGTTTCGCCGCAGCAGGCGGCAATGTTACCGGACCTGTTGGTCGAATTTTTGGGCAGCCCGTCGGTTAATGAACGCACGGATGATGATAAAACGCTGGCGCTGGCGTTGTGGGCGCCATGAAAGGACATTTATATACATCCACCGGCGATGCGGTAACGCTGGGGCGGGAGTTAGGCAAGGGCGGCGAAGGCTCGGTGTTTGAGGTGGCGGAACGGCGTGACAGCGTTGCCAAGATTTATCACACGCCGCCGGACAACCTGAAGCAGGCCAAGCTGAGCTTTATGGCGGCAACAGCAGACGAGCAGCTCTTTAGTTATATCGCCTGGCCGCAGACAACGCTGCACGCCGGGCGTGGAGGTAAGGTGGTGGGCTTCCTGATGCCTAAGGTCACAGGAAAAGAGCCGATCCATATGGTCTATAGCCCTGCACATCGGCGGCAGCATTACCCTGATTCAGCATGGGATTTTTTGCTGTATGTTGCTCGCAATATCGCCGCCTCTTTCGAAACTGTCCACGCTCACGGGCATATTGTCGGTGATGTGAATCAGAACAGCTTTATGGTGGGGAAAGACAGCAAGGTTGTCCTGATAGACAGTGATTCGTTCCAGATTGATGAACGGGGCACGCTGCATCTTTGTGAGGTCGGCGTGGCGCATTTTACCCCGCCAGAGCTGCAATCATTACCTTCCTTCTCCGGGTTTAACCGTACACAAAACCACGATAACTTCGGCCTCGCGCTGCTGATTTTCCATGTTTTGTTTGGCGGTCGGCACCCTTATTCCGGTATTCCGTTGTTAAAAGAGGTGGGTAATGCGCTGGAATCGGATATTGCGCATTTTCGTTACGCTTACGCCAGCGATTATCAGCAGCGCGGCTTTCGGCCGCCTCCGCGCTCTATTCCCATATCGATACTTCCCCATTCGCTGGCTTCTATGTTTCATCTGGCGTTCACCGAACAAGGGGTTGAAAAAGGGCGTCCGACGGCACAGCAGTGGGTTAGTGCGCTGGATCAGGTACGCCAGCAACTAAGAAAATGCGCCGCCTCTGCAATGCATGTTTTCCCTCGCCATTTAACCCACTGCCCCTGGTGCGAGCTTGAAGATCAGGGGGTGAGCTATTTTATCGATTTGAATGTTACCGTCAGAACGTCAGCGGGTAATTTTGTTATGGCCAGAGTGATGGGCGCGATCGCGGCAGCATCGCCGCCGCGGCCGTTGAATCTTCCCTCCGCTTTACATTATCAGGTAACACCTCGCCCGTTACCGCAGAATATCCCAGGGAAAAAAGCGGTTACCGTCGCTCAATTCGTGGTGGCGTTTACTGCCATCGTGATAATGGTTGTGACGATGAAAGTTTTCTATATGTCGCAGGGATGGCTTTGGTCGTTGATTGGCGGCGCTCTGGCGGTCTGGGGGGTAAAGCATATCGGTAAGCTGCTGCGTAAAGAGGAAGTACAGCAGCGCCGTACGGCGATGGATCTTGCCGAAAATGAGTATCGGCAGCTCGTCAATCAGGCGCAGCACTCTTGCGGGCCCGAAGGTTTTATAGCCAAACGTGCGGCGCTGATGCAGCGCAAAGAAGAGCTTGATGGTCTCCCGGCAGCGGAAAAGGCAGAACTTGACGATCTGCAAAAGACGGCACGGGAACGTCAACGGAATAAATTTCTCGCAACATGCCTGATTGCCTCTGCGTCGATCCACGGCGTCGGCCCTACACGCAAGGCGGCACTGCTTTCGTCCGGTATTAAAACTGCGGCGGATGTCAGCAAACGAAAGTTAATAACAGTAAAAGGTTTTGGAAATCATCTGGCCCAGGCGGTGCTGGAGTGGAAGGCCAGTTGCGAACGGCGCTTTTTCTTCAACGCGGCCGAAGCGGTACCGCTCAGCGACACCAACGCGGTGAAGGCGAAGTTCGCCGCACGGCGGGTGGCGCTGGAGGCGGTCTTAACTCAAGGTGCGTTAGAGCTACAGCGTTTTAGTCTGGAGTCCGATCAACGGATGGCGGCGCTGCGTGATCCGTTACAGGAGGCCGCGAAAAAGCTGGCGCAGACGCAGGCCGATTTCAGCCTATGCTAATATCTCCACCTCGTGACTCGGCCTGCGGCTTTGCCCCTTCGGTGTTAGCGCAGGCCGAATTATTTAGGGTGTAAATTAATTGTGGTCTAGATGTACGCCTAAACCGCTTTCACCCGGTGATAGCTCCGGGCGCAGAGCCAGAGAAGGGATCAGGTAATCGCCATGGTTCTGGCGGCGGAAGGGGATCGGCGCGGTTTCGGTGAGCGTATCAAGCCGCTGGGCCAGTTCGTCGCGTAGCGTATTAAAGCGATGTTCATCGATTTTGTCGGTACGGTAAAACACCAGCGGCGGCAACACGTCAAAGCCGGGGTAGAACAGCATCCCGTGCTGAATGGGGAACAGGATATCGTCGATAGGACCGTTAATCCCGCGCGGCGCGTAGTGCTCTGCCCATCCTCCGGCGGTGACGATCAGCATCGCCCGCTTGCCCGCAAACGTCCCTTCACCATAGCGATCTCCCCAGTGTTTGTCGCTATGTTCGCCGACGCCGTAAGCAAACCCGTAAGCGTAGACCCGGTCAATCCAGCCTTTCATAATGGCGGGCATAGAAAACCACCACAGCGGGAACTGAAAAATCACCGTATCGGCCCATAGCAGCTTCTCCTGTTCGCCAGTGATATCCGCGCGTTGCGTGCCGTGGGCAAAGGCATATTGTGAATCCCGCGTTGCCCGCCAGACATCTCCGACCGGCAAAGCGTTACTGTCGTCGGCATCAAACCCTGCCTTCCAGCGCATGGCGTAAAGATCAGAAACCTGTACTTCGTGACCGGCATTTTGAAGATGCTGCACGGCAAAATCTTTCAGCGCGCCGTTAAGCGAACGCGGTTCGGGATGGGCGTAAATCAGTAACACTTTCATGGAAGTAACCTCTGAGCAATGGAGAGCTGCAGAGTAGAGGGCGCGGCGTTATAGTAGAAATGAATTACCTTAATGACAGGTATAGTGATGATTAATATTCAGCGTCTGGACCTCAACCTGCTGCGCACCCTCGACGTACTGCTCAGCGAAAATAACGTCACTCGAGCGGCGCAGCGCCTTAATTTGTCGCAGCCCTCGGTCAGCGTTCAATTGGCGAGGCTGCGGGAGATTTTCGCCGATCCGCTGCTGCTGCCGGGTCCGCGTGGGATGCAGCCAACCGCCCGCGCCGATGAGCTACGCGGGCCGCTGCGCGATGCGCTGCTGGCGCTGGAGTTGGCGGTTGTGCCAGTTCAGGCATTTGACCCGGCGACGGCGGCGCAGACCTGGCGCGTGGCGGCAACGGACTATATGGCCTCGGCGATCCTGCTGCCAGCGCTCAACGTGCTGCGTACTGCTTCTCCTGCCAGCCGTCTGGCGGTGTTTGAACTACAGCCCTCGCGGTTGATTCAGCAGGCGGATCGCGATGAAGTGGATCTGTTTTTCCATACTCATGACGGCGCGCCGCCGGGGTTGCATCAGCGTCTGCTGTTTCGCGAACGCTACGTGCTGGCGGGCAGAGCGGGGCATCCGGCGTTGCAATCTACATTGAGCCTGGAGCAGTTCTGCCAGTTAGAACAGGTGATTGTCTCGCCAGACGGCGGGGGATTCAGCGCGGCAACCGATACCGCGCTGGCGAACCTCGGGCTGGCGCGGCGGGTTGTCCTTTCGGTGCCACACTTCCTGTTTATGCTGGAGACGCTGCGCAATAGCGAGCTGGTGGCGGTGCTGCCGGAGCGTCTGGTGCGCGGAACTCGTGGCCTGACGGTGGTCGAACCGCCGCTGGCGGTGGCCGGGTTCGATATGCTGATGCTGTGGCACGAGCGCTGGCACCGCGACCCGGCGCATCGGTGGCTGCGCCAGCAAATCGTCATGTCATTAGAGGATAAGCGATGTTAAGCGGATTAAATCACCTGACCCTGGCGGTCAGCCAGCTGGCGCCGAGCGTGGCGTTTTATCAGCAGCTTCCGGGGATGACGCTGCACGCGCAGTGGGACAACGGCGCGTATCTCTCCTGCGGCGATCTGTGGCTGTGCCTGTCGCTGGATCCGCAGCGGCAGGTCACCCCGCCGGAGGAGAGCGATTATACACATTACGCGTTTAGTATTGCGCAAGAGAACTTTGCGGGTTTTGCCGAGCGCTTGAATGCGGCTGGCGTCCCGGTATGGAAAACGAATAAAAGCGAAGGCGCATCGCACTATTTCCTCGACCCGGACGGTCATAAGCTGGAGCTGCACGTCGGCAGCCTCGCCCAGCGCCTGGCAGCCTGCCGGGAGAAACCCTATAAAGGCATGGTGTTTTTTGGCGAGGACTAGCGGACGGCTGGAGCTAAATTGCGCGTTGTTTCCCCGGAGGCGGCGCTTGACGCGCCTGTCCGGGCTACCGGCCCGCAGACGGCTGTGAACCCGTAGCCCGGTCAGCGCAGCGCCACCGGGAGAACCTTTACAAATCCTGCTTTAAAAATGTGAGGTTTTTTCCAACGTTGACATTCTTATCTCCAGATAATTGTCTGTACTTTTTTGTATATACAATCCATTTTGAAAGCGTAACAGAGGTCGTTCATATCATCAGCGCCTGGAAGGCGAACAGCAAAGAGAGGAATCGTTATGAACATGGTTAAACATAAACGCGATAACCCGGCTGGGCTTACAGTCGAGCGAGATGCTGAACTTAAAGCGCTGGCGAAGAAAACGGATGATCAAATTGATTACAGTGATATCCCGGCAACAGAGGATGAACAGTGGTCAGATGCGGTACGCGGTAAATTTTATCGACCGCTAAAAACGCAGGCTTCTGTACGTATTGATGCTGATGTTATGGAGTGGCTAAAACGACCTGGGAAAGGCTACCAAACCCGCTTGAATGCAATCTTAAGAGAAGCGATGATTCGCGATCTTAATAAGAAATAACCTGCTTTATGTTTCCCCGGAGGCGGTGCTTGACGCACCTTTTCCGGGCTACGGGTCCGCAGATGGTTGGGAACCGGTAGCCTGGGAAGCCGCAGCGCGAGCCGGGGAGATAACGCAGCAAGTTGCGTGTAATAAGTCAGGCGGCCATATCTGGCCGCCCGTTTTGGGGGTTAACTGAAGGTTCCCTTGCTGCTTTCCACCATCGCGATCAGCTCCATGATTTGCTGCTGCTTGCGCTTTGAGAGATTCTGCACACGATGAAACGCATCCTCGAGCGTGGGTTCCATCACTTTGGCGGTGAGCACAATACACTCGTCCATAACGCGCACCTCCAGCTTTCTGCCGGGGGTAAAACCCGCTTTCTCAAGCCACTGACCTTTTAAGATCAGCGCGGGTACACGATCGTGTTTTGGATAATTGGTCACATACGACACGGTATAGCTGCGCAGGGTGGAAGGAAACACTACAGGTTTAATGAGTTCTGCAATAGAATTGAAGTCAGTCATGGTCTCTATTCTCAGTCGATAGGGATTGTGATTAGTAAGACGCTCGTGTTGCAGCACGGGCGTCTTGCGTTAAATAAACACCTGTAAATCTACCCAGTAAATAAAAATAAAGCCAGCTAAAAATAGACAATAATAAAGACGTAACTGGAAGTATTTATTCGGAAATTAAATTTATGGGAATGTCTAATCTTGGGGAAGATAAACAAAACACCATCCTGCAATAGAATTAAAAACAAAATATCCGTTAAAAAATAAAAGGCTGCGAAAATTATCACAGCCTTTTTAATATTAGCCCCCTTTCAGTAAATCAAACACCATGCGCGCAAACCCTTTTGCCAGCACCGGATTTGACAGATATTGCATCATCACCGCCTGGTTTTTCCGATAATTTATCGCATGCAGTAAAGTCAATTTTTCGTGATATGGGTGAACCATCAAGCAATGTAACGGTAGAGCGACGAGGGTGGAGAATAAATAGTGAAAACTTGGATGCAGCGCAGGAAAACAACTTTCACCGAGTGCTACACCCTATAATCTTCACTCCGCCTCCCACTCCATTGCCACCTTCACCGCCATGCCCAGCTGCACCATCACCTCCCGATGTTTCTCAATCGGCGGCAGGGCGCAGTTGATCCTTAAGCAGTTACGATATTTCCCTGAAGCCGAAAACAGCGATCCCGGCGCGACCTGGATCTTCATGCGGCACAGCTGTTTGGCGACGCAGACCATATCCACCTGCTCGGGCAGTTCGACCCACAGCATAAAGCCGCCGGTTGGACGGGTGACGCAGATGCCGCAGGGGAAATATTCCCGCAGCCAGCAGGTGTAAATTTCCATATTACGCTGATAGATCTGCCGCATGCGCCGCACGTGGCGGTGATAGTGGCCTTCGCGAATAAAGGTGGAGGCCGCCAGCTGGGTCGAGGGGACGTTGGTGCCGCTGGCGGCGTATTTCATCTGCAACAGGCGATCGTAGTAGCGGCCCGGGGCGACCCAGCCGATGCGCAGGCCGGGGGCGATGGTCTTGGTAAACGAGCTGCAGAGTATGACCCGGCCGTCGATATCCCACGAATGAATGGTGCGCGGGCGCGGGTAGTCGGTCGCCAGCTCGCCGTAAATATCATCCTCAAAAATCACGATATCGTGGCGCTGGGCGAGGCACAGTACGGCGCGCTTACGGGCGTCCGGCATGATAAATCCCAGCGGGTTGTTGCAGTTCGGCACCAGAATGACCCCTTTGATCGGCCACTGCTCCAGCGCCAGCTCCAGGGCTTCGACGCTGATCCCGCTGTTCGGATCGGTGGGGATCTCAATGGCTTTGATCCCCAGGCCGCGCAGCATCTGCATGGTGCCGTAATAGCAAGGGGATTCGACGGCAACGATATCGCCGGGCTGACACACCGCGAGCAGGGCCAGCGACAGTGCGCTGTGGCAGCCGCTGGTGATCACCAGCTCGTCGGCGGTGACGACGGAACCGCCATCGAGCATCAGGCGGGCAATCTGCTCGCGTAACTCGCGGCGTCCGGCCAGCTCATCGTAGCTCAGCACATCGATAATATTATGCTGGATCACCCGGCTGAGCTCGCGCCACAGCGGTTTTAAACTCGGCTGAGATACGTCCGGGGAGCCGCCGCCGAACGGGATGATGGTTTTGTCATTGCGGGCGTCGAGCATGTTCAGCACCTGATCCCACTGGGTTATTTCCACCGGGCGCTGTACAGGGCGCGACATCGGCGGTACCGGCGGCTGGGCTTTTTGTGGGGCAACAAAATAGCCGGATCGCGGCTGCGGGGTGATCAGCTGGCGCTGCTCCAGCGTCTGATAAGCCTGCTGGACGGTGCTGATGCTGACGCCGTGCTCCTGGCTAAGGCTGCGCACTGAGGGCAGCTTTTCGCCATGGCGATATAGCCCTTGTTCAATACGCTCAGCCAGCAAATTGGCCAGATGTTGGTAGCGAGTCATGCTGTATCCCTTTTTGTTGCCATACAGATGGATAAATCGGTACAGATCGGCGGTGAAAACCGCACGCAGATATCGTTTTAATCAATCTGTATGTTAAAGAAAAGTGTTTTGTGAATCTGTATTGTCTGGCCCCAGATCCGCGAAGATAAAGCCTCTGGCAAGGCGAGGAGGCAGAGGATGGAATTTCACGAGAACCGGGCAAAACAGCCGTTTATCGGCTTCGTATTTTTAGGGCGAGCGATCAGAAAATGGTGGCTTCGGATGCAAACGCGACGAGTTTTGCAGCGAATGAGCGATGAACAGCTGAGAGACGTCGGATTAAGACGGGATCAGATCAATTAAAACGTGCGGTTTTTCACCCCGCGCACGTTCGTAGCCCCGGTAAACGTCAGCGCGACCGGGGTTTCCCCGGAGGCGGCGCTTGACGCGCCTGTCCGGGCTACCATACCAAACCGATACTCCATCGGGAATTTACATTCACAGAATTTATCATTTCATGCTTCTCTGTCCTTTGTTTCTTTATAGTTATCTTGATAAGTATTATTTTCCTCATCGTTAAATGAGGAAAAGAAGATGACCGAAGACGACCTGTTTGCCCGCCGCCCAATGGGGATGCGTATGGCGATGGTGGTGCGCCAGTGGCGCGCGATTATCGATTCTGCCATTACCGACACTGGCCTGACTCAGTCAAGCTGGACGGTGCTGATGCAGCTGCATCAGCTGGGGGATAACGTCTCGGTCAGCGAGCTGGCGGAGGTGCAGGGCATTGAACTGCCGCCGCTGATGCGCACCCTCACGCAGCTGGAAAAGCAGGGCTATCTGCTGCGTTCTACATCGCCCTATGACAAGCGTATACGCCTGCTGACGCTGACGGCGAAAGGCCGAACAAGGCTGGAAGAGCTGAACCGCGTGATTGAGACTTATCAAAATCGCGTCACCCGAACCATTCCCGAGGCGGAACTTGCCACCTTCAGCGCCACGTTAAATCACATCGCCTGCAATCTGCGGACTATCCGCGAAGAAGATAATAAGATCTAAAAAACTATGATGACCCCTGAACAGAAGTTTGCCCGTTGGGTAAGGGTGAGTATTGCCGCGTTTCTGGCGATATTCGCCTGGTTTATCGTTGCCGATATCTGGATCCCGCTCACCCCGGACTCCACCGTGATGCGCGTGGTGACCCCGGTCTCGTCGCGCGTCTCCGGCTATGTCTCCCATGTCTATGTACATAATAATAGCCAGGTGAAGAAGGGCGACCTGCTCTATGAGCTGGACCCGACGCTGTTTATTAACAAAGTAGAGGCCGCACAAATCGCCCTTGAGCAGGCGAAGCTGAGCAACCAGCAGCTGGACGCGCAGATCGCCTCTGCCCGCGCCAACCTGCGCACCGCCCAGTACACCGCGCGCAACGACAAGGTTACCCTCGACCGTTATCAGCGGCTGAGCACTATGCAGAACGTCTCGCAGTCGGATCTGGATAAAGTGCGCACCACCTGGCAAACCAGCGAACAGTCGGTCAGCGCGCTCAGCGCCAGCATCCAGAACCTGCTGATCCAGCGTGGCGAACGCGATGATGCGCGCAACGTGACGTTGCAAAAGTATCGCAATGCGCTGGAAGAAGCGCAGCTTAACCTCGGCTGGACAAAGGTCCGCGCCGAAACTGACGGCATGGTGAGCAACCTTCAGCTCAATCCCGGACTGTACGCCACCGCCGCCACGCCGTTGCTGGCGCTGGTGAGCAATCACACCGATATCGTTGCCGATTTCCGTGAGAAGAGCCTGCGCCACACCGGCGTGAATACCGATGCGGCGGTGGTGTTTGATGCGCTGCCGGGTAAAGTTTTTAAAGCGCGCGTCACCAGCAGCGATGCCGGGATTCTGGCCGGGCAGGAAGAGGTCAACGGTCAGCTGTCGCAGCCTGAGCAGTCCACTCGCTGGGTGCGCGATGCCCAGCGCATGCGTATCCACGTAGCGCTCGATGAGCCGCTGGACAAGCCGCTGCCTACCGGCGCACGCGCTACGGTGCAGCTGTATAATAGCGATGGCCCGTTTGCCCGCACCTTTGCTGGTGCGCAGATCCATCTGGTGAGCCTGCTGCATTATGTCTATTAATACCCTGGCGCGGGTATTCACCCCGCACGGCAATATCGTCTACACGGCCAATGATTTTCGCCAGACGCTGCGCATCGCCGTAGCCGGAACTATCGCGCTGAGCATTTCGACTTTCTACGACGTGCAGTACGGCGTCTTTTTTGTGGTTTACCCGCTGATGCTGCTTTCGCTGGTACCGGTATTTAACCGTCACGTGGCGCGGCAGTTTGTGTTCAGCGCAGCGGTAAACTGCGTCGAAATGGTGCTGATTGTCGGCTATCTTTCGCAGTGGCCAGTAATTATGACGCTGGTGGTCTTTGGCCTGTACGTGATGCGTTTTCGCTTTATGAGCCAGGGGCCGTTGTTTCTGCTGGGCTCGATGGGCGTGGTATGCCAGAGCACGATGCTCAACTTTATGAGCTATCCCACCAGCAACTGGCACACGCTGATGTTCTCCAACATGGAGGCGTGCGTAATGGCGGTGGCCCTCAGCGCGCTGCTCAACTACTTTATCCCGGACGTGGAACCGCGCAAGCCGCCGCCGCGTATTGAAAAAGATGCCGCTCGTATTCGCCATGAATCGCTGCTCTCCGGCAGCGTGGCGACGGTGATCTTTGTTATCTTCCAGCTCTGCGATCTGAGTGATTCCCTGTCGGCGCTGATGGCGGGGATTTTAATTCTCTTCCCGATGCACTATCGCGGGGCGGTGATTAGCTCGATCTGGCGCGTGGTGGGGGTGGTGATGGCCTGTCTCTATATTTTGCTGGTGCAGTTGGTTATCTATGATTTTAGCAACCATATGGTGCTGATGATGCCGCTGATTGGACTCGGCCTGGCCTTTAGCGCCCGCCTGCACGTGATGGAGAAAGTCGGCGCGGGCGTGGGCTTCGCCAGTATCACTACCATCGGCATTATGTTTGGCCAGAATCTGCATCCGGACCAGGATCTGGTATTCAGCGATCTGTACCGCATAACCTCCGTAACCGTTGCCTTAGTGGTGACGCTGACCATGGTCTTTCTGGTGCATCGAATCCTGAACTGTTTTGCGCCGACGCGGTTTGTGTTTACGGAGTGAACCGTATTTTTACGTAGGGATAATAATGTGTGGTTTGACGTTTTGTGGAAAACCGCATAGGGGGCTCTAATGTATTAGCCCCTTAAAATAATATCTGATTAGATAATGCCTATTTATATAAAATAAAAATGAACCGTATGTGAAGTATCTTATATGTGAATGAAATGGTCTTTTGTTACATAAAATAAAGTTAGTTCATGATTTATCTTAGGTATTTATAGCTTGCTTAATTTTTTGTTTTTATTGATTTTATTTTAATTTTTAGTGTTTTATTCTAATTTCATTAAAAATAAAGAGTTAAGTTTTTATTGTTTGATCTGAATTTCTTAAGATTATTCTTCATTCTGTTTGGTTTTATGTATTGATTTTTGATTGGAAAATAGTTTTTTATTCTTGTTTTTGTTGTTGGGTTGATATTTATACCTATTATTCACATTGCTTGAGATTTCATTAATATTAAGATTATAATCTCCACAAGAAATAAGATTATTATTGGATCGCACCAGGGAAAATATTTATATATTCACTTGATGTATAATTATGGATGATTATATAAGGATATGTGAATGTCATTATCTGTTTTTGGCTTTATGATTGATGATGCAAATTTTTGTTTCGACAGCCCACTTAAGATTGTTAATGTTTCTGGTCGTTTGCTGGGCACTGGCCCGATTGTTTTGCGTAGTACTATGTCTAATCTTTTATTCTTTCTTTTGATGCAACATCAAAAGGACATTATTACCGATAATGAAATCATGCATCATGTCTGGGATAAAAATGGGTTGAGTTCTTCACATTCCAGATTAGTGCAGGTGATATCAGCCTTAAAGCAAAATCTGATATTAGCTGGCTTTGACGAGAATATGATTGAACGAATCCCTGGGAAAGGGTACAGAATTACCTCTGGAAATATAAAAATACTCTATCAATATTGAACGTTGGTTGTGAAGATATTTATTTTTTTAAATATATAAGTGAAGTGGCAATTTTATTATTACTAATATTATTATATCAGTATTAATAAATAATTGACCGCTATGGGACCGTGTGTTGGACGTTTAAATTCCAACAGAAGTGTTTTTTTTGTAAATGACATCCCCTTATCCAGGGACTTTTTTAACATGGAGTTAAATATGAAGCGTTTATTATTATCTACCGCTGTAGTTTCCTGCCTGGTTGCTGTTGGCGCTCAGGCCTCTGATGGGCAAATCAATTTCCAGGGCCAGCTAACCGATTCTACCTGTCAGATTGCTATTGATGGTTCTCCTTCACCGGCTACGGTTGTACTGCCTACTCTTTCTGTTCAGGCTTTAGCTGCTCCTGGCGCTGTAGCTGGACGCACTCAATTTAATATTGAGCTTTCTGGTTGTACGGGTCTGGTAACCACGTCTACGGCAGCGGCATACTTTGAAAACGGTGCGAGTGTAGATAGCACCACTAACAATCTGGTGAATACAACTACGAGTGGCGCGGGCAACGTACAGCTGCAGCTGATCGATGCTCAGAGTAATATGAAAATTGATATTGGCCGTAGTTCACAAACTTCAACCAATACCCCTGTTGTTATCCCTAATACCGCTGGTGCGAGCACCGGAACCACTATACTGCCTTATGCCGTTCAGTATTATGCACTGGGAGCTACGACAGCAGGCCCTGTGACCAGTGATGTCAGCTTCAGCATTAATTATCAGTAAATTCATCGTCATCGGATGACATATGAAAACACCGATGGAAGGAATTCCATCGGTTAACAGGACGGATTCTATAATGAAAAAAAACATTATTGCCATACTACTTGCCATGGCGGCGGCCTTTCCTGTTTATAGCTCTGTAGTCATTACAGGAACGCGCGTTATTTACCCGGAAAGCGAAAGGGAAGTCTCCGTTAAGATGGAAAACAAGGGGAGTTCACCGGTGCTTATCCAATCCTGGGTGGATGATGGTGATCAAATTTCGACCCCGGATACGGCAAAAGCTCCTTTTTTATTAACTCCACCGATTAACCGTGTTAACGCTGGAAAAGGACAAACGCTGCGTATTCGCTATACGGGTGAAGCATTACCGCAGGATAAAGAATCCATTTTTTATCTTAATGTTCTGGAAATTCCCCCCATGGTTAAAGGCGAACTGGCAGAGAAAAACTTGCTATCGATGGCTTTTCGCTCACGTCTGAAACTTTTTTATCGCCCAAAAAACCTCATTAAAAACGCGAGTGACGCACCGGAAAAAGTGGTATGGAAGCGTCAGGGAAATAAAGTTACCGCGCATAACGTCACACCATATCACGTGACGGTAGCCTACTTTTCAGAAGATGAAAAAGGGGAAAAAAATATAGGCGCAGGCAGCATGTTAACGCCAGGTGAAACTCATACTTGGTCGCTGGACCGCGTAACCCCCCGCTGGTACCCGATGATTATCAATGACTACGGCGCTCTACGCCCTGTGGAACCTAATAAAAAATAAATTAATGCGGTATTCATTGTGTAGTCGCCGCCCTGTAAACAGTAATGGAATAGAACGGGGTTCTTGATGATTCGTTCCTGCAATTTTAAACCGACGCCTCTGGTCGTGGCGATCTCGCTTGGTTTTAGCCCTTTTGCTATCGCGCAGGATGCAGATGAAGTGCAGTTTAATAGCACCTTTATGAGCCAGGGTAGCCAGAAAAAGATCGATCTTACCCACTATGAACACAACCTGGCCGTGCCCGGCAAATATCGCGTTGAGCTGCGGATCAACAACCAGTATCAGGGATTCCAGGATATTACGGTTAGCGAGGGAAAACCGCCAGCCAAAACAGGGGCCATATGCCTGACCACTGAAACATGGCGCACGCTGCCGCTGAATATCGAGAAACTTAGCGACGATGCGCAATCGCTGCTGGCTAATAGCGCGGATGATGCCTGCCTCGCGACAGCGGAAATTATCCCTCAGGTAACGTCGGAATTTGACCCCAGCAACCAAACGTTGGATTTAGCAATCCCAGCGCTTTATCTGGTACGTAATCCGCGCGGTTACGTCAACCCGGTGCAGTGGAACAAAGGCGTGACGGCGGGGCTGCTAACCTACAACGCTAACTATTATCACCAGCAAAACCGGGGAACGGAAAACGAAAGTGCTTATTCGGGGATTACTACGGGTTTTAACCTGGGGAACTGGTATTTTCGTCACAATGGCAACTGGAGCTGGCAGGATGACATCGGCAGCCACTATCAAGCGCTCAATTCCTACGTTCAGCGCGACATTCCGGCGATAAAAGGACGCCTGACATTAGGTGACCGCAATACCCGGGGTGAGCTGTTTGATACCCTTGCATTTCGCGGCATTCAGTTGGCAAATGAGGAGCAGATGCTGCCTGATTCCCAGCGAGGTTATGCACCTATTGTGCGAGGAACGGCTCGTACATCGGCGAAGGTGCAGATTTTCCAGCAGGGACGCCTGTTATATGAAACGGCCGTATCACCCGGTCCGTTTGAAATTAACGATCTCTATCCCACAGGTTACGGCGGTGACCTGCAGTTGGTCATTAAGGAGGCGGATGGTTCCGAGCAGCAGCAGACCATCCCCTACGCGGCGACCAGTAATCTACTCCGTTCTGGCACTAACCACTATAGCGTGACGATGGGCAAGCTTCGCAAAGATCAGGTTGAAAGCGAGCCGTTTCTTGGCGAACTGACATGGCGTCGTGGCCTGAATAACTTTTTTACCGGTTATGCAGGTCTTCAGGGTAATGAAGATTATCAGGCAGGTATGTTGGGCGTCGCGTTGGGCACGCCTGTAGGGACATTTTCTCTGGATGCCACCCAGGCGCAAACTCAGCTGGATAAGCCCCTGCAGGGCTATAGCAAACGCATGTCTGGGCAAAGCTATCAGCTGAAGTACAGTCAGTTTATTATGTCGACGGGCAGTAATTTTAGCGTTGCGGCGTATCGTTATTCGACAGAAGAATACCTGGACTTTATGACCGCGATGCAGATCCGTGATGCGCAGAAATATGGCGATGATACCTGGGATATTCATCGCCCCAAAAGCCGCCTCAACATCAGTGCCAGTCAGAATTTGCCTGAAGGATGGGGGAATTTTTACCTTAACGTCTGGCAGCAGGATTATTGGGACGCAAATCAGGGAACCGATCGCCAGTACCAGTTTGGCTATAACAATGCTTTGGGGCGAGTGAGCTACGGACTGAGTATGAGCCGTAACCGCAACGGTGATGGCGATTATGAAAACCACTACCAGCTGACGCTGAGCATTCCGCTCGGCAATACGACGCCGTTCAGCCAGATGTCGATGAACCTGAATCACGATCCAGGCGGTGCGGTACGCGAACAGTTGGGGCTGAGCGGTACAGCGCTGGAAGACAGTTCGTTGAGCTATGGTCTGTCGGCGTCGAATTCCAATAAAGGGGATTCGACCAGCGGTTCGCTGAACACCTCGTTACGCAGTTCTCTGGCAATGCTTCAGGCGCAGGTGGGAACAGGTAAACATTATAGTAATTATTCTTTTGGCATTAGCGGCGGCGCAGTTGCACATAGTGGCGGCGTGACGTTGACCCCTTACACCGCGGATACCATGGCGCTGGTCGAGGCTAAAGGTGCTCAAGGGGCAAAAGTGAGTGGTTACCCAGGAGTTACTGTCGACCGTTTTGGTTATGCCATTGTTCCTTATCTTAACGCTTACCAGATCAACCAGATTGAGATCGATCCTAAAGGTATATCGGAGAACGTTGAGCTGGAAAATACCAGCCAGAAAATCGCGCCTTACAGCGGTGCGGTGGTTAAGCTGCATTTTGATACCCTACAAGGGCAGGCCGTGATGATTCAACTAACCAACGGCCAGATGATTCCGTTCGGTGCGGATGTGCTGGATGCGGAACAAAACGTGGTGGGCGTAGTGGGGCAGGGGCAACGTATTTTTGCCCGTCTTGCTCATATTTCAGGCCAGCTTCGGGTGAGCTGGGGGGATAGCAAAGAGGATTCCTGCGCCATCAATTATTCACTTCCGGCCTCTTCAGGGACGGAGATTGTCAATATTAATGCCGAATGCCGCTGACCTCCAGGGAGGGTTAATTATGCCGATTAAAAGCTGGCTACGATGGGGGATAGTGGGGTTATTACTGCTGCCGTTTCTTTCGTCCGCTACAATTAATTGTACGAAAAATTATTCTGGCCGTACGTCTTACGTCGACCAATATGTCTCGGTATTAGGCAAAAGTATGACGGTTTCGGCATTACGTGATTTACCCGTAGGCTCCGTACTTTACAGGCAGTACATTTATGATGCCGATACGCAGGTCATCGGCGTTGATGGCTGCACTTCGAACGTGCCTGGCGGGGAGTATCTTAAGTTAGTCCATGCGTTAAACATTGAGGGTTCGCTGCCTGCAGTTGTCGGGCAGTACCAGGGGCTTAATGTTTACAGTACCGGGGTTTCCGGCATTGGGGTGGTTGTCGCCGTTACCTATAACAATAATTCAACATCGTTATATGGATTGCCGGACTCCTCTACGAAGCAAACGAATATTCCAGACACGGAATCGAGGAGCTTTGGCACGTCATACGCCGATCAGGCCTTTGAACTCCTGCTGGTGAAAGTCGGGGATATTGCCCCGGGTACCTGGACTGTGGCGTTCACGTACCCGGCGATTACTCATTCCGCTCAGGCAACGAATGCCACTGGTGTAACCCAGGATTATGGTTACCGCTGGAATATCTCGGGTGGTGTGAATGTCGTTGCGGGTACCTGCCAGACGCCGGATGTGACGGTGCCAATGGGGGAGCACTCAATTGCGCAATCGACGACCACCGAATGGGTGGATTTCAACATCAATCTCCTGAACTGTCCGCCGATGTATGGGCGCTATAACCGCAACGCGTCGGATTCGTCGTCGACGGCGGTGATACGTTGGACAAATAAAGATGATTATACAATCGCTGGGCCAGATATGCCGAATAGCATTAGTTTTTTGCTTAATCCGGCCAGCGGTTATCAAACCCTGGCGGCGGGCGGCGAGTGCGCAGCGCTGACCGATGATATCGATATGGCAAAAGGGATGTGCCTGGAGATACAAAATCGCGATAACGTGAATGTGCTAACCAATTCTAAAGCCAATACGTTGACCGACTCTGGCCTGACGCTGCTGCAAACCACCGCCAGCTACGCAATACCGCTGAGAGCGCGCTATGCACGTAACAATGAGAGCACGCTGCGGGCAGGTAAGGCCGATACGTCGGTCGAGTTTACCATTAACTATCAGTAGGGTTTACGGCAGGCGGGAATTCGTGCAGGAGTTCAAACGCCTCGCCGTCAAAATGGTAAACAGCCTGCGTTTCACCGGGAACAGCCCACCGCTGTTCCGCTCCTGCTTCACAGCTCAGATAGATGCATAGCCCGCAGCCGCCGCGCAGCTGGCGTGGAATGTCCTTCACCCGGAAGGTCATTCCCGCCGCCTGCAGGGCTTTGCGGGTACGCACCACGCCTACCGTCGAATGAAATAAAAACAAATATTCCGTCACCTGCGGTTCCTCTGACGTAAACCGATCAGCGCCGCGCCGATCGCCCCGGCAAACTGCGCGTCGGGATGCGTATGCACCGCCATGCCGACATGGCCCTCCAGCATTCGCGCGAACGCCGCGCAGTGGCTGACGCCGCCGGTAAACAGCAGCGGGCCTTGTGCCGACAGGCGGCCAATAAAATTGGCGCTGCGCCGGGCCATGGCGTTGATCACCCCGGCGAGAATGGCCTCCGGCGGCACTCCAGCTGAACGCAGGCTGATGACCTCGGATTCGGCGAACACCGTGCACATGCTGGTGATCGCATGCGGTTCAATCCCTTCGGTGATGCTGTCGAGCTGTTCGACGCTGGCGCCGAGCGTACGCGAGATAATCTCCAGAAAGCGCCCGGTGCCCGCCGCGCATTTGTCATTCATCAAAAAATCGGTGAGATTGCCGTCATCATCCAACTGGATAACCTTGCTATCCTGACCACCAATGTCGATGACCGTCCGGGTCTCCGGTGCCAGCAGACGCGCACCGAGACCGTGGCAGGAGATCTCCGTCACCTGCTTATCGGCAAAATCTACCAGTTGGCGACCATAGCCGGTTAAGGTTAAAAACGGCCGTTCATCCAGCCCGGCGCAAAGCGTTTCCCACGCCTCAACGATGGCATCGGCGGGGCGAAACGGCGTCGGGCAGAGAAAACGGCGCTGGATCGCGCCGTCCTGGAGCAGGATGCCTTTGGTGGCGGTAGAACCGGAATCAATCCCTGCGGTAAACGTCACTCATGCCTCCTACAACATTTCAATAAAGGCCGCGACGCGGGTGCTGAGCTGGCCGATATCCGCTGTCGAATAGTCGGTCTCAATGGCGATATAGGGAATGTTGTGCTGCTGGCGCACGTGGCGTTTAATCGCCAGCGATTCCACCGCGTAGGTGTGGCAGGCCTGCAAAATAACGTCCACCACCCCGTCGGCCTGGTACTCTTCCACCATCTGGCTGAGCAGGGTTAAGCGTTGGTCGTTAGGCGAGATGCAGGAGCAGCCGATGGCGAGGTATTTGTCGGTCAGAGCATCGTAGACGTCGCCGGTTTCTTCGACGCAGCGCTCGGTGGCCTTGGCTCCGGTGCAGTTTTCAAAACCGACCACCCAGCCGCCGTTGTCCTCAATCGCCTTCACCACTTTTTCCGCCGCGCCGCCAATCGGGCAGCCGGTGATAAGAATGCGTGGCCGCGATTCCAGCCGTTTGCCCTCCTGCCATTGCTGGCGAACCCGTTCGGCCATGCTGTTGAGCTCATCAATCAGCGTTTCTTTGTCGAAGCGGAAAGTCGCGCCGTAAACCACTTTTAAAATATCGCTGCCGCTGAGTGCGGGCGGGTTAAGTTGCCCGACGCGATAGAAGTTCGCCAGCGCCCGGCGTTCGCGGTTCTTAAGGATAATGGCTTCGCGCAAGGCGGTTTCGGTAATGGGCGTGCCGAAGCGGTCCTCCACGGCCCGTTGCAGGCGCAGGATTTCTGCTTTCCACAGCGCCCGAGAGGCGTCGTCGTTGGCGCCGTTAGGTAGCTGCATGACGTGCACGGCTTTGAATTCGGCCATGTACTCATACATCTTCTTTTTGCCGTCGCAGGTGGTTTCGCCCACTACGAGGTCGGAAAAGTAGAAGTAGGGGCATTTGTCGGTTTTGCCAAAGCCGTAGCTGCTTTTAATCAGCGGACAGAGGTTGCGCGGCAGATCCTTTTCCGCCTCTTCAATCGTTTCGTCGGAGGTTGAGCACAGTGAAACGACTACCGCCCCTGCGGCCAGCGGGATCTCCTGCGGCATAAAGGTGCAGTAGGTGCCAACCAGCGGGATATTTTGCTCTTTAAGATCCATGACCGTGAGAAAGCCCTTCTGGCGAGCCTCGGAGAATTGGTCAAAAATGGCAGGTAGATCGGTGATAAGCGACATGGTTTTCCTTCCCCGTACACGGGAGATGATGAAAGAAGCCGCATTATAACCATGTTAATAGTAAGTCTTTATTGATCTCCCACTCATGTCGAGCTATTGGACGGTTGGTGTTAATAGACTTTTTTCAGGTCCATCTCTTCCTGAATCCGATCGCTCCAGGCGACGTGGGTGCTAATCGCTGTATCAATCCCGGCGTTATAAAACATCGGCCCCAGTTCTTTAGCGATAAAGTCGACAAAGAATTCGGCGTCAAATTGCTCCAACTCCAGTTCAAAATTCTCTTCGCAGTATTGACACAGCTTCTCGCGTAGAAGATCGCGTTGTGCCGGGCTGAGATCTATATCGCTCATTAACATTCCTTTATAAATATCGTTAGCGTTAAACAGGGCTTGAGATTATATCCGATATTGGTGATGTAGTTGCGCTAAGGCACGATGTTTTTCTCCCAGCAAGGGATGACATTGATAAAATACCTCGAAGGAAAAATGTGATTAAGATCACATCTTTATGAGTAAATGAAGATAATAGAAGATATTCCAATAACCTTATGAATTTAAATGGGATAATATCTTTTTTTGATGTGAATAACATTTAGTTGCGCTCGCTTTTTTTCAGCATGTTGGTATCTGGCTGAATAATCTATGGACCTGATATAAGGTCATCTGGCTTACGGAATTTATCTATACTTAAAATCATTCAAGACGCAGCCAACAAAGAGGCAGTTTGAAGGATGATGGGTATATAAGTATATTCTGACAGCGATTCATTTCTCAGGGGCGAAGGATGAAACGCGTAAAACTGAATATGAATGTTTTTGACGCTG
Source organism: Klebsiella huaxiensis (assembly GCF_003261575.2). Taxonomy (GTDB): domain Bacteria; phylum Pseudomonadota; class Gammaproteobacteria; order Enterobacterales; family Enterobacteriaceae; genus Klebsiella; species Klebsiella huaxiensis. The sequence goes on along the minus strand of NZ_CP036175.1, from coordinate 5,211,746 downwards.
CACTGATACGCCTGGATTGGGTATTTGATACTTTTGAGCAGGTTTGTTTATCTTTTTCCGGCGGTAAAGACTCAACGGTATTATTTCATCTGGCGGCGGTCGTCGCGCGTCAAAAAGGGAAAAAGTTTGCGGTATTGTTCGTGGATTGGGAAGCGCAGTATTTATTAACTATCCAGCACGTGCAAAATATGAAAAACCGCTATCAGGACGTGGTGAGCCAGTTCTACTGGGTGGCGCTGCCCATGACGACGGTGAGCGGCGTATCGCAGCATGAGCCGGAATGGGTTGCCTGGCGGGCAGGCGTTGAATGGGTGAGGCAACCGCCCGATGACGCGATCACCGATGCTGGTTTTTTCCCTTTTTATCAGCCCGAAATGACGTTTGAAGCTTTTGTTCCAGCGTTCTCTCACTGGCTGGCTGCGGGCCGGAGTCTCGCTTCGCTAATCGGCATTCGTACCGATGAGTCACTGCATCGCTATATGGCGCTGACCTCGCCAACTAAACTGCGTTTTGAGGACGATAAGCCCTGGACGACCGCCTCGCCTGAGGGGTTCAGCTATACCTGCTATCCGCTCTATGACTGGCGTACTCGCGATATCTGGATTTTTAACCACAAGTCGAGGCTGCCCTACAATCCGCTTTATGACCTGATGCATCGCGCCGGAGTACCGCTAAAGAATATGCGCGTCTGCGAGCCGTTTGGCCCTGAGCAGCGGCGCGGGTTATGGCTTTATCACATTCTGGAGCCGGAGACGTGGGAACGCATGTGCCGACGAGTATGCGGCGCACATAGCGGCGCGATTTACGCCAATGCCAGCGGCGACTACTTTGCTCTGAAGACGAAAATCCGCAAGCCCGCGCACTTTAGCTGGCGCGAGTATGCGCTCTTCCTGCTCGACAGCATGCCGGAAAAAACCGCTGAACATTACCGCAATAAAATCGCCATCTATCTGCACTGGTACCAGACCCGTGGTTTCCCTGACGATATCCCCGATGAGCAGGAAAAAGATCTCGGCTATCGCGATGTTCCCTCATGGCGTCGGATTTGCAAAACGTTGCTGAAAAACGATTTCTGGTGCCGGATGCTGTCATTCAGCCCGACGCAGCCTAAGCACTATGAACGGTACTGTCGGCTTATGAGCAATAAACGTAAAGAGTGGAGGACGCTCTGATGTCACCGGATGTGGCTAAAACAGTGATCGAATATCTCGAGTCGTTTGACGATCTTGACCTGAAAATCAAAGCGATTAACGAGCTGAAGAGCCTGATTCATCAGCACAGCCCGTTTTGCCGCGAACCGGTTGACTGCGTGCTGTGGGTCGAGTCCAAAACGGTAGAGGCAAATGACTATAATCCTAACGTGATGGCGACGGTGGAAAAGAAACTTCTGGAGCGATCCATCGAACTGGATGGTTTCACCCAACCAGTGGTGGTAGCCCGCCAGCAGCGGCGGCATCTGGTCGTGGATGGTTTTCATCGCCACCTGATTGGTAAGACGCGTCCGGAGCTGAGTCGACGCCTGCATGGCTATCTTCCGGTGACCCTGATTAATGCTGAACGCGAGGGGCAGAAAGAGCGTATTGCCGCCACTATTCGTCATAATCGCGCCAGAGGAAAGCACCAGATCGCGGCGATGTCGGATATCGTCCGCGATTTGCACCGTCAGGGATGGGACGATCGACGCATTGGTGAAGAGCTCGGTATGGATGCCGACGAGGTGCTGCGCCTTAAACAGATCAGCGGCCTGACGGAGCTGTTCGCCGATGAGAGCTTTAGCGAAGCCTGGACCGTGGAGTAGCGCGCCTCCAGGAGGTCGCGAGACGTTTTTCCTGTCCAAAGTGCCGATCCAGCAGTAGCCGAAGCGCCGGTAGTCCGGCGCGTTTGGTGTTTATCAGGTAAGGGTCGAAGACTGACGGGGAGCGCAAACGTTCATCCGGGGATCCAGTTATCCCATGTGGGCAGCGTTCCCAGTTCCGCAACCAGAAAATCGATAAATGAACGTACCTTCGGATTGCTGTATTTGCTCGGGAAATAGAGGGCATACAGGGCGTGCGTTTCACACGTAATCATGCCATCAAGCAGCAGCGGTGTGATCTCCTCTTTTTGAATATGCCCGCCAATCAAATAAGTTGGCAGGTATGCGACGCCTTGATCCTCTAACACGGACTTCAACAGCACCAGACTGCTGTTCGCTTGAATAGGCATATGAAGTTTCAATTGATGCATGCGATCCTGCTCGTCAGCTATTTTCAGCACAGGCGTGAGGCCGGGGTACACCAGGCAATCGTGGCCTGCCAAATCAATTCGGCGTTGGGGAATTCCTTTTTTAGCGAGATAACCCGGAGAAGCGCAGTATGCCCAGCGGATGGGTACCAGCTTGCGCATGGCGTAGTTTTGTGGCGGTGCGGTCGAGATACGCAGAGCGATATCGAAATCAGTTTCATTCAGATTGATAAAATTATCATTCAGGTCGATATAAAGATTCACATCCGGGAATTTCGTGCGGTATTTATCAACCAGGTTGACCAGGTGAGAATAACCAAATGCAATTGAACACGTGACGCGTAATTCGCCTTGCGGATTTTGATCATAGCTCGAAGTGGTATTGAGTGTTTCATCGAACTCCTGCAGTAATTTATTAGCGCGGTTAAACAAATATTGCCCTGCATCGGTCAGAGTAATACTGCGGGTCGTGCGTTTAATTAAGGTGGTTCCTAGCGAATTTTCCATTGCCGCCAGGCTTTTACTGACTGCCGAAGGCGACACGTTGAGCTGAGCTGCGGCTTCAGACAATCCTCCACAGTCTACGATTTTGATAAAAAATTCTAAATTTTTTAGCGATATTTGCGCGCTCATTTTTTCCTTTTATTCACAAGTGATTTGCAAAAACGGTACGAATAGGCGGTTACATTGGTAATTTAAACATGTAATTATTGATTAATAGGAAATAAAACGCGTTTAAAGTGAATAAATAACAACTTAAGTGAGTTGCATCACAAAATAAAGGGGGGAAGGCAAAAAATCATCAAATTGTGAATTTAATCTCATTTAATATTATTTAAAATTAAAAGGTGCCGGTTATGTGGACACGACTCGAACCCTACAAATCTTCTATTATTCTTTTATCCGCTCTGGTTGCTGGTGGGCTGTTAGGTATTTACGCTCCAGCATTAGCAAGCAAATTGCAGCCAGTCGGTCAGATATTTCTAAACCTGTTATTTATGATTATCGTTCCGCTGGTGGGTATCAGCGTAATGTCCTCTATTGCCAGTATGACCGACCTGAAAAGGCTGGGGCGCATTATGGCAATTATCTTTATTGTTTCTATCGCGATGGCGTTTATTCCAGCAGCCGGGATTGTAGCGCTCGCGCTTTGGTATAACCCAGCGCAAGGCGTCACTATCGATCTCTCTCAGTCTGTACAGGCAGGGAGCGGAAAGATGGACTTTGTCAGCATGATCACCACTAGCGATTTTATCGGGCTGTTCTCTAAGTCCAATATTCTTGCGCTGATCGTGATGGCGATTATCGCCGGTATTGCCATTGGGCAATCGGAGCAGGCGGGTAAACGCATCGCGTCGCTGTTGGAAGATATCAACACCGTCATTATGAAGATTGTTTCCATCATCATGAAGGTTGCGCCAGTGGGGCTCGGTTGTTATTTCGCGGCGACGATGGCAAGCCAGGACTCCGCGCTGTTGTTGACCTTTGCCCGCGCTATCGGCCTGTTTATGGCTGCCACGCTGGTCTATTACATTTTTGGCTCAATTTTTTATTCGTACATTGGCGGCGGTATTCCTGCGGTGAAGGCTTTCTGGCGTAACGCTATCGAACCGTCGGTTACTGCACTGGGAACCTGTTCCTCATTAGGAACCTTACCCGTGACGCTACGTGCCGGTAAAGCGATGGGGATCAACCCGGAAATCGTCGACGTCTCAATTCCGCTGCTGGTCAACCTGAATAAAGGCGGCGTGGCGATGATTGCGGCGTTGAAAATTGTCTTTATTTACTCGGTGTTGGGAATGGAATTCACCGCTGAGACGTTCTTCCTGACGATGCTGATCGCCGTGCTTTCCGCCATCATCGTTGGCGGCGTACCGGGTGGCGCATTTCTTGGGGAAATCTTTATTGTTACTACGCTGGGACTTCCAATGGAAGCCATCCCAATGCTGGTGGTGCTGGGGGCGATAACGGACGCTCCGGCGACGCTTATCAACGTGATCCACGATTTAAACGCGGCACAGATAGTGGAGAGGTTTGCCGGGAAAAAGCAGGTGATTGCTGAGGCGAACTCGCCGGTCGCGGTGGTGTAGGTTTTCCATACGGATTAAGCAGTTAACAGGAGATATTATGAACGATTCTATCAAGCTCGAAACGCAACTGATCGTCGCTGGACGTGACAAACGTTACACACAGGGGGCGGTAAACCCGGTCATTCAGCGCGCCTCTTCGCTGGTATTTGATACCGTGAAGGACAAAAAATTTGCCACTGCGAATCGCGCTAATGGGGAACTGTTTTACGGTCGGCGCGGGACTTATACCCACTTTGCGTTTCAGAAAGCGATGAGTGATTTAGAAGGTGGTGTGGGCTGCGCGCTCTATCCTTGCGGCGCTGCGGCGGTGACTAACGCGATTCTGGCGTTCGTCGAGAGTGGCGACCATATCCTGATGACCGGGGCTGCCTATGAGCCGACTCAGGATTTCTGCAATAAGATCCTGAGTAAATTCAATGTTGAGACCACATATTACGATCCGATGATTGGCGCGGGTATTGTGGACCTTCTGCGCCCTGAAACCCGGGTGGTGTTTCTTGAATCGCCCAGTTCCATCACCATGGAAGTGCAGGATGTGCCGGGCATGGTGAAAGCTATCCGTGCGGTTAACCCTGAAATTATCATTATGATCGACAATACCTGGGCGGCGGGCGTGCTGTTTAAGGCTTTGGATTATGGCGTCGATATCTCCATACAGGCTGGAACAAAGTACACCATTGGTCATTCCGACGGGATGCTGGGCACCGCGGTTTCTAACGCTCGCTGCTGGGATCGTCTGCGTGAGAATTCATATCTCATGGGGCAAACGCTGGATGCCGATACCGCCTACAACGGTAGCCGCGGGCTGCGTACGCTGGCCATTCGCCTTAAGCAGCACCAGGAGAGCAGTATTCATATTGCTCGCTGGCTGTCGGCAAGACCGGAAGTGGCGCGAGTCAACCATCCGGCGTTACCGGAATGTCCGGGCCATGAATATTTCCAGCGTGATTTTGCCGGAAGCTCCGGTCTGTTTTCCTTTGTGCTGAAAAACAGATTGACCGACGAGCAGATGGCGAATTTCCTCGATAATTTCTCTCTGTTTCATATGGCCTATTCCTGGGGTGGGTTTGAGTCATTAATTCTGGCAAACCAGCCGGAGGAACTGAACAGCATTCGCCCGGCGGGGGATGTTGACTTCAGCGGGACGCTGGTGAGGGTGCATATCGGGCTGGAGGATGTGGGAGATTTGATTGCCGATCTGGAAGCCGGATTTACCCGTATTGCTTGATAAATAACGCCCCACAGTATTTTGTAGGCCGGGTAAGGCGCTAGCCGCCACCCGGCAAAAATGCGAGCACCATATCTAAAACAGGTTTATTTCTCTGTCGCCAGCGACGAAGGTTCATGCTGGCGAAGGCGATTTAATAATCCCGCCAGGCAGCAGGCGGCCGCGATCCCCGCCACGACGCCCAGCAGGTGAAAAGGCAGCTTGCCGCTGTTAAACCATAACCAGCGAGCCGCTTCGATGGAGAGGGCGCTGACGCTGAGGATCACAATGTTTAGTGAGGCCGAGACGGTCCCTTTTGGCAAATCGTTGGAAAATAGCGTAAAGCGGAACAGCGTCGGGAAGATAAGCCCGATGCCGAAGGCGTATAAGCTGGTCCCTATTACCGACCACAGCCAGACGTGCGGCCACAGCAGGTTACCGAGGATTAGCACGGCCAGCCCGGTCATCTGGATGGGTACCGCGCGCCAGATAAAGCGCGGGCGGGTCGGGTCTTTCACCCAGCGCGCCACCGACAAGTTAGCGACGATCACCGAGCTGAAGACCGGTACCTGGGTCCAGGCGAACTCTGCGGTCGTTAGCCCGCCATCGTCAATCAGGATCACCGGCGAGACCGCCACCCAACTCATCAGCGGGATGTAGCTTAGCGAGAGCGCGGCGGCGCCAAACAGAAAAATTCGGTTGCGAAAAACATCGCGGAAATCATGCAGCACGCCGCTGGCGCTAAAGGGAAGGTCGCCGCGCTGCACGGTTTCCGGCATATTCAGCAGCAGCCCCAGCCAGGCGATAAAGCCCATTGCCGCGATAATACCGAACAGTACTTTCCAGTGAACGAAATGCATCAGCGCAGCACCTGAGAGCGGGCCGATAATCGGCGCAATCAGTACGATCGAAGTAATAATCGCCATCAGCTTAATGGCTTTGGTCTGACCGAATGCTTCCTGCACGGTGACGTAGCCAACCGTAGCAATAAAACAGATGCTGGTGCCCTGAATAAAGCGCGCGGCGAGGAACTGCTCCATCGAAGTGGTAAGCATGGTCGCAAAGCAGGCAAGGGTAAAGATCAGCGCACCGGTCAGCAGCACCGGACGACGACCGATACGATCCGAGAGCGGCCCGAGCAGCCACTGCAACGCCATGCCACCGGCCATATACAGGCTGATCGACGCGGGAGCCAGCGCCACATCGGCGTCGAAATCGTGTACCACGTGGATGATGCCCGGCTGGATAAGGTCGGTGGTCAGATAAGCCGCGAAATCATACAAGATCAGCGCTGCCGGGAAGAACAACGTGGTGGAATGGCGGGCAAAAAAGCGGGTCATCCATTGCAACATCAGGGGCTCCTTGTTGAGTTTTGCGATGCACGCTTAGAGCCTATCCCATTAGGCTATTTTATTTGCCATTTTGGCCTTGGGCAGTGCTCACAACCTCACGTACTACGTGTACGCTCCGTTGTTCCGCGCTGTCCGTGTCCAAACTGGCTACAACAATTGCGCCTACTGGGATAGGCTCTTAACAGGTGCACACTATTCCAGCACTTCACACTGCAATAAATTTAGGGTCAACAGAAATATCCATGCCTTTTCAGATGTTAATTTATATTTATGATAAATATGTATTTGAAACAATAAGTTCCATTAAATATGAAGATGCAGCAGCGACGGGATTTGTGAAAACAACCACAGCACCAGCCCGATCGTGCCGCCAACCAGCGTCCCGTTGATGCGGATAAACTGCAGGTCCTTACCAATGTTCAGCTCGATTTGCCGCGACATATCGCGTGAGTCCCAGCTTTTGACCGTATCGCTGATATGGCGGGTCAGGAAGGCGGCAAACTCCGGGGCCACCCGATGGGCCGCTTGCTCAAGGTGTTCGTTCAGTGACTCGCGCAGCGCCTCATCGTGGAGTAGCGTTTCGCCAAACCACTGCCCGGCTTCGGCAATACGCTGTTTGATGCGTGAATCTTCGCTATTGACGTCGTTTTTAATCCAGCCGCGCAGGTCGGCCCACACTTCTCCAAGATAGCGGTTAAAGGTCTCATCGTTCTTCAGATACGCTTTCATGCTCTCCGCTTTTTCTGCCATCTGCGGATCGGACTTAAGACTGTCGATCAATTTTAGCGTTGCACGATCGAAAGCCTGGCGAATTTGATGAGCGCGATCCTGACTGACTTCATCGAGCAGCGTGTTGACCGCATCGGTCACCATTTCCGCGCTGTGCTCGCCCAGCCATTCGGTAGGCAGAATTTTGGCCTTCAGCGGATGTTCGGTCTCCAGCCAACGGATAATGCCGCGAGCAATAAACGCCCGTGAGCTGTCGCGCTGTAGCAGGGCGATCAGCTGGCTAATCAGCGAGTCCAGCAGCTTCTGGTGACGGTTATCGCGGGTCAACCCCTCCAGCATCATGGCGCTGGTTTGGGTTAAATCGACCTTATCGATGGCTTTGTGCACCGCCCGGCGCAGCAGGCGCTGAATACGCGCATCGTCGGTAAGCTCGAGAAAACCGCTCATTACCTGCAGCAGGTGCTGGCCGACCCGGCGAGAGTTTTCCGGTTGGCTAAACCAGTTACCCAGCATCAGCGCTGGTTCGTAACGGCGAATCAACGCCACCAGTGATGGGGTGTCGAGAAATTTTTCCTGCACGAAATAGCCGAGATTATCGGCAATCCGGTCTTTATTGCGCGGAATAATTGCCGTATGCCGCGAGACGAACGGTAGCGGAATCCGGCGAAATAGCGCCACTACCGCAAACCAGTCCGCCAGCGCGCCGACCATCGCCGCTTCGGAAATAGCCTTTAGCGCACCGACCCACGGCGTCGGCGGCAGCACGAGGGTAGTGATAAAAATGGCCACTGCGATCAGCAGCAGCGAGAGCGCCAGTAGTTTGGCGCGTTTCAGTTCAGCGAGTTTTTCCATAAGCTTAAGCATATAACCTGACGGCGAACTCGTGCAAAAACTGCCACACGATCCAGCAGCCAAACGCCATTAACACCCCGCCCGCGACCCGCTCTACTCGCCAGACGACGGTGGAAAGGCGACGCTGTACCGACGGTAGTGCAATCAGCGAGACCAGTAAGATATCCCATAGCAGCACCATGCTGGTCATCCAGATTCCGCTGGTGGTCTGTTGTACCAGCGTCACGTTCGGACCCAGCAGCGAGGTCATCAGCGCCAGATAAAACAGGGCATTCTTCGGGTTGAGCAACGATGAACCTAGCCCCAACACAAGCTGTTTTGCCAGCGACGGGCGAGATGCTGCGGCGCTGCGTAAATCCAGCGTCGCCGGACGGCTTCTTAGCAGCAGGCTGCCAATCCACAGCAAATACGCCGCGCCCAGCAGTTCAATAACCGTAAACAGCAGCGGCGCGTGGCGCAGGATCCCCCAGCCGATAATCGCCAGCACAATATATAGCCCGTTACCGGCGGCAATCCCGATACACAAGCCGACGCTGCCGCGCAGGCGATAGCGGATGGCGTAGCCTACCAGCAGGAAAAAATCCGGGCCGGGGCTCAGCAGAGCAACGAAATGGGACAGCGCCAGCGCGGGGAAGGCGGGTGGGAAGAGCGTAGCGAGTATGTCCATAGCAACCTCAGTAATAACCTGAGGTCACCCTACGCCAGCGCGGAGGCTAATTATTGTCTGATATTGATCGGCCCTGCGCATACTGGCGCGGCGTGGCGGCGGTGTAGCTGACAAAAGTCTTATGAAAGTGGCTCTGGTCGGCAAATCCGGCCTGATAGCCAACGTCGGCAATATTATCCCCGGCGCGCAGGCGCGTTTTGGCGAACTCGATGCGCGCCATATTGATAAAACTGGCAGGCGTCAGGCCGGTATCGTGCTTGAAGGCGCGAATCAGCGTCTCTTTGCGTAGGGATAACTCGTTGGCGAGGCTATCTAGCGTCGGCGGTTCTTGCAGATTGGTTGCCAGGCGGTTGAATAGTTGTGAGCTGGCTTGGCTTAACGCCTGCGGTACGGCAGGGTGTAGCGGCAGAGCCTGGAGCAATCGCGCGATGCTGGCGGACAGCGCCGCCGTTTGCTGCTGGTGCATCAATGCGACAATCTGCTGATACTGAGCGAAGAGCCCGGCGTCGCGAATGACTAACTGCGGTGTTGTCAATTGGGCCGGGTGGGGAATGTTTCCCAACTGTTGTCGACACCAAGGGATATCAAGGTAAAGCATATGGTAGCTGCGCGGCTGGCCGTTAAGCGGATTACAGCTATGAGGCGCCTGCGCGGGGATAATAATCAGCTCACCTGGGCGCAGAAGATACTCTCGTCCGTTGCAGATACAGCGCGTTTCCCCTTCGATAATCGCGCCCACCGAGAGCTGCGGATGACGGTGACGTTTATAGGCCTGATGGCTGTGCCAGGTGCTGCGCAGCTCAAGCCAGGGAAACTGCTCGTCACGCCAGAAGGTTTGCGGGATATCGCGCGTATGGCTCACGGAAGGCTCCTTGGCTAAGGGGAATACCTGTTTATAACATGACAGCAGGCAGAGGGCGAAATGCGAGCCGCCTTCGATAAAAATGCCGAGTTTGCAACTGGGCGAAGATATCTTTCGTCGCCGTTTCCGCTGGTGGACATTACCGTCGTGCCTGATGATGAAATTGTGCAACATCGAAGAATTGCTTTACTTGAACTGATGCAAAAGCATATTCGCCAGCGCGCCGAAGCGTTACGCATTGCCCGAACCATGCTTGCCGATGGCATGGCGCTGGACACGGTGCTGAGAATTACCGGTCTGCTGGAAGCGGATATCACGGTCAATAATCACTAATCCATTGCTGTTTTGTTGAGTTCCCCGGTAGAAAGTTTATCTGGTAGCTATCTCTAATTATTTTCCTGGAAAATTCCGGATGTACCTGAGTTTACACTCATCCATGGACATCTCGACTACCCTTAATATCCTGTACAGCATTTATGACTGTGTTAATAGCGATAACAAGGAGACATACGATATGGCTTACCAGACGGTGAATCCTGCGAACAACCAACTCATCAAAGAGTATCCCGCTCACAGCGATGCGGACGTAGAATCGGCGCTGCAAAAAGCAGATGCGCTTTATCATTCCGAATGGGCGAAAGGGGATATTGACCAGCGGCTGCCGGTTCTGCGTAAGCTGGCTGATCTGATTGACAGTAGGGTGGACGAACTGGCCAAAATCGCCAGCCAGGAGATGGGGAAGCTCATCGAGCAAAGCCGCGGTGAGGTTAAGCTGTGCGCGCAAATTGCCCGCTACTACGCCGGCAACGCGAAACAGTTTCTGGCCCCAGTGAAGTATCAGTCAGAGCTGGGTGAGGCGTGGGTCGAACACCATCCTGTCGGCGTGCTGATGGCTGTAGAGCCGTGGAACTTCCCTTATTACCAGCTAATGCGCGTACTGGCACCAAATCTGGCGGCGGGGAATCCGGTGATCGCCAAGCATGCCAGCATCGTTCCGCACTGTGCGGAAACTTTTGCTCATCTGGTGCGTGAAGCCGGTGCGCCAGAAGGGGCATGGACCAATCTGTTTATTTCTCAGGATCAGGTGGCGAAGATTATCGCCGACGATAGGGTACAGGGCGCGGCGCTGACCGGTTCGGAAAAAGCGGGTAGCGTGGTAGCAGCGCAGGCGGCTAAACACATCAAGAAAGCGACGCTTGAGCTGGGCGGTAACGATGTGTTTGTGGTGCTCGACGACGCAAGTCTGGAGAAAGCGGTGAAGATTGGTGTTCAGGCCCGACTCAACAACGCCGGACAGGTCTGTACTGCCGCGAAACGCTTTATCCTGCATGAGAAAATAGCCGAGCGGTTCCTGAGCCAGTTTACCGAAGCCTTTCGCCAGGTGAAAATCGGCGATCCGCTGGATGAAAGCACCACGCTTGGGCCGCTCTCTTCCAAAGATGCGTTGGATACCTTAAGCAAACAAGTCGACGAGGCGGTGAAAAACGGCGCCAAACTGCACCTGGGCGGCAAACCCGCGCAGCGGGAAGGTAGCTTTTTCGAGCCGACTATTCTGACCGGAATCACCCGCGATAATCCGGCATATTTTGAAGAGTTTTTTGGCCCGGTGGCGCAAATTTACGTGGTGAAAGATGACGATGAGGCGGTGAAACTGGCTAACGATTCACACTATGGCCTGGGTGGCGCAGTGTTCAGCCAGGATATCGAACGGGCGAAACGGATGGCGTCGCGAATCGAAACCGGGATGGTCTATATCAACTGGTTAACCGATACCGCGCCGGAGCTGCCGTTTGGCGGCGTCAAACGCTCCGGATTTGGCCGTGAGCTTTCCGATCTGGGGATTAAAGAGTTTGTGAACCAAAAGCTGGTAGTGGTGCATAAATAACTGTGTGAATACAAAACCTGCCATCAGGCAGGTTTTCCATAGTGCTCACATTTCTGCCGGGCGGCGGCTAGCGCCTTGCCCGGCCTACAAAAATCACAATATCATCAGGTTATGATTTTTTTGTAGGCCCGCGCCAGCGAAGCGCCGCCGGGCGATTCCAACAGCGCTGCACTCTGTCAGCAATCAAAGGGTTACTTACGCAATCCTACAAACGCCGTACGAATTTGCTTTTCCGGCAGATTGATACCGATAAATACCATCGTACTGTGCGGTGGCTCATCGCCCCACGGACGGTCCCAGTCGGCGCTATATAGCCGCTGGACGCCCTGAAACAGCAGGCGGTTTGGCTCGCCATCAATCCACAGCATCCCTTTGTAGCGCATCAGCTGTTCGGCAAAGTCGAGCAACAGATTTTCCATCACTCGCGACACTTCGCTGATATCCACCGGGTAATCCAGTTCCACCACAATCGACGAAACATCGTTTTGCTTGTCGGCCATAAAGTGGAAGCGCGGTTTGCTGCTGACCACGTTCTCTTCCAGCATAAAACCGCTGGTGTTAAATAGCAGATTCAGGTCGATGTCGCCGTGAGTCACGGTGTAAATGGGCGCGCGGGCGTTAATGCGCGTCAGCCGTTCGCGGAGCTTGTCGCTGTCGCCCGCTACGTCAGTTTTGGTGAGCAGGATGCGGTCGGCATAGCCCACCTGCGACTGGGCGATGGTGAACTGATTCATCTGCTGATCGGCATGCACCGCGTCAACCAGCGCAATCACCCCATCCAGCAGATAGCGCTCGCACAGCACATCGTGGGAGAAAAAGGTCTGAATAATCGGGCCGGGGTCGGCCATGCCGGTGCACTCAATCACCAGACGGTCAAAATCGGTTTCCCCGCGATCGCGACTGTCGAGCAGGTCGAGCAGGGTATCTTCCAGTTCATTTGAGCGGGTACAGCAAATACAGCCGTTTGTCAGGGTTTTAATCTGCGTTGCGCGATCGCCAATCAACTGATCGTCAACGGCAACTTCGCCAAATTCGTTTTCGATAACGGCGATTTTAAAACCGTGCTCTTCGTTGAGAATATGGCGCAGCAGGGTGGTTTTGCCTGCGCCAAGAAAACCGGTCAGCAGGGTAACTGCAATCGGTGCCATTGTTGCCTCCATTAACAGCAGCGTACGCCGCCTTTGCCGTCACCGCCGTAGCGGGCCTGCTGGCGTTCGCGAAAAAATTCTTCGTAGGTCATGTACGGTTTATCCGGATGGTTGGTCTGCATATGCTCAACGTAGTTGTCATAGTCCGGAATGCCAATCAGCATTTTGGCCGCCTGACCGAGGTACTTTTTAGCCTGACCTAAGTTACCAAACATATAGGTTCCATGTAACGAATAAAGCCGGATGGCGGCTTGCGCCTTATCCGGCCTACGTTAATGCTCGTTCTGTAGGCCGGATAGGCGTTGCGCTATCCGGCATCAGGTTTAGTGATGTGAAGAGGTCTTCACGCCACCTTCCGGTACCGGCACGTACGGAGTCTCTTTGTCGGTGCGTACTTTATTGTTGCGCACGTTGAGCCAGGTTTTAACGCCGTAGAAGATGATGCTGTAGACCACCACCAGGAACAGAATGCTCAGTCCCGCGTTGGTGTAGTTGTTCACCACGATATGGTTCATGTTGGCAATCTGCTGCGCGGTGAGTTCGCCGCCGGAAGCAATTTTCTCTTTATACTGCTGAGCCATAAAGAAGAAGCCTTCCATCTGCGGGTTGGTGCTGAACAGTTTCAGACCCAGCGCCCAGGTGGTGCACAGCAGCAGCCATGCGGCCGGGATCACGGTGACCCAGATATATTTGGTGCGCTGCATTTTGACCAGTACCACGGTACCAAGCACCAGCGCCACGGCGGCCAGCATCTGGTTGGAGATACCGAACAGCGGCCACAGGCTCTTCACGCCGCCCAGTGGGTCAACTACGCCCTGATACAGCAGGTAACCCCACAGCCCGACGCAGCCCGCGGTGCCGATGACGCCCGCTACCAGCGAGTCGGTTTTTTTCAGGAACGGGACGAAGTTGCCCAGCAGGTCCTGCAGCATAAAGCGACCTGCGCGAGTACCGGCATCCAGCGCGGTGAGGATAAACAGCGCTTCAAACAGAATACCGAAGTGGTACCAGAAGCCCATATCCGCCATCGGGATGATTTTGTGGAATACGTGAGCGATACCGACCGCCAGCGTCGGCGCGCCGCCTGCGCGGTTCAGTACCGACGGTTCGCCGATATCTTTCGCCGTTTGCAGGATCTGCTCAGGTGAAATCACAAAGCCCCAGGAACTGACGGTTGCCGCTGCGTGAGCGGTCACGTCGCGGAGCTGTGCAGCAATCAGTGCGGCGTTCTCGCCACCCATTTCATGCAGGTTCGGCATGGTGATGCCCAGTCCCGCAGGCGGGGTGTTCATTGCGAAGTAGAGGCCCGGTTCGATAATTGATGCCGCTACCAGCGCCATCACCGCCACGAAGGACTCCATCAGCATCGCGCCGTAGCCGATAAAGCGGGCGTCGGTTTCGTTAGCCAGCAGCTTCGGCGTAGTACCGGAAGCGATCAGGGCGTGGAAGCCAGAGACCGCACCGCAGGCGATAGTAATAAACAGGAACGGGAACAGCGCGCCTTTCCACAGCGGACCGGTACCATCAATGTACTGGGTCACTGCCGGCATTTTCAGGTCCGGGTTGAGGATAACGATACCCAGCGCCAGGCCGACGATAACGCCGATTTTCAGGAAGGTTGCCAGGTAGTCACGCGGCGCCAGAATCAGCCACACCGGCAGCAGCGCGGAGATGAACGCGTAGCCAATCAGGGTAAAGGTGATGGTGGTGTCTTTAAAGGTCAGCGCCGGGCCCCAGTACGGATCGTGGGCAATCACGCCGCCGAACCAGATGGATGCCACCAGCAGGACGATACCGATAACCGATATTTCCCCCACGCGCCCTGGACGCAGGAAGCGCATGTAGATCCCCATAAACAGGGCAATTGGTACGGTCGAGCAGACGGTGAACACGCCCCACGGGCTTTCTGCCAGCGCTTTTACTACGATCAGCGCCAGTACCGCGAGGATGATGATCATAATCAGGAAGCAACCGAACAGCGCGATTGAGCCAGGTACCGGCCCCATCTCTTGCTTGATCATCTCACCCAGCGAGGCACCGTTACGGCGCGAGGAGATAAACAGCACCATAAAATCCTGCACCGCCCCTGCCAGCACGACGCCTGCCAGCAGCCACAGCGTACCCGGCAGGTAGCCCATCTGCGCGGCGAGAACCGGGCCTACCAGCGGACCGGCACCGGCGATAGCGGCAAAGTGGTGGCCGAACAGCACGTAGCGGTTGGTCGGGACGTAGTTCAGACCATCATTGTTAATCACCGCCGGTGTGGAGCGCGTAGGATCGAGCTTCATTACCTTTTGCGCGATATACAGGCTGTAATAACGGTAGGCGACAAGGTAGACGGAAACTGACGCCACTACGATCCACAGCGCACTCACGTGCTCACCACGACGCAGGGCGACAACCGAGAGGCAAAATGCCCCGATGATTCCAAGAATCACCCAGGGTATGTGCTTGAATAACTTTTTAGTATCCATAGTAAAACCTGGCTTATTGAGATGAATAATGGGCCGAAGCCGTTTGGGTTTAAGTTAGGGTTTGAGGAGGTATTGATTCGCTATGCTGGGGACGATCTTGCCAGAACTCCGCGCGCGTAAAGTTGGGTAAATCTGTGAGTGGTTATATGTGGGATTAAGCGGTCACTTGCGGGGGTAAGCGGTTGGGCATAAAGCCATGCTGGCGTGAATATGTGATTGAGATCACAGGATATTACTGACAGAGGATTACAGGGGGTGGTAAACGATCCCCTCCCCGAGGGAGAGGGGAGAATCAGGGTAAATTACGCGATGGCTTCCATCTCCATCATTACCGGATGGAAACGGCGTTTAAAGTAAATCAGCCCGTGGCCTTGCTGGCTAAGGGTAATGTTGCGAATTTCCACCAGATAAACCAGATGGCTGCCGATGGTTTGCACCTGGCTAATCTCGCCTTCGAGGCTTGCCAGCGCGCCTTTCAGGACCGGCTGGCCCAGCGTCCCTTTCTGCCAGCAGGAGAGGCCGAAGCGGTCATCCATCGTCATACCGGTCATTCCGGCAAAGTGGCGAGCCATTTCCTCTTGCTCGTGGTTCAGCACGTTGATACACAGCTTACCGTTGCCCTGGAACACCGGATTCATCGCGCTATTGGCGTTGATGCAGACCATTACCGACGGCGGCGTATCTGTCACCGAACAGACCGCCGTGGCGGTAATACCGCAGCGGCCTGCTTCGCCTTCGGTGGTGATGACGTTAACGGCGGCCGACAGACTGGCCATGGCATCGCGAAAACGCAGACGTTGTTCATCTAATTGCATTGTGACCTCCCGCTGCCGTTTACTTCAGCAGCTTATCCAGCATGTTGATATCGGTATTGTTGTGTAGATGCGGCACCGTCCAGCCGTGCTGGTCGTACTCGGACAGGCAGCGGTCGACCATCGCCATCATTTTGTCCATGTTGCCGGAGCTTTGTGCCTGGCGCAGGCACTGCAGGCGAATTTCATCCTGGCTGCCGGAGTAGTTGATTTCATACAGTTCGTGACGACCGCCAAATTCACTGCCGATGGCGTCCCACATCAGTTTGAGGATCTTGATGCGCTCGACGTGATCCATGCCGTTCGAGCCGCGAACGTATTTCGCCAGGTATTCGTTGATCTGCGGGTTGTTGAGATCGCGGGCGCTGGACGGCAGGTAGATCAGGCCGCTGGTGACGCTGCGCTCGATAATATTTTTGATTTTGGCGTAGGCCATCGGGGCCATGACGCGATAGGTTTGCAGCGCGGCGTGATCCGGCAGATACGCGCCGTTGACCCACGGCGTCGCTTCGGCGCACATCGAATCGCTCAGCGCCCAGAACATATTGCGCCAGGCCACGACTTCGCCAAGCTCGGCCTGTACGCCGCGGAACTCCAGGGTACCGGTGCACTCCAGCGAGCGCTTCAGCAGAGCGGTGATAAAGTCGAGCTTCACCGCCAGACGCACGCAGGCCTGTAGCGGATACATACGGGCGAAGCCGCCTTCCATCGTCCAGCGACGACAGCGGTCGAAGTCGCGATAGATCAGCACGTTTTCCCACGGGATCAGTACGTTATCCATTACCAGGATCGCGTCGTTTTCGTCGAAGCGGCTGGAGAGCGGATAATCGTATGGCGATCCGGTGGCTCCTGCCACCAGCTCATAGGAGGCGCGGGAGATAAGTTTGACCCCTTCGGCGTCCATTGGCGCGACGAACATCAGTGCGAAATCCGGGTTTTCACCCATCACCTGCGCCGAGCCGAAGCCAATCATGTTGTAGTGGGTTAGCGCCGAGTTGGTGGCGACGACTTTCGCGCCGCTGACGATGATCCCGGCATCGGTCTCTTTCTCTAGCTTGATATAGACGTCTTTCACTTCGTCCGCTGGCTTATGGCGGTCGATTGGTGGGTTGACGATGGCGTGGTTAAAGTACAGGCCGGTTTCCTGAATGCGGGTGTACCAGTTTCGGGCGTTCTGCTCAAACTGTCCGTAGAATCCCGGATTCGCGCCTAATGCGCAGCCGAAGGCGGCTTTATAGTCCGGGGTACGGCCCATCCAGCCGTAACTCAGGCGCGACCATTCGGCGATGGCATCACGCTGCTGGCGCAGGTCGTCAGCGCTTTTCGCGACGCGGAAGAATTTGTGGGTGTAGCCGCCGCTGCCGGTGTCGGTGCCCCAGCACAGGGTATCCTGCAGTTCGGGCTTGTGCAGCGCATCGTACATTTGCGCGACGGAAGCCGCGGCGTTACGAAAAGCCGGATGCGTAGTCACGTCTTTAACGCGCTCGCCGTAGATATAGATTTCGCGACCGTCTTGCAAGCTCTTCAGGTACTCTTCACCGGTT
This sequence comes from Klebsiella huaxiensis, assembly GCF_003261575.2. Taxonomy (GTDB): domain Bacteria; phylum Pseudomonadota; class Gammaproteobacteria; order Enterobacterales; family Enterobacteriaceae; genus Klebsiella; species Klebsiella huaxiensis. Next base: position 5,193,901 of record NZ_CP036175.1, on the reverse strand, counting down.
AACGGGCGTTTAGCGTCTGCACGGAAATTTTCAGGTTTCATAGGGGACCTCTTCAGTATTAATCGGAATGCGATGTTAAATTTATGTTTTGTTTTTGTTGTTCAATTGAAGCGGCTAACGCAGTTTTCGTGAAGAGACTTTTAGGTCAACGGTGGGTACTTTTCGGGCGGGGTTGAGTTATGTGATCCGGGTTGTTTTTTCGATTTTTTGACCTGGTCTCCGGTGGGGTGGGCGACAAATCAGTACGGGTTTTGAATTTGTAGCCCGGACAGATGCGCAGCATCGCTTCCGGGAAATGTGCCGGATCTGAGGCATCGGTGTGGTGCCTTCCCGGAGGCGGCGCTTAACGCGCCTTGTCCGGGCTACCGTCTCTCAGACGACTGCGAACTCGCTGCGTCGCCCCCGGAAAGATCCTAAGACACTGGGACTTTTTGCGTTCTAAAGGCGCTCGGCGAGCAGCCGACTAAGCGGTTAAAAAAGCGGGCGAAATAGGCCGGGTCTTTAAAACCCAGCTGCCAGGCTATCTCGTTAACCGCGCTATCGGAGAACAGGAGCAGCCGCTTGGCCTCGCGCAGCTGCCGGTCGAAAATCAGCCGTTTCGGCGGGCGGTTTGCGAAGCGGCGGCAGATATCGGTCAGCCTGGATTCGGTCAGATGCAGCTCGCAGGCATAGTCCGGCACCGTCCAGTGCTGATGGTAGTGGCTATCGATCAGCTGGTTAAAACGCTGGAACAGCTTCAGCTCGCCGCGTATTCCGCTGGCGGCATGATCGTCAAGCTTCGCGTTGCGTAACAGTAGGGTGAATACCGCCTGTGCCAGCAGCGTCAGGGTGTGTTCGCGTCCCGGCAGCTGCGCGGTCGATTCGCGTTCAATCAGCCGCCAGTAGTGCGCTAGCGCCGCCAGCTCCTCGGGCTTATCGGCTAGCGACAGGCAGATACCCGGCAGGCCGAAGGCTTCCCGCGTGCCGGGGTAGAGCACTTCCAGCAGCGGCCAGACCAGATCCTCCCGTATCGTCAGCACGTGGCCGTCGCTATCGGACTGGGTGATAAACGCGTGCGGCACCGAGGGCGGCGTCAGGACAAACAGCGGTGCCTGCACCGAGTAGCGACTCTCGTCGAGCTGCAGCTCAATCTGCCCGGTATCAAGAAAGTGCATCTGAAAATACTGGTCGTGACGGTGCGCCTGCATATCGCGGCCAAAGAACTCCGCCATGCGGGCAAACGACTGATAATGCACATCTTCCGTCCCCAGACTCTCATCGTACTCTTTGTTGATATCGATATTGGTGACAGGACTCTGGCACATAGCGGCTCCTTACGGCGTCGCGCGAGGACGCGATCCTTTCATCGGAATAGCCCAGATAATCACCGCGCCAATCACCAGCAGGGCGGCGACGAACCACAGGCCGCTGCTAAAGCTGCCGGTAACATCTTTCAACCAGCCGATCATTAACGGACTGATTGCCGATCCGATATTGCCGGTCGCGTTGATCACCGCGATACCGATCGCTCTGGCGCGCAGGCTGATCGACTGATCCGGCGTAGTCCAGAAAATAGCCATTGCGCTAAACGATCCGGTGGAGGCCATCACAATCCCCAACAGCTGGATCAGACTGTGATCGGTGGCCGACGCCAGTAGCCAGCCCGCGGCGGCGAACAGGAACGGTAGTGCGGTGTGATGTTTTCGTTCCTGGTGTCTATCTGAGTGGCGGCTCCAGTAGATCATCCCCAATATGGTACAAATCTGCGGGATCGCCGCCAGCAGGCCAATGGTGATATTGCTGCTGCCTTCGTTAAAACTTTTTAGGATCTGCGGCGTCCAGATGCTGATCGCGCTGAGGGTGTTGGTCAGGCAGAAGTAGGCCAGGGTGTACATCAGCACGATGGGCGTAAACACTTCGCGCCACAGGCTGCGCTTCTGCATGGCGTGATGGCTGATCGCCCCTTCCGGCTGTACTAGCGTGAGCCGATCGTTATCCATCATCTCCTGCAGGCACTTTTTGTCCTCCGCTGTCAGCCATTTGGCCTTCGACGGCGAATCATCGAGCCAGAACCAGACCATAATGCCGAGCAGCACCGACGGGAAACCTTCCAGCAGGAACAGCCACTGCCAGCCGTGCAGGTTGAGTAGGCCATCCATCGACAGAATATAGCCGGAGACTATCGATCCCAGCGCGGTGGTCACCGGCATAGCAATCATAAATAGGGCGTTGGCGCGGGCGCGAAAAAAGGCCGGAAACCAGAAGGTCAGATACAGCAGGATGCCGGGCAGGAAACCGGCCTCGGTAATCCCCACCAGCATCCGCAAGATATAGAGGCTGTTTGGCCCGGAGGCGAACATGGTGGCGGTAGAGGCGATGCCCCACAGCACCATGATGGTGGCAATCCAACGGCGAGCGCCGACGATGCTGAGCATCACGTTGCTGGGGATGCCGAAAATCACGTAGGTGGCGTAAAACAGGGTGGTGGCAAGGCCGAACATGGTGGCGTTGAGGCCCAGATCCTGCCCCATGGTCAGTCCGGCAAAGCCGATATTGATCCTGTCTAAAAACGAGAAGATAAACAGCACGAACAAAAATACGATCAGGCGGCGAAACAGCTTGTTGATAACCGACTGCTGCTGTGCCGTTAGCTGCTTGTGCTGGTTCGCCGGATCGAACTTTTCCGGGATGGCAGATGATGTATCGCTCATTATCATTTTCCTCTAATGGGAATTTTGTAGGGTACTGCGGGTTGCCCGGTGGTGCTGCGCTCGCCGGGCCTATGGTTTGCTGCTGCTGTAGGCCGGGTAAGCGCAGCGCCACCCGGCGTTAATAAACGCTTGGCGAATCCTGCACGTTTTTTTCCGCCCCAAATCGCGCCGCCAGTGCTTCAGCGCCACGCGCCAGTAGGGTGGTATCGACGCCGACGGCGACAAACAGCGCGCCAAGTTCCAGATAACGCTTCGCCAACTGCTCATTGGCCATCAGGATCCCCGGTGCTTTGCCCGCCGCGCGAATTTGCGCGATAGCCTGTTCGATGGTGGCCTGTACTTCCGGGTGTTGCGGATTGCCGCCAAAGCCCATGTCGGCGCTAAGATCCGCCGGGCCGATAAACACGCCGTCCACGCCTTCAACGTCGAGAATTTGCGCCAGGTTTTTTAGGGCTTCGCGAGTTTCAATCTGCACCAGCACGCACATCCCGTCGTTGGCCTGATGGGTATAATCGGGGATGCGGTTCCAGCGCGAGGCGCGGGCCAGGGCGCTGCCGACGCCGCGAATGCCTGCGGGCGGATAACGGGTGGCCTTCACCGCCAGCCGCGCTTCGTCGGCGTTCTGCACCATTGGCACCAGCAGGGTTTGTGCGCCAACGTCCAGCAGTTGCTTAATCTGCACCGGGTCGTTCCACGACGGACGCACCACCGGCTGGCTGGGGTAGGGTGCGATCGCCTGGAGCTGGGTCAGTACCGTTTGCACATTATTCGGCGCATGCTCGCCGTCAATCAGCAGCCAGTCGAATCCGGCTCCGGCCAGCAGCTCGGCGCTATAGCTGCTGGTGAGTCCCAGCCACAGGCCAATCTGTGGGCGACCCGCTTTTAAGGCATCTTTAAAGGCGTTATTCATCATATTCCCCTTAAACAAAGCGACAGCTAATTGCGCCCATGTTGCCGTAGTCGACGTGGAAGGTGTCGCCTTTGCGCGCCGGAACCGGGCGGGTAAAGGAGCCGCCGAGAATAATCTGTCCGGCTTCCAACTGGACGTCGTATGGTGCGAGCTTGTTTGCCAGCCAGGCCACGCCGTTGGCCGGGTGATTGAGCACCCCTGCGGCGACACCGGTTTCTTCAATCACGCCGTTGCGATAGAGCAGGGCGGAGATCCAGCGCAGATCCAGTTCGTCGGGTTTAATGGGCCGACCGCCGAGGATCACTCCGGCGTTGGCGGCGTTATCGGAGATGGTGTCGAAGACCTTGCGCGGGCGCTGGGTTTCCGGGTCGATGTTGTGGCAGCGGGCGTCGATAAGCTCCAGCGCCGGGATCACGTAGTCGGTCGCGTTGTAGACGTCGAACAGGGTGCAGTTCGGGCCGCGCAGCGGTTTGGCCAGCACGAAGGCCAGTTCGACTTCAATGCGCGGAACGATAAAGCGGTCGGTAGGAATATCGCCGCCATCGTGGAAAAACATGTCATCCAGCAGCGCGCCGTAATCGGGTTCGCTGATTTGCGAACTGGCCTGCATCGCTTTGGAGGTCAGACCGATTTTATGCCCTTTCAGCACGCGCCCTTCGGCGATTTTCATTTTTACCCATTCGCGCTGTACGGCGTAGGCGTCTTCGATGGTGATCGTCGGGTGATCCAGCGAGATAGCGCGGATCTGTTCGCGCTGTTTTTCCGCCTGGTTCAGCCGCTGGGCGATCAGCGTATGGGTCTGTTTATCGAGCATAGTTGCTTCCTGTTACGTCATTCGGTGCTGCTGCGCCGGGTGGCGACGCTGGCGCGTCTTACCCGGCCTACGGTTCGGTGTTGCTTCGTGCATCGTTTTGTAGGCCCGGTAAGCGCAGCGCCACCGGGCGCAAGAGCGTGCTATTTAAACAGCGCGTGCACGTTGTTCTGTTTGTAATTCAGCGTCGGGTGCAGCTCGGTGATTTCAAACGACAGCGCCAGATAACGGCTCTCCATCAGCGCGGCGAAATGGGCTTTAATCAGCGCGAACAGCATATCGCCCACGTCCTGACGACTCTCCTGACTGCGTCCGGAGCCGATCTTCAGCGTCATATGCACGAAGGCGTAATCATGCTGGCCGTCGGCCATCTGCCAGGTATCCAGCCAGATGGCGCGACTGCGAATGCCGCCGATGGGAAAGATGCCGGTCGCCGCCAGCGCTTCGTTCACTTTGCTGAACAGACCCGGTAAATCGGCCTGTTCGCGGATGTTGTCGGTACATTCGGCGATAAAATGCGGCATTCTGTGTTCTCCTTAGGCGTGTTCGGGCAACGGGAAGACGGCGTTGACCTGGCCGGTACCGGAGCTGGCGAACAGTTCGGTGATAAATTCAACTTTGCCGTCATACTTGTCCCAGCCGAGCAGGCCGAGCAGCATCACCGTGTCGTGCATGTTGCCCTCGCCGTAGCAGTAGTCGGCGTACTCCGGCAGCATGGTGCAGAACTCTTTGAATTTGCCCTCGCGCCACAGCTTCACGACGCGCTCGTCCATCTGATGGTCGAACTCGCGGGTGTAGCTGTTCATGCCTTCTTCCGCACGCTGATCGTCGATAAAGCGATGTGACAGGGAGCCGCTGGCCAGAACCGCCACGGTGCCGTCATATTTGTCGATAGCCTTAAGAATGGCTTCACCCAGCTTGCGGCTGTCGGCGAAATCGTGAACGGTGCAGAACGCCGAGATAGACACCACTTTGAAATGCTTATCGGCGTTCATGTAGCGCATCGGTACCAGCGTGCCGTACTCCAGCTTCAGACTCGGGATGTTGTGCGCTTTGGCGCGCACTCCCAGCTTGACCGCTTCGTCGGCGATAAGCTGACCCAGCTCCGGGTTACCGTCGTAGTCGTAGGTCATGTCGCGGATAAAATGCGGCAGCTCGTTGCTGGTATAGACACCCTGAAAATGGTCGGCACAGTTAATGTGGTAGGCGCTATTCACCAGCCAGTGAGTATCGAAAACGATAATCGTATCGACGCCCAGCTCGCGGCAGCGCTTGCTGATTTCCTTATGCCCATCAATGGCTCCCTGACGGCAACCATGATTTTTACCCGGCAGCTCAGAAAGATACATTGACGGTACATGAGTGGTTTTTGCTGCTAACGCTAACTTTCCCATATCAGACTCCCCATTTTGGGATCGGATGGTCGCCCATCGAGATGCAGACGTTTTTCATTTCAGCGAACACTTCAAAGCTATATTCGCCACCTTCGCGGCCGGTACCGGAGGCCTTCACGCCGCCGAACGGCTGACGCAGGTCGCGGACGTTCTGGGTGTTGACGAACACCATTCCGGCTTCGATGCCGCGCGCCAGGCGCAGCACTTTGCTGACGTCCTGGGTCCAGATATAAGAGGCGAGGCCGTATTCCACATCGTTGGCCAGGCGCAGACCTTCCGCCTCGTCTTTAAACGGCAGCAGACAGGCTACCGGGCCAAAAATCTCTTCCTGCGCCACACGCATGCGGTTGTCGACGTCCGCCAGCACCGTCGGGCGCAGGAAGTTGCCGCTTTTCAGATGCGCAGGCAGGTCGGTGGGTTTGTCCGGGCCGCCGGCCAGCAGGGTCGCCCCTTCTTCAATGCCGAGGCGGATATAGCCGGAAACCTTCTCCCAGTGCTGCTGGCTGATCAGGGCACCCACCTGCGTGTTCGGGTCATTCGGATCGCCGACGCGCAGGCGGTTCGCGCGTTCGGCAAAGCGTTTGACGAACTCGGGGTAGATGCTCTGCTGAATAAAGATGCGCGAGCCGGCGGTGCAGCGCTCGCCGTTGATTGAGAAGATGGTGAACAGCGCGGCGTCGAGTGCGCGCTCGATATCGGCATCTTCAAAAATCAGCACCGGTGATTTGCCGCCGAGTTCCATGGAGTACTTTTTCAGCCCGGCGTTTTTCATGATGTTGCGGCCGGTGGCGGTACCGCCGGTAAACGACACCGCGCGGATGTCGTGGTGGCGCACCAGCGCATCACCCGCCGTCGCGCCGTAGCCCTGAACCACGTTCAGTACGCCCGGCGGAATGCCTGCCTCCAGCGCCAGTTCGCCCAAGCGATCGGCGGTCAGCGGCGACAGCTCGGACATTTTCAGCACCGCGGTATTACCCAGCGCCAGGCACGGCGCGACCTTCCAGGTGGCGGTCATAAACGGCACGTTCCACGGCGATACCAGCGCGCACACGCCGACCGGCTGCACGAGGGTGTAGTTGAGCATCTTGTCGTCAACGGGATAGGTCTTGCCGTTCATCTGCTGGCACACTTCGGCGAAAAATTCGAAGTTATGCGACGCGCGCGGGATCAGCACGTTTTTGGTCTGGTGGATCGGCAGGCCAGTGTCGGCGGTCTCCATGGCGGCGATCTCCGGCACGTTCTGATCGATCAGAGAGCCCAGACGACGCATCAGACGCGCACGCTCTTTCATCGGCAGATTGGCCCATTTCGGGAACGCCTCTTTCGCCGCCGCTACCGCTTGGTTGACTTCGGCTTCGCCGCCGGAGGCGACTTCCGCCAGAACCTCGCCGGTCGCCGGGTTGGTGGTATGAAAATACTCGGTGCCGGCGACGTTTTTGCCGTTGATCCAGTGGTTAATCTTTTTCATGACAGCTTCTCCTCATACGCTTGCTGGCTGATGATGTGGTTGACCAGGCGGCCGACGCCTTCCACTTCGACGATCACTTCATCGCCCGGCACCACGTCTGACAGCCCTTTTGGTGTGCCGGTGGCGATCATGTCGCCCGGTTGCAGGGTCATAAACTCGCTCAGATAAGCGATCAGGAATGGAATGCTGAAGATCAGATCGGCGGTGGTGCCCTGCTGGCGCAGTTCGCCGTTGACCCATGTGCGCAGCGCCAGGTTGTGTGGGTCCGGGATCGACTCTTTCGCGACGATCCACGGACCGATCGGCGTCAGGGTGTCGCGGCTTTTCACCCGCAGATTGGGGCGATAGTAGTTTTCCAGATAGTCGCGGATGGCGTAGTCGTTGCAGACGGTATACCCGGCCACGTACTCCATGGCGTCGGCTTCGGCGACTTTACGCGCGGTTTTGCCGATCACCACTACCAGTTCGGCTTCGTAGTGCATGTACTCAACGTTATCCGGGCGCACCGATTCCTGCTGGTGGCCGATAAAGGTGTTCGGCGCTTTGATAAACACTAGCGGTTCGGTGGGTGGCTTAAATTCCAGCTCGCTGGCGTGATCGGCGTAGTTCAGGCCCAGCGCGAACAGCGTGCCGTCGGCGGGCGGCAGCCAGCGGAATTCGCCCTCGTTTAGCAGCCTGCCGTTGATCAACTGTACCTGGTCGCGTTCATCAACCTGAACATCGTGCTGCTGTCCCTGCCATTCAATACGTGCCTGTTTCATGCCAGCTCTCCTTCAGCAACCACCGGGTTTTCCAGCGCCGGGAAACCCTCGGCGAGAATGCGCACGCGATCGCCGGGCTGCAGCGTGACGCGGGCGTGTGGGGTGCCGATCAAAATGGCGTCGCCGGGGTTGAGCGTGGCGAATTCGCTCAGGGCGCTCAGCAGCTCGGCGGCAGAGCGCTGGAGGTCAGCGGTGTTCCAGCTGTCCGCTTCGCGACCGTTGATTTCGGTGATGATGGTCAGGTTATCGATATTGCCGAGCGGCGCGAGTGCGCCAAGCGGACAGAAGCCGTCACGGCATTTGGCTTTGATCGCCGGGCGATAGAAGCTCTCTTCCGGCAAGCTGACGTCGTTAGCCAGCGCATAGCCAGCAATATAAGCAGCGGCTTCTTCTGCGGCCACTTTGCGTGCGGTTTTGCCGACGACAAGCGCCACGGTCGCGCCGCTCTGTACGGTTTCACCCTGTGGGTAAGGGATGTTCTCGCCGTTGCCAATAACGGTATTGCGCGGTTTGATAAACCAGACCGCGGTCTTCGGCGGCGTTTTATAGGGGGCCTGTTGGAACGCTTCGCGCCAGGCATCAAGCTGGCTGCGATGGTTAAGCGCTACGGCGAAGATGGTACCTTTCATTCACCACTCCTTTGCTGCTGATTTCGGAATCGAAGAGATTTCATTAATATGTTAATGATCATCTTTTATGCTTTGCAGAAACGTTTGGCAAACAGAAGTGAATGTTTTGTGATCTGATTAACAATATATTTACAGTTTTTATTTTTTATTTTTTATAAATCAATGAGTAATTATTTTTTGTTGTACCATCTGGTACTTTTCAGAGGCAGAAACCGGTTGCGTTATGAGGCAATTAACGCTAATTATTAACTTATTAATAAACGAAGAGTGTGGTTCAGAGGTCAGTCATGCATGATTCATTAACTATCGCGTTGCTGCAGGCGCGGGAAGCGGCGATGGCCCATTTCAGGCCGATCGTTAAACGCCACAATTTGACCGAGCAGCAGTGGCGTATCGTGCGCATTCTTGCCGAAAATCCGTCGATGGATTTCCACGACCTGGCTTTTCGTGCCTGTATTTTACGCCCGAGCCTGACCGGTATTCTCACCCGCATGGAGCGAGACGGTTTGGTGTTGCGCCTAAAGCCGGTCAGCGACCAGCGCAAGCTATATGTTTCGCTGACGCCTGCGGGGTTGAAGCTGTATGAAAGCGCCCAGGCCCAGGTGGAAGAGGCCTATCGCTTGATTGAATCTGAGTTTACCGCGGAGAAAATGCAGCAGCTCACCGCGCTGTTGGAGGAGTTTATCGCGCTGGGTAACGGGGTAAGAGGAGAGGAAGAGGAGTCGTAAGATGGCCCGGAGCCGTGAAAACGTGAAAATCCCCGGAGGCGGTGCTGGCGCACCTGTCCGGGCTACGGTTCACAGCCGTCTACGGACTGGTAGCCCGGACAGGTGCAGCGCGCCGCCTCCGGGAAAGGCACTATTTAGAACAGCGTATCCAGCTCTTCCAACACGTTGTATTGGTCATCCACCAGCAGCAGCGCTTTCCATTTATCAAACGTCAGGCACGGGTGCGAGGTACCAAACACCAGAATATCGCCGACCTGCACGTCGCTGCCCGGTGCAAGGTGCAGCATGCAGTGCTGATCCATAATCCCCACGCTCGCGATCCCCTCAGCGGATAGCTGCGCACCGTGACGATAGAGGGCGATGGGCTGCGGCAGTCCGGCGTCGAAGGCGCAGTCGCGCTTGCCGAAGTTAACCACCGCGCGATCCGCTTCCGGCACCGACTGGACCATCGCCATCAGCTCCAGCGCCGAGGTTAAGTCGCCGCCCAGATCGCAGGCGATCGGATCCCGCGCCACCAGCTCCTGCTGCGCGATATCGTAGATCCCCCGGTCGTGGGTGATATAGCAGCCGGGGCGGATAACGATCCGGCAGTTCGCCGGTTTCTCCGCCGCCAGCCAGATGTTACACACCACGTCGTACCAAACGGTACCGGCGCCGGTCAGCACAAACTCGCCCTCAACCAGCGGCTCCATTCGACAGGCCAGTTCGGCGGCCTGGCGCAGCAGGGTTTCAACCTGCGGCTGCGGATCGTCGCCGTGCAAAACCCCTTCATACAGCTCAAGACCGCGCAGCTTCAGGCCCGGCAGTTCCGTCACCGCCTGTGCCAGCGCCAGCGCGTCCTCAACGCTGCGACAGCCGCAGCGCCCGCCCTGCACGCCCAACTCAATCAGCACATCCAGCGTTTGCTGTCGCTCGCTGAAAAACGCCGACAGCGTGCGGGCATTGGCAAGGCTATCCACGCAGCAGATAAAATCAGTCGCCCGATAATGCGCTTTCAGGCGCGATACCACCTGCATATTGGCCTTGCCGACCAGCTGGTTGACCATCAAAACGCGCAGCACGCCGCTGGCCATCGCCGCGCTGGCTTGCCAGGCGCTACCCACGCCGATCCCCCATGCGCCCGCCTGCTGCTGCGCCTGAAAAATCCACGGCGTCATCGTCGTTTTACCGTGCGGTGCCAGCGAGACGCCGCGCGCATCGGCGTAGCGCTGCATCCAGGCGATGTTATTTTCCAGCGCCGTTTTTTTCAGCAGCGCGGCGGGGAGGCAGATATCCTCTGCCAGCAGATTTGCCGGGACGGACATTACGGCGGCTTTGTGCGGGACAAGCGTATCGGAATGGTATTTCATAACACTATCCTTTCAGGGTTTATGTTCGGATAAAAGTTGAGTATCAATTTTAATTGATTGATAAATATGTATTTAACGTGTGTTCTTTATATTTAATGAATAAAAGTATCATAAATTGATCTGGTTTTTGCGTAGTTTTCCACTGTTTTTCCGCCTTGTAAATGGTTAACTTGTCGGCAGAGTTGAAAGGGAGTAATTGCGATGAAAGTTAACTGGCTTTTCAAAAACGTCACCGTCATCGACGGCAGCGGCGGGCCGCAGTTTCGTGGTGACGTAGCGGTGAAGGGCGATCGGATTGTGGATATGGCCCCGGCGTTGAATCTGGCGGCGGAGCAGGTGGTTGAGGGGCTGGGGCGCGTGCTGGCCCCTGGGTTTATCGATGTGCATACCCATGACGATATCAACGTCATCCGTATGCCGGAGTATTTGCCCAAGCTGAGCCAGGGGGTGACGACGGTGATCGTTGGCAACTGCGGGATCAGCGCGGCGACGGCAACCATGCGCGACGGCGTGCCGGACCCGATGAACCTGCTGGGCGAGCAGGAGCAATTTATTTATCCCACCGTTGAGGCTTACGCCCACGCGGTGGAGGCGGCGAAGCCGTCACTGAACGTCGGCACGCTGATTGGCCATACCGCGCTGCGCAACAATCATATGGATGATTTGTTTCGCCCGGCGACGGAAAGCGAAATCGCCGGGATGCGTGTTCAACTGCGCGATGCACTGCGTGAGGGGGCGTTGGGGCTGAGTACCGGTCTGGCCTACGCCAGCGCATTCCAGTCCACCACTGAGGAGGTGATGGCGCTGGCGGAAGAGCTGGCGGCGGAGAAGGGTATTTACACCACCCACCTGCGTTCGGAGTTTGAACCGATTCTGGAAGCGCTCGATGAAGCATTTCGCATTGGTCGCCACGGTAACGTGCCGGTGGTGGTTTCACACCACAAGTGCGCCGGGGCGAAAAACTGGGGTCGCACTAAGGAGACGCTGGCTTTCTTCGATGAGATGCGCCAGCGCCAGGAGATTGCCTGTGACTGCTACCCCTATTCCGCCAGTTCGTCGACGCTGGATATGAAGCAGGTGACCGATGAGTTCGACATCGTTATCACCTGGTCGGAAGCGCAGCCAGAACAGGCCGGTAAAACCCTCAAGCAAATTGCCGATGGCTGGCAGGTGAGCCTCCATGATGCGGCGGCGCGGCTAATGCCCGCAGGTGCAATCTATTACAACATGGACGAGCAGGACGTGCGGCGGGTGCTGCGTTATCCGGTCACCATGATCGGCTCCGATGGCCTGCCGAACGACCCGATGCCGCATCCACGGCTGTGGGGGGCTTTCCCTCGGGTACTGGGCCACTACAGTCGCGATGAACAGCTGTTTCCGCTGACTACCGCCATTCACAAAATGACCGGACTCTCGGCGGCACGCTTTCAGCTTGTGGATCGTGGGCTGGTGAAAGTGGGCTACTTCGCCGATCTGGTGCTGTTTGACCCGCAAACGGTGCGCGATGTCGCCAGCTTCTCCGACCCGAAACAACCGGCGGACGGCATAGACGCGGTGATGGTCAACGGCGTAATGAGCTACGGCAGCGATAAAAAGATTACCGGGCGCGCAGGACGTTTCCTGCGTCGCCGAATGAACTAAGGAGTGAAAGATGAGTATTAAACGTTATGGTGTGGAAGGCGGCACCGGCACCGGCGGACAGCATCTGCCGTTCGCCCGCGCGGTGGAAGCGGGGGGCTGGCTGTACGTCTCCGGTCAGACGCCGATGAAAGACGGCGAAGTAGTGGAAGGGGGGATTGTCGACCAGTCGCGCCTGGCGATTCAAAACTGTGTGGATATCATGACCGAAGCGGGCTATACCCTCGCCGACGTCGTACACGTCAAAGTGATCCTCACCGATTCGCGCTATTTCCAGTCCTTCAACAAAGTGTTCCGCGAGTTCTTTGGCGACAACCCGCCAGCCCGCATCTGCTGCGTGGCGGATCTGGTGGTGGATTGCAAAGTCGAAGTAGATGTGACCTGTTATAACGCGGCGCGCGTATAAAATTGTATTAATCAGAAATATAAACAGGATTTTTGAGCGCTGAAATAATTCAGCGCTCCGTAACCTCTTACCTTTTATACCCTAAATAATTCGAGTTGCAGAAAGGCAGCGACGCAACAAATCCCCAGGAGCTTACTCTAGTAAGTGACTGGGGTGAGCGAGGAAAGCTAACGCACCTGCAGCTTGAAGTATGACGGGTATATAACCCTAACTGGCAGGATGTGAACGATGAATAGTCATATCTTTTTAGTCGGCTTTATTATTTACGCGTTGGCGATGATTTGGCTTGGCTGGTATGTTTCGCGTAATCAAAAAAGCGGTGATGATTTTTTACTGGGCGGTCGTTCCTTACCGCTGTTTCTGACCCTGGGATCGACCGTGGCGACCATGGTGGGTACCGGCTCAAGCATGGGCGCGGTAGGCTTCGGCTATAGCAACGGCTGGGCCGGGATGCTGTATGGCGTAGGTGGGGCAATCGGTATTTTACTGGTGGCCTGGCTGTTTGCGCCGGTACGTAAACTCCGCTTTATGACCATGAGCGAGGAGCTTTCTTATTATACCGGGGGCAGCCATTTAATTAAAAATATCGTTGGGATCATGATATTTATTGCCTCAATTGGCTGGCTCGGGGCGCATATTCTTGGCGGCAGTATGTATTTGTCATGGGCGACGGGGATAAACCTGACGCTGGCGAAGGTGATTATTTCATTAGCTTTCGCGATTTATGTGATTATCGGCGGTTATTCTGCGGTGGTATGGACGGATACCATTCAGGCATTAATTCTGTTCTTCGGCTTTATTCTGATGGCGATTCTGGCCGTGGTGCACGTGGGCGGCTGGGACGCGATTGTCCAGGCCATGGACCCGAAGGCTATGAGTCTGTTTGCGATTGATAAGCTGGGCACTATTCCGGCCTTATCGCTGGCAATGGTGATTTGCGTCGGGGTGCTGGCGACGCCATCCTATCGTCAACGAATCTACTCGGGTAAAGATGTCTCTTCGGTGCGACGCTCGTTTGTTTATACCGGCGTGCTGTACCTGTTTTTCTCTGTGCTGCCGGCGATTATTGGCATGGCGGCATGGACGATGAACCCGCATCTGGCCAACAGTAACTACGCCTTCCTGTTCGCTACCAGCTTTTTACCGGCGATTCTGGGGCTGGTGGTGCTGATTGCGGGTCTTTCCGCCACCATGTCGTCGGCGAGTTCCGATGCGATAGCCGCCGTCGCCATCATGATGCGCGATGTCTATACCCTGGCGACCGGGAAAATGCCCCCGGCAGATAAAGCTATTATGCTGTCGCGCTGGATGCTGGCGTTCGTTATTGGCCTGGCGATGATCTTCGCCCTGACGTCCAACGATATCATCAGCTATATCACCAAAATGATCTCAATGCTGATGTCCGGCCTGTTCGTCTGCTCGATTCTTGGTCACTTCTGGCTGCGGTTTAACTGGCAGGGGGCGCTAACGGCGCTGCTCAGCGGCATGCTGGTTTCGATAGTCATTCTGGTTAAGGCTGACTGGCTGGCGTATTGGGGAAATCCGTGCATTCCCTCGGTTCTCGGTAGCCTTATCTCCTCCGTGTTTGTGACCCTGATGACGCCAGCGAGCAAAATCAGCCGTCAGCAAGCGCTGGAAATGATTACCCAGGAGCGGGAAGGCCAGGCTATTCCGGTGAAGACGGCTGCGGTTCAGACTTCAGGAGAGGCGCAATGAATGATTACATTGCCGTCGACTGGGGCTCCACCCAGCTGCGCGGCTGGTTGATTCGCAACGGCCAGTGCGTCGAGACGAAGCAGCTGCCGCTGGGCGTGACTCGCCTCAACGGTCAGTTGCCTGAGGAGGTATTCCAGCAACACCTGGCTCCCTGGCGCGGCCCGGAGAAGCTTCCGGTACTGATGGCTGGGATGATCGGCAGCGACGCGGGCTGGCAATCGGTGCCGTACTTGCCTTGTCCGGCGGCGATTGATGCCCCAGGGCAACAGTTGTTTGCCGTTGCCGAAGGCGTGTGGATTATTCCCGGCCTCAAGATTGAACAGGCCGGGGAGTACAACGTGATGCGCGGGGAAGAGACTCAGCTGCTGGGCGCGTGGCAACTGGCCCCGGCGGAGTGCTACGTGATGCCGGGCACCCACTGTAAATGGGTGCAAGCAGAGCGCGGCGTGGTGCGCCACTTTGCTACCGCGATGACCGGCGAGTTGCATCATCTGCTGATGACGCAATCGCTGCTCGGCAAGGGGCTTACGGCCCAGTTGCCGGACGACGCCGCTTTTGAACTTGGACTGGAAAAGGGGCTGGCGCAGCCCTCGTTAATTAGCGAACTGTTTGTTGCCAGAGCGGCGCGGGTTTTGGGGGCGCTGGCGGCGACATCGGTCAGCGACTACCTCTCCGGGCTGCTGATTGGCGCTGAGGTCGCAATTCTGGGTCAGCGTTACCGAGCATCAACCGTCACCCTGGTGGGGGACCCGGCGCTAAATGCCCGCTATCGTCGGGTGATGATGGCGTGCGGGATGACGGTCAACAGCTGTAGCGGCGATGAGGCATTGCTGAGCGGCATGGCGAGGATAATGAATGGACAAGCTTAAACTGGTGGCGATTTTGCGCGGCATTCGCCCCGCAGAAGCGGCAGAGCATATTGATACGCTGATCGGCGCAGGGTTTCGCTATATTGAAATCCCGCTCAATTCACCGAACTGGCAGCAGAGTATTGCGCAGATGGTGGCGCAGTTTGGCGAGCAGGCGGTGATTGGTGCGGGAACGGTACTGAAGGTTGAGCAGGTCGATTTTCTCGCCGACGCCGGGGCGAAGCTTATTGTCACGCCGAATACCCAGCCTGCGGTTATCCGCCAGGCGGTGGCTCGCGGGATGCTGGTCTGCGCCGGGTGCGCAACGGCGACGGAGGCGTTTAGCGCGCTGGATGCCGGGGCGCAGTGGCTGAAGATTTTCCCCTCTTCCGCTTTTGGCCCGGACTATATTCGCGCGCTGAAAGCGGTGCTGCCGCCGGAAGTGCCGGTGCTGGCGGTAGGCGGCGTGACGCCGGAGAATCTGACGACCTGGGTGCAGGCCGGGTGTGCCGGAGCCGGATTGGGCAGCGATCTTTATCGCGCCGGACAAATGGTGGAACGCACCCGCCAGCAGGCAGGGAGGTTTATCTCCGCAAGTAAAGGCTAATCGCCCAGCGGCTGACGGTCGACGCCGCCGCGGTGGCTGTCGAGCGCCAGCTTAATACGCCGCAGTCGGCCTTTTGCCTGGGTTTTGTTGGCCATCGCCAGTTCGGTGGCCAGCACATCAACCATCGCCAGCATCGCATAGCGTGAGGTGCTGGGCTTGAAGATATAGTCGTTTTCGCGCACCAGCAGCGGTAGCACCAGATCTGCCTGCTCCGCCAGCGGCGTTCCGGCAGGGGTAATCGCGATCACCTTCGCACTGTACTGGCTGGCAATCGCCGCGCTTTCAATAATTTCCTGGGTATAGCCGCCTAATGACAGCACGATAACCACATCCTTTGGCGTCACCGCCGAGCTCATCATGCGCACCAGCAGGCCGTCGTTCTGGCTGACTACCGGCAGGCCAAGGCGAAACAGACGATACTGAATCTCCTGGGCACAGATGGTGGAGCCGCCGCCCATGCCGAGGGCCAGAATCTGTCGCGCATCGCTCAGCCAGCTAACTGCGCGCTTCAGCGCCTCGATATCCAGCGCCCGGCGGTTGGTTTCCAGCACGCCGATGATCGACTCATAGATCCCCTGCACGCCTTCGAGGTCCGGGACATCGAGAATAAAGCGCTGCCCGACCGCCAGAGATTGCGCCAGCTTCATCTTCAGTTCGCGAACATCTTTGCAGCCCAGCGCCCGCGCAAAGCGTGTGACCGAGGCCTGGCTGGTGTTGGTCAGCCGCGCCATCTCGGCGATAGGCAGTTCCGCTGCCGCCGCGACATCATCGAGAATAAACTGCGCGATGCGCTTTTCGGTCGCCGTCAGTTCAACAAAGCGATCGGTAATGCAGGAAATGATATCGATTGACCAGGACATACGGGTATCAGCGGGTAAGTTTTGAATGATACTTTGTACCATATTCAGACGATGAAAGCAGCGCCAGAGGTCACAGCGCAAGGCGCATGGTGCAGCGCGTTTCCGCTGGCAGGCCATGTTCTGTTTCCAGCTCCCTTTTTGCCGCCAGTCCCGACGGCAGCGTCAACTCGTCCAGTATCGAAAAGCCCAGACGGGTATAAAACGGCGCATTCCACGGCACTTCGCGAAAGGTGGTGAGCGTGACCGCCGGATATGCCGCTCTTCGGGCATTCTCAATCACCTGCTCCAGCATCATGCGGCCAATGCCTCGCCCTTGCCACGCCTGATGGACGGCAATTTCGACGATAAACAGCGCATCATCCAGCGGTTCGGTGAGCAGAAAGCCTATCGGTTGTTCATCGGCTACGGCCAACAGGCTGTGGTCCGTTTCGAGAAACAGTCGATGGTGATCGGCGCTTATCACTTCGCTTTGCGCCAGCCAGGCCAGCGCTGGGATTTGGCGAAAAGCCTGGGCGGCAGAGCGCTCAATAGCGGGCAGGAGAGGGATATCGCTCTCCTGAGTCAGGCGTAATGTGGTGGCGGCGGTTATAGTGGTAGTTTTCATCACCTCAGCATAGCAGCCTCCGGGAGAAATGTATGGAGCTTACCGCCGTTTCGGCTACCCAGTTCAGTATTGAGCAACTGGCGACTATCCTTAGCGACTGTTTTGAGGATTACCTGGTTCCCGTCGTGCTTTCGGTGGAAGTTTTTGTCCAGCGCTTCAGCGCCGAAGGGCTGAGCCTATTGGACTCACGCGTCTGGCTGGATGGCGATGTACCCGCAGCGATGGCCGTCGTTGCCCGACGCGGCGATGAAGCTCGGCTAGCGGCTTTCGGCATGCGGTCCGGGTATCGCGGTAAAGGGCTTGGGCGTCGGTTAATGACGCCGCTGATTGCCTTTTTGCAGGAGCAGGGGGTGCGGCGGATGTGGCTGGAGGTGATCCGCGAAAATCACGCAGCGATGGCGCTGTATCAATCGCTGGGTTTCGAGGTACGACACGGGCTGTGCGGCTATTTAAGTTCACAGGCCGGAAGCGATGAGCCATCCATATTGCAAGATTATGATGTGCTGGCCCTGACGCGCAGGGCCGGTGCCGAGGTCAACGGCCAGCTGCCGTGGCTGATGGACCCGCTCACTTTCAGCACCCTGCCATGCCGGGCGTTCACCCTCAATCAGCAGGCCTTTGCCGTACTGGCGACGTTAACCAGCAGGCCGCAGCTCCAGTTTTTATGGGTTGAACCCGCCGCCCGCGGGCGCGGGCTGGGACGGGAAATGCTGATTGCTCTTGCCCGCCAGTTTCCGGGGCTCGGCACGTCGGTGACCATCCCGGAAACCTTTACTCCGCTGTTTAAAGCCGCAGGCTATGCGCCGTTGGCCTTAAAGCAGTATGAGATGAGCGTGGAATTTAACGCCCTGCCGTAACAGGGCGGTAAGGTTTAGCCGTTACGCGGGTCGCTAATCGGCTGGCGAACCAGGAAAATATAGGCCAGCGCGCCGAGGGCGGTGACGCAGCCGCAGATAATCAGCGCCAGCTGGAATGAGTGGGTGGTATCGACGATAAACCCGGTCACTACCGGCGCGAATGATGCGCAGATAAAGCTGGCGAAGTTCTGGATGCTGCCGACGGAAGCGGTCATTCGTGAAGCTACCGCGACGTGAATCAACCCCCAGCAGGAGGTTCCGGCAAAGTGAATACAGAACAACGCCATACCGATTAACAGCACCGCGACGATTGAGGTGGTCGCCTGCGGTACAACAAGGGTAAAGGCCGCAGAGCAGAACATACCGGCAATGATGCAAATTTTGCGGCTCTTAATTGGCGCCATACCGCCTCTGACCAGCCAGTCGGTGACGTAGCCGTTAATTAACATGCCTGCGGCACCGAACAGGAACGGGATGGCGGCCATAAATCCGGTACTTTTCAGATCGAGGTTATACGCCGTTTGCAGATAGCCCGGCAGCCAGGCCAGATACAGCCACGCGGTATAGTTGATGCCGCTGAAGCCGAGCATCATTCCCCACATGGTCTTGTTTTTGAACAGGCTGCGCCATTCGGCAAAGCTTAGTGGGTCACGGCGAACGTTGACGCTTCCGGCATTCAGGTAGGCCTGCTCATCGGCGGTGAGCTTGATATCTTCCCGGTTGCGATAGAGCATATACCAGCCGATAGCGACGAAAATCCCCAGCACACCGATGGTAATAAACATCCCGCGCCAGCCCATTACGAGCATCATCGCGGCAAGGATCGGCGGGCTGATGGCGACGCCAATGGTTGAGGCGGCGTTAAAGAAGCCCATCGGACGGCCGCGCTCTTTAATGTTAAACCAGTCGTTGATCACCTTGACGCCGCAAGGGTTCATCGGCGCTTCGCCGATACCCATGCCGATGCGCACCAGGACGAACTGGGTAAAACTGTGCACCATCCCCGAGACCGCCTGAAACAGCGACCAGAAAAACATCCCCAGCCCCAGCATGATGCGTGGACCTTTGCGGTCCAGCAGCGGCCCGCAGGGGAGCTGTGCGATACCGTAGGCCAGTGAGAAAACCGACAGCAGCGCGCCGATTTCGGTGGCGCTGAGCCCTAACTCCTCGCGGATGGTTAAGTTAGCGACGGATAATGAACTTCTGTCGAGGTAGTTAATGACCGCCGCCAGAAATAGCAGGATCATTGCCGTGGTTTGAATTTTTTTAATCCGAGCGCTACGCTGTAATGTATTATCTAACGGAACTGAAATCGTCTCCGCTTTCCCTTTTTCAAAGGTTGTCTGCGGGTCGATGGTTATATTTCTTTGTTCCACGCCTGACTCCTGGCTATTCTATTTGAACGACAAGTGACATCGAATGGTTTAAACACCACCCACATATTTCACAGTAAAGTAAGTCGACTTGTTTTCAGCATAAATAACCTTTTTTATCGCGCTGGATTACGTTTTTAGATTTGTGCTGCTGATAATCATTTTCTGTTTTTAATCGGTACTTAATAAAGCAGAGACTCATTCTGCTTAAGGGAGTTAATCATTGATTGTTTCGCGGAGTTCAGGTGGTTACGTAGCGCCAGATTGGCGTCCAGGTCACTGCGGCAGATGAGCGCGCTCAGGATAGTCATATGTTCATCAATGGCGATGATATTGCGCTGCTTAAGATCGCTCTCATCCCACTGGTAGTGGAAGTGGAAGATAACGGAAATGATTTCAAGTGATTGATTAAAAAATATATTGTCAGCAGCGGAAAGCAGTAGCGTGTGAAAATCTCGATCGAGCTGTGAGAACATGCGAAAGCTGTCGCCGATGCTGTCCCGCAGCGCCCGATGGCGCTCAAGTAGGGTTTTCGCCTGTAGCCAGCGGGCATCGTTATCCGGCAGGTTGAGGAAGTGCTGGAGCGCGTGGGTTTCCAGCATTTCGCGCAGCTCGAACAGCTGTTCCGCCCAGGATTGCTCAAACTTCTTCATATTCCACTGGCCGCGCTTTTCGCTTTCAATCAGGTTGTAGCGGCTGAATTTCAACAAAAACTCTCTGACCACCACCGGGCTGACGCCCGCGGCCCGCGCCAGCTGTAGCTCGGAAAACATCTCTCCGGCGCGCAGCTGGCGCTGATTGATCATGGTGAAAAATGCCTGCTCGAAGAGGCGGTTCTGTTCGGCGAGTGAGGCGCTGGAACCATCGAAGCCGTCCTGCACTTCGGGCAGGCGGAGGATCAGGTAATCCTGATTGACCTGGCTCAGCACGCCGCGCTCGCATAAGTGGCTGAGGATATGGCGCACGGTGGTGCGGCTGATGTTGTACATCTCCGCCAGCGCGCTTTGCGAAGGCAGCGGCGAGGGGATAAAGCCGCGCGCCATATCGTTAATGACCTGGTTAATCACGTTATGACGAAGGTTTTGTGAACGGCTCATACATAGACTCCCTGTTTTTTTAGATATTAAAACCGGATTTAAAACGGTTTTGTGCGCGAGGTTTCACAATTTTGGCAATGACTTTATCCTGGATTGTTTTTTTCATCGATATCTAAGCCAACAAATACGGAGGCAATAATTATGACGTCGATGAATGCATTAGTGTGTCAGGAACCCAAAAAACTTAGCTGGGAAAAACGCCAGATACCTATTCCTGGCGATGATGAAGTTCTGATTAAAATAAAGGCGGTGGGGATTTGTGGGACAGATATTCATGCATGGGGCGGTAATCAACCTTTTTTTAGCTACCCGCGAGTACTCGGCCATGAAATATGTGGCGAGATTATTGGTCTCGGTAAAAATATTCTTAATCTGAAGAGCGGCCAGCAGGTTGCGGTTATTCCTTACGTGGCCTGTCGTCAGTGTCCGGCCTGCCTGAGCGGGCGGACAAACTGCTGTGAGAAGATTTCGGTCATCGGCGTGCATCGCGACGGCGGATTTAGCGAGTATCTCAGCGTGCCGGTGAAGAATTTGTTGGTGGTGGATGACGTCGATCCTGAGGCGGTGGCGCTGATTGAGCCGTTCGCCATTAGCGCCCACGCGGTGCGTCGCGCAAATATCCAGCCGGGAGAGCAGGTGCTGGTGGTCGGCGCGGGACCGATTGGCCTGGGCGCGGCGGCAATCGCCAAAGCCGATGGGGCGCAGGTCGTGGTAGCGGATACCAGCCCGGCGCGGCGCGATCATGTGGCGCAGCATCTTGGCCTGACCACACTCGACCCTTCCGATCCGCAGTTTATCGACCAGTTGTGTGAGACGTTTGGCGGTTCTTTGGCGCAAAAAGTGATCGACGCGACGGGAAATCAGCATGCGATGAACAACACGGTGAATTTAATCCGTCACGGCGGCAGCATTATTTTCGTCGGCCTGTTTAAAGGCGAACTGCAGTTCTCGGACCCGGAGTTTCATAAGAAAGAGACAACCATGATGGGCAGTCGCAATGCGACGGAAGAGGATTTTGCCAAAGTCGGGCGGCTGATGGCTGAGGGGAAAGTGACCGCCAGGATGATGCTGACCCACCGTTACGATTTCAAATCGTTGGCTGAAATCTATGAAAGCGAAGTGATTAACAATCGTCAGCTGATCAAAGGCGTCATTCATTTTTAGCAGGGAAGGCCATGAAAACGTTAAACAGAAAAGAGTTTCCGGGGGGTCAGTATCCGACGCGGGTGATCCAGTTCGGCGAGGGCAATTTCCTGCGGGCGTTCATCGACTGGCAGCTGGATCTGCTGAACGAGCAAACCGATCTGGCAGCCGGGGTGACCATCGTTCGCCCGATCAACACCGAGTTCCCGCCGTCGCTCAATACCCAGGACGGGCTGTATACCACGGTGATCCGCGGGCTGGATGAGCGCGGCGAGGCGGTGAGTGAAGCGCGGGTTATTCGCTCCGTTAATAATGAGATCAACCCCTGGCAGGATTTTGCCGGTTATTTGGCGCTGGCCCGTAACCCGGAAATTGAGTTCGTATTTTCGAATACCACCGAAGCGGGCATTAGCTACCATGCCGGAGATCGGCCCGATGATATGCCACCGGTGAGCTTCCCGGCGAAGCTGACCCAGCTCCTGCTCGAACGGTTCCGCCATTTCGACGGCGCAGCGGATAAGGGCTGGATGATTATTCCCTGCGAGCTGATTGATTATAACGGCGAGGCGCTGAAGGCGCTGGTGCTGCGCTATGCCCAAGAGTGGCAACTGCCTGTGGCTTTTAGCGACTGGATTGAAACGGCCAATACCTTCTGTTCCACGCTGGTTGACCGCATCGTGACCGGCTATCCGCGCGATGAAGCGCAAAAGCTGGAAGCGGAACTGGGCTATCACGATGCGTTCCTTGATACTGCCGAATACTTCTGGCTGTTTGTGATTCAGGGCCCGCAGGCGCTGGCGAAGAAACTGCGCCTTGACCGCTGTCCGCTAAATATCCGTATTGTCGACGATATTCGGCCCTACAAAGAGCGCAAAGTCGCCATTCTCAACGGCGCGCATACCGCGCTGGTTCCCGTGGCGTGGCTATGTGGCGTAGATACCGTTGGCGAAGCGATGCAGGACGAAGCCATTCGCCATTATGTGCAGCAAACTATCGGCGAAGAGATTATTCCGGCGCTCGATTTGCCTGCCAATGAGCTACGGCAGTTTGCCGATGCTGTGACCGGGCGTTTTCTCAACCCGTATATTCGCCATCAGCTGCTTTCCATCGCTCTGAACGGGATGACCAAATTCCGCACCCGGATCCTGCCACAGCTGCTGACGAATATCCGCCAGCATGGCGCGATTCCGCCGCGCCTGACGTTCGCTTTGGCGGCGCTGATCGCCTTTTATCGCGGCCAGCGTAACGGGCAGACGTATCCGCTACAGGATGATGACGTCTGGTTGACCCGTTTTGCCGAAGGCTGGGCGCAGGTGGCGAACGGTCGTGCCCTGCAAGATCTGGTCGTGGAGGTTTTGCAGGATAAAGCGCACTGGGGTGAGGAGCTGACGGCAATCCCTGGACTTACCGAACAAGTTACGCGCTATCTGGAGATGATTTTGAGCGCAGGGATGCGGGAGGCCCTGGCGCGGCTGTAGTCGGTTTGTTGTGCGGCGTCCGCGGATTTGGGCGCCGTTTTTTTTTGTGCTCTGTACCGCAAAAAATGAATTAAGCGCCAATGGTTGGTGGATTTCCCGCATCATAAGAGCCTGCGATGGCGATGATGGGGGATGCATGCGTAAAACGGAACTGTTGGCTTTTCTGCAAAATCAGACGGATTTTTTTGATCCGGATAACCTGAGCGAAGTCTTTACGGCCAGCTATCTGGCTCAGCGTTTTGCGATGCAAAGAAATACCGCCAGCCACTATCTGAACCAGCTGGTTACCCAGGATGTGCTGGTGAAGATCAACACTCGCCCGGTCTATTTTCTGCATAAAGCAGCCTTCTGCCAGCAGTTCTTTCCCCTTTCCCGCAGCGAGTACGCCAGCATGGCGGAACTGCTGGCTGAAAGCGACCGGCAGCCGGAGCAGGCGGATCATTTTTCACTACTGACCGGACATGATGGCAGCCTGCGTAAACCCATTGAGCAGATGAAAACCGCGCTGTTTTATCCCAACGGCGGGCTGCCGCTGCTGATTACCGGCGACAGCGGCACCGGCAAAAGCTATATGGCGGAGCTGATGCACGAGTTCGCTATCGCTCAGGGATTGCTGGAGCCTGATGCGCCATTTGTCAGCTTTAACTGCGCGCAGTATGCCAGCAACCCGGAGCTGCTGGCCGCCAACCTGTTTGGCTACATCAAAGGCGCGTTTACCGGCGCGCAGAACGATAAAGCCGGCGCGTTTGAAGCGGCAAACGGCGGTATGCTGTTTCTCGATGAAGTTCATCGCCTGGATGCGCAGGGGCAGGAGAAGCTTTTTACCTGGCTGGACCGCAAGGAGATCTATCGGGTAGGGGAAACGGCACAGGGACTGCCGATTGCGCTGCGGTTGGTGTTTGCCACCACCGAAGATATTCACAGCACCTTTCTGACCACCTTTATTCGCCGCATTCCGATCCTCGTTAGCCTGCCGGATTTGCAAAACCGCAGTCGTCACGAGAAAGAGGCGTTAATGCTGCAGTTTTTCTGGCAGGAGGCGCGCACGCTCGCCGCCCGGCTGCAGCTGACGCCGCGGCTTTTACAGGTGCTGGCCCACTATGTTTATCGCGGCAACGTGGGGGAATTGAAGAACGTGATTAAGTACGCGGTGGCGTCGGCATGGGCTAAATGTCCCGGTAGCGAGGTGCTTAACGTCACTTTGCATGACCTACCCGAAAATATCATGGCCGCAACGCCTGCGCTGAGCGAACCGATGGGCCAGGAGGAGCCGCTGCTTATCGAACCGCAGACCAGCCTGGTCTGGCTACTGCGCGCGCGCGACCCGGTACAGGGACTGATTTACGATTCCCAATGCCGGGTTCTGGCGCTATATGAAGCGGTACTGAGTAAAAAAACGCTCTGGGAAGAGGCGCAAAAAAGCATGGGCGAGGAGATCGAAACCCTCTTCGACCGGCTGATTTTCGATAACTATGATGCCAACAGTTCGCATATGTTGTTGCTGATTACCCACCAGGTGCGGGAAGAGTTTTATCGCCTTGAAAAATGTTTCAATATCCAGTTTAACGGCAACTGTATCTACGCCCTCAGCCACTACCTGATACATCGTTCCCGCCAGGCGCAGTCCCGGATGAGCAGTGAGAAAAGCCGTCAACTGGAGGATTTTCTGGCGCAGAAATTCCCGCTGCTGTATCGCTTTTGCGA
Organism: Klebsiella huaxiensis; assembly: GCF_003261575.2. Taxonomy (GTDB): domain Bacteria; phylum Pseudomonadota; class Gammaproteobacteria; order Enterobacterales; family Enterobacteriaceae; genus Klebsiella; species Klebsiella huaxiensis. Next base: position 5,168,830 of record NZ_CP036175.1, on the reverse strand, counting down.
AGAGATCCTCGCCGCGCTGGCGCTGAAGCTGGATATCGAGCCCCGGCGCATTGACCTGCTGCTATTGGTGCTGTGGCTGCAAAAAACCGGCGCAATCAGCCAGCAGCAGGTGACTCGCGCGATAATTGTGGCCCACGGCTACGCCACCGCCAGCAGTATTGCTAACGTGGCAAACCGGCTATTGAAAAGCCAGCTGTTTGAGTCATTTGATATGCCGCTCGACGTCACGCCGGAGGCTATCGCCGACCAGGTGATAAGTTACATTGAGAGCCACGCGCTGGCCTCCGGGCTGATCATTCTGGTCGATATGGGTTCTCTGAAGGCGATTCATAGCCACTTTAACCGCCGCCTGACCACCCCGATGGCGATTATTAATAACGTCTCGACCGGGATGGCGATGTATGTTGGCGAGCGCATTTTACAGGGCGATATGCTGGAGGATATCGTCCGTGAGATTGGCGATGACCTCGCGGTTGAGCATCAGCTCTATTACCCGCAAACTGACAAACCGCGGGCGATCCTCACGACCTGCGCCACCGGTTTGGGGGCGGCAGCTAATTTGTCGGCGCTGTTAAAAGCCAGCATTCCTGAATCGCTCGGCATTGATATTGTGGCCTGCGATGTGGAAACTCTCGCCGATCCCGCACGGCGGGTGTCGATGCTGAGCCGCTACGAGGTGCTGGCGATCGTCGGCACCCTGGATCCGCATCTGGCCGATCTGCCGTGGATCTCGCTGGATTCGCTGATTTCCGGCGAAGGAAGTCGCCCGCTGATGCAGATCTTCGGTGAACGGGCTACGCCCGAGCAGGTCAGCGAAATCAATAACCTGATTCTGAAGAATTTCTCGCTGCGCAGGGTGATCGAGTCGGTGACGATCCTCGATACCGGAAAGGTGATCAATCAGGTTGAGCAGTTTTTACTGCGCTATGAGCATTTGGCGGGCTGCGGTGTGCCCAACGATCGTAAGGTGGCGCTGTATGTGCATATAAGCTGTCTGATTGAACGGTTAATTCGCAACGCTTCGCCAACCCATTACTCGGGAAGGCAGTGTCCGGAGAATGAGCTGCTTATTCTGCGCGAGGCCTTTAGTGTCATAGAGAGTGGGTATAGTGTCAAAATCCCCCCGGTTGAGCTGTATTACATTCACGATATCCTGACGCGGGAAACAGAATTTATTCAGGAAGATCAAGAGTTTTAATTCCTTTCGTCTGTTCGTCCTTACGCTAACCGGCGCGCCACTGTTTCTGGCACGCCGGTTGCAATTAAGAAAGCAGTGGAATGCGCTTTCGAGGTAAGGATGAAACGACACTATATTTTTGCCAGCCATGGCACCTTTGCTAACGGCCTGTTGAACTCCGTGGAGCTGATCCTCGGTAAGCAGTCGGATATTTATACCCTGTGCGCCTATGTGGAGGAGGAGACCGATCTGACGCAGCAGGTGGAGACGCTGCTGGCGCGTTTTCCCGCACAGGATGAGCTGATCGTCATTACGGATATCTTCGCCGGTAGCGTCAATAATGAGTTTGTGCGCTTTTTATCGCGCCCACACTTTCATTTATTGTCCGGTTTAAATCTGCCATTAATTATTGACCTGCTTATTTCGGCAGGGGAAGAAAATACCGAAAAGCTAATTTCTGAAGCATTAATAAGCGCCAAAGAGAGCATTCAGTACTGCAATCAAACGATTGCCAGTGCGATGACCACTGATAAAGACTTCTGAAATGAGGGAACACTATGATTACGCTTTTAAGGGTAGACCATCGATTACTTCACGGACAGGTAGCCTTTTCCTGGACGCAATATGTCGGTGCCGATTGTATTTTGATCGCTAACGATAATGTCCCTGAGGATGAACTGCGTAAGACCACGATTAAGCTCGCTAAGCCGCCTTCAGTCAAGCTGGTGATTAAAAATATTAACGACTCTATTGAAGCGATAAAAAGCGGGGTTACCGATAAATATAATTTATTTATTGTTGTGGAATCGGTGAATGATGCCTGGCGTATTGCCAGTGCCGTTGACGAAATTCAAAGTATTAATCTCGGCGGAATTAAGGCCAAAGAGGGGAGTAAAAATATCTCTAAGGCTATTAATTTACTGCCGGAAGAAATAGAACAGCTGCAACAACTGGTTGGGAAAGGCGTTGAGGTTGAAATTCGCCAGGTCCCTAACGATCGCAAACAGCTTTTTGCGGAATGTGTTTAATTCCGGAGGACAGATTATGGTAGAGGCTCTCTTACTGGGTCTGGTGGCGTTTATCGCGCAATCGGAATATGCATTAGGGACGTCGCTGATTTCACGGCCTATTGTTACCGGGCTGCTGACCGGGCTGGTGCTCGGGGATGTGCAGACCGGCGTCATCATGGGCGCGACGCTGGAGCTGGCGTTTATTGGCTCCTTCTCCGTCGGCGCGTCTATTCCGCCTGATGTGGTCACCGGCGGCATTCTTGGGGTGGCGTTCGCCATTACCTCCGGCGCGGGAACGGAAACGGCGCTGCTGCTCGGCCTGCCGATTGCCACCCTGACGTTGATCCTGAAAAACGTTTATCTGGGGATGTTTATTCCGATGCTTAGCCAGAAGGCGGACGGCTACGCGGAGCGGGCAGATACGCGCGGCATTGAGCGTATGCATCTGATTGCCGGATTCGGGCTTTCATTAATGCTCGCAACGGTGGTGACCGTCTCATTCCTGGTCGGCAGCAATGCGGTGAAATCCCTGCTCGATACGATCCCGGAATTTATTAAACACGGACTGAGCGTGGCGACCGGAATTATCCCGGCGCTGGGCTTCGCGATGCTTGCCAGATTGCTGATTAACAAGAAAGTTGCGCCGTACTTTTTCCTCGGCTTTGTGCTGATGGCCTACTTGAAAATCCCGGTGACCGGCATCGCTATTCTCGGCGCTATCGTGGCGGTGGTCATGGTTAACGTCACCGCGTTGAGCTCACCTCGTACGACGACAGAACAAGGAGTTAGCGATGACGACGAAGATGATTTCTGAAGAGACCCTGCAGCCGCAGGAGCAGGAAGAAACCCGTATTACGCCGCGCGATTTACGCCGGGTGTTCTGGCGCTCCTTCCAGATGGAGTTCTCGTGGAACTATGAGCGGCAGATGAATCTCGCCTTTGTTTACGCGCTGATTCCGGTGCTGAAAAAGCTCTATCCGCGCAAGGAGGAACTGGCCGGGGCGTTGAAACGGCATTTGGTTTTCTTTAATACCACGCCGCATATCGTCACTCTGCTGCTGGGGATCACCACGGCGATGGAGGAAAAAAACAGCCAGCAGAAAAACATGGATGCCAACGCGATTGATAACGTCAAAGCGTCGCTGATGGGGCCGCTGGCCGGTCTTGGTGACTCTTTCTTCTGGGGGACGCTACGTCTTATCGCCACCGGTATTGGCACCAGCCTGGCGCTGAAGGGCAACATTCTTGGGCCAATTTTGTTTCTGCTGGTGTTTAACGTGCCACATATTCTGGTGCGTTGGTTCTTTACCCGCTGGGGCTATGTGTTGGGCACCGGAGTACTTCAGCGGATCCAGAAGAGCGGAATGATGGAGAGCCTGACCTACGGGGCGTCGATTATCGGCCTGATGGTGGTGGGGGCGATGACCGCCTCAATGATTGATATCACCATCCCCATCTCTTTCGGCGCCGGGGAGGCGAAGACCCAGGTGCAGGACATTATCAACGACGTTATGCCCTGCATGCTGCCGTTGGTGAGTTTCGGGATTGTCTACTGGCTGCTGGGGCGCAAGGTTAAGCCGCTCTCTATTATCGGCGGTATGGCGCTGGTGGGTATTGCGGGCTCGTGGATTGGATTGTTTTAACGGGAGTGAGCTATGAAACCAACGATGATGACTTACATCAGTGAAGAATCTGCCTGCCTGACGCAGATCCTTCGCGACTACCGGCAAAAGCTGGCGGCGATTGAGACTTTTGCTCGCCAGCACCCGGTGCGGCGTATTCTGCTGCTGGCGACCGGATCGTCGCTAAACGCCGCCCTTTGTGCACGCTATTTTTTTGAACAACGCTTTGGCGTGCTGGTTGAAATTAAAGAGCCGTACAACTTCACCCATTACGAAGCTATCGACCCGCATACCGATCTGGTGGTGGCGATTTCGCAGAGCGGAAAAAGCGCCTCGACGCTGGAGGCGATGCGTAAAGTGCAGGCGGCGAATCTATCGGTCTTTGCCATGACCTCCGACCCGCAAAGCCCGATAGCGCTGTCCTGCGACGGGGTGCTTGATATCAATACCGGGATAGAGAGCGTGGGGTTTGTCACCCGCGGATTTAGCGCAACGGTGCTGAATCTGCTGCTGATGGCGCTGATGATTGCCCGCAGCCAGGGGAAGGCCAGCGAGGCCGAGGAGGAGCGCTATATTGCAGAGCTACAACGCCTGGCGCTGGCGATCCCGGATGTTATTGCCCGCACCTCATGTTTTATCGACAGGCATAGCGAAGCGCTACGCGGCGGCGAACGCTTTGTCGCCACTGGCTATGGCGCGCTGGTTGGGGTGGCGAAGGAGTTCGAAACCAAATTTACCGAAACGGTGCGCGTGCCTTCCAGCGGTTTTGAGCTGGAAGCGTATATGCACGGCCCTTATCTGGAGGCTAATGCCCGCCATGTGATGCTGTTTATTGAAGACGCGCCGGATGAGCGCTCCCGTGCTCTACGCGATTATATGGCGCCGTCCATTGCCCGGGCCTTTACGTTGACGCTGAGCGGTGAGGAAGATGAGCAAACACTGGCGCTAAACTGCCCCTGTGAACATCACCTGGCGCCGTTGCTGCTGATTGTGCCGATCCAAATGCTCGCCTGGCATACCGCCGGACTCAAGGGCATCGATCTTGCAATACGTATTTTTGACGATTTTGACCGCGTATTAAAAAGTAAAATCTGATTATTCAGGAGAAAACTATGTTGGGTTTTAATCAGGACGAGTACCTGACCAGTGCTCGCGAGATCATCGCTGCGCGTAAACAGGCGGAAACCGTCGCCGACGATATTTATCACAGCGGCTGTAGCGCGTTATTTTTTGTATCGGTAGGTGGTTCTCTGGCTCCGATGATGGCCATTAATGAGTTTGCTAAAGAATTAACTGGCGTGCCGGTTTATCTTGAACAGGCTGCGGAATTAATTCATCGCGGGCATAAAAAATTAAATAAAGAAGCGGTAGTCGTCACGTTATCTAAATCCGGCGATACTAAAGAATCGGTAGCCATTGCCGAATGGTGCAAGGCGCAGGGAATCCGCGTGGTGGCGATTACCCGTCATGCCGATTCGCCATTGGCCGCAGCCGCCAGCTGGCATATTCCGATGTGCCACAAGAATGGCGTGGAATATGAATATATGCTGCTGTACTGGTTATTTTTCCGCGTGATTTATCGTCATGGTGATTTCGCAAATTACGATCGTTTTGCCAGCCAGCTGGAATTGCTGCCGGAAAATCTGCTGCAAGCCAAGCGCCAGTTCGATCCGCAGGCGGATAAAATTGCCGCGCAATATCATAATAGCGACTACATGATGTGGATTGGCGGGGCGGAAATGTGGGGGGAAGTCTACCTGTTCTCGATGTGTATTCTCGAAGAGATGCAGTGGAAGCGGACTAAGTCGGTAAGCTCAGCTGAGTTTTTCCACGGCACCCTGGAGCTGCTGGAAAAAGAGGTTCCGCTGTTTCTGGTGAAGGGCGAGGGTAAATGCCGGGCGCTGGACGAGCGCGTCGAACGCTTTGCACAGAAGATAACCGACCACCTGGTGGTTATCGACCCGCGCGATTATCCGCTGAACGGCATTGATGACGCTTTCCGCTGGATTATGGCGCCGTGCGTGGTTTCAACCCTGCTGGTGGACAGGCTGGCGGCCCATTTTGAACATCATACCGGTCACGATCTCAACATCCGCCGTTATTATCGACAGTTTGATTACTAAATCTTGTCTATGGCGGCCAGTCTGGCTGGCCGCCGGGCAGGATTGTTTTATCCTTCGTTTTTCACCACTTTGATTTCAACCATGCCGATACCCAGTTGGCGCGGGGAGTGGCCGAGAATATTGCCCTCGTTGGTCGACTGCGGATCCGGCGGCGCAATAGTTAACGTACTGCTGCGTGATGGATTATCGAAGTGCAGGGTAGTTGTAGTGACATCATTAGCCAAAGTGAGCGTTTGTTCGCTGTTGCCCACGCGTACCGGAATCGGTTTATTAGCGTTCGGTCCGTAGGCTTTGGCGGTAATGATCAGATCGAATTTCTCCGGCAGCGGTTCTTTATATTCAATTTTCACTTCATTGCCGAGCTGCGCGTTGGACCAACGTCCCCATGATTCCGGGCGGGAAATACCGCTGAATTGTTTTACTTCCTCAGGCGCACCAGCAACGTTGAAGACAAAGCTGTCGGCCTTGTAACGGATGTTGTTATCGACAATTTTCAGGGTATCGACGTTGCCTTTATAGCGCTCCATATCGATCAGGGTATCTTTGAACGCCGTCTTGCCTTGCCACTGGGCTTTGTCGACGCGCTGGACTTGCTGCTCACCGCCCAGTTGGCCCTGCGATACGCACCAGTCGGTGGAGAGCGCTAACTCCGGCGACCATAGCTGGCCCATCTTGTAGCAGCGGTCGACCCAGACGAAGTTATCGCGCGGGGCGAAATCGGCCAGTTGGAAGCGCAGCGGGGCGGAGTATTCGCTTTCCGGCAGCGGTTCAACGCGCTTATCTGAAATCCGCAGCAGTAGCGGCAGGCGGAAATGACTGCCGGAGAAGGAAATCATATTCTTCTGCGAATCGACGGTGAAATTCTTCATCTCTTTAGGGAAGTTCCACAGGCGGATGACGTCGGGCTTCCACGCCAGTACTTTCTCTTTCATATTGAGGAACACGGTGGAAAGCGACTCCCCGGAAAGGCTGCTGCGCCCGAGGCCAATAAAGTTATCGCCGCCGAGGATATCCAGCACCGTCGCGCCGTTGTCCATGGTATTACGCTTAACCGCCAGCGTATCTTGTTGGGGTTCATCGCCGCGCAGGACGAAAAACAGGTTGCTGCGATCCTGTTTGTTCAGATAATCCCAGGCGCTGTTTTTCATCGCCAGGTGATCGGAAGAAACCACGATGACCGTATTTTTGAACCACGGCGAGGCTTTAATCTTCTCAATTAACGCCGCGATATGCTCCTGGCTACAGGAGACGGCGCTGAAAGAGAGGTTCTTTTTGCCGTCCATATCGTAGCTTTTACGCTGGCAGGTACGGGAGATAAAACCATCCGGATGATGGGTATCAACCGTCAAAGCAAACAGCGAAAAACGTTTTCCGGATTGCGAAAGCGCTTCGAATTTTTTCCAGGTCTCATCAAGAACGGTATCATCGTAGAAGCCCCAGTCGTTACGGTAGGATGGATCGGCGACCGTCGTTTTTAGCTCCTCGGCGCCGTACAGGTGATCGAAGCCGTGAGATTTCAGGAACACATCTTTTCCGGCGAAGCGCAGGTTGGCTCCCTGGACGAAGTAGTTTTCGTAACCGGAGTTTTTCAGGATATCGCCCAGACAGATATTCTGTGGGAAAAAGCTGGAGACCGAAGCGGAGGCATTACCTTCGAACGGCGCAAACAATGGGATTCCGCACTGGGAGGCAACCATTCCGGCAATAGTGTAATCGGTACCCGGAAGCTGAGTGGTATTGCTGAAGTCCAGCCCCTCGCTTTTGAGTTTGCCGAGTTCTGGCGTCAGATTGGGGAACGCGTCGTTGTCAAAATAAGTGCGTTCAAGGCTTTCGCCGTAGATGTACACCAGATTCAGTTTTGGGTTAGCAATGCTTTTCGACGGTTCTTTATAGTAAGCCACAAAATCCGGATCGCCATCGCGGGACTGGGATTTGACCAGCTCGCTAATCTGGCGGAAGGCAGGGCTGGCATCCACCGAGGCCAGTGCCAGAACCAGCGCGACGAGGCTGTAACCAAAATGATGAGGATGATGACGGCGGCGGCGAAGCACCCAGCCGAGCGCGCCGAATACCGCAACCAGCGCCACAACCAGCCCAACGCCTGGCAGAATATACTTGCTCACGCCTGCGCCCGTCAGACTGTTAGTCAACGTATAGAGTACCGCGTCATTGATACCGTCGCCGGTGAAGTAATCGCTGGCGTAGAGGGTAATATTTAAAATAACAAACAGGCCCAGCACCGTGAGCGTGGCGGCGAACCACCAGGTATTACGACCGGCTTTTAATGCGTAAATCATCACCGAAGCAAGAAACAGGGCGATGGATAACAACTCTGACACAGCTCATCCTCATTCACGCCAGTTGTCGGCTGGCCAGATAGATCTTTTTTCACGCTACACTGTAATTGCAGCGCCATATCGCCGCAATTGTATCGTCATGAATTTGTGCTGTGGTTCAGAATTGGTTTAGAAATCGCCGTTTTTGACTCGCCTCACATCCTTTATGAAAGGGGCTCAAGGGGTAGAGATGTTAAAAAATCAGCATTGCGGCCGCGCTGGCGAGACTAAAGTGCCAAACGCGGCATTTAGAGAGGGGATCAGGAGAGGAAGCTAACGCCCTGTTTTAATACCAGATCGCAGGCTTTAGTTTTCACTTTCTCCGCCAGCGGGCTGCTGCCAAGGTTATTTAAATTTAGCTGCTGGCCGTCTTTACTACTCAACAGCCCCTGAAGGCCATCAAGGTAATTGGTGTCCTCTTTTTGCTTTTCCGGCGTGCTGAGGCCCAGCTTATCCAGAACCTGATTTTTGATGTTTTCGGTATTCGTTACCGAAGCCAGCTTCTGTTTTGCGCAATAAGACATAATCCCGGCGGCATTGTTCATGCTGCTGGAGGTCAGAGATTGGCTCCCGCCGTTTAGCAATCCGGTGAGCGAGGAGAGCGACATGCCGCCGCTTTGCTGGCTACCGTTCTGGCTGCTGAGCTGGTTAGCGGCGCTGGAAAGAGAATCCTGCCAGGAGGTGGCGTGAGCGCCAAAGGCCAGTAAAGCACTAGCCACTATCGCTGTGCGGAACAACGTTTTTGCAGATTTCATAGACGTACTCTTCGCCGTGACTGAATAATTCCATGATTATAACGCTGGCCGTGTTCAGAAATATCTTAATACTCTTTTCCGGTCACGCGATCGCGATAGCTGTCCCAGTTGAAATTAACCCACAGGCTGTTGCCCAGCCGCATACGGTCCATAACGCGCTCGCCAAGGAGTTTATTCATCTCATCCATGGTGCTGTTAGTCAGCATACCGGTAGGGCGTTTTGACGAGGATCGACGATCGACAATCTGGTTAATAATGACTTTCTCGTAGCGTGACTCCGTTTGCATACCGATTTCGTCTATTACCAGTAAATCGACCTTGCTCAGGTCGGTGAGAAGCTGCTCTTCGCTGGTTTCCCGATTGCCGAACGTATCTTTCATCGCGGACATAATATCGGCGACGGTAATGATCAACACCGACTTACCCCGCAGTAGCAGCTCATTGCAGATGGCGGCGGCGAGGTGATTTTTACCGGTGCCAGGTTTACCGGAGAAAATGAAGCTGGCGATATTACCGTCGAATTCCTCGACATACTGGCGTGCTCTGGACAGCGCAATCATCTGGCCTTCACATTCCACCCGGTAGTTATCCAGAGAGCAGTTCTGGTGGAGTGGGCGGATACCGGAGCGGTTAAACGTTCGCTGCATTTTCATGGCGCGGTTTTCACGCTCCAGCGCTTCCGAACGCAGCTTACCTTGTTCTTTTTGCCATGCCAGTAGCTCTTCACCTGTCTTAAACGCGGGTTCGACATGGGCTGGCATCATCTTTTGCAGGCGCTTCATTAAATCGCCGACATTTTTCATGCTCATCCTCGGAATCCTCGTGGAATATGGTTATCAGGTTCGCTAATCGCGTTGACGTCGCGTCGCGGCTGGCCGCCGTTGCTGGCTCTGCCAATCTGCACGCTGCGCGCCAACTTCTGCTGCCACTGGACATGATGAAAGACTTTACCTTCCGCCTGCCAGTAAGCGACAAATGCGGCCAGTTCTTCCGGCGTGACCGGCTGGCTCAGAGCAATGCCCCACAGCGCGGCCAGGCGCTGAAAGTCTGCATCCGGTTGCCAGTCGGCGTACATCGGGAATTTCCCCATCGGTACGGCAATGGGGGTCGCCGTCGGCTCGTCAAAAAACTGTGCGTCCAGGGCAATATCGTTATTAGGTCGCGATAGCTTAGCTTCTAGCTCCAGTAATTGCGCCAGACGCTCCGGCGTCAGCGCATAGAATGCGGGGGCGTTGTTGGCAAATACAGCGACGGCGCCGCTGGTCGATTTTGCCAGTACAGCTGCGTGATCCTGCATGAAGTCATCCAGACCGCTAAAATCGGTAGTTAATATTCGTGAAGACATAAATCAATCTCAACTCTGAACAACTAATATAGAAAGGGGGTAACTGCACACATAGTAGCACAGAGGTCGCTCTGGAAGGAGCGCCGCAGGTGACCCGCGGCGCGGTCGGCTATACGCGCGGGCGCTTGCGATACAGCCAAAGCCCTGGAATAGAAAGACCGATAGATAACGCGCCAACAATAGACGATGCTTTGAGAAAGTTACTCAACAGCATAATCATCATCTCTTCTGAGTAACCAAAATGGCTGATTTTTACCGCCGAGATCATCGCAGTATAGGCGGAGATACCGGGGAACATCGGAATGACCGCCGCAACGGTGAAAATTTTCGGGTGCGCCAGATACCAACGGGACCATTGGATCCCGATACAGCCAACCAGCAGAGCAGCAAGGAAAGTTGCCCATTCGATATTAAAGCCTGCCGTCATCATCACCATGCGCGAACCATGACCGATGGCACCCAACAAAGCACACCAACGCAGCGCGCGCTGCGGTACGTTAAATACCATGGCGAAGCCAACGGCGGGAATAGCGGCCAGGGCCATATCCTGCAGCAGGGCAAAGAGATACATGATTATGCCCATCCGCGTAACCCCCACATCGTCATTGCCATTACCACGCCAATACAGGTGGCGAGGGTGAGCAGACTGGCGATAGCCCAGCGGGCAAGGCCGGTATTGATATGCCCTTTAAACATGTCGGCAACGGAGTTAATCAGCGGGAAGCCGGGTACCAGCAATAGCACGCTGGCGGCCATTGCTACCGTCGGTGTCGTGGCGAAAATAGGCAGGCGCAGCATTAGCCCAGAAATTGTGGTCGCCACAAAGGCAGTAAGGCAGAAGTTAATCTGCGGATGCATTGAGCGATGGGTTAACAACTGGCGAATATACATTGCTACTGAACTGGCGCAAAAGGTAACGAGAGCACCATCCCAGCCGCCGTTATTGAGTTTGCAGAAGCAGGCGCAGGAGAGACCAACCATGACAACCAGCAACCAGCGCGGATAGCGCAGCGGTTTGATTTGAGCAAAGCGTTTTTCAACATCTTTATAATCCAGTAACTTATGCTCCGCCATGATGACAATATGCTGAACCTCCGTGACAACGTGCATGTTAATACCGCGATCGGTATTTTTTCGCGTTGACGTCAGGCATTCGCCATCCTTTATTGTTGTGAGCACGATCGCGTTAGAGGAAATCGCGCTTTCAACGCTATCCATACCCAACGCCCGGCCTAAACGTGTTGAAAGCTCTTCAACCAGTGCGCTCTCTGCGCCGTGTTGTAATAAGAAAAGACCACATTGAATGCACAATCGCGTTATTGCGCGCTGGGTTGCCCTGTCTGCTTGCATAAATACCTACTGTCCGTGATGCCCAATACCAGAGTGTCTGGCGATACTTTTACCTGAAGTCTTGTTTTATCTGAGCGGTCAGGATCAAACAATGTGTAAAAAATCACCCGCTTCGCTGGCTGCTGATAATTTGAACTCTGCCACACTTTCGCAAGATTGGTGAAAAGTACAATTTTTGCGCCAGATTCTCCCTTCTTTTTCCCCTCAGACTTATCAAAAATGCAAATTGGAACTTTTAATAAACAAAAAACAAACAAATAATTAACCATGTTGAGGTGGCCCTATGAGAACACAGATTGCGATTATCGGAGCGGGTCCTTCCGGGCTGCTGTTAGGGCAGTTATTACATCGCGCCGGGATCCAAACCGTCATCCTCGAACGGCAAACGCCAGAGTACGTGCTGGGGCGGATCCGCGCGGGGATTCTGGAAAGTGGAACGGTGGATTTGCTGCGTGAAGCAGGGGCTGCCCGGCGGATGGATACGGAAGGGCTGGTACATCATGGGGTTGAGTTTTTGTTTGACGGCAAGCGCGTGCCGGTTGCTCTGACGGAGCTTACTGAAGGTAAAAGTGTGATGGTTTACGGTCAGACCGAAGTGACGCGGGATTTAATGGCGGCACGGGCGGAATGCGGAGCACCGATTATTTATGGCGTCAGCGATGTCACTATTAATGATGCGAAAAGTGACCGACCGTCGGTCTCTTTTGTCAGCGATGGTGAAAGCATTCGCCTCGAGTGTGACTTTATTGCTGGTTGCGATGGATTTCACGGCGTTTCCCGACAAAGTATCCCGTCAGGGGTTCTTAAAGAGTATGAAAGCGTCTGGCCCTTTGGCTGGCTGGGGTTACTGGCTGATACGCCACCAGTTAACCCAGAGTTGATTTATGCCCATCATGAGCGCGGATTTGTAATGTGTAGTCAGCGCTCACTAACTCGAAGCCGTTACTATTTACAGGTACCGCTAAGCGAAAAGGTTGATGACTGGGCTGATGAACGTTTCTGGGAAGAGTTGAAGCTGCGCTTGCCCGATGAGCTGGCTACCAGGTTAGTGACTGGTCACTCACTTGAAAAGAGTATTGCGCCGCTACGCAGTTATGTGGTGGAACCCATGCAATATGGGAGGCTATTTCTGGTGGGTGATGCGGCGCATATCGTTCCGCCGACCGGAGCGAAAGGCTTAAATCTGGCCGCATCCGATGTGAACTATTTATGGCGGATCCTACGTGAATATTACCACCATGGTCGCACTGACCTGCTGGCAAGCTACTCCCGCTTCGCCCTGGACCGCGTGTGGAAAGGCGAGCGATTCAGCTGGTTTATGACTCGCCTGCTGCATGATTTCCCGCAACAAAGCGAGTTTGATAGAAAAATGCAGGCGGCAGATCGTCGCTATTATCTTGAATCACGCGCCGGGCTCACCACTATCGCTGAAAACTACGTCGGTCTGCCGATAGAGCGCGTGGCATAAGCGAAATGAGCAGGAGGCGTCATGCAGGCAGCGAAAACCGTTCCCGTTTTTAAACTGTATGGCGAAGATCACGGCTGGCCAACTCCCGACCTCCTGCACTGCGAATCGATACTTCAGCGTAGTCGTCTGTATGAGTGGCATATCCGTGTGCATCAGCATGCTGAGCTGGTACAGCTGCTTTACCTGCATAAAGGGCGGGCAGAAATCGAAATCGAAGGGGCAACCACTGTGATGACTGAATCCTGCATTCAGGTTGTTCCTGCGCTTTGTATTCACGGGTTTCGGTTTTCTCCGGGGACGGAAGGATACGTTTTGTCACTGGCGCTACCGCTGCTCAGACGTTTTGAAAACCAGTTTGGTCGTCAGTTGGATGTACTCGGTCAGCCACAATGCGTGTCGGTGAAAGAGTCCCGGGGCCATATCCGGGCGCTTTTTACCGCCTTGCGAGAAGAGTATTGCGAGGATCACGATGCGCGCGAGATGATGCTGCATTCTCTATTGGGGGCGCTGCTGGTGTGGTTAAATCGGCAGTATCTCCCGACGCCGGTTACGGAGGACAAAGCGGAACGCAAACGTAGCGTTATGCGTCATTTTTCTCGTCTTATTGAAAGCCACTATCGTGAGCATATGCCTTTAGCGGAGTACGCCAGGCTAGTGGGGCTATCTGTGACGCACTTGAATTATTTGTGCCGTGAATTTTATGGCTGCAGTGCCCTTGGTGTTTTACACCAAAGGTTGATGCTTGAGGCTCGTCGCAATCTGCAATACACCAGCATGACCATTGCTCAACTTTCTGATTATTTAGGATTTACTGATGCAGCCTATTTCTCTCGTTTCTTTCGTCGCTATAGCGGTGAATCGCCTAAAGCATTTAGGAAAAAAATAAAATAAATATTTCTTTATTTAATTTGTCTTAAGTTAGCGCTTCTAACGAAGGTTTTAACCTTTTCTAATTTATTACTGGAAATTATCTGTGTTAATGTTAATCATTGGCGTGGATAGCAGTAATACGTTGCTCACCATATAATACAAATTGGTTTCAGAGCGTGGTATAGGGCGCTCGCCAGGGATGATAAAGATTCACTTTGGCAAAATAATACGGGTGGCTATTCAATTATCTATCTGATTGTTTTTCTGCCGGGCGTGAATCTTCGACAGGAAGCGGAGGGTTTATGTTACCAGGACAGGGTAAGTTCGGCATCATTATCAGCAGGATACCGGTCATGCAGTCCGGATTGAAAGCAATCGTTGGGGAGCATCTCCCTGATTATGAACTGAGTTTTTGTCGTTCCCAGGACGAGTTAACCCTACTTCAATTACGTCGCGCAGTGTTGGTTATCGCCGATTTATCTGGCGAAATTGAGCAGCCAAGAAATATTTGTGAACATTACTATTCTTTAATGACTCAGTACAGGGATATACACTGGGTCTTTATGGTTGGTAGCGCCTGCTTCCCATTAGCTGTTGAGTTATTAATGCGGCCTGAAAGTACATTAATATCTGATAGCGAACCAGTGAAGCGTTTAATTGAAGTCGTTCGTGCTGGTGGCCTTGCCGCCGAGAGAATTAGTCAGACCTTATTCTCACCAGAGATGGCGAATATTGGCGAAGAGCAGCAAAAGTTGGTCATTCTTACGCTTTCTGAGCGTAAGGTCCTGAGGCTTCTTGCCAAAGGGTGGGGAATTAATCAAATTGCTGCGTTATTGAAAAAAAGTAATAAAACCATAAGCGCGCAAAAAAATAGTGCGATGCGCCGTTTGTCTTTGCGCAGTAATGCAGAGATGTATGCCTGGATTAATAGTGCACAGGGAATGAAGGAGCTGAATATTTATTCAGCCTATGGAGAACAATCGGAATGGAAAAAGATCTCACAACACGATATGTCGCTGTCGTAGAAAAATGCGCGATGACTGAAGTGGCTCTTCGCCACATATTAACTCGTGAAAGCGGCAAGAATTATAGTGTCCGCTTCTTTAAAGATACTCAGGCATTAAAGCGAGAACTTAAATCTAAAGATTTTACTGCGATTATTTTTTCACTTTCTGGTAATCGCAGGTCCAGACTGGAGAGTTTACTTTTTCTCCACGAAATTGCGCGCTATTGTCCTGAAATGCAGAGAATTGTCTTAGCTACTGATGAAGCGGAAATGCGACTGATTAGTCACCTTACGCCTTCCCGTTTGCATGGTATTTTTAATAAATCAGCTTGCCGTATACAGTTGCAGGAACGGTTGCTTCAACTCCTCGACCATAGTCATCAGGCCAATGAGAGCGTTGTAAACCAAAAACAAGGTTTATGTAACCAAATCCTGAGCCCGACGGAACATACCATTCTGCGCTATATGTCTTACGGTTATTCGTTGCCTGAGATTGCGACACAGTTGGAGCGAAACATCAAAACTATTCGCGCTCATAAATTTAACGCTATGACCAAACTTGGCGTCAGCTCAGATATGGGCCTCCTGAGCGCAGCAGATATTCTGATGCGCTTGTCAGCGAATAACGATGATACCAGAGGTATGCGGCTCGCCCTGTAGCGTTAGCCGTTTATTAAAGACAAACGTCAATCCAGGTTGCATCAGTCAACCGCGCCATTCGTTCGGGTGAAATACGAACGGCGCTATGGATTGACCCGGCTGCTGGTAGAACTTCCGGGTACTGTTTCAACGAAATGTCACAGTAAACCGCCAGTGGAACTTCCAGGCCAAATGGGCAAACCCCGCCAACGGGATGCCCGGTTAACGTAACTACCTCATCACTACTCAGCATACGTGCTTTCGCACCGAACGCTTCCTTTAGCTTTTTGTTATCCAGACGCGCATCGCCCTTTGCGACAACAAGTACAACCCGTTCTTTTACTTTTAAAGACAGGGTTTTCGCTATTTGCCCGGGCTCAACATTATGCGCTGCAGCGGCAAGTGCCACCGTAGCCGTACTCTGGTTAAGTTCGATGATTTCGATATCGGGGGCGTGGTCAGCAAAAAATTGCCGCACGGACTGCAGACTCATTGCGCTCTCCTGATGAGTGTCTGTTAAAAATCTGTAATAAGCTTCGCAAAGTGTAAATATTGTTGGCAGACAATCAAGAATCTTTCTAATTCCTGGATCTTCTTCACAATCACTGCAACCGGTTACTGTAACCGGTTGCAGTTATCCGTCATGCGATGAATACTGAAATAGTAACTTCCCTGCGTCATCTATAACAAAAGAGCCGTGTATGAGTCGTACCTATTTGAGCAGTATAGCCAGTGGGTTATCCGCCGTGCTAATCCACTCACCGAATTAGGTTTACCACAACGGCAAGATAATCATTGTTGGGCCTGTTTCTATAGCCTGTCAGGAGGGCTGCTATGTCTGCTAACCATGCTGCATTTAATCTGATATTTCGCTTTGTAGAAAATTACATCAGCCCGGTCGCCGGACGCATTTCGTCTCAGCGCCATGTTATGGCTATTCGCGACGGCTTTATCTCTGCAATGCCGTTTATGATTGTTGGCTCCTTTCTCCTGGTATTTGCTTATCCGCCGTTTTCGCCGGATACCACATGGGGGTTTGCTCGCGCGTGGCTGGATTTAGCAAAAGAGTTTGAAGGGCGCATTTTAACGCCGTTCGATATGACGATGGGCATCATGTCTATCTACATTTGTGCCGCTATTGCCTACAACCTGGGTAAACACTACGAAAAAACGAATCAGCTCGACCCTTTCATGTGCGCGATGCTGTCAATTATGGCTTTCCTGCTCGTAGCGGCGCCGAAGACGAATGGCAATTTGCCGGTTGATAGCCTGGGCGGGACGGGGATTTTTACCGCGATTCTGGTGGCTGTTTATTGCGTTGAAATGATGCGTTTCCTTAAGGCGCACAATATTGGTATTCGCCTGCCAGATCAGGTGCCGCCAATGATCAAAAACTCTTTTGATCTATTGATTCCGGTATTGGTCGTAGTCCTAACGCTCTATCCCCTGAGCCTGTTTATCCAGCATCATTTCGATATGCTGATCCCGCAGGCTATCATGGCTATCTTTAAGCCGCTGGTTTCTGCGGCGGATTCATTACCGGCGATTTTACTGGCGGTGCTGGTTGGTCATTTGCTGTGGTTCGCGGGTATCCACGGTGCGGCTATTGTTTCAGGTATGCTGCAGATGTTCTGGCTGACTAACCTTGGGATGAACCAGCAGGCCCTGGCTCAGGGCGCACCGTTGCCACATATCTTTATGGAGGCGTTCTGGACATTCTTTATTGTGATTGGTGGTTCAGGAGCAACGATGGGGCTGGTATTCTGCTACCTGCGCAGTCGATCTGCACATCTGCGCTCAATCGGTCGTCTGAGTGTTGTGCCCAGCCTGTTTAACATTAACGAGCCGGTTATTTTCGGTACACCTATTGTCATGAACCCGGTGTTCTTTATTCCATTCCTGCTGGCACCAATGGTTAACGCCGTGCTGGCCTGGGCGGCAATGAAGCTGGATTTGATTGGCCGGGTTATATCTGTCGTTCCGTGGACCGCACCGGCACCGATTGGCGGCGCGTGGGCCTTGGGGTGGGATTTCCGGGCGGCGATTTTGGTGGTTATCCTGGCATGCGTCTCGGCAGTTATTTATTTCCCGTTCTTTAAAGTGTATGAGAAGCAACTGTTAGCACAAGAGGCTGAAGAAGCGCAGCGTTTGGCACAAGAAAGCCAGCAGACCGCGTAAACGTAAACGGGCGGCTTAATTAGCCGCCCGTTGTTCTATAAATCGATGTCATTTTAGCGTGCAATCCCCGCACTGCTGAACATCCGGAAGGCGATAGCGCTGGCAGCAGGTGCGGCGCACGAGCTGCCCTTCACGTAAAACAACCGTACGCCACAGTGGGTTATCCCGTCCATCGGAAAGCTGTTTTTCAAAGAAACAGTGCTGACGTAAAAGGGTGACCTGTTCATCTCCCAGCAGTGCTTTCATTTCACCCAGATACCAGTTGATTAGGTAACCGGTATTGCTCCAGATAAGCTTGCCGTTAATATCACCAGTAGCTTCAAGCGCCTGAATGACGGGCTGTAAAGCGCAGTTGACTAAGGTTTCCATTCGCGATTGTGCAGACTGCTCTGATGAAGCTTGTGCGCAATGGACATCAATCCAGAAACAGGCTGCACGACCCGTTTCATGAAACTCAACACGGAAATGTTCCGGTGCCAGGCTGATGACGCGATCTTCGCTCAGCAGAGCCAACATTAACGGCGGGATCAGTAAGCCGATGTACCACTGTGCCCAAAGGGATAGCAGTGGCTTTTGCTCACGCGCCTGCGTGGGTTGGTTGCGATAAATATGATCAGAATACGTCGCCAGCAGGGAACTCAGCGCCATTGGCTGAGACCATTCCGCCAATGTTAATGCATGATGAGGCGCTTCTTCATTCAGACGGAGAAAATCCAGCAGATGGGGGCGTAGGGTAGTGATTTTTTCGCGGATTGCATTTGCCAGTTCACGCTCAGCCAAAGGGAGCGGAGCCCGCCAGATGATGTCATCGCTGAAGGAAAGTGAACGGTAAGCCATCGGATGTTAGATACAAATCTAAATGATAATGATTTCTGATACTAGTTGTTCGATATCCGAATGGCAAGAGATTTGTCCGCGCGGCAGGTTTCTGCTGCGCGGTATAAAGCTAGCTAGCGAGGATAATATTACGGCCCATATTTTTCGCTTCATAGAGCGCGTTATCTGCACGTTTCAGTGCGCCATCAATGTCGGCATCAACCAGCGGCGTCATGCCGATGCTAATCGTCACATTGGTAGCGACGCTTTCGTTAAACATATGCGGAATTTTTAGATCGTAGACGCGTTGGCGGATACGATCTGCGGCCAGAAGGGCATTTTCAGCCGTACTGCTGGTTAAAAGCACCATAAATTCCTCGCCGCCAAAGCGGGCAACAATATCGCGTGAGCGCACGGCGTTGCGAATTGCCGCGGAAACCTGAATTAACGCCTGGTCGCCCATCATATGGCCATAGTGGTCGTTGTAGGCTTTGAAGTGGTCAATATCCAGCAGCAGGACGTAATGTTCAGTGCTGTCTAATGAGAGGATCGTGTCCAGGCGATTTTGTAAACCGCGGCGGTTGTACAAACCGGTGAGGGGGTCCAACATACTGAGATCGTTAAGGGTATTACGCTCCTTCAATAGCTTATCCATCAGTCCCTGAGTGAATACATCGCTACGCTTCTGAATTAAGCTCTGGAGGGTGATACCTGCAATAGGCAGGATAAAACAATAAGACATGCGCAGCCATTGTTCTCCTTCGGCCAGGATCAAACAGGCACCGAATGTCGGTAATGAGTGCAAGGTGAACGCAATGATATTGCTGGAAAAAGCAATGGTGCCAATAAACAACACGCTTAATAAGGCGATCACCAGATAGTTAAAATGCGGTGGCCCCAGCATCATGGCTTTTAACGTAACGTGCCATGCCCAAAGCAGGCCAAATATCAGAGAAATAAATGAAATATTTATTTTGCGTTGCGAGAATTTCCAGTGCCATAACAGCAGGACTGAACTGCAGATAACAATCAGGAAGCAGGGCAGGGTAAAACTAATGACAGTAAAGAGTGGGCTGACCAGGGATAAGAGGGCTGAAACAAAATTAAGCAGTAAAAAAAGCCGTAAGGAATACTGATATTTTTGTTCGTAATGAGATCGCCAGGATTGTGCAGTCATGTTGGAATTGTCATTATTAATCGTTAAAATTCAATATGATGTGTGTCAAAAAAGAATAATAAAAAGCAATGCACAAAATAAGGTTTTTGCGAAATTATCAGATAATTTAATATATAGTTTTCGTTTGCTTAATTTATCACCTTCATGAATGTATGTCATTACCGCGAACGTAAAGAATAATGAGTCACGTTTTACCGGGCATGACAAATGATAAAAATTACCATATGATATTGGTTATCATTATCGTTGTGAGAGGTGAAAACATGTTGCAGCGAACTTTAGGGAGTGGGTGGGGAGTTTTGATCCCTGGCGTGTTGATTGCCGCCCTTGGGTTTGCCGATTTGTCGGTGGACGCCTGGCGCGGGTTAGTCACATTGGGAATGCTTACGTCAGCACTGATGATTTGGCATCGCCAGCTACGGCATTTCGTTTTGCTGCCATCATGCGTTGCGCTGATAAGCGGAATTATGCTGATGATGATGAATTTTAAGCTGATGGGATAATGCGAAGGGTAAGAATATTGGTGCGAGGGGGGGGACTCGAACCCCCACATCCTAAGGACACTAACACCTGAAGCTAGCGCGTCTACCAATTCCGCCACCTTCGCACAGTATTCTTAATTTTGATATTGCCTCGTTGGTGCGAGGGGGGGGGACTCGAACCCCCACATCCTAAGGACACTAACACCTGAAGCTAGCGCGTCTACCAATTCCGCCACCTTCGCCCAGTGCGAGCAATATCAACGTGGTTTATGGTGCGAGGGGGGGGACTTGAACCCCCACGTCCGTAAGGACACTAACACCTGAAGCTAGCGCGTCTACCAATTCCGCCACCTTCGCATACCATCGACACTATGAAAGTATCGTTACCACGGAGGCGCATTCTAGTGGTTTTCAGCTATTCGTCAATACTTAATTGTACAGGCTGGATTGATTGTTGCAAAAATGGACGGCTTAGGAAGATACGATCCCGGCGGCAAGCATCGCCTGTCGCCGGAGCAGGAGAATGTTACTTTTTCGCCTGACGGGTCATGACCGTACGGTAGACTTTAAACCGGCCAGTCTGGGCGATCACTTCGTGGAAACCGAAGATTTCATCCAGGATATCCGGATAAGGCAGGAAGGCGTTGGCGACAATACGCAGTTCGCCACCGCTATTTAAATGTCGAACCGCTCCGCGAATCAACGTTTGCGCCGCTTCCTGGCTGGTCTGCAGTCCGTCGTGGAACGGCGGATTAGAGATAATCATATCGAAGCGACCATTCACTTCAGAGAAGACGTTGCTGGCAAATACGTCACCTTCAATGCCGTTTGCGGCAAGGGTGGCGCGGCTGGCTTCTACTGCCGGGGCACTTACGTCACAGAGCGTTAAGCGAACCTTCGGTGAATGACTTGCCAGCACGGTTGCCAGCACGCCAGCACCGCAGCCGACATCAAGCACTTTGCCTTTGGTATGCGGCGTCAGAGTTGAGAGCAGCAGTTGGCTACCGATGTCCAGACCGTCGCGGCTGAACACACCCGGCAGCGTTTTAATCGTCAGGTTTTCCAGCGGATATTCGCCCCAGTATTGCTCTGGATTAAATGCAGGCTGTTTTTCCAGGCGGCCATGATACAGCCCACAGCGGCGTGCGCTATCGATCTTGCTCAGCGGCGCATATTCGGCCAGCATCTGCTCCGCACTGCGTACGCCGCTGCGGTTCTCGCCAACCACGAAAATATCGATACCTGTTGGCAGCAGCGAAAGCAGATTCATTAGCTGAAACTGAGCTTCTGGCTTGTTTTTTGGCCAGTAGTAAATCAGCGTATCGCAATCAGCAGCGTCGCTGGCTTCAGCCACCAGGCTAAAACGCGCATTTTCACCCATCTGGCGGCTCAGTACCTGCCAATGATGAAACTGCTGGGTATGGACGCGGCTGCCAGCCGTATCCAGACGGGCGGGCAGGTCATCCTGCAGATCACCGGCAAACAGAACGCGGGCGGACTCGAAATCATCACTGTGGCGCAGCAAGACTTCACTTGCCGGGGTAAAAGCAGACATGAAACACTCCTTCATTGAGACTGGCGGCGATTATACACGTTATCTTTCAGGTTGCCTCTTTGTTGGCGGCGATATGCAATCCGCTGGGCACGTGATTGTTGGCGCAGATACGACGGATTTGCTATATTGCGCGCTTGATTAACAGGAGTGTTTCGCTATGACATCCCGACGAGACTGGCAATTACAGCAGCTGGGTATTACCCAGTGGTCGCTGCGTCGTCCTGGGGCGTTACAGGGTGAAATCGCTATCTCGCTTCCTGGACATATCCGTCTGGTGATGGTAGCGGAAGCTCTGCCATCACTGACTGAGCCGCTAATCAGCGATATTTTACGTGCGCTGGCCCTGACGCCGGAGCAGGTTATGCAACTGACTCCTGAACGTGTGGCGATGTTGCCGCAGGATGCCCGCTGTAATAGCTGGCGGCTGGGTACTGATGCGCCGTTGCTGTTGGCGGGCGCACAGATATCCTCGCCCGCTTTCGATGAACTTCAGACCAGCACGCCTGCACGCCTGGCGCTCTGGCAACAAATCTGCACACATGAAAACGATTTCTACCCTCAACACGGCTGATTTGCCTCGTGCCTGGCAAATAGAAACACGCGCCCATGCCTTTCCCTGGAGCGAGCAGACGTTTGTCAGCAATCAGGGCGAGCGCTATCTGAACCTTCAGTTAGCGGTGGACGGCGAGATGGCGGCTTTTGCGATTACGCAAATTGTGCTCGACGAGGCGACGCTATTCAATATCGCCGTTGACCCCGCGTTTCAGCGTCGTGGCCTGGGGCGGGAACTGCTGGAACATGTGATTGATGAAGTAGAAAAACGCGGCGTCGTCACGCTGTGGCTGGAGGTACGCGCGTCTAACGTCGCCGCCATCGCGCTCTATGAAAGCTTAGGCTTTAACGAGGCGACTATTCGCCGCAACTATTACCCCACGGTCGACGGACGTGAGGACGCAATAATTATGGCACTGCCAATCAGTATGTAAGACAAGGTGAGATGATGAAGTGGGACTGGATTTTCTTTGATGCCGACGAAACGCTGTTTACGTTTGATTCGTTTACCGGCTTACAGCGGATGTTTCTCGACTATAGCGTGACCTTCTCCGCTGAGGATTTTCAGGATTACCAGGCCGTGAATAAGCCGCTGTGGGTGGATTATCAAAACGGTGCCATCACATCCCTTCAGCTTCAGCATCAGCGCTTTGATGGTTGGGCTGAACGCCTGAGCGTGCCGCCAGGTGAGCTGAATGCTGCTTTTATGAATGCGATGGCGGAGATCTGCTCGCCGCTGCCGGGCGCGGTGTCGTTGCTCAATACGCTGCAGGGGAAGGTAAAAATGGGCATCATCACCAACGGCTTTACCTCGCTGCAGCAGACGCGTCTCGAACGAACCGGGTTGCGCGATCACTTTGATTTACTGATTATTTCCGAAGAGGTTGGGGTGGCGAAGCCGGATGCGCGCATCTTTGATTATGCGCTGACGCAGGCGGGCAACCCGGAGCGCTCGCGGGTTCTGATGGTTGGCGATACGGCGGAGTCTGATATTCGCGGCGGCGTGAACGCCGGTCTGGCGACCTGCTGGTTCAATCCTCATCAGCGCGAACTGCCTGCGGATCTTCAGCCTGACTGGACGGTGACCTCTTTAAGCGAACTGGAGCAACTCCTGTGTAAACACTGATTGCCTCCCCCTCATTGATGGGTAAAATAGCCGCAATTTTTCGTATTCAACATGCGTGGCGCATAGCCGTGCTTACTCAAGAAGATTGAACTATGACGTTGTCTCCTTTTTTGCAGGAGGTGGCCAAGCGCCGCACTTTTGCCATTATTTCTCACCCGGATGCCGGTAAAACCACCATCACCGAGAAGGTGCTGTTATTCGGACAGGCGATCCAGACTGCCGGTACTGTTAAAGGCCGAGGTTCCAGCCAGCATGCCAAATCCGACTGGATGGAGATGGAAAAGCAGCGTGGTATCTCCATTACCACCTCCGTAATGCAGTTTCCGTATCACGATTGCCTGGTGAACCTGTTAGATACCCCGGGACATGAAGACTTCTCGGAAGATACCTACCGTACGCTGACTGCGGTGGACTGCTGCCTGATGGTTATCGATGCCGCGAAAGGCGTCGAGGACCGGACCCGTAAGCTGATGGAAGTTACCCGTCTGCGCGATACGCCGATCCTGACCTTTATGAACAAACTTGACCGTGACATCCGCGATCCGATGGAAGTGCTGGATGAAGTCGAGCGCGAACTGAAAATCGGCTGTGCGCCGATCACCTGGCCAATTGGCTGCGGTAAGCTATTCAAGGGTGTTTACCATCTTTATAAAGATGAAACCTACCTGTACCAGACCGGTAAAGGCCATACCATTCAGGAAGTTCGCATCGTTAAGGGCCTGAATAATCCGGAACTGGATGCGGCCGTTGGTGACGATCTGGCGCAGCAGTTGCGCGACGAGCTAGAGTTGGTGCAGGGCGCGTCCAACGAGTTCGATAAAGAGCTGTTCCTGGCCGGTGAAATTACTCCAGTATTCTTCGGTACCGCCTTGGGTAACTTTGGCGTTGATCATATGCTGGACGGCCTTGTGGAATGGGCGCCTGCGCCGATGCCGCGCAAAACCGATACCCGCCTGGTTGAAGCGCAGGATGAGAAGTTCAGTGGCTTCGTGTTTAAAATTCAGGCCAATATGGACCCGAAACACCGTGACCGCGTGGCTTTCATGCGCGTAGTTTCCGGCAAGTACGAAAAGGGCATGAAAATGCGCCAGGTTCGTATTGGTAAAGACGTGGTTATCTCCGATGCGCTGACCTTTATGGCAGGTGACCGCTCGCATGTTGAAGAGGCGTATCCGGGCGATATTCTCGGTCTGCATAACCACGGTACGATTCAGATCGGCGACACCTTTACGCAAGGTGAGATGATGAAGTTCACCGGTATCCCGAACTTCGCCCCGGAACTGTTCCGTCGTATCCGCCTGAAAGATCCGCTGAAGCAAAAACAGCTGCTGAAGGGGCTGGTACAGCTTTCTGAAGAAGGTGCGGTGCAGGTATTCCGTCCGATTGCCAATAACGATCTGATAGTGGGTGCCGTCGGTGTGCTGCAGTTTGATGTGGTCGTTTCCCGCCTGAAGAGTGAGTACAACGTTGAGGCTATCTACGAGTCCGTTAACGTGGCGACGGCGCGCTGGGTAGAGTGTTCAGACGTGAAGAAATTCGAGGAATTCAAGCGTAAGAACGAAATTCAGTTAGCCCTTGATGGCGGTGATAACCTCACATATATCGCCCCAACAATGGTTAACCTGAATCTGACGCAGGAACGTTATCCTGACGTTCAGTTCCGTAAAACTCGCGAGCACTAATTGCCTCAGGAGCGCGGCTTTCACCGCGCTCCACGTTGTTTTTCCTTCTGTTTGACCTTTCTGGAAAGTTCTTAATTCTTACCGTTTTGCGCGTTTTTTTACGCTCTCCTGCCGCACTCTCTCGTGTTTCTACTACATTTAATAAGTAATTTTTGGAAACTTAGCTTAATAGACTACTTATTTTGCTTTACCTGTTTAGAAATAACGAGGAACTCACAATGACAAGACCAAAGAACGCCAGGACAGCACTGGCCCTCCTCTTAGGCTCAGCCATCATCAGCGCCTCGGCATATGCGGAAAACTCAACCGTTGATAGCGCAAAATCTGCTGCCAGTAGTGCGGGGCAAGCTGTTGATAGCTCGATGAACAAAGTCGGGAATTTTATGGACGATAGCACCATTACTGCCAGAGTGAAGGCGGCGCTGATCGACCATAAAGATATTCGCAGTACTGATATCTCAGTGAAGACCGATAACAAAGTCGTCACGCTGAGCGGTACGGTAGATAGCACAACGCAGCAAGAGCAGGCGGTTAGCGTGGCGAAAGGGGTTGAAGGCGTGACCTCGGTTAACGACAAACTTAGCGTGCAGAATGAAAAGTCTGCTTCATTGAAGGGCTATGCCGGTGACACGGCGGTGACCAGCGAGATTAAAGCTAAGCTATTAGCTGACGATATCGTGCCATCACGAAATGTGACGGTGGAAACCACTGATGGCGTCGTGCACTTATCCGGCACAGTGGCTTCCAGCAAACAGTCAGACCGCGCGGAAGATATCGCTAAAGCCGTTTCCGGCGTCAAAAGCGTGAAGAACGATCTTAGCGTTAAATAAATCCATTATTAAAAGAATTTATTCTGCGGCCTTTCCGCAGGATGTGTAGCACCACAGGGTTGTGTATGCGCGGCCTGAGTGCGCAGAAAATCGACCGTCATTAACTATGGTAAGGAGAGACGTATGTTTAGATGGGGCATTATTTTTCTGGTGATCGCGTTAATTGCCGCTGCTCTGGGCTTTGGTGGACTGGCAGGTACCGCTGCCTGGGCTGCTAAAATTGTTTTCATCGTCGGTATTATTCTGTTTCTGGTCAGCCTTTTTACCGGCCGTCGGCGTCCCTAGACGCTAACCCGTGAAATACCGTCTTACATAAAGCCAGTCAATGCGACTGGCTTTCGCAGTTTCAGGGCATTAAAAATTGCGTTACCTTTATTTTATATAATAAGTAAGACAGGAAAGCAGGGTGGGACATCGCATTCCCGTAACGCTGGGCAATATCACGCCATTATCTGTAAAACCCTTTCAGCCGGGCAAACTTGCGCTAGTGTGCGAAGGGGGTGGACAGAGAGGGATTTTTACCGCCGGGGTTCTGGACGAATTTATGCGCGCGGGATTCAACCCTTTCGACATGATGTTTGGCACCTCTGCCGGGGCGCAAAATCTGTCGGCCTACATGTGCAACCAGCCTGGCTATGCCCGCAAAGTCATCACGCGATATACCACTGTCCGCGAGTTTTTCGACCCGATGCGCTTTGTACGCGGCGGTAACCTTATTGACCTTGACTGGCTGGTGGACAGCACCGCGAAAAAGATGCCGCTGGCGATGACCTACGCTGAAGATCGTTTTGCCCAGGGGAAACAGTTCTGGATGTGTGCCTGCCGCGGTGATGACTATACGCCGAATTATTTTGCGCCAACCCAGCAGACCTGGCTTGACCTGATTCGCGCCTCCAGTGCCATTCCGGGTTTTTATCGTAGCGGCGTGATGCTGGATGGAGTGAGTTATCTTGATGGCGGCGTCAGCGATGCGATCCCTGTCCAGGAAGCTGCCCGCCGCGGGGCGCAAACTATCGTAGTGATCCGCACGGTTCCTTCCCAGATGTACTATACCCCGCAGTGGTTTAAACGTATGGAGCGCTGGCTTGGGGAAAGCAGCCTACAGCCGTTCGTGAACCTGGTGCAGCATCATGAATCGACTTATCGTTCCACGCAGCAGTTTATTGAGAAACCGCCGGGCAAGCTGCGCATTCTGGAGATTTATCCGCAGAAGCCACTGAAAAGTATGGCATTGGGAAGCCGCCTTCCCGCTTTGCTGGAGGACTATAAGACCGGACGCCAATGCGGACGTTATTTCCTCGCTACGGTTGGTAAGCTGCTGGCCGACAGGCCGCCGCTGCTGCGTCATGCGCCGCGAATTGCTGTGCCCAAAACGGTGGTAGTCCCGCCGGCTCCGGTAGCAAATGAGGTCCTTCAGGCTCCTATTGTTGCGGCACCGCAGGCCAATGACCCCAGCTTTAATAATGAGGATCTGGCGTGACCTTGCGATTTATTGATACCCACTGCCACTTCGACTTTCCCCCTTTTACCGGCGATGAGCGCGCCAGCCTTGCCCGGGCGTCGCAGGCTGGAGTCACGCAGATTGTGGTTCCCGCCATTGAAGCAGACAATTTTGCTCGTGTCCTGGCGCTGGCGGAGCAACATAACGCGCTTTACGCCGCATTAGGTTTACATCCGATAGTGATTGAGCGGCATGATGAGAGTAGCCTGGAGCAACTTGAGGCCCATTTGGCTCAACGCCACAGCAAGCTGGTTGCCGTCGGGGAGATTGGCCTCGATCTTTATCGCGAAGATCCACAATTTGAACGTCAACTTAGCGTATTTGAGGCGCAATTGCGCCTGGCGAAACGATATGATCTGCCAGTAATCCTTCACTCCAGGCGTACTCACGACAAGCTGGCGATGCTGCTAAAAAAACATGCCTTGCCGCGAACCGGCGTGGTGCACGGCTTTGCTGGCAGCTTGCAGCAGGCAGAGCGTTTTGTGCAACTGGGTTATAAAATTGGCGTGGGCGGCACGATTACCTACCCGCGCGCCAGTAAAACCCGTGACGTTATGGCGCAACTGCCGCTTTCGGCGCTGCTGTTGGAGACCGATGCGCCGGATATGCCATTAAATGGCTTTCAGGGTCAGCCCAACAGGCCTGAGCAGGCTGCTCGCGTTTTCTCCACTTTATGCGAGCTACGTCAGGAGCCCGCAGAGGAGATAGCTAATACCATGATTTGTAATACAAAAGAGATTTTTCCTATTCCATGATGTCTTGTTGAGTGATCTGTGTCTCATTCCTTCCTTTTTGTCTCATTGTTTTGCTTAAAATGTGTGAGCTGAGATAAGCGTGATGTTTTCATGCCATTATAATCGCGGGGTTTTTAGGCTGAACTATCAATACACAGGGACTCTGTATGCAAATTCTCATGGGACTTATCGGCATGGTGGTGCTGTTGGCCATCGCTGTGCTCCTTTCCAGTAATCGAAAAGCCATCAATATGCGTACCGTTCTTGGTGCCTGGATTCTTCAGGTGGGGATCGGTGCATTAATCCTCTACGTACCGGCCGGGCGCACGGCGCTGCTGGCTATGTCGAACGGCGTTGCTAACGTCATTGCTTACGGCAACGAGGGCATCAGCTTTATTTTTGGCGGGCTGGTTTCCGATAAGATGTTTGAGGTATTCGGTGGCGGCGGGTTTGTTTTTGCTCTGCGCGTTCTGCCGGTCATCGTTTTCTTCTCCTCGCTGATCGCCGTACTTTACTATCTCGGCATTATGCAGTTTGTCATCCGCATTCTCGGCGGGGCGCTGCGTGCGGTGCTGAAAACTTCGCGCACGGAATCGCTCTCCGCGACGGCGAATATCTTCGTCGGCCAAACCGAAGCACCGCTGGTGGTACGTCCTTATATTGCGACGATGACCCGCTCTGAACTTTTTGCGGTGATGTGTGGTGGTCTGGCCTCTGTTGCGGGGTCGGTTCTTGCAGGTTATGCCCAGATGGGCGTGCCGCTCGAATATCTGATTGCCGCTTCGTTTATGGCGGCACCGGGCGGTCTGCTGTTCGCGAAGATTATCGTGCCCGAAACCGAGCAGCCTCATGATGATCCGGCGCTGGAAAAAAATGATGCCGATCCAGAGGCCCCGGCAAACGTTCTGGACGCTGCCGCGTCCGGTGCCGCTTCCGGGATGCAGTTGGCGCTTAACGTGGGCGCGATGTTGCTGGCGTTTATCGCGCTTATCGCGCTGGTCAACGGTATTCTCTCCGGCGTAGGTGGCTGGTTTAACCATCCGGACCTGTCGCTGCAAATGATCCTTGGCTGGGTCTTCTCGCCGCTGGCGTGGGTGATTGGTGTACCGTGGAGCGAGGCAACCGTTGCTGGTTCATTTATCGGCCAGAAGCTGATCATTAACGAGTTTGTTGCTTATATGAACTTCGGCGAATATCTCAAGGCTGATGCCGAGGTGGCCGCTGCTGGCTTGCAGGTGATTTCAACGCAAACCAAGGCCATCATCTCCTTTGCTTTGTGTGGTTTTGCCAACCTGTCGTCGATAGCGATTCTGATTGGCGGGTTGGGCGGTATGGCTCCCAGCCGCCGCCAGGAAATTGCTCAATTGGGCATGCGGGCCGTTGCGGCGGGTACGCTCTCTAACCTGATGAGCGCCACAATTGCCGGCGTATTCCTCGCGTT
Source organism: Klebsiella huaxiensis (assembly GCF_003261575.2). Classification (GTDB taxonomy): domain Bacteria; phylum Pseudomonadota; class Gammaproteobacteria; order Enterobacterales; family Enterobacteriaceae; genus Klebsiella; species Klebsiella huaxiensis. Next base: position 5,139,055 of record NZ_CP036175.1, on the reverse strand, counting down.
ATAACTTCGCTGTTAACTCCCAGGATGCCAGCGGTAATGTTGCCGCTGGCATCTCTCTTCTGATTGTTATAATTCCATCATTTCTTAATTGAAATAAAATCATTAATTATCAATTGATAATGGATTTAATTGTATTTTTTCGCACAAAATGCGCGCACCGATGTCGAGTTGTAGTGAGTTGTTATGTTATTATAATAACATTATCGCAGGCTCAAGAATCCTGATTATGCTTAAAGAGAGTTTCGGGCTTGTGATGCATCTGTTGAGCTTTATTATGTGATTTTTATCACGTTACAGTAATGCAAATTAGCAATTAGTTTTCATTAACTGTGAAGTATATCGTAGTGTGATTGCGAGGTGATGTTACAATAGTAACAGACTCGCAAGGTGAACAAACTTTAAATCGGCAATAGGCCGTCGGAGTATGAAATGACAGATTTATCTGCAAGCAGCCTGCGCGCGTTGAAATTGATGGACCTGACCACCCTGAATGATGACGACACTAATGAAAAGGTGATCGCCCTGTGTCATCAGGCAAAAACTCCGGTAGGTAACACCGCTGCGGTTTGTATCTACCCGCGCTTTATCCCCATTGCGCGTAAGACGCTGAATGAGCAGGGTACCCCGGACATCCGCATTGCGACAGTCACCAACTTCCCGCACGGTAACGATGACATTGATATCGCGCTGGCGGAAACCCGTGCGGCAATTGCCTACGGTGCCGATGAAGTAGACGTCGTGTTCCCTTATCGCGCCCTGATTGCGGGCAATGAGCAGGTTGGTTTTGACCTGGTGAAAGCCTGTAAAGAAGCCTGCGCGGCGGCAAACGTGCTGCTGAAAGTGATTATCGAAACCGGTGAGCTGAAAGAAGAGGCGCTGATTCGTAAGGCTTCTGAAATTTCTATTAAAGCCGGTGCGGATTTCATTAAAACCTCTACTGGTAAAGTCCCGGTAAACGCGACGCCGGAAAGCGCGCGCATCATGCTGGAAGTTATTCGCGATATGGGCGTGGAAAAAACCGTTGGTTTCAAACCAGCTGGCGGGGTGCGTAGCGCAGAAGACGCGCAGCAATTCCTCGCCATTGCCGACGAATTGTTCGGTGCCGACTGGGCTGACTCTCGCCACTACCGCTTTGGCGCATCCAGCCTGCTGGCAAGCCTGCTGAAAGCGCTGGGCCATGGCGACGGCAAGAGCGCCAGCAGCTATTAAGCCTTTTATTGCCGGGTGGCGTGAGGCTTACCCGGCCTACAATTGCCTTCGGCTCACTTCTTCAGGAGGTTATCTTGTTTCTCGCACAAGAAATAATTCGTAAAAAACGTGATGGTCATGCGCTGAGCGATGAAGAAATTCGGTTTTTCATCAACGGCATCCGCGATAACACCATCTCAGAAGGCCAGATCGCCGCGCTGGCGATGACCATCTTTTTCCACGATATGTCTATGCCAGAACGGGTTTCGCTGACCATGGCGATGCGGGATTCAGGAACCGTTCTGGACTGGAAGAGCCTTAATCTCAACGGTCCGATCGTCGATAAACACTCCACCGGCGGCGTAGGTGATGTTACCTCACTGATGTTGGGGCCAATGGTCGCAGCCTGCGGCGGCTATGTGCCGATGATTTCCGGGCGTGGTCTCGGTCATACTGGCGGCACCCTCGACAAATTGGAAGCGATTCCGGGTTTTGATATTTTCCCGGACGACAGCCGTTTTCGTGAAATTATTCAAGACGTCGGTGTGGCGATTATTGGGCAGACCAGCTCGCTCGCACCGGCGGATAAACGTTTTTATGCCACCCGCGACATTACCGCGACGGTGGACTCCATCCCGCTGATTACCGCTTCGATTCTGGCCAAAAAACTGGCTGAAGGTCTGGACGCGCTGGTCATGGATGTGAAAGTCGGTAGCGGCGCGTTTATGCCGACCTACGAGCTTTCCGCTGCGCTGGCCGAAGCGATCGTTGGCGTTTCCAACGGCGCGGGCGTGCGCACCACCGCACTGCTGACCGACATGAACCAGGTGCTGGCTTCCAGTGCCGGTAACGCGGTGGAAGTGCGTGAAGCGGTACAATTCCTGACCGGTGAATACCGCAACCCGCGCCTGTTCGATGTCACTATGGCGCTTTGTGTTGAGATGCTTATCTCTGGCAAGTTGGCGGATGACGACGCCGATGCGCGGGCAAAACTGCAGACGGTACTGGACAACGGTAAAGCCGCAGAAGTCTTTGGTCGAATGATCGCCGCGCAGAAAGGGCCGAATGATTTTATCGAAAATTACGATAACTACCTGCCAACCGCGATGCTGAGCAAAGCGGTCTACGCTGAAAGTTCTGGGTTTGTCGCGGAAATGGACACTCGTGCGTTGGGTATGGCGGTGGTATCCATGGGCGGCGGTCGCCGTCAGGCATCGGATTTGATTGATTACAGCGTGGGTTTCACCGATGTAGTTCGCCTCGGCGACAGCGTAGACACGCAGCGGCCGCTGGCGGTTATCCATGCTAAGGATGAAAACAGCTGGCAGGAAGCAGCCAAAGCAGTTAAAGCGGCTATTAAACTCGACGATAAAGCGCCTGAAATTACGCCAACGGTCTATCGTCGTATTACTGAATAGTTATATACTGATCTGATCGCTTTTTTGCAGCGCAAAAGGTACGGAGAATAATATGAAACGTGCATTTATTATGGTGCTGGACTCCTTCGGCATCGGTGCGACTGAAGATGCGGAGCGCTTTGGCGACGTAGGTTCAGACACCATGGGCCATATTGCAGAAGCCTGCGCCAAAGGCGAGGCTGATAACGGTCGCAAAGGCCCGCTGAATTTGCCTAACCTGACTCGTCTGGGTCTGGTGAAAGCACATGAAGGTTCTACCGGCAAAATTGCCGCCGGAATGGACGGCAACGCGGAAGTGATTGGTGCTTACGCATGGGCGCATGAACTCTCTTCCGGTAAAGATACGCCGTCAGGCCACTGGGAAATTGCCGGTGTGCCGGTTCTGTTTGACTGGGGTTATTTCCCGGAGCATGAAAACAGCTTCCCGCAGGAGTTGTTGGATAAACTGGTTAAGCGCGCTAATTTGCCGGGCTATCTCGGCAATTGCCACTCTTCCGGTACTGTTATCCTCGACCAACTGGGCGAAGAGCATATGAAAACCGGCAAGCCGATTTTCTATACCTCTGCTGACTCGGTATTCCAGATTGCCTGCCATGAAGAGACTTATGGTCTCGATAAACTCTACGAGCTGTGTGAAATCGCCCGTGAAGAGCTGACCGAAGGCGGCTACAACATTGGTCGCGTTATCGCACGTCCGTTTATCGGTGATAAAGCGGGTAACTTCCAGCGTACTGGCAACCGCCATGACCTCGCCGTTGAGCCACCTGCGGCGACCGTGTTGCAGAAGCTGGTCGACGAGAAAAATGGTCAGGTCGTTTCTGTCGGTAAAATCGCCGATATCTACGCCAACTGCGGTATCACTAAAAAAGTGAAAGCGACCGGCCTGGATGCGCTGTTTGACGCCACCATCAAAGAGATGAAAGAAGCGGGTGACGAGACCATCGTCTTCACTAACTTCGTCGACTTCGACTCTTCCTGGGGCCATCGTCGTGATATCGCTGGTTACGCCGCCGGACTGGAATTGTTCGATCGCCGTCTGCCTGAGCTGATGGAGCTGGTGGGTGAAGATGACATTCTGATCCTGACCGCCGACCACGGCTGTGACCCTAGCTGGACCGGTACTGACCATACCCGTGAACACATTCCGGTTCTGGTTTATGGCCCAAAAGTGAAACCGGGCTCGCTTGGTCACCGTGAAACCTTTGCGGATATCGGCCAGACCCTTGCTAAATACTTTGGCACGTCCGACATGGAATATGGCAAGGCTATGTTCTAAGGTTATTGCCCGGTGGCGCTATGCTTACCGGGTCTACGGTTTTGTAGGCCGGGCAAGGCTCCCCGCCGCCCGGCAAAAAAATTAAAAAGGAACTGAAGATGGCAACTCCACATATTAACGCCGAGATGGGTGATTTCGCTGACGTCGTATTGATGCCGGGCGACCCGCTGCGCGCGAAGCACATTGCAGAAACTTTCCTCGAAGATGTACGTGAAGTGAACAACGTGCGCGGCATGCTGGGCTTCACCGGCACCTATAAAGGCCGCAAAATTTCCGTTATGGGCCACGGCATGGGGATCCCATCCTGCTCTATTTATGCGAAAGAGCTGATCACCGACTTTGGTGTGAAGAAAATCATTCGCGTAGGTTCCTGCGGGGCCGTGCGTATGGACGTTAAGCTGCGTGACGTGGTTATCGGTATGGGTGCTTGCACCGACTCTAAAGTTAACCGTATGCGTTTTAAAGACCATGACTTCGCGGCAATCGCAGACTTTGGTATGGTGCGTAATGCGGTTGATGCGGCAAAAGCGCTAGGCGTCGACGCGCGCGTCGGTAACATCTTCTCTGCTGATCTGTTCTATGCACCGGACGGCGGCGAGATGTTCGACGTGATGGAGAAATACGGCATTCTGGGCGTAGAAATGGAAGCGGCCGGTATCTACGGCGTCGCTGCGGAGTTCGGGGCGAAAGCGCTGACCATCTGCACCGTATCTGACCATATCCGTACCCACGAGCAGACCACTGCTGCTGAGCGTCAGACGACCTTCAACGATATGATCAAAATCGCGCTGGAATCCGTTCTGCTGGGCGATAAAGAGTAAGTATTGTGTTGCCCGGTAGCGCTGAAATTACCGGGCCTGCGCAAAACCTGTAGGCCGGATAAGGCGTAGCCGCCATCCGGCTTTTTTTATCAGCGCACCGCCCCGGCAATCCACGCCGACAGCTCCCGTAGCTCCTTCTCCTGCTCCGGGAAATCCACTAATAATGCATCGCACTCCTGCTGCAGCCTATCTGCGCGATACAGGCAGCCCTGTAATCTTGCAGCCAGCGCTTCCAACGGGGCCGGGTTCAGGCTGTCGGTAAAGACCTGAGTTCGTGTGATATGGCCTTTCTCGACGTCGAAATGCAGCTCTACGCCACCCCAGGTAAATCGCTCGTCCAACAGGTGAGAGAAGGCGGGCGCCTGGCCAAAGTTCCACTCCCAACTGCTCTGACGGGCAAAGGTATCGGCAAAATTCGGCAGATCCGGCATTTTGTCAGGAGAGATAATTTCAGCCTCAACGCGTTCGCCATAGTGGGCAAAGAATGCCTCCTGAATCGCCTCGCAGACCCGCTGATGCGTAATGCCCGGCAGCAGTTCGACCAGGTTCGCCACGCGCCCGCGTACGGAGGTGATCCCTTTTGCCTGTAGCTTTTTCTTATCGGGATTCAGATAGTTAGCCAGACGACTTAAATCCGCGTTCAGCAGCAGGGTACCGTGGTGAAAGCCGCGATCCATTGTTTCGCGATAGGCGGAGCCGGAGACCTTGCGGTCGCCCTCGGCGGTTTTCACCACCAGATCGTTGCGCCCTGAGGCCTCCGCCGTGACCCCCAGCGAATTCAGTGCCGTCAGGACAATATTGGTGGAGACCGTCTTATCATACTCCGGTTTACCGGCCATAAAGGTAAAGCAGGTATTGCCCAGATCGTGGAAGACCGTGCCGCCGCCGCTGCTGCGGCGCGCCAGGCGCACGTTGTCCTCTTCCATGCGTCGGGTATTGCACTCTTTCCATGGGTTTTGTGCGCGGCCGATAACCACCGTATCGGCATTACGCCACAGAAACAGTACCCGTTGCGTGGCGGGCATCTGGCGAAAAATCGACTCTTCAACCGCCAGGTTGAACCACGGGTCGTAAGAGTCGGAAAGCAGCAGGCGCAGCGTGGACATAACGATTTCCTTATTCTGATTCATCTTTATCTTCATCCTGCACCGGCTTATTGGCGGTGAGCAGGAAAGGGGATTGCTGCCAGCGGGTACGTTTACCTTGCAGCAGAGTACGCGTCAGCACCACGCCGATGGCCAGCGACAGCAGCAGCATCAGGCGTAAGATATTGGTGGTATTATCCACTTGCTGGGCTTCGGTGGCTAACGTATGGGTATCCAGCGTCAAGCGCAGATAGCCGAGGGGGCCGTTTTTACCCTGAATGGGTTCGACGATTTGCTGATTGAAGTAACCGCCCGCTTTCTTACCGTCCAGCGCCAGCCGATCGCGTACCTCGATACTTTCGCCGGAACGCGCGACCAGGTCGCCCTGTTCGTCATAAACGCCGGCGTCCAGTATGCGACTTTTGTGAGTAAGCTGCTCCAGCAGTTGGCTAATCCGCTTTTCATCGGGCGTTTCGTTACGCATCAGCGGCGCCAGGTTTAACGTTACCTGTTGAGCGAGCGTGCGAGCCAGTTCTTCTAACTGCGGGTTGCGCTGCTTTTGACTATTCTGGCTGAACCACGACGCACCCTGCATCAGGGCGACGAGGAGCGCGAGACAGATCAGAACAATAACAGCGCGGTGCAGCCGGAATTTAAGTTTTGCGCGTACCATATTCCACCTTTGAAAATTTGCAGCTTAATGTTGCCAGAAGCGCTGGTTACAAGGTAGCCTCATGCGTTATTTTCCTCGCCTGAATGAAGTTATGTGGAGCCGTGATGCCAAACAGTTTGACCTGGTGCGACCTGCCTGAAGATGTTTCCCTGTGGCCTGGATTGCCGCTTTCCCTAAGCGGTGATGAGGTCATGCCGTTGGATTATCATGCCGGGCGCAGCGGATGGCTGCTGTATGGCCGCGGTCTTAACAAGCGTCGTCTGACGGAATGGCAGCGTGAGCTGGGTGCAGCGTTAGTCATCGTTGCTTCATGGGTCGTTGAAGACTATCAGGTCATTCGTATGGCCGGTTCGCTGACGTTACGGGCAACTCGTCTGGCGCATGACGCCGGGCTGGACGTTGCGCCGCTAGGTAAAATTCCGCATTTGCGTACGCCGGGCTTGCTGGTCATGGATATGGACTCAACGGCGATTCAGATCGAATGCATTGATGAAATCGCTAAACTGGCCGGTACCGGTGAACTGGTTTCGGAAGTGACCGAGCGGGCGATGCGCGGCGAACTCGATTTTACCGCCAGCCTGCGCCAGCGGGTGGCTACGCTGAAAGATGCCGATGCCAATATTCTGCTGCAAGTGCGTGAAACGCTGCCGCTGATGCCGGGGTTGACGCAGCTGGTTCTGAAGCTGGAAACGCTTGGCTGGAAAGTGGCGATTGCCTCCGGCGGCTTTACCTTCTTTGCCGAGTATCTGCGCGACAAACTGCATCTCGACGCGGTGTTTGCCAACGAGCTAGAGATCATGGACGGGAAGCTGACCGGCAACGTTCTTGGCGATATCGTTGATGCTAAATATAAAGCCAATACGCTGCGCAAACTGGCGGAAAAGTATGAGATCCCGCATGCGCAGACCGTGGCGATTGGCGATGGCGCCAACGATCTGCCGATGATTAAAGCGGCAGGACTTGGTATTGCCTATCATGCGAAACCAAAAGTGAATGAACTGGCGGAAGTGACAATCCGCCATGCTGACCTGATGGGGGTATTTTGTATTCTCTCCGGCAGCATGAACCAAAAGTAAGAGGTTAACGTGGCGAAAGCTCCAAAACGCGCATTTGTCTGTAATGAATGCGGTGCGGATTATCCGCGCTGGCAGGGGCAGTGCAGCGCCTGTCATGCCTGGAATACCATCACCGAAATGCGCATCGCCGCTTCGCCGCAGGTGGCAAGAAATGAGCGTCTGTCAGGATACGCCGGTAATGCTGGCGTCTCAAAGGTGCAGAAACTCTCTGAGATCAGCCTGGAAGCGCTGCCGCGTTTTTCGACCGGCTTTAAAGAGTTCGACCGCGTGCTCGGCGGCGGTGTGGTGCCGGGCAGCGCGATTCTGATTGGCGGCAGCCCTGGCGCGGGCAAATCGACGCTGCTGCTGCAAACCCTGTGCAAGCTGTCAGAAGGCATGAAAACGTTGTACGTCACCGGGGAAGAGTCGCTCCAGCAGGTGGCGATGCGCGCTCATCGTTTAGCGCTGCCGACTGCTAATCTTAATATGTTATCTGAAACCAGCATTGAGCAAATCTGCCAGATTGCTGACGAAGAAAAGCCGCAGCTGATGGTTATCGACTCCATCCAGGTGATGCATATGGCCGACGTGCAGTCGTCGCCGGGCAGCGTGGCCCAGGTACGTGAAACGGCAGCCTATTTAACGCGCTTTGCTAAAACTCGCGGTGTGGCGATTATTATGGTCGGCCACGTCACCAAAGATGGTTCTCTGGCCGGGCCAAAAGTGCTGGAGCACTGTATCGATTGCTCTGTTTTGCTTGATGGTGATGCTGACTCCCGTTTCCGAACTCTGCGTAGCCATAAAAACCGCTTCGGCGCAGTCAATGAGCTGGGCGTATTCGCCATGACCGAGCAGGGCCTGCGTGAGATTAGTAACCCATCGGCCATCTTCCTGAGTCGCGGGGATGAAGTGACCTCCGGTAGTTCGGTGATGGTGGTCTGGGAAGGTACTCGCCCGCTGTTGGTGGAAATCCAGGCGCTGGTCGATCACTCGATGATGTCTAATCCGCGCCGCGTGGCGGTGGGGCTGGAGCAAAACCGTCTGGCGATACTGCTGGCGGTGCTACATCGTCACGGCGGCCTGCAGATGGCCGACCAGGACGTATTCGTCAACGTTGTTGGCGGGGTGAAGGTCACCGAGACCAGCGCAGACCTGGCGCTGCTGCTGGCGATGGTTTCCAGCCTGCGCGACCGACCGCTACCGCAGGATCTGGTGGTCTTCGGCGAAGTGGGGTTGGCAGGTGAGATCCGTCCAGTGCCGAGTGGCCAGGAGCGCATTTCAGAAGCGGCTAAACATGGTTTTCGTCGGGCAATTGTACCTGCGGCCAACGTGCCGAAAAAAGCGCCGGAAGGGATGCAAATCTTTGGCGTGAAGAAGCTTGCGGACGCACTTAGCGTCTTTGACGACTTATAGACATATAATAAGTTAAAAGGAGACTCGCTATGTCGTCATTTGACTATTTAAAAAGCGCCATTAAGCAGAAGGGTTGTACGCTACAGCAGGTGGCGGACGCCAGCGGGATGACAAAAGGCTATTTGAGCCAACTGCTGAACGCCAAAATTAAAAGCCCGAGCGCGCAGAAGCTGGAAGCGCTGCACCGGTTTCTGGGGCTGGAGTTTCCACGTCGGCAAAAAAGCGTGGGCGTGGTTTTTGGTAAATTTTATCCGCTGCATACCGGGCATATCTATTTGATTCAGCGCGCCTGTAGCCAGGTCGATGAGCTGCATATCATTATGGGTTACGACGATCCTCGCGATCGTGAGCTGTTTGAAAAGAGTGCGATGTCGCAGCAGCCAACCGTCCCCGATCGTCTGCGCTGGTTGCTACAAACCTTTAAATATCAAAAAAATATTCGTATCCATGCTTTCAATGAAGAGGGCATGGAGCCTTATCCGCACGGCTGGGATGTCTGGAGTCGTGGGATCCGCGCCTTTATGAGCGAGAAGAGTATCGAGCCAAACTGGATCTACACCTCGGAAGAGGCCGATGCGCCGCAGTATCTGGAGCATCTGGGTATCGAAACCGTACTTGTCGATCCGAAACGCACCTTTATGAACATCAGCGGTGGGCAGATTCGTGAAAACCCGTTCCGCTACTGGGAATATATTCCGACTGAAGTGAAGCCGTTCTTTGTGCGTACGGTGGCGATTCTCGGCGGCGAGTCGAGTGGTAAATCGACGCTAGTGAATAAGCTATCCAATATCTTTAACACCACCAGCGCCTGGGAATATGGCCGTGATTATGTTTTTTCGCATCTCGGTGGTGATGAGATGGCGCTGCAATATTCCGACTATGACAAGATTGCTCTCGGTCATGCGCAGTATATTGATTTTGCAGTGAAATACGCCAATAAGGTGGCGTTTATCGATACCGATTTCGTCAGCACCCAGGCGTTTTGTCTGAAGTATGAAGGGCGAGAACATCCTTTCGTTCAGGCGCTGATCGATGAGTATCGCTTTGACCTGGTTATCCTGCTGGAGAACAATACGCCTTGGGTGGCTGATGGTCTGCGTAGCCTTGGTAGTTCAGTGGATCGCAAGGAGTTCCAGACGCTGCTGGTGTCGCTGCTCAGAGAGAATGAGATCGACTTCGTGCATGTAAAAGAGGCGGATTACGATGCCCGCTTCCTGCGCTGTGTCGAGCTGGTCAAAGAGATGATGGGTGAGCAGGGGTAGATCCTCTGTAACCTTATGCCTTCTCCCACTGGGAGAGGGAGCAGACATTAAAAAGGGCAACTTGCGTTGCCCTTTTACTTTTATTTCGAGATACGCTTGTACTTGATACGCTTCGGCTCCAGCGCGTCTGCGCCGAGGGTGCGTTTCTTGTACTCTTCGTATTCGGTGAAGTTACCTTCAAAGAACTCGACTTTACCTTCATCCTGATAATCCAGAATGTGGGTTGCTACGCGGTCAAGGAACCAACGGTCGTGCGAGATAACCATCGCGCAGCCCGGGAATTCCAACAGGGCGTTTTCCAGCGCACGCAGGGTTTCGATGTCCAGGTCGTTGGTTGGTTCATCGAGCAGCAGTACGTTACCGCCAACCTGCAGCAGCTTCGCCAGATGCAGACGACCGCGCTCACCGCCGGACAGTTCGCCCACGCGTTTGCCCTGATCGACACCCTTAAAGTTAAAGCGGCCCACGTAAGCACGGCTTGGCATTTCGGTGTTGCCGATACGCATAATATCTTGCCCGCCGGAAACTTCTTCCCACACGGTTTTGCTGTTATCCATCGCGTCACGGAACTGATCAACGGAGGCCAGCTTCACGGTGTCGCCCAGGGTAATTGTGCCGCTATCAGGCGCTTCCTGACCGGACATCATGCGGAACAGGGTGGATTTACCCGCACCGTTCGGACCGATGATGCCGACGATAGCCCCTTTCGGTACTGAGAAACTCAGGTCGTCAATCAGTACGCGATCGCCGTAAGATTTACGCAGGTTACTGACTTCAACCACTTTATCGCCCAGACGAGCGCCTGGTGGAATAAACAGTTCGTTAGTTTCGTTACGTTTCTGGTATTCAGCACTGTTCAGCTCTTCAAAGCGTGCCAGACGGGCTTTACCCTTAGACTGACGGCCTTTCGCGCCCTGACGAACCCACTCCAGCTCTTTCTCGATAGATTTACGACGGGCTGCTTCCTGAGAAGCTTCTTGCGCCAGACGCTGATCTTTCTGCTCCAGCCAGGAAGAGTAGTTACCTTCCCACGGAATACCTTCGCCGCGGTCAAGCTCAAGGATCCAACCGGCAACGTTATCGAGGAAGTAACGGTCGTGGGTAATCGCCACGACGGTACCTTCGAAGTCGTGCAGGAAGCGTTCCAGCCACGCCACGGATTCGGCATCCAGGTGGTTAGTCGGTTCGTCGAGCAGCAGCATGTCTGGTTTTTCGAGCAGCAGACGGCACAGTGCCACGCGGCGACGTTCACCACCGGACAGATTGGTGATTTTGGCATCCCAATCTGGCAGACGCAGGGCATCCGCGGCGCGCTCAAGCTGCACGTTCAGGTTATGGCCATCGTGCGCCTGAATGATCTCTTCAAACTTGCCCTGCTGAGCGGCGAGTTTGTCGAAATCGGCATCAGGTTCAGCGTACTTCGCGTACACCTCGTCCAGACCCTTCAGCGCGTTGACCACTTCGGCCACGGCTTCTTCGACCGATTCACGAACGGTCTGCTCTGGATTCAGCTTTGGTTCCTGCGGCAGGTAGCCGATTTTCAGACCAGGCTGCGGACGAGCTTCGCCTTCGATATCGGTATCGATGCCGGCCATGATGCGTAGCAGGGTAGACTTACCAGCGCCGTTCAGGCCGAGAACGCCGATTTTTGCGCCAGGGAAGAAGCTCAGGGAGATATTTTTCAGAATATGACGTTTCGGCGGAACCACTTTGCCGACACGATGCATGGTATAAACGAATTGAGCCACGTTGGACTTCGCCTCTTTTATATACTCTTCATCCTTCAGGCTGCCTCTGCGTTGGCTGCATTCGAAAACCCTGGTCACATAGCCATCTATGCTCGCAGGGATTTTCTCTCTTGCCGCCTTGATGCAGCCAGAATGATTTTGAGTAGGGTAGTGAATAGTTATCAAAGGCGAAGTGTAGCCTTTTTCGCGCTTTAATCCCAGCGAGGCGATGGGATTCACAAAAGAGTAAAAAAATGTTCAGGACATGGCGCATTTAGCGTTGTCTGATTAGCATATCTACGTAATACCTGAAATTTTTGCAGGCGGCATGATGCTGCTGTGGTGCACATGAATAGAGGAAGAGCTTGTGGAAAAAGCTAAAACTGTGACGTGGCGTCTTCTGGCTGCCGGCGTGAGTCTGCTGACGTTAAGCCAACTGGCGCATGCGGATTCACTGGATGAACAACGCAGCCGCTATGCTCAAATTAAACAGGCGTGGGACAACCGACAAATGGATGTCGTTAACCAGTTGATGCCGACGCTGACGACTTACCCGCTCTATCCTTATCTCCAGTACCGGCAGATATCCGATGATTTGATGAACCAACCCGCTCTGGTGGTGACCAATTTTATCGCCTCCAACCCGACACTGCCCCCGGCGCGATCGCTGAAATCACGTTTCGTCAACGAGCTGGCGCGTCGTAGCGACTGGCGTGGCCTGTTGTCCTTCAGCCCGGATAAACCAGCCAGCACCGAAGCACAGTGTAATTACTACTATGCAAAATGGAGTGTGGGCCAAACGCAGGAAGCCTGGGATGGGGCGAAAGAGCTGTGGCTGAGTGGCAAAAGCCAGCCAAATGCCTGCGACCAGCTGTTTGGTGCCTGGCGCGCCTCCGGCCAGCAGGATCCGCTGGCTTACCTTGAGCGGATCCGTCTGGCGATGAAGGCGGGAAATACCAGTCTGGTTCGGGTTCTGGCCCAGCAGATGCCGTCTGATTATCAAACAATTTCGACGGCGGTTGTCGCGCTGGCTAACGATCCGAATAGCGTCATGACTTTCGCCCGCACTACCGGGGCGACGGACTTTACGCGCCAGATGGCGGCGATCGCTTTTGCCAGTGTTGCGCGTCAGGATGCGGAAAACGCGCGCCTGATGATCCCATCGTTAGCGCAGGCACAGCAGCTGAATGAAGACCAGACCCAGGAGCTGCGGGATATTGTCGCCTGGCGTCTGATGGGCAGTGACGTGACTGAAGAGCAGGCTATCTGGCGCGATGATGCCATTATGCGTTCGCAATCCACCTCACTGGTGGAACGCCGGGTGCGGATGGCGCTTGGCGCTGCAGATCGACGTGGTTTGAACACCTGGTTGGCGCGTTTGCCGATGGAGGCGAAAGAGAAGGATGAATGGCGCTACTGGCAGGCCGATCTGCTGCTGGAGCGCGGGCGTGATGATGAAGCTAAAGACATTCTGCGTTCTCTGATGCAACAACGCGGCTTCTACCCGATGGTCGCTGCCCAGCGTCTTGGCGAAGAGTACACTTTCCGCATCGATAAAGCGCCGGCTAATCTCGATCCGGCGTTAACCTCCGGGCCGGAAATGGCGCGGGTTCGCGAGCTGATGTACTGGAATATGGATAACACTGCGCGTAGCGAGTGGGCGAATCTGGTGACCAGCAAGACCAAAGATCAGCAGGCGCAGCTGGCGCGGTATGCGTTTAATCAGAACTGGTGGGATCTAAGCGTCCAGGCCACGATCGCCGGGAAATTATGGGATCAGTTGGAAGAGCGTTTTCCGCTGGCTTATAACGACCTCTTTACCCGCTATATCAGCGGTAAAGATATTCCGCAAAGCTACGCGATGGCGATTGCGCGTCAGGAGAGCGCCTGGAACCCGAAAGCCGGTTCACCGGTGGGTGCCCGCGGCCTGATGCAGATTATGCCGGGTACAGCTACGCATACGGTGAAGATGTTTAATATTCCGGGTTACAGCGGAACATCGCAGCTGCTGGATCCGGAAATGAATATCAACATCGGTACCAGCTACCTGCAATATGTTTATCAGCAGTTTGGCAACAATCGTATCTTCGCCTCTGCGGCCTATAATGCGGGTCCAGGGCGCGTTCGTACCTGGCGCGGCAACAGCGGTGGGCGTATCGATGCAGTGGCGTTTATCGAGAGTATTCCGTTCTCGGAAACGCGCGGCTACGTGAAAAACGTCCTGTCTTATGATGCCTACTATCGCTACTTCATGGGACAAAAAGATACGCTGATGAGCGATGCGGAGTGGAAGCTGCGCTACTAATACCATCACCTTCGGGCAACATAGCATTTTGCTATGTTGCCCGAAATCCATAGAGTACGGACAGAAGTATGTTATGCTTTGTACTCGTTTGTGAGTACACACGACAGGTGGCGTAACATGACCCAACAATCCCCTTATTCAGCAGCCGTAGCCGAACAGCGTCATCAGGAGTGGCTCCGCTTCGTGGCGCTTTTGCAGCAGGCATACGCCGACGATTTGCATCTGCCGCTTTTACAACTCATGCTGACTCCCGACGAGCGCGAGGCGCTGGGGACGCGAGTGCGCATTATTGAAGAGCTGCTGCGCGGCGAGATGAGCCAGCGCGAGCTGAAAAACGAGCTTGGCGCCGGGATTGCGACTATCACACGTGGCTCAAATAGCCTGAAGTCAGCCCCGGCGGAGCTTCGCCAGTGGCTGGAACAATCGCTGCTGAAAGTTAACGATAAATAGCGTTATGGAACGGGCTGAGCGCCAGCACGACCGCTTGATGGTAAACGCTGCTGCGCGTAAGCTTCCCGGCGGTAAAGACGCCAATGGCTCCCTCTTTGCGACCAATCTCATCGATGCCGGTATACTGCGACATCACCGGCCCCAGGGCTTCGCCAGCGCGAACTTTTTCCAGAATAACTTGTGGGAGCGGCAGGGTCGCTGAGCGCGCTTCGCCGCGCAGATTCCCATCATCAATCACCACCCAGCTAAAAGTGCTTCCTTCGTCGATCCCGGCTTCAATGGCGACCCAGAAGTCGGCATTCGGCTGCGCGCGGCGCGCATTTGTCACGCGGTTTCGTGCGCCAGCACGCGTTTCGTCGCTACCGAACGGCTGTTCTGGCACGCCGCTCTCGACGGATACGGACTCAATATGGCAGGATCCTTCACCGAAGATCTCGTTAAAAGCCTGCAGAATTGCCTGAATTTTGGCGGGATTAGTGGTAGCTGAGACAACATGGTGCATAATCAAAACAACTCAGAATTACTTAACATCATCGCAGTATACTCCAAATCATTGTTGCTGCTTGCGGCTATGCTTGTAACTCAATGGTTAAGAGCTCAGAACGGATAATAAAGCATGTTAGAGGTATACCTTGTTCGCCACGGCGAAACGCAGTGGAACGCCGAGCGACGTATTCAGGGCCAGTCGGATAGTCCACTTACCGCCCACGGTGAGCGTCAGGCCTGGCAAGTCGGCGAGCGTGCCAGAACGTTGGGGATAACGCATATTATCGCCAGCGATTTAGGCCGTACGCGGCGCACGGCGGAAATTATTGCTGAAGCCTGCGGTTGCAACATCATTCCTGATCCCCGCTTGCGTGAGCTGGATATGGGCGTGCTTGAGAAACGCCATATCGACTCGTTGAGCGAGGAAGAAGAGGGTTGGCGCCGGCAACTGGTTAACGGCACGCCTGACGGTCGTATTCCGCAAGGGGAGTCAATGCAAGAGCTGAGCGATCGTATGCACGCGGCGCTGGCGTCTTGTCTGGAACTGCCTGCGGGAAGTCGGCCGCTGCTGGTGAGTCATGGGATGGCGCTGGGCTGCCTGGTGAGTACGATTCTTGGCTTGCCGGCGTATGCTGAACGTCGCTTGCGTCTGCGCAACTGCTCCATTTCCCGCGTTGATTATCAGCAAAGCCCCTGGCTGGCATCAGGCTGGGTTGTAGAAACCGCGGGGGATGTTTCGCATCTTGATGCCCCCGCGATGGATGAACTACAGCGTTAACGACGAATCGGGATCAGGTACTCGCAGCGCAGCTGAATAGGTGGTTCCTGATTCCGACTTTCATCTTCCGGGAAGAAACGCTCAATATCCAGACCCTTACGGCGGGTGAGGTTGAGCATTGGCATACAGGTACCGTAAACCGTCAGGATAAATTCCTGTAAACCCGTACCTAAACCTTCGTAGGTAAACATCACGTACTCGCCGCCTTCCAGAATAACTGGATGGGAATTGTGCAGGTGACCGTTAGCCAGTTCTGGTGTCAGCGCGGTGGTGTAGAACACCTCTTGCTCATCGTCTTTATCCTGGCTTGGACGCGGCTCATGCAGCCCGTACAAGGTCGGAGGAATCGTCGGTGTATTGGCAAGGAATTCTCGCCAGAATTGGACGCGCATCTGGTTACGGAAATCGGAGATTTCCTCCAGCTTGCAGGTGTAGCTCTGGGTGACGCCAACCAGTTGAGTCGTGTTAAGGGTGACAAACTCGTGTTTCGGCATCGCGAACTCGCCCAGACGCAGTGGGGGACGCATACCGTAAGAGCTCCAGTCTGGAGAACGACGATAAAGAGCTGGCGTTAGTGAAAATTGCTTTTTGAACGCGCGCGTAAAGGTCTGCTGCGAATCAAAGCGATACTGCAACGCAATATCCAGAATCGGACGCGCAGTCAGGCGTAGGGCTACCGCCGACTTGGATAAGCGACGGGCGCGAATATAGGCACCGATGGCGTGGCCGGTTACGTCCTTGAACATTCTTTGTAAATGCCACTTGGAATAGCCAGCCTTCGCTGCCACATTGTCCAGTGAGAGTGGCTGATCCAGGTGACCTTCCAGCCAGCTAAGGAGATCGCGAATAATCCCTGCTTGATCCATAAAATATCCCCATCCTTAAACTCAGGTGCCTGATACTAAAGGTAGCGGATAATAGCATTTTTTGATGTTTTAGCATTCAGTGTTTTTTTTGCTTTTAAATGCGATTATTCCAGATGTTATGGTGGTGATTTTGTAAAGCTGTGATCTATAAAACTTTTCTTCTTAATGTGTGATAATCACTCAGCTAAATTTTTAAGAATGGTAACAATATGAAATACAAGAAGTTAGTTGCGAGTATGTTTTTACTGGCCAGCTGTCAGATGGCGCAGGCGGAGCAAATCGGCTCGGTGGATACTGTGTTTAAGTTTCTCGGACCGGACCATAAGATAGTCGTTGAGGCTTTTGACGACCCGGATGTCCAGAACGTGACGTGCTATATCAGCCGGGCGAAAACCGGGGGAATTAAAGGCGGGTTAGGGCTGGCGGAAGATACCTCTGATGCCGCGATATCCTGTCAGCAGGTAGGGCCCATTGAGCTGACGGATAAAATCAAAAAAGGCAAAACCCAGGGCGATGTGGTTTTCCAGAAACGTACCTCGCTGGTATTTAAAAAGCTGCAGGTCGTGCGTTTTTACGATGCCAAACGTAACGCGCTGGTCTATCTGACCTATTCGGATAAAATCGTTGACGGCTCGCCGAAGAATGCCATTAGTGCCGTGCCGATTATGCCATGGAATAAATAACAGGGAACGACGATGCAACAACCGCGGATCTGGTTGGTGGAAGATGAGTTGAGCATTGCGGATACGCTGGTCTACATGCTCCAACAGGAAGGTTTTATCGTTACGGCGTTTGAACGTGGACTGCCTGCACTTGATGCGGCTCACCATCAGATACCCGACCTGGCGATTCTGGATGTTGGGCTGCCTGATATCAGCGGCTTTGAACTATGCCGTCGACTGCTGGCCCGCCATCCGGCGCTACCGGTGCTGTTTCTGACGGCCCGCAGTGAAGAGGTGGATAAGTTACTTGGCCTGGAAATCGGTGCTGATGATTATATTGCCAAGCCTTTTTCCCCTCGTGAAGTCTGCGCCAGAGTGCGCACTGTTTTGCGGAGGTTGCAGAAATTCGCGGCTCCTTCACCGCTACTGCGCGTGGGGGAGTTTACGCTTAATGATGCCTCCGCTCTGGTGACGTGGTGCGGTCAATCGTTGAATCTGACCCGCTATGAGTTTCTGCTGTTAAAAACGCTACTGCACGCCCCTGGTCGCATATTTTCCCGCCAGCAGCTTATGGAGCAGGTATGGGGCGATGCGAACGAGAGCTTCGATCGCACCGTTGATACCCATATCAAAACCCTGCGCGCTAAGCTGCGTGAAATAAACCCCAACGTTTCCCCGATCAATACGCATCGCGGCATGGGATACAGCCTCGGAGGCTTCTGATGCGCATCGGAATGCGATTGCTACTCGGCTATTTTCTGATTGTGGCGATTGCGGCGTGGTTTGTTCTCTCCATTTTCGTCCAGGAGATTAAGCCGGGCGTGCGGCGGGCAACGGAAGGCACGTTGATCGATACCGCGACCTTGCTTGCTGAATTGGCTCGTGAAGACTTGCTTTCCGCTGATCCGCAGCATGGACGCCTGGCCCTGGCCTTTCAAACGCTTCATCGTCAGCCGATCAACGCCAACATTGCCGGTATTAACAAAGTTCGCAATGAATATCACGTCTACATGACTGATGCGCAGGGGAAGGTGGTGTTTGATTCCACGGGTAAAGCGTTGGGACAAGACTACTCTCGCTGGAACGATGTCTGGCTCACATTGCGCGGCCAGTACGGTGCGCGAAGCACGCGCAGTGACCCGAACGATGATAATAGTTCGATTATGTATATTGCCGCACCGGTCACTGATCATGGGCGAATTATTGGCGTGCTGAGCGTCGGCAAACCCAACCTGGCCATGGTACCGGTTATCAAACGTAGCGAGCGGCGTATTCTGTGGGCGAGTGGGGCACTGCTGGGAATTGCACTACTGATTGGCGCCGGGATGGTGTGGTGGATTAATTTCTCCATCGGTAAGCTGGTTCGTTATGCAGATTCGGTGACTGCCGACCGGCCGGTTCCGTTGCCGGATGTGGGCAGCAGCGAACTGCGTAAGCTGGCGCAAGCACTGGAGAGTATGCGTCTCAAGCTGGAGGGTAAAAACGCGATTGAGAACTATGTTTATGCGCTGACTCATGAGCTGAAGAGTCCGCTGGCGGCAATTCGCGGCGCGGCGGAAATTCTCCATGAAGGTCCTCCACCTGAGATAGCTGCGCGCTTTACTGGCAATATCCTCGCGCAAAATGCGCGGATGCAGTCGCTGGTAGAGAATTTGCTCCAGCAGGCCCGTCTTGAAAACAGGCTAGAGATTGCGCGGCGTCCTGTCTCTGTCGCTGCTCTTTTTGGCCGCCTGGCTGAGGAGCGCGAAATAGCGCTAGCGGCGAAAAAGCTCACTCTCCACTGGCAGGAGACCAATCTGTCAGTTGTGGGGGATAGCGAACTCCTGGCGCAGGCGCTAGGTAATTTGCTGGATAATGCTATTGATTTCACGCCTGTTGAAGGAGAGATCCTGCTTGGCGCAGAGGAAAGCGATGGTGGCGTGCTATTAACGGTGAGCGATACGGGTAGCGGTATTCCAGATTATGCCCTGGGACGCATCTTTGAGCGCTTCTATTCTTTACCGCGTGAAAATGGCCATAAAAGCAGTGGCCTGGGTCTGGCATTTGTTCGTGAAGTCGCGCGCCTGCATCAGGGGGATATCCAACTGCTTAATCGCCCTGAAGGCGGCGTGTGCGCTTTGCTAAGACTTCACGCTCACTTCACATAGCTTCAAACTCCCCCCACATAGCCCATCTAAGGTGTGCCTATCACTAAGGAGAGGGCTATGTTGAAATCACCACTATTCTGGAAAATGAGCACCCTGCTGGGATGCATTTTACTGTTGTCGATCCCGCTGATGATCGTCAGGCAACTGATCGTTGAACGCGCGGATTATCGCAGCGATGTTGTCGATGCTCTGCAGAGCAGTACTAGCGGGCCGCAAAAGCTGACCGGGCCGCTGATTGCTATTCCCGTTACCGAGACGCTGACCCGCATTGAAGATAAAAAAGAGGTTGAGTATCAACGTAGTTGGCTGCATTACTGGTTGCCAGAAACGCTGGCGATAACCGGAAAGCAGAATGTTGAATCGCGGAAAATCGGCATTTATGAAGGTCAAATCTGGCACAACGATCTCGGAATTAAAGCGCATTTCGATATTTCCCGTCTGGCTGAACTCAAAAAAGACAATATTGCATTGGGCCAACCTTTTATGGTGGTCGGCGTTAGCGATGCGCGCGGGATTGGCGCTATTGTCGCGCCGCAGATTAATGGTGAGGCGTTGCCCGTAGAACCCGGACTCGGTCTTAGCGGTAGCGGAGAGGGAGTTCATATGCCGATGCCGTTGTTGTCATCTGAACAAAAAACGCTGGATGTTGAATTCACACTTAACCTGAACGGAACCGGGAGCTTCTCGGTGGTGCCGATCGGACGCAACAGTGAACTACAACTGGCCAGCAACTGGGCGCACCCTGGTTTTCTCGGCGATTTTCTCCCGGTTAACCGTGAGGTCACTCCCTCTGGCTATAGTGCGCACTGGCAAAGTAGCTGGTTTGCAAACAACATGGCCCGTTTTTTCGTAGACGATCGTGAGATTGAGTGGCGTCAGCTACCTGCTTTTAATGTTAACGTCACGACCCCTGCCGATCAGTACCAACTGACCGATCGGGCGACGAAATATGCCATTCTTTTGATTTCACTAACTTTCATGGCATTTTTCGTATTCGAAAGTTTAACTCAGTGTCGTTTGCACCCGATGCAGTATCTGTTGGTGGGGCTGTCGTTAGTGATGTTCTACCTAGTATTGCTGGCACTTTCTGAGCATATCGGCTTTACGCTATCCTGGATTGTCGCCAGCCTGATAGGGGCATTAATCAACGGGGTGTATCTGCATGCCGTCATGAAAGGGTGGCGTAATAGTTTGCTTTTCGTCTGCGCGTTATTACTGCTGGATGGTGTGATGTGGATGCTCTTGCGTTCGGAAGATAGTGCCTTGTTGTTGGGGACTGGAGTGCTGCTATTGGCGTTGAGTGCGCTAATGTTCCTGACACGCCATGTCGACTGGTATGCTTTATCTCTTCCGAAGCCGAAGGAAGAGCAGCCCGGCGGCGATGGCAATGACGGTGGTGATAGTGGTAGCGACGACAAACTCAGAATCTGGAAATAAAAAAAAACGGCGCGAATAGCGCCGTTTTTACGTTATGACAGCAAGAAAAACCGGGTTATTCCTGCAGGTCTCCACAGAAGCGGTACCCCTCGCCATGGATAGTGGCGATGATTTCCGGGGTGTCCGGAGTGGACTCAAAATGCTTACGAATACGACGGATGGTCACGTCCACGGTACGGTCGTGCGGCTTAAGCTCACGGCCGGTCATTTTCTTCAGCAGTTCTGCACGTGACTGGATTTTTCCCGGATTTTCGCAGAAGTGCAGCATGGCGCGGAATTCACTGCGCGGCAGCTTGTACTGCTCACCATTTGGGCTTACCAGCGAACGGCTATTGATATCCAGCTCCCAGCCGTTGAACTTATAGCTTTCTACGCTACGGCGCTCTTCGCTCGGGGTACCCAGGTTCATGGTACGAGAGAGCAGGTTGCGCGCGCGAATCGTCAGTTCACGTGGGTTGAACGGTTTAGTGATATAGTCATCGGCACCGATTTCGAGGCCCAGAATTTTATCCACTTCGTTATCGCGACCGGTAAGGAACATCAGCGCGACGTCCGCCTGTTCACGCAGTTCGCGCGCTAGCAGGAGGCCATTTTTACCTGGTAGGTTGATATCCATGATTACCAGGTTGATATCATTTTCAGACAGGATCTGATGCATTTCCGCGCCATCGGTCGCTTCGAATACATCGTAACCTTCTGCTTCGAAAATACTTTTTAACGTGTTGCGTGTTACCAACTCGTCTTCAACGATAAGAATGTGCGGGGTCTGCATGTTTGCTACCTAAATTGCCAACTAAATCGAAACAGGAAGTACCAAAGTCCCTGACCTGCCTGGTACATGTCGCAAATTAACATGCCCGGCGTAACATGACTAAAGTACGTAATTGCGTTCTTGATGCACTTTCCATCAACGTCAACAACAACATTAGCTCGGTCGTGGGTACTTTCCCTCTGGACCCGACGGTGTCAAAAACGGCTGTCATCCTAACCATTTTAACAGCAACATAACAGGCTAAGAGAGTCCTGACACCCAATAAAACTACGCTTCGTTGACATATATCAAGTTCAATTGTAGCACGTTAACAGTCTTGTGAAATCATTGCATCGATATGCGATTCATAGTCACAATTCATACACGGCTCAATTAGTTGCGCTAAGAAAATAATAAATATGATGAATCCAACGCCCTGAAACGTACTCTGACATAAATTTCATTGCCAAACATATGGATAAAGACGTTCTGTTAACATACTCCGTGTCGTGGGGCCTTGGGAATAGTTTAGTTTTTTTTATGGGTGATCAAACTCAAATTTAGTGATTTTTGTTGCAAATTTGTAAATTCTCAACGCGTAAAATGAACGCGTGGAGTGATATTTCCGCTGCGTAAAAAGGTAAAAGAGAAACCGAATGCGTTTATCAATTGTATTAGTGTCCCCCGCTCGGGCTGAGAACGTAGGTGCTGCAGCACGAGCAATGAAAACAATGGGGTTTAGCGACATGCGTATCGTCGATAGCGATGCTCATTTGCAGCCTGCGGCGCGCTGGGTTGCACACGGCTCCGGGGATATTCTCGATAATATCAGCACTTATCCCACCCTGGAGAAGGCGCTACATGATGTTGATTTTACTGTTGCCACCACCGCCCGTAGCCGGGCGCGTTTCCATTACTACGCGACGCCGCAGCAGCTGTTGCCGCTGCTGGAGGAGAAGGCGCAGTGGATGAATCATGCCGCGCTGGTGTTTGGTCGTGAAGATTCCGGGCTAACTAACGAAGAGCTGGCCCTTGCCGATGTGTTGACTGGTGTACCGATGGTGGCGGACTATCCTTCGCTGAACTTAGGACAGTCGGTGATGGTGTATTGCTATCAACTGACCTCTTTGTTGCAGCAAACCCCGGCGACATCTACCGGCGTGGATGATAATCAGCTGCAGGCATTACGTCTAAGAACGCTCGACTTGCTCACCCGACTGGGTGTTGGGGATGATATAAAACTTACCGATTGGCTACAGCAGCGAATCGGTCTTTTACAACAGCGCGATACTGCGATGCTGCATCGTTTATTGCATGATATTGAAAAAAACCTATCAGATTAAAGTTCTGTCATATTATTTTTATATGGTTGTATGTTCTGATTTCATGTGTCCTTATGCGTAAACCCGGGGGGATTGTCAGGTGATTATGGCGCATTGACCGGGTGCGCAAAAAATGGCTAAAAGTAGAAATTCGTTGACTTAAGTCGACAGATACTTTAACCAATATAGGCACAGGACACAGACAGATAAAAATTACAGAGTACACAACATCCATGAATCGCATCGGCATGATTACCACGATTATCACCACCACTATTACCACAGGTAACGGTGCGGGCTGACGCGTACAGGAAACACAGAAAAAAGCCCGCACCTGAACAGTGCGGGCTTTTTTTTCGATAAAAGATTAAGGGGTTACAACCATGCGTGTGTTGAAGTTCGGCGGTACATCAGTGGCAAATGCAGAACGTTTTCTGCGAGTTGCCGATATTCTGGAGAGCAATGCCAGGCAGGGGCAGGTAGCCACCGTACTTTCTGCCCCTGCGAAGATTACTAACCACTTGGTTGCGATGATTGAGAAAACGATCGGTGGTCAGGATGCACTTACCAATATCGCCGATGCCGAACGCATTTTTGCCGAACTTCTGCAGGGGCTCGCTGAGGCCCAGCCTGGTTTCCCGCTTGCTCAGCTGAAAATTTTTGTTGAGCAAGAGTTTGCGCAAATCAAGCATGTGCTGCACGGTATCAGCCTGCTTGGGCAGTGCCCGGATAGCGTCAATGCTTCGCTAATCTGCCGGGGTGAAAAGCTTTCTATCGCGATTATGGCCGGTCTGCTGGAAGCGCGTGGTCATCACGTCACGGTCATTAACCCAGTCGAAAAATTGCTAGCAGTAGGTCACTACCTTGAGTCCACAGTTGATATCGCTGAATCGACTCGCCGCATTGTCGCCAGTCAGATCCCATCAGACCATATGGTGCTGATGGCCGGTTTCACCGCGGGCAATGAAAAGGGTGAACTGGTGGTTCTGGGGCGTAACGGTTCTGACTACTCCGCCGCGGTACTGGCTGCCTGCCTGCGTGCCGACTGTTGTGAAATCTGGACTGACGTCGATGGTGTTTATACCTGCGACCCTCGTCAGGTGCCAGATGCGCGCCTGCTGAAGTCGATGTCTTATCAGGAAGCGATGGAGCTTTCTTATTTTGGTGCCAAAGTTCTGCACCCGCGCACCATTGCGCCAATCGCCCAGTTCCAGATCCCCTGTTTAATCAAAAATACGGGTAACCCGCAGGCACCAGGCACGCTTATCGGTGCGAGTCTTGATGAAGATGGTCTGCCGGTGAAGGGGATCTCCAATCTTAATAATATGGCGATGTTCAACGTCTCCGGTCCGGGCATGAAAGGCATGGTAGGAATGGCGGCGCGTGTTTTTGCTACCATGTCTCGCGCCGGAATTTCTGTCGTTTTGATCACCCAATCCTCTTCGGAATACAGCATCAGTTTCTGCGTACCGCAGAGCGACTGCGCGCGGGCGAAGCGGGTGATGGAAGAAGAGTTCTATCTGGAACTGAAAGAGGGCCAACTGGAACCGCTTTCTATTATGGACCGTCTGGCGATCATCTCTGTTGTCGGCGATGGGATGCGTACTCTGCGCGGTATCTCCGCCAAGTTCTTTGCCGCGCTGGCGCGCGCCAACATCAATATTGTCGCGATTGCTCAGGGCTCTTCCGAGCGTTCTATCTCTGTTGTTGTCAGCAATGATGATGCAACAACCGGCGTGCGCGTGACTCACCAGATGCTGTTCAATACCGACCAGGTTATTGAAGTGTTTGTTATCGGCGTCGGTGGTGTTGGCGGCGCGTTGATCGAACAGATCAAGCGCCAGCAAAGTTGGCTGAAGAGTAAACATATTGATCTGCGCGTTTGCGGCGTCGCCAATTCTCGCGCTTTGCTGACCAATGTACACGGTCTCAATCTTGAACACTGGCGCGATGAGCTGGCGGAGGCCAAAGATGGATTTAATTTGGGTCGACTTATTCGTTTGGTGAAAGAGTATCACCTGTTGAACCCGGTTATTGTCGACTGTACCTCCAGCCAGTCCGTCGCCGATCAGTACGCGGATTTCTTGCGCGAAGGCTTTCACGTGGTCACGCCGAACAAAAAGGCGAATACCTCATCACTGGATTACTATCACCAACTGCGTCATGCCGCGAGCAGCTCTCGGCGTAAGTTCTTATACGATACCAACGTCGGCGCGGGCCTACCGGTCATTGAAAACCTGCAAAATCTGCTGAATGCGGGCGATGAGCTGCTGCACTTCTCCGGTATTCTGTCCGGCTCGTTGTCGTTTATCTTCGGTAAGCTGGATGAAGGCATGAGTTTCTCTGATGCAACGAAACTGGCGCGTGAGATGGGCTACACCGAACCGGATCCGCGTGATGATCTCTCTGGCGTTGATGTTGCGCGCAAGCTGCTGATCCTGGCGCGTGAAACCGGGCGTGAGCTGGAGCTGTCTGACATTATCGTTGAGCCAGCGCTGTCGGCAGGTTTTGACGCCAGCGGCGATGTTGAAAGCTTTATGGCACGCCTACCTTCTCTCGATGATGAGTTTGCCTCACGGGTCGTTAAAGCGCGCGATGAAGGTAAAGTCTTGCGTTATGTTGGTAACATCGAAGAGGATGGCACCTGCCGCGTGAAAATTGCCGCGGTTGACGGCAACGATCCGCTGTTCAAAGTGAAAAACGGCGAGAACGCGCTGGCCTTTTACAGCCACTATTATCAGCCGCTGCCACTGGTGCTGCGCGGCTATGGCGCGGGTAACGATGTAACGGCGGCGGGCGTATTCGCTGACCTGCTGCGTACCCTGTCATGGAAGTTAGGAGTTTAAGATGGTCAAAGTATATGCCCCGGCTTCCAGTGCCAATATGAGCGTCGGGTTTGATGTGCTGGGGGCTGCGGTGACGCCGGTTGACGGTACGCTGCTGGGAGACAATGTGACGGTGGAAGCCGCTGAGAGCTTCAGCCTGCAAAACGTTGGTCGTTTCGCCAGCAAGCTGCCGACAGTTCCGCAGGAAAATATCGTCTATCAATGCTGGGAGCGTTTCTGTCAGGAAATTGGCAAAAAGATCCCGGTGGCGATGACGCTGGAAAAAAATATGCCGATCGGTTCCGGCTTGGGTTCCAGCGCCTGTTCCGTCGTCGCCGCGCTGGTGGCAATGAATGAATTCTGCGGTAAGCCACTCAATGAAACCCGGATGCTGGCGCTGATGGGCGAGATGGAAGGGCGGATTTCTGGCAGTATTCATTACGATAACGTCGCGCCTTGCTACCTTGGCGGTATCCAGTTGATGATTGAGGAAAACGGCATCATCAGTCAGCAGATTCCAGGGTTTGACGAGTGGCTATGGGTGCTGGCTTATCCGGGGATTAAAGTCTCAACGGCGGAAGCGCGGGCGATTCTCCCGGCGCAGTATCGCCGCCAGGACTGCATCGCACATGGTCGCCATCTGGCGGGCTTCATTCACGCCTGCTATACCCGTCAGCCTCTGCTGGCGGCGAAATTGATGAAAGATGTGATTGCCGAACCGTATCGTACCAAACTACTGCCGGGCTTCAGCGAAGCGCGTCAGGCAGCAATGGAAATTGGCGCGCAGGCGTGCGGCATTTCCGGTTCCGGTCCGACGTTGTTCGCGTTATGCGATAAACCGGAAACCGCGCAGCGCGTCGCCGACTGGCTGGCTACGCACTATCTGCAAAATCAGGAAGGCTTCGTTCATATTTGCCGGCTGGACACGGCGGGCGCTCGAGTAGTGGGATAACCAATGAAACTCTATAACTTAAAAGATCATAACGAACAGGTCAGCTTTGCGCAGGCCGTGACGCAGGGGCTTGGCAAGCAGCAGGGACTGTTCTTTCCGCACGATCTGCCGGAATTCAACCTGAGCGAAATCGATGACATGCTGGCGCTGGATTTTGTCTCGCGTAGCGCGAAAATTTTATCGGCAATGATTGGCGATGAGATCCCGCACGCGGTCCTGCAAGAGCGTATCGGCGCAGCCTTCGCCTTCCCGGCACCGGTCAGCAAAGTGCAAGACGATGTGGGCTGCCTGGAGTTATTCCACGGCCCGACGCTGGCGTTTAAAGACTTCGGCGGCCGCTTTATGGCGCAAATGCTGACCCATATCGCGGGCGACAAACCGGTGACCATTCTGACGGCAACATCCGGCGATACCGGCGCGGCGGTCGCACACGCATTTTATGGCCTACCAAACGTCAAGGTCGTCATCCTCTATCCGCGCGGTAAAATCAGTCCACTGCAGGAAAAACTGTTCTGTACCCTCGGCGGAAACATCGAGACCGTCGCTATCGATGGTGATTTTGATGCTTGTCAGGCGCTGGTTAAGCAGGCTTTTGACGATGAAGAGCTGAAGGTTGCGCTAGGTCTGAATTCGGCAAACTCAATTAATATTAGCCGCCTGTTGGCGCAGATTTGCTACTACTTCGAAGCGGTAGCACAACTGCCGCAGGAAGCCCGTAATCAGCTGGTTATCTCTGTGCCAAGCGGCAACTTTGGCGACCTGACCGCGGGACTGCTGGCGAAGTCTCTGGGCCTGCCGATCAAACGCTTTATTGCGGCAACCAATGCCAACGATACCGTGCCGCGTTTCCTGCAGGACGGTAACTGGTCGCCGAAAGCGACACAGGCTACCTTGTCTAACGCTATGGACGTCAGCCAGCCGAATAACTGGCCGCGCGTGGAAGAACTGTTCCGCCGTAAGACCTGGCGTTTGAACGAGCTGGGCTACGCGGCGGTGGATGATGAAACCACCAAAGACACCATGCGTGAACTGAAAGCCATTGGCTATACCTCAGAACCGCATGCGGCGATCGCTTATCGTGCGCTACGCGACCAGCTGCAGCCAGGCGAGTACGGCCTGTTCCTTGGAACGGCGCATCCGGCGAAATTTAAAGAGAGCGTGGAAGAGATTCTGCAAGAGACGCTGCCGCTGCCGAAAGAGCTGGCCGATCGTGCTGACCTGCCGCTGCTGTCACATAACTTGCCGGCAGATTATGCCGCGCTGCGTAAGCTGATGATGGGTTAAGCCTGAATCAGGCTCCCCTGACGCACCGTTCTGCGAAAGGGGAGCTTGTTTTACTGTTCGTGGCGCTTAAAGACCATCTCGCTTTTATCAGAAGCATCAGCATCAAAGAAATAACCTTCGCTATCGAAGTTGGTTAGTTGTTCGGGTTTGGTTAAGCGATTTTCAATAATGTAACGGCTCATTAAGCCGCGCGCTTTTTTAGCGTAGAAGCTGATCACCTTGAACTTACCGTTTTTCTCATCAAGGAAAACCGGCTTAATCAACTGACCCTCAAGCTGTTTAGGTTTGACCGATCTGAAGTATTCATCAGAGGCCAGGTTAATCACGACATCGTCACCCTGCGCTTTCAGCGCCTGATTTAGCTTATCGGTAATCACTTCTCCCCAGTACTGATACAGGTCTTTGCCCTTCGCGTTTTCAAGCTTAATGCCCATTTCCAGGCGATAAGGCTGCATGAGATCCAGCGGGCGTAGTACGCCATAAAGGCCGGAGAGCATACGCAGATGCTGCTGGGCAAAATCAAAGTCAGCTTCGCTAAAAGTTTCTGCCTGTAGGCCGGTGTAGACATCGCCCTTAAACGCCAGAATGGCCTGACGGGCGTTATCCGGTGTGAAATCCGGATGCCAGTCATGAAAACGAGTTGCATTGAGGTCAGCCAGCTTATCGCTGATGCTCATCAGCTTACCTATTTGCGGTGCTGATAGCTGACGGGCGATGCCGATAATCTCCTGAGAATACTCTAATAGTTCAGGCTGGGTATAGCGAGCGGTCGCCAGTGGGCTTTGATAATCAAGCGTTTTTGCAGGTGAAATCAGAATCAGCATATCCAGTCCTTGCGGGTAATTTGTTATGACTTTATCAAAAAAAAGTACTGGGAGGATCGATAGCTGCGATTGCCGCGCTATTCGCGCGGCAGATTATCCCAGGTTCCCGGCACCAACTGCTGATGAATCTCGGGATAGCGGGTGACATCAAACTCCGGTCGCTGCCCCAGTCGGCGCTGGCGTAGGTAATCACTGGCAATGATCCGTACTGTTGGCGACAGCAGCAGGATTGCCGTCAGGTTAGTAATCGCCATGAGTGCCATGATGATATCCGCCATCTGCCAGACAACCGGTAAACTGACCATCGATCCGGTGACGACCATGCTCAGCGTGAGAAGCCGTAGCACCCAGATGTTTCGTGTGCTATCCAGGCGCAGAAAGATCAGATTATTTTCGGCATAGACATAGTTTGCAACGATAGAGCTGAAGGCGAAAAGCAATACGATAAAGGCGACAAAACTGGATCCCCAGCCGCCGACGAGGTTGCTCATGGCATGTTGAATCGCCTGAATACCGTTCACCGCCTCACCGTTGCCGTCGTTCGGCGCGAGCATGATGATAACCGCGCTGGCGGTGCAGATCACTATCGTATCAATGAAGACGCCTATCATCTGGACTATCCCCTGAGCGGCAGGATGAGGAGGCCAGGAGGCGGCCGCTGCTGCGGCATTCGGTGTCGAACCCATACCTGCTTCGTTTGAGAACATACCGCGCTGAAAACCGCTGGTGAGTGCCTGGCTAATGGTATAGCCGACTGCGCCTGCGGCCGCCTCTTGCCAGCCAAAGGCGCAGCGGAAAATGGTTTCAAAAATCGTTGGCAGTGCGGTGATATGCCAGAGGCCGATGACCAGACTGGTTATCACCCAGAGCAGAGCCATTCCCGGCACGATCCACTGCATTAATCGTGCTACGCCGCGAATGCCCCGAACGATAACCAACAGGGTAAGAATCGCGAGTACACCGCCGGTGATAATCTCGGGTAAATGGAATGCATACTCCAGAGCATGGGCAACAGAGTTGGCCTGCACGGTGTTGAAAATGACGCAGTAGGCTATCAGCAGTAAAATGGAAAACAGGACTCCCATCCAGCGCATGCCTAATCCCCGAGCCATGTACCAGGCAGGGCCGCCGCGAAACTGCCCACGGGAATCTCGTTCTTTATAAAGTTGGGCGAGAGAGCATTCGGCAAAGCTGCTGGCCATACCGATCAGCGCAGAGACCCACATCCAAAAAACGGCACCCGGACCGCCTGCGGCAATGGCCAGCGCGACGCCTGCCAGATTACCGCTACCAACGCGCGCAGCCAGACTGGTACACAATGCCTGAAAGGATGTTAATCCTCCAGGCTGCGGCTGAAGACTTTTTTTCAGACTTTTGCCAAACTGGCGAACATAACGAAACTGAATATATTTTGATCGCCAGGTAAACCAGACGCCAGCGCCCAGTAACAGGTAAATCATTACCGAGCCCCAGAGTACTTCATTGATAAAAGACAGAAAATCAGGCATTAAACATCCTCTTGTCCATGCCGGTGCGCGAGTGTAAGCGCTACCAATTCAGTGACAATCCTTTAGTGTTCAGGTAATTAATTGACTAAGTTTATCACACTCTGCGCTCTTACATTGTCGGCGGTTGCGCTGACCCGGCAGCGTGTTATCATCTTGGCAGACCGGTTACATCCCCTTAACTGCTGTTTAAGAGAAACACTATCATGACGGATAAATTGACTTCTCTGCGTCAGTACACCACTGTCGTAGCTGATACCGGAGATATCGCGGCAATGAAGCTGTATCAGCCTCAGGACGCCACGACTAACCCTTCTTTGATTCTCGGCGCGGCTCAGATCCCTGAGTACCGTAAGCTGATTGATGATGCTGTTGCCTGGGCCCGTGGTCAGAGCAGCGATCGCGCACAGCAGATTATCGATGCTTCCGATAAGCTGGCGGTGAACATCGGTCTCGAAATCCTCAAGCTGATCCCTGGCCGTATTTCCACCGAAGTTGACGCTCGTCTGTCCTACGACACCGAGGCGTCGATTGCCAAAGCTAAGCGCATCATCAAACTGTATAACGATGCTGGCATCGGTAACGATCGCATTCTTATCAAACTGGCTTCTACCTGGCAGGGCATTCGTGCTGCTGAGCAGCTGGAAAAAGAAGGCATCAACTGTAACCTGACTCTGCTGTTCTCCTTCGCTCAGGCGCGTGCTTGTGCGGAAGCGGGCGTGTTCCTGATTTCTCCGTTTGTTGGCCGTATTCTCGACTGGTACAAAGCGAACACCGATAAGAAAGAATATGCACCGGCAGAAGATCCAGGCGTGGTTTCCGTAAGAGAAATCTACGAATACTACAAACAGCACGGCTATGAAACGGTGGTTATGGGCGCAAGCTTCCGTAATCTCGGCGAAATTCTGGAACTGGCTGGCTGTGACCGCCTGACTATCGCTCCGACCCTGCTGAAAGAGCTGGCGGAAAGCGAAGGTGCAATCGAACGCAAACTGGCGTTCAGCGGCGAAGTTAAAGCGCGTCCGGCTCGCATTACCGAATCCCAGTTCCTGTGGCAGCATAACCAGGATCCGATGGCGGTAGACAAACTGGCGGATGGTATCCGTAAGTTTGCGATCGACCAGGAAAAACTGGAAAAAATGATCGGCGATCTGCTGTAATCCCGCATGTGGCCGACGCCCGTCGGCCACATTAAACTGTCTGCCTTGTCCCCCTCGGTGTATTATTCTGTCTATTAATACTGTTTGAACGGAATAATCATGAACACCTTACGAATTGGCTTAGTTTCCATTTCCGATCGCGCCTCCAGCGGCGTCTATCAGGATAAAGGTATCCCGGCGCTTGAAGAGTGGCTGGCCCGTGCGCTATCCACGCCTTTCGAACTGCAGACCCGCTTAATCCCGGATGAACAGATTATTATTGAACAAACGCTGTGTGAGTTGGTCGATGAGATGGGCTGCCATCTGGTTCTGACGACTGGCGGCACGGGGCCGGCCCGACGCGATGTGACCCCGGATGCGACGCTGGCCATTGCCGACAGAGTCATGCCGGGCTTTGGCGAACAAATGCGCCAGGTTAGCCTGCACTTTGTGCCGACGGCTATTCTTTCTCGTCAGGTTGGCGTTATCCGCAAGCAGGCGCTGATCCTCAATCTTCCAGGCCAGCCTAAAGCTATCGAGGAAACGCTGGAAGGCGTTAAAGATGCTGAAGGTAAGGTGCTGGTACACGGTGTTTTTGCGAGTGTACCATATTGTGTACAGCTGCTTGAGGGGCCTTATGTCGAAACTAACGGCGATGTGGTAGCAGCTTTTCGCCCTAAAAGCGCAAGGCGTGAAACTTTATCCTGAATTTTATGCATTCCTGACATAAGTTGCATCACCTGTGGTGTGTTGTTTTATTTACGATATAGTGTTTTTAACTTTACACATTACGTAGAACATCTTCATACCTCTGGATGAATGCCCGTTATGTCACAATATAACCGACCTCTGAATCGACAGGATTATAAAACTCTGACGCTGGCCGCCCTCGGCGGCGCGCTGGAGTTTTATGATTTCATTATCTTTGTCTTCTTTGCCGCCGTTGTTGGCGAGCTGTTCTTTCCGACAGATATTCCTGAATGGCTGCGCCAGGTGCAGACCTTCGGCATTTTTGCCGCGGGCTATTTAGCACGTCCTCTTGGCGGCATCATTATGGCCCACTTCGGCGATCTCGTCGGGCGTAAGAAAATGTTTACCCTGAGTATTTTGCTGATGGCGCTGCCGACGCTGGCGATTGGTCTGCTGCCAACCTATGAGTCGATGGGCATCGTGGCACCGCTTTTGCTGCTGTTTATGCGTATTCTCCAGGGGGCTGCGATTGGTGGTGAGGTTCCAGGGGCCTGGGTTTTTGTCGCTGAGCATGTTCCGGAAAAAAGAATCGGTATCGCCTGCGGCACGCTAACTGCGGGCCTGACGGTGGGTATCTTACTGGGATCGGTAGTGGCAACGCTGATTAATACCAATATGACCCCGCAGGGTATCCACGATGGCGGCTGGCGTATTCCTTTCCTGTTAGGCGGTGCGTTTGGTCTTGTCGCCATGTACTTGCGTCGTTGGTTGCAGGAGACGCCTATTTTCCTTGAAATGCAGCAGCGCAAAGCGTTAGCGCAGGAGCTGCCGGTTAAAGCCGTAGCGCTGAAGCATCAAAAAGCGGTGGTCGTTTCTATGCTGCTGACCTGGCTCTTATCCGCCGGGGTGGTGGTGGTGATTCTGATGTCGCCGGTCTGGCTGCAAAAGCACTATGGTTTTGCCCCTGCAATCACCCTGCAAGCTAACAGTATCGCCACCATCATGTTATGCATCGGCTGTCTGCTGGCAGGCCTGGCGGCCGATAAGTTTGGCGCCAGCCGTACGTTTATTGTCGGGAGTTTATTTCTGGCGGCCTCTAGCTGGGCTTTCTATCATCTTTCCGGAGATAGCCCGCAGCGTCTGTTTCTGCTCTATGGCACGGTCGGGTTGTGTGTCGGCGTGGTGGGGGCGGTACCGTATGTGATGGTGCGTGCTTTCCCGGCGGAGGTGCGATTTACCGGTATTTCATTCTCTTATAATGTGTCCTATGCCATCTTCGGCGGCCTGACGCCGATTGCTGTGACCATGCTGATGGGCGTGTCGCCGATGGCACCTGCCTGGTACGTGCTGGCGCTGTCGTTTATGGGATTGGGGCTGGGGATTTGGCTACGCCAGGGGCTGGATAAACAGGTCGCTGCACCACAAGGTGAGCTGCAGCGCCTGCCTTAAATCAATGTGACCCACTTTGCCGCTCGCTATCGGGCGGCGAAGTTAATTAATGCTTTTCGCCGATTGGCAGAACGGTGCGGCCAAACTGCTCG
This sequence comes from Klebsiella huaxiensis, assembly GCF_003261575.2. Lineage (GTDB taxonomy): Bacteria > Pseudomonadota > Gammaproteobacteria > Enterobacterales > Enterobacteriaceae > Klebsiella > Klebsiella huaxiensis. The sequence goes on along the minus strand of NZ_CP036175.1, from coordinate 5,105,173 downwards.
TTCAACACTTCACCCATCGCCAGATAGATGGCGCTAGCACCGCAGACCAGACCCACCCAACCAGCAATCTTAACGATGCCTTCGTTATCGACCAGGTGACCAATCGCCAGCAGAGCAAACAGCACGGTCAGGCTCAGGAAAACAAACTGCAGCATGCGTGCGGCTTTCAGGGTGCCAAAGAACATAAACAGGGTAAAGACTCCCCACAGGCCGAGATACATGCCGAGGAAGTGCGCGTTAGGCGCTTCAGCAAGGCCCATTTTCGGCATCAGAAGAATCGCGACTAGCGTCAACCAAAAGGCACCGTAGGACGTAAATGCGGTTAAACCAAAGGTGTTGCCTTTTTTAAATTCCAGCAGGCCGGCAAAAATCTGCGCAATACCGCCGTAAAAAATGCCCATCGCCAGGATAGCTACATCGAACGCGAACAGGCCGCTATTCGCCAGGTTAAGCAAAATAGTGGTCATGCCGAAGCCCATAAGGCCCAGCGGTGCCGGATTAGCCAACTTAGTGTTGCCCATAATTCCTCAAAATATTGATTAGAAAGGGAAGCATTACCCTGCCACTTAGTGACAGGGCGCGGCATAATAATGAGGACTTGCTGCACTGTCTATGATCTGGCGGGGTATTTTTCACCAATTTATTATTCTGCCTGATGAAGCCTGGCCATTCGCCTTAAACAAGCGACGTGGAGCACTGCCGGGATGGTGACTCGATAAGCGCTACCGCTAACGGCTTTTACACCATTAACCGCTGCGCCGAGGGGACCGCCAAGCCCTGCTCCACGGACTAAACCATGACCGATAACGCTGACCGCAGCGTGGGTGCGGAGAATTTTCGTCAAGCGTGCTTCAAGAATATGCGAGACCCCTTGTGCCAGCTTATGTGTCTGGAGCAGATGGGGAAGTAGCTCTTTTTGCTCTTTGACTCGACACTCCACGGCAGTGAAGAAATCGGCTTTCTGTTGGTCATCCATCTTCTTCCAACTATGTTCCAGGAAGTGTTCCAACAGATGTTGCTCAATTTCAGGTGTGGACATTTGTTTATCAGCTTTGACTTTCAATCGTTTGCAAACATCCAGCAGGATTGCTCGATAGAACTTGCCGTGACGACGAAGCGTATTGGCGATGCTATCGCCACCAAAGTGCTGGAGCTCACCGGCGATCAACTGCCAGTTACGACGATAGCGTTCAGGATGTCCTTCCATCGCCTGAAAAGTTTCATTACGTAATAGTGTGCTTGAGAGACGTGGCTTGCCATTCTCGTTGTGGGTCAGAATACGCGTAAATGTTGCCAGATGTTCTTCACTACATTGATGGAGAAAAGAGAGATCTTCATCATCCAGATAATTAATTTTCATAGGGGCTTGTATGCGTAGTGAGTGATATTAATCATCGCCGATAATTTTTAGCGAGGCCATGTCAGAGGAGTTTATCGTGTGGCCGGAAAAAGCAATTTTCTTCACACAACGTTTATTATCGTTGTCACTATTAATGTTAATCCAGTTGGTGGTTGTACCTTGCTTTATCATTGACGGTACATTGAGGCTCTGGCTGGCGCTATTGCTGGCTTTAAAGTACACCGTTGCGCCGGAGAGCTGGACATCGCCTCGGTCAGTCGTGAGTTGGATACGCTTAATCACCCGACAAACAGGCAGCTTCAGAGTCAGGTCGTTAGTCTCATTTCTTGGCATGGCGACTACGCCTAAAATTTTATGATCGTTAGCAGATACTGAAGCCACTAATGCGGTGCTTAAAAGCAATCCCGTTGATATATGAATGAGTGATTTCATGAGAATTTTCCAGTTATTTAATTTATTACACCTGGAAAATACTTTATCACCGGAGCTTTATTGCTTTTAGTCGGTAATTATTGCGGATTATGTCAATAATTTCACGAATATATCGCCTCTAATTATTTTAATTATTTATGTGTTGGCGTGTTTTACCCCCATATTCGATTTTTGACCCCGGTTCGTCCCATCCCGTAGGGCTGCGAAGGCAAATTTTTTTTGTCGTCCCCCCTTGATGAAGCGGTGGGTGACCCCATCTTGTAGTCAACCGCAGTGAATGAACCTGAAAAAAATGATGTCTGGGCAGTTGAAACCGCACGTTTCGCCCTTATTACAGGTTCACAACCACATGTTGAATGAAATTTTAGTGGAGACGTTTAGATGGGTAAAATTATTGGTATCGACCTGGGTACTACCAACTCTTGTGTAGCGATTATGGATGGCACTACTGCTCGTGTGCTGGAGAACGCCGAAGGCGATCGCACCACACCTTCTATCATTGCCTATACCCAGGATGGTGAAACTCTGGTTGGTCAGCCGGCTAAACGTCAGGCAGTGACAAACCCGCAAAATACCCTGTTTGCGATTAAACGCCTGATCGGTCGCCGCTTCCAGGACGAAGAAGTACAGCGTGATGAAGCCATCATGCCGTACAAAATCATCGGTGCTGACAACGGTGATGCATGGATTGATGTTAAGGGCCAGAAAATGGCACCGCCGCAGATCTCTGCTGAAGTGCTGAAAAAAATGAAGAAAACGGCTGAAGATTACCTGGGCGAACCGGTAACTGAAGCGGTTATCACCGTACCTGCATACTTCAACGATGCTCAGCGTCAGGCTACTAAAGATGCCGGTCGTATCGCGGGTCTGGAAGTCAAACGTATCATCAACGAACCAACCGCAGCTGCGCTGGCTTACGGTCTGGATAAAGAAGTCGGTAACCGTACTATCGCGGTTTATGACCTGGGTGGTGGTACTTTCGATATCTCCGTTATCGAAATCGACGAAGTTGACGGCGAAAAAACCTTTGAAGTTCTGGCGACCAACGGTGACACCCACCTCGGTGGTGAAGACTTCGATAGCCGTATGATCAACTACCTCGTCGATGAGTTTAAGAAAGATCAGGGCATTGACCTGCGTAATGATCCGCTGGCTATGCAGCGCCTGAAAGAAGCCGCAGAAAAAGCGAAAATTGAGCTGTCTTCTGCGCAACAGACCGACGTGAACCTGCCGTACATCACCGCAGATGCGTCTGGTCCGAAACACATGAACATCAAAGTGACCCGTGCGAAACTGGAAAGCCTGGTTGAAGACCTGGTGAACCGTTCAATCGAGCCGCTGAAAGTCGCTCTGCAGGATGCTGGCCTGTCCGTATCTGATATCCAGGACGTTATCCTGGTCGGTGGGCAGACACGTATGCCAATGGTTCAGAAGAAAGTGGCTGAATTCTTTGGTAAAGAGCCGCGTAAAGACGTTAACCCGGACGAAGCCGTTGCTATCGGTGCAGCTGTCCAGGGTGGTGTACTGACGGGTGAAGTGAAAGACGTACTGCTGCTGGACGTTACCCCGCTGTCTCTGGGTATCGAAACCATGGGCGGTGTGATGACTGCGCTCATCAACAAAAACACCACCATCCCGACCAAGCACAGCCAGGTGTTCTCTACCGCTGAAGACAACCAGTCTGCGGTAACCATCCATGTGCTGCAGGGTGAGCGTAAACGTGCTTCTGATAACAAAGATCTTGGCCAGTTCAATCTGGACGGTATCAGTCCGGCACCGCGCGGCATGCCACAGATCGAAGTCACCTTCGACATCGATGCTGACGGTATCCTGCACGTTTCCGCGAAAGACAAAAACAGCGGTAAAGAGCAGAAGATCACCATCAAGGCTTCTTCTGGTCTGAACGAAGAAGAAATTCAGAAGATGGTTCGTGAAGCAGAAGCGAACGCAGAATCTGACCGTAAGTTTGAAGAGCTGGTTCAGACCCGTAACCAGGGCGACCATCTGCTGCACAGCACTCGTAAGCAGGTTGAAGAAGCAGGCGACAAACTGCCGGCTGACGATAAAACTGCCATCGAGTCTGCATTGACCGCGCTGGAAACTTCGCTGAAAGGTGAAGATAAAGCGGACATCGAAGCGAAAATGCAGGCGCTGGCTCAGGTTTCTCAGAAGCTGATGGAAATCGCTCAGCAGCAGCACGCACAGCAGCAGGCTGGCGGCGCTGACGCTCAAGAGAGCAACGCGAAGGACGACGATGTTGTTGACGCTGAGTTCGAAGAAGTGAAAGACAAAAAATAATCGCCCTGATGCAGGGTAATTAATCGGCACGGGCGTAGAAGCTTATACACAAAATCATTCAAATTGCATCAAGGCGGCAAGAGAGTGAATCCCATGAGCGTACATAAGTACGTGACTGGGATGAACGAACGAAGCCAACGCAGAGGCGGTTTGAAGGTTGAAGTGTATACTCTGCGCCCGTGTTCGCATGTTTAGGGGCTGAAAAACACCAATGGCAAAGCAAGATTATTACGAGATTTTAGGCGTTTCCAGAACAGCGGAAGAGCGTGAAATCAAAAAGGCCTACAAACGCCTGGCCATGAAATATCACCCGGACCGTAACCAGGGCGATAAAGAGGCCGAAGCAAAATTCAAAGAAATCAAAGAAGCGTATGAAATCCTGACCGATGCCCAGAAGCGTGCGGCCTACGATCAGTATGGTCACGCGGCCTTTGAACAAGGCGGCATGGGCGGCGGCGGCGGTTTTGGTGGCGGTGGTGCTGACTTCGGCGATATCTTTGGCGACGTATTTGGCGATATTTTCGGTGGCGGTCGTGGCCGTCAGCGCGCTTCGCGCGGTGCCGATCTACGCTACAACATGGATCTGACTCTGGAAGAAGCCGTGCGTGGCGTGACCAAAGAGATCCGTATCCCAACGCTGGAAGAGTGCGACGTTTGCCACGGCAGCGGCGCTAAAGCGGGTAGCCAACCGCAAACCTGCCCGACTTGTCATGGAGCAGGCCAGGTTCAGATGCGCCAGGGCTTTTTCGCCGTACAGCAGACCTGTCCACACTGCCAGGGTCGCGGGACGTTGATTAAAGATCCGTGCAACAAATGCCACGGTCACGGTCGCGTTGAGAAGACAAAAACCCTGTCGGTTAAGATCCCGGCAGGCGTAGATACCGGCGATCGTATCCGCCTGGCGGGTGAAGGCGAAGCGGGCGAGCATGGCGCGCCAGCGGGCGATCTGTATGTTCAGGTTCAGGTTAAGCAGCATGCAATCTTCGAGCGTGAAGGGAACAACCTGTATTGTGAAGTCCCGATTAACTTCACTATGGCTGCACTTGGCGGCGAGATTGAAGTGCCGACGCTGGATGGTCGTGTGAACCTGAAAGTGCCTGGTGAGACGCAGACCGGTAAACTATTCCGCATGCGTGGTAAAGGCGTGAAGTCCGTGCGCGGTGGTGCGCAGGGCGATCTGCTGTGCCGCGTAGTGGTCGAAACGCCGGTTGGTCTCAATGACAAGCAAAAGCAGCTACTGAAAGATCTCCAGGAAAGTTTTGGTGGGCCAACGGGCGAGAAAAATAGCCCACGCTCCAAAAGTTTCTTCGACGGCGTGAAGAAGTTCTTTGATGATTTGACCCGCTGATTGCTGTTCATTTCCTGTCTTACCTCGAGCCTGGGCCTTTGTGCTCAGGCTTTTTTCTATCAAGAAAACCCCCAGCCAGGCTGTGCGCTAGCCATTTCTGGTGGTCAGCTTCGATTCGCCGGAAGCTTGGTAACGGCGGGTTGTTTATGATTGAATAGATCTACCGATAACATAAAACTTTGTACCCTTCTGTGATACCAGGATGCTAAGAATCCATCCGTAATGTTATTTAAAACTCATTTTGTGAATATATTTACATTTTATGAATTACGATAAAATATCAGTTGTGTTGATGAATTACTCTGCACAATAAATAACACTCAATTACGTTCGCATTAGCAACACTATTTGACACTAACCTGTTCATCCCTGTCGTTATATCGTTATGTGAGATTTCTATCACCAATATAATATCACTTTCGTTTAATACTCTCTTCGTGGTTTGTTTTTATATAACTAAAATATAATCGTGGAGAGTATAATTAGATGCCTCGAAGAATAAAAATATTACTTATTGGTACATTGGCTGCTTCATCATGCTGTTTGTGGAGTAGCACAGTACAGGCACTGGAGTTTAAAAATGCATTTGGGTCAATAAATGCAGGATATGCTGACTGGAATAGCGGTTTTGTTAATGTGCACCGTGGCGAAGTATGGAAAGCAACAACTGATTTTGGTGTGAATTTCAGAGAGGCAGAGTTCTACTCTTTTTTTGAAAGTAATGTATTAAACCATTCGGTCGCCGGACGTAATCATACCGTTTCTGCTATGACCCATGTCCGTTTATTTGATTCTGATTATACCTTTTTTGGTAAGATTTACGGGCAATGGGATAACTCATGGGGGGATGATTTAGACCTCTTTTATGGTTTGGGTTATCTTGGCTGGCAAGGCTCCTGGGGATTTTTAAAACCCTATATAGGGTTGCATAGCCAATCTGGTGACTATGTTTCTCAAAAATATGGGCAGACCAGCGGTTGGAATGGTTACGTTATTGGTTGGACCGCTGCGTACATTTTCAATTTATATGATGAAAAGTTTGTCTTATCAAACTGGAATGAAATTGAATTAGACAGGAATGATGCTTATGCTGAGCAGCAGAATGGTCATAACGGTATCAACGGCGGGCTGACATTGGCCTGGAAGTTTTATCCTCGCTGGAAAGCAGCTATTACCTGGCGTTATTTTGATAATAAACTGGGTTACGACGGATTTGGTGACCAAATGATTTATATGTTGGGTTATGAATTTTAAATCTATTCAAAGGGACTAAAATGAAGAAGACATTTGTCGCTGGTATGATTTGCCTGGCATTATGTGCAGGAAGCACCCTGACGACTGTTTATGCTGCTGATGTTAAACAGCCTAACTTAGTGATTATTCTGGCTGATGATTTAGGCTACGGCGACCTTTCCGCCTACGGTCATCAGATTGTCAAAACGCCGAATATTGACAAGTTAGCTCAGGAAGGAGTGAGGTTTACCGATTATTACGCTCCGGCACCGCTGTGTTCACCTTCGCGCGCGGGATTATTGACCGGTCGTATGCCGTTTCGTACCGGCATACGGTCATGGATCCCGGATGGCAAAGATGTTGCGTTGGGACGTAATGAGCTGACGATTGCCAACTTGCTGAAACAGCAAGGTTACGATACGGCTATGATGGGCAAGCTTCATCTCAACGCTGGTGCGGGTCGAACCGATCAGCCGCAGGCCAAAGATATGGGGTTTGACTACCGACTGGTTAATACCGCCGGTTTTGTTACCGACTCAACTCTGGATAGTGCTAAGCAGCGCCCTCGCTACGGGATGGTCTATCCCACCGGCTTTACGCGTAATGAAAAACCCCTTGGTCGGGCGAATACCTTCAGCGGCGAACTGGTGAGCTCGGAAGTGCTGAACTGGCTGGATAATAAGAAAGATGAAAAGCCTTTCTTTCTCTACGTCGCCTTTACCGAAGTGCACAGCCCGTTGGCATCGCCGAAGCAGTATCTTGATATGTATTCCCCCTATATCAGCGCGTATGCTAAGCAGCATCCGGATCTGTTCTACGGCGACTGGGCAGATAAACCGTGGCGCGGCGTTGGAGAGTATTATGCCAACATTAGCTATATGGATGCTCAGGTTGGGAAAGTGCTCGATAAAATCAAAACAATGGGTGAAGAAGAGAATACGATTGTTATTTTTACCAGCGACAATGGCCCGGTCACGCGTGAAGCGCGCAAAGTATATGAGTTGAATCTTGCTGGTGAAACGGATGGTTTACGTGGTCGTAAAGATAATCTCTGGGAAGGTGGCATTCGAGTTCCGGCGATTATTAAATATGGTAACCATATCCCGCAGGGCATGGTTTCAGAAACGCCAATATCAGGCCTGGACTGGATGCCGACTCTGGCGCAAATGATGAACTTCTCTTTACCGACGGACAGAACTTATGATGGTCAATCGATAATGCCGGTGCTGGAGAAGAAAGAACTCAATCGTCTGAAACCATTAATCTTCGGTATTGATATGCCATTCCAGGACGATCCTACCGATGAATGGGCAATTCGCGATGGTGACTGGAAAATGATTATTGACCGCGAAGGTAAAGCTAAATATCTCTATAACCTGAAGCAAGATCGCGCGGAAACGCTAAACCAAATTGGCAAGCAGCCCGAAGTTGAGAAGCGGATCTATGCAGAATTTCTGAAGTACAAAAATGACATCGATAACGATTCATTAATGAAAGCTCGCGGTGATAAGCCAACACCGGTCACTTGGGGCTAAAAGAACATAATAATACCATCATAGTATGCCACTTAGGGCTATGCCCACCTGATTCAGCGTCTTGGCGTTGAATCAGGTATTTTTATTTATAGGTCATATGATGATGAACGCCAACCCGCATGCGATGCATATTCGCAGGGAGTGAATATGTTTAATGACGTTAATGTTGATAGCTGTAAAACCCCGGGATGTAAAAATATGGGGGTTCTTAATAGTCCTGATTACATTTATCAGGGGAATAATATATTGTGCCGGGAGTGTGGCTTTCTCTTTCCCCCTATTTCCGCTAAATCCCTTAACGCCTTTCGCCGCACGGTAAACCAGGGATGGAAGGGGTTAATTAAACAGTGCCCAGGCTGCGGCAGTTTTTCGCTAAAACGCTATGGCTACTCGGCGCAGGGGGAACGACGAATGTCATGTCGCGATTGCGGTAAGACACTCGTTATACCTGATAAAGCTAAAATTAGCCTCCGGCAGGAACATCTCGCCGCTTTAATTAAAGAGGGAAGCTCACTTAGCGATATTCGCACCCAGTTGGCTATCGATAACACGACGCTAGGCCGCGAGCTGGCTAATTTATCTTATCGTGCGGGCCTGGTTGAGCGCGGTTTCGCTTTCCCGACATTTGACATTGTTCTCAGTACGCGAGCATTTAGCATCAGCTTTAATGGTGGAGATAATCGTCTGTACGTCCTGGCCACCGCTGAGGAAGCGAGTGGTAAGGTTGTGGCTATCTCGACAAACTACACTTCACAACCCGTTGAGGCAGAGTACCAGTACCAATCGCAATACGAAGAACGAATGCCCCCAGGAACCCTGGCTCATCTTGTGCAGCGCAAGGAAATGCTCACGATGCGGCGACGCGTCGCGCTGTTTGATATTGACTATGGCCCTGCGGCGTTGCATCGGCACGAGCGGGGAATGCTGGTTAAACCCGTTTTACCGGCCTATCGGCACTTCGAACTGGTACGGATGCTAACGGATGAGCGCTCTCTTAACGTTCAACATTACCTCGATCATGAATGCTTCATTCTTGGCGGCTGCATGATGGCGAATTTACTCGACGTTCAGCAGGGGCGCTGCCATATTTCATTTGTCAGAGAACGGGGCTCGGTCCCTCCGCAAAGGGATATGCCTCCACGTCTGTTTTACAGTGGGGGGATTCGTAACAACGTCTGGCGAACCTTCTCCACACGTGATTACGCCATGGCCGTTTGTAACCTGACCGGGAATAAAAAAACCAGCCCGCTACGCAATGCGTCCTTACGTAGTGCAAGCGAATTTATACAATATATTCATCAACACCCCTTTCTTCCCTGGTTGAACCGGATGTCACCTGCCAATGTGACGGCAGCGTTGAATCATTTGAAGTACGAATACAACAACCTTCACCTTTAAGCCTTATACCCCGGATCTTCGCTCCGCTTATACATTGATAAAATCTATTTTTAAATGACTAATCATTCGTAAAATACGATCTTAATGGCAATTTAAAACTGTTTTTTTCGAATTATTGGTGCGTGTATTATACTTTTATCGAGTTGTTTACCACTAAGGTGAGAGTAAAAGTGAAACATCTGCAGCGTTTTTTTAGTAGCGATGCTTCCGGGGGCATTATCTTAATCTTCGCCGCCGTGTTGGCGATGTTATTGGCAAATACTGGCTTGACCAGTGGTTTTTATCACTCTTTTCTGGAAACGCCGGTTCAGCTGCGCGTGGGTGCGTTAGAGATCAACAAAAACATGCTGTTGTGGATTAACGACGCGCTGATGGCGGTGTTTTTCCTGCTGATTGGCCTGGAAGTTAAGCGTGAGATGAACCAGGGGGCGTTAGCCAGCCGTCGCCAGGCCGTATTCCCGGTCGTAGCGGCGTTAGGTGGCATGGTGGTTCCGGCATTGGTGTATCTGGCGTTTAATGCCCAGGATCCGATTGCCAGAGAGGGATGGGCGATTCCGGCAGCGACCGATATCGCTTTTGCGTTGGGCGTTCTGGCGCTGTTGGGCAATCGGGTTCCCGCCGCGCTGAAGATCTTCCTGATGGCGCTGGCCATCATTGATGATCTCGGGGCAATTATTATTATTGCCTTGTTCTATACGAACGACCTTTCAGTGCTGTCATTGATCGTTGCTGCGGGGGCCATCGTTGTTCTGGCGGCGTTAAATCTGAGCGGCGTGCGGCGTACCGGAATCTACATTCTGGTCGGTGCGGTGCTTTGGACTGCGGTATTAAAATCCGGCGTTCATGCGACGCTGGCGGGAGTTATTGTTGGCTTTATGATCCCGCTAAAAGAGCAGAACGGTAAATCTCCGGCGAAGCAGCTTGAGCACGTTCTGCATCCATGGGTGGCATTCTTAATCCTGCCGCTGTTCGCCTTTGCTAATGCGGGGGTCTCGCTGCAGGGCGTGACGGTTGAAGGGCTAACCTCTCTGCTGCCGCTGGGTATCATCGCTGGGCTGTTTATCGGTAAGCCGCTTGGGATCAGTGCATTTTGCTGGTTGGCGCTGAAGATGAAATGGGCTTCTCTGCCGGAGGGGACGACCTGTAAGCAAGTTATGGCAGTCGGTATTCTGTGCGGAATTGGCTTCACCATGTCGATTTTTATTGCCACACTGGCTTTCAGTAGCGTTGACCCAGGATTGATCAACTGGGCCAAGCTTGGCATCCTGATTGGATCGATATTATCGGCAGTCACGGGATACATCATACTGCGTAAGCGCGTAACGGAGTCGGGCTACGCTGCTTAATAACTCACGGAGAGCCGCTACGGCTCTCCTGGACATTATCAGGGAGAGAAGCATGTCGCATATCAACTACAATCACCTGTACTACTTCTGGCATGTCTACAAAGAAGGCTCTGTTGTCGGTGCGGCAGAGGCGTTGTTTCTGACGCCGCAAACCATCACCGGGCAGATTAAAGCGCTGGAAGAACGTCTGCAGGGGAAGTTGTTTAAACGTAAAGGAAGAGGGCTGGAGCCCAGTGAACTCGGGGAGCTGGTTTTCCGCTATGCCGATCGCATGTTTACGCTGAGCCAGGAAATGCTGGATATCGTTAACTATCGCAAAGAGTCCAATCTGCTGTTTGATGTCGGCGTCGCGGATGCGCTGTCAAAAAGGTTGGTTAGCGGCGTCCTTGATGCTGCGGTCGTCGGCAATGAGCAGATCCATTTACGCTGTTTTGAATCGACCCACGAAATGCTGCTTGAGCAGCTAAGTCAGCATAAACTCGACATGATCATCTCCGATTGCCCTATCGACTCCACTCAGCAGGAAGGGCTGTTTTCGGTGAAAATCGGCGAATGTAGCGTTAGCTTCTGGTGTATGAATCCGCCGCCGAAAAAACCGTTCCCGGCCTGCCTGGAAGAACGTCGATTACTGGTCCCCGGACGTCGCTCGATGCTGGGGCGTAAGCTGCTCAATTGGTTTAACTCGCAGGGATTGCAGGTGGAAATTCTGGGCGAGTTTGATGATGCGGCGCTGATGAAAGCCTTCGGTGCGGCTCACAACGCCATTTTCGTTGCGCCCACACTATATGTTCATGACTTTTATAGTGATAAATCGATAGTTGAGATTGGGCGGATGGACAACGTGATGGAAGAGTATCACGCTATTTTTGCCGAACGTATGATCCAGCATCCGGCGGTGCAGCGTATTTGCAATCGTGACTATTCGGCGCTTTTCACGCCACCGCAGGCATAAGCTGTGCCTGATTTTCGGCTGCGGCGGAAATGCCGCAGCCGGAACAAGACTACAGATTCAATAAATTCCGGTACTGCCCACCTTCGCGAATAAATACCGGAATTCTATTCAGCGGCACGGCGTAGCGCAGTGTCTGTCCTCCCTGATAACTCTCGCCAGTGGCAAGGTCGGTCCATTTCTCACCTTCCGGCAGCCAGACATCGCGCTCGCGCATACCTTCATGCATTACGGGCGCAACCAGCAGGTCGGGGCCGAAACAGTACTGATCGGTGACCTCCCAACTTGCTGCCTGCTCGGGGAATTCAAAAAACAGGGTTCGCATGACCGGTGTATTGCGTTTATGGGTTTCTGCCATCAGCGCTTTAATATAAGGCTTGAGCTTCTCTCGCAAGGTCAGACAGCCCGTCAATACGTCACACACGTCTTCGCCGTAGCTCCAGACTTCATTCGGCGCACCGGTGGGACACTGGGCAATACCGTCCCGGTACGGCTGCTCTGGAAGAATCTGCGGATCGCGGTTGCCGTGCAGACGCATCACCGGGCTAAATACGCCCCACTGGAACCAACGAATCAGCAGCTCATGAAAGCGCGGGTCGTGAATATTGCCGCCATGAAAGCCGCCAATATCCGTCGTCCACCACGGAATGCCCGCGATCCCCATGTTCAGGCCAGCGGCAAACTGGTTGCGCAGAGAACGAAACGAAGAGTGAATATCGCCTGACCAAACCAGCGCGCCGTAGCGTTGACTACCCGCCCAGGCGCAGCGCAGCAGGTTGATGACCTGATCTTCGCCATCCGCTTTCATGCCGTCAAAGAAGGTTTTGGCGTACATTCGCGGGTAGATATTGCCGACTTCCAGCACTGGCCCGGCATGATAGCGATAGTTATCGTAGTCGTAGACGCTAAACTCCGGCTCGGCTTCGTCTAACCAGAAGAGCTTCACGCCCTTGTCGTAATAATTGCGCTTTGCCTTTCCCCAAACGTAGTCGCGGGCGCCGGGATGGGTGGCATCAAAGAAGGTAGTATTGCCGAGGAAGTCCATGTTAATCGGTAATCCGCGCTCCGTTTGTACCAGCCAGCCGTTTTCGCGCATCTCCCGATAGCTCTCGGTGCGGTTATCCACCGTCGGCCAGACGGATACCATCAGCTCAATGCCCAGAGACTTCAGCTCGGCGATCATTGCATCAGGATCGGGCCAGTCGCGCGGGTCGAACATCCAGTCGCCCTGATTCGGCCAGTGGAAGAAATCAATGACAATCACCGAGATGGGCAAGTTGCGCTGTTTATATTCGCGGGCGACCGTGAGCAACTCTTCCTGCGTGCGGTAGCGTAGTTTGCATTGCCAGAAGCCCATGGCGTAATCCGGCATCATCGGCGGTGTGCCGGTAGCGAGCGCATAAGCCTGGCTGATTTCTGCTGGGGTATCTCCGGCGGTGATCCAGTAGTCCAGCTGTTCGCTGACGTGGGCTTCCCATTCCGTCACGTTTTGCGCAAACGTCGCCCGACCGATGGCCGGGTTGTTCCACAAAAATCCGTAGCCCATGTTGGAGAGCATAAACGGCACCGAAGCCTGAGAGTTGCGCTGGGCCAGTTCAAGCACGCATCCTTTGAGATCCAGATTCGCCTGCTGATATTGGCCCATGCCGTAGATTTTTTCCCCTTCGGCGGCTTCGAAGCGGGCTTTGACCGCGTATTTCCCGCCCTGAATCGGGCGGAACTCGCGGCCCTCAAGATTAAGGGCGCTAACGTACTGACCGTGGGAGGATTCATCTTCGCCAATTTCTCCCCGCTGACGCCAGAACTCCTGCAGCAGGCACTTATGGGGATGGCGATAAAAAGCGATTTGCCCCTTTTGATTGACGATGGCGATAATCTTTCCGTTGGTCAGCGTGGCCTGCTTTTGGTCATAAACGATGTGGCAGGCGCTTTCCTCGACCGGCTCCGTCAGCGCCCAGTCCTCATTTCGCATAACAGGTAGATGACGGCCGCTGCGCACGCGCAGGCTGTTCTCACCCCAGGGTTCTATCCATAAATAGCGATCGTTTTGCTGCCACACCAGACGACGCGGGTCTTGTTGCAAAAATGGCATGGTGGTTCCTCCCATATTCAGGTGGTGAAGGTGAAGAGCGTTAGTGGTTTGTTGTTTCCAGATCGTGGCGAACCCTGTCTTCCATGGCTTCATATTTTCGGAAGAACAGTAGCGGGATCGCGGCGAGGGCGAAGAGCAGGGCGGGTGCCCAAATGAAGGCCCAGGTTATCCCCTCCAGCCCGGCTGCGCTTTGGGTGTGGTTGGGGACGTAGCCAAAACTGTTCATTATCCAGGCGGCGAAGGCGGTACCTATACCGCTGCCCATTTTGATGCAGAAGGTGCTGCCGAAGGCGATAAGAATACCGGTTGCTTTAATGCCCGTTTTCCATGCGCCAAAGTCAACGGCAAAGCCGAGCATGGCGAACGGCATCGAGCAGGCGATACCGCTGCCGATATTGCCGAGCACCCAGGCGGCAATGAGTAAGGGAATGTTACCCGCGGCCAGCCACATCAGGACGCCGCCCAGCGTGGCGACCAGCAGGCCGCTAATCCAAATCCAGGTTTTGGATAGATATTTACTGAAGAAAGGGATAGCGATGATGAACAGGATCTGAATGGTCGCCAGGCTGTTAATCAGCGGAACCAGATCTTTGCGATCGAGGTTGTAGGTCAGATAATAGACGATGGTTGTTGAACGTTGCTGAAGGGCTATCCAGAAGATCAGATTTGCCAGCACCATCAGTATCCACGGCCAGTTGCCTTTCATCGCCGCGAAGCTCTTTTTCATTGGCAATTTTGGTTCTTGCTGTATTTTATCTGCATCCATTTCGCGAATATTTTTAAAGGCGAAAAGAGTGAGCGAGCAGGATATAACAGCGAATAAAATGGCCGTATAAATAAACCCTGCATGGTCATCTCCTTTTCCTAAAAAAGCCACTAACGGCAGCGCGGTAGCATTCATTAACAGAACCCCAATTTGCCCTCCGGTCATTCTCCATGAGTTTAATACCAGACGCTCTTTGGGGGATAAGGTCATTAATGGTAATATCGCGCTAAGCGGTGTATTGAGACCGGTAAATAAAATACTGGCTATCATGTAGGATATTGCTGCATATATGGCTTTTCCCGTCATGCTGATATCGGGCGACCAAAATGACAGTGCGCTGAATACGCCAAAAGGTAGCGGTAGCCACAGAAACCACGGGCGGCATTTCCCGTAGCGAGAGCGTGTTTTATCGATGATAATCCCCCAGATAGGGGCGTCGATGCCGTCGACAATACGCGCCAGTAGCAGGATGACGCCTGCTACTGCAAGGCTGATCCCCGCAACGTCGGTATAGAAATATAATATGTACGTCGAACCGAAACAGTACAGCAGGTTTCCTGCCACATCTAAAGAGCCGTAGCTGATACGCTGTAGTAAAGGCAATGATGTTGACCCGGAAGACTGGGTATCTTCAATAACAGAACTCATACTGATAACTCCTGCATTGTAATGATACGCCCAGAAAAACAACTTTTACTTTCTAAGCAGTAGAGTGTTTTTATTTTTTAATCTTTATGAAATGTGACCTGCGATAAATATGAAGTCATTAAACCGTAGATGAAAAATAGTTAACCATAGCGAGGCGATCAATTATTAAATCTTACATCAGGATTGCGTTTCTTCGTTTTTCTGTGAGTTATTCTGCTATTTGCCATGTTGGTCACATTTCCATCAACAATGAAAGATAAGAGCTTTCATTTACCTCCTTAGAGGAGCGGGTAAAGGCGATGGGCTGGATGAAAGGAGGCAGAGAAACAACCGGGCGGGCAGTAGACATAAAAAAACCCGCTTTCGCGGGCTTTTTTACAAAGCGACAACAAGCAGGCGATTAAGCCAGTTTGTTGATCTGAGCGGTCAGGTTTGCTTTATGACGCGCAGCTTTGTTTTTGTGGATCAGACCTTTAGCAGCCTGACGGTCCACGATTGGTTGCATTTCGTTAAATGCTTTCAGTGCAGTAGCTTTGTCGCCAGCTTCGATGGCTGCGTATACTTTCTTGATGAAAGTACGCATCATAGAGCGACGGCTAGCGTTGTGCTTGCGGGCCTTTTCAGACTGAACGGCGCGCTTCTTAGCTGATTTGATATTAGCCAAGGTCCAACTCCCAAATGTGTTCTATATGGACAATTCAAAGGCCGAGGAGAATGCCCGTTTAGCCTTCTTTTGTCAATGGATTTGTGCAAATAAGCGTCGCTTAAACCAACAACGCTTCATTACGTAGTGATGGCGCAAGATTCTACCAGCTTGTTGCTAGCGAATACAGCCTTTCAACCATAAAAATCGACGATGCCGGAGAGTTTTTCCTGCAATCTCGCGCTGAGTGAATGAATTACCGGGATCTTTCGGCGAAGAGGTGCAATCGCTGGTTAACGTCGCCAGTTGTACAAGGTATACTCGGACGATTTTCACTGTTTTGAGCCAGACATGAAGCTGATACGCGGCATACATAATCTCAGTCAGGCCCCGCACGGGTGCGTGCTGACCATTGGAAATTTTGACGGCGTGCATCGCGGGCACCAGGCATTATTGCAGCGTTTGCGCGCAGAAGGTCGCCAGCGTGGTTTGCCGGTGGTGGTGATGATTTTTGAGCCACAACCGCTTGAGCTTTTTGCCGCTGATAAAGCGCCGGCGCGTTTAACGCGTCTGCGTGAAAAACTGAACTATCTGGCTGAAAGCGGCGTCGATTACGTACTGTGCGTGCGCTTCGATCGGCGCTTTGCGGCATTGACCGCCCAGGATTTTATCAGCGAGCTGCTGGTCCGCCAGCTAGGCGTCCAGTTCCTCGCCGTTGGCGATGATTTCCGCTTTGGCGCTGGTCGCCAGGGGGATTTCTTGTTATTACAAAAGGCCGGTGTGGAATTCGGCTTTGACGTCACCAGCACCCAAACATTCTGTGAGGGTGGGGTGCGCATTAGCAGCACGGCGGTTCGCCAGGCGCTGGCTGATGACGATCTGCCGCTGGCGGAGACCCTGCTGGGGCATCCGTTTACTATCTCTGGTCGCGTGGTCCATGGCGATGAGCTGGGGCGCACAATAGGCTTCCCGACGGCGAATTTACCGCTGCGTCGTCAGGTTTCCCCGGTAAAAGGGGTCTATGCGGTAGAAGTGACAGGGCTTGGCGACGAACCTTTTATGGGCGTCGCCAACATTGGTACTCGTCCAACGGTATCCGGCGTGCGTCAGCAGCTGGAAGTCCATCTCCTGGATGTTGTAATGGACCTCTACGGTCGCCATATAGATGTAATACTGCGTAAAAAGATACGTAACGAGCAGCGATTTGCGTCGCTTGATGAGCTAAAAGCGCAAATCGCACGTGATGAGTTAACGGCCCGCGACTTCTTTGGGCTAACCGGGCAGGCATAACCCTGACGGTGTTTATCAAACCGAAATACGGAACCGAGAATCTGATGAGTGACTATAAATCGACCCTGAATTTGCCGGAAACAGGGTTCCCGATGCGCGGCGATCTCGCCAAGCGTGAACCGGGAATGCTGGCGCGTTGGACCGATGATGACCTGTACGGCATCATTCGTGCAGCCAAAAAAGGCAAAAAGACCTTCATTCTGCATGATGGCCCTCCTTATGCGAATGGCAGCATTCATATTGGTCACTCGGTTAACAAGATTCTGAAAGACATTATCGTTAAGTCCAAAGGGCTGACGGGTTATGACTCTCCGTACGTACCGGGCTGGGACTGTCACGGTCTGCCGATTGAGCTGAAAGTGGAACAGGAATACGGTAAGCCGGGCGAGAAATTCACCGCCGCCGAGTTCCGCGCCAAGTGCCGCGAATATGCTGCTCTGCAGATTGACGGCCAGCGTAAAGACTTTATCCGCCTTGGCGTATTGGGCGACTGGTCTCACCCGTACCTGACCATGGACTTCAAAACCGAAGCCAATATTATCCGCGCGCTGGGTAAAATCATCGGCAACGGCCACCTGCATAAAGGCGCTAAGCCGGTGCACTGGTGTGTAGACTGCCGTTCTGCGCTGGCGGAAGCGGAAGTTGAGTATTACGACAAAACCTCCCCATCCATCGACGTGGCCTTCCACGCGACGGATAAAGCGGCGGTGCTGGCGAAATTTGGCGTAGCCGACGTTAACGGCCCGGTCTCTCTGGTTATCTGGACCACCACCCCGTGGACCCTGCCGGCAAACCGTGCAATCTCCCTGTCGCCGGAGTTTGACTATGCGCTGGTGCAGGTTGACGGTCAGGCGCTGATCCTCGCCAAAGATCTGGTTGAAAGTGTGATGAAACGCACCGGTATTGCGGATTACACCATTCTGGCGGTGGTCAACGGCGCAGAACTGGAGCTGATGCGCTTTAAGCACCCGTTCCTTGCTTTCGACGTTCCGGCGATCCTTGGCGACCACGTTACTCTGGATGCCGGTACCGGCGCGGTACATACCGCTGGCGGCCACGGTCCGGACGACTACACCATCAGCCAGAAATACGGTCTGGAAATCTCCAACCCGGTTGGCCCGGACGGTGCTTATCTGCCCGGTACTTACCCATCTCTTGACGGCATCAACGTCTTCAAAGCCAACGACATCATCGTTGAGATGCTGCGTGACAGCGGCGCGCTGCTGCACGTTGAGAAAATGCAGCACAGCTATCCGTGCTGCTGGCGTCACAAGTCACCGATCATCTTCCGCGCCACGCCGCAGTGGTTCGTGAGCATGGATCAGAAGGGCCTGCGCGCGCAGTCGCTTAAAGAGATCCAAGGCGTGCAGTGGATCCCGGACTGGGGCCAGGCGCGTATCGAGTCGATGGTCGCCAACCGTCCTGACTGGTGTATCTCCCGTCAGCGCACTTGGGGCGTACCGATGTCTCTGTTCGTGCATAAAGAGACGCAAGAGCTGCACCCGCGCACGCTGGAGCTGATGGAAGAAGTGGCTAAACGCGTGGAAGTCGACGGCATCCAGGCGTGGTGGGATCTCGACTCCCGCGACATCCTCGGCGCTGATGCTGATAGCTACGAGAAAGTGCCGGATACCCTCGACGTGTGGTTCGACTCTGGTTCAACTCACTCTTCTGTCGTTGACGTGCGTCCGGAGTTCTCTGGTCACGCCGCCGACATGTATCTGGAAGGTTCCGACCAGCACCGTGGCTGGTTTATGTCCTCGCTGATGATTTCTACCGCGATGAAGGGCAAAGCGCCGTATCGTCAGGTACTGACCCACGGCTTTACCGTTGATGGCCAGGGCCGCAAGATGTCCAAATCCATCGGTAACACCGTCTCTCCGCAGGACGTGATGAACAAACTGGGCGCGGATATTCTGCGTCTGTGGGTGGCTTCCACCGATTACACTGGCGAAATGGCGGTCTCCGACGAGATCCTCAAACGTGCCGCCGACAGCTATCGTCGTATCCGTAACACCGCGCGCTTCCTGCTGGCGAACCTCAACGGTTTCGATCCGGTAAAAGATATGGTGAAACCGGAAGAGATGGTCGTGCTGGATCGCTGGGCAGTAGGCTGCGCGCAAGCGGCGCAGGAAGATATCCTGAAAGCCTACGAATCTTACGATTTCCACGAAGTGGTGCAGCGCCTGATGCGCTTCTGTTCCATCGAAATGGGCTCGTTCTGGCTCGATATCATCAAAGACCGCCAGTACACCACCAAAGCGGACAGCGTCGCGCGTCGTAGCTGCCAGACCGCGCTGTACCATATTGCCGAGGCACTGGTGCGCTGGATGGCGCCGATCATGTCCTTCACCGCTGACGAAATCTGGGGTTACCTGCCGGGTGACCGCGAGAAATACGTCTTTACCGGTGAATGGTACACCGGCCTGTTCGGTCTGGCCGCCGACGAAGCGATGAACGATGGTTTCTGGGATGAGCTGCTGAAAGTGCGCGGCGAAGTCAACAAGGTCATCGAGCAGGCGCGTGCGGATAAGCAAGTGGGGGGGGCTCTGGAAGCCGCGGTGACGCTGTATGTCGATGCCGATCTTGCAGTGAAGCTGAATGCGCTGGACGATGAATTGCGATTTGTCCTGTTGACCTCCGGGGCGAAAGTTGCCGATTATGCGCAGGCTCCGGCCGACGCATGGCAGAGTGAGTTGCTGAAAGGACTGAAAGTTGTGCTGAGCAAAGCTGAAGGTGATAAGTGCCCGCGCTGCTGGCACTACACCACGGATGTCGGCAAGGTGGCGGAACATGCGGAAATCTGCGGACGCTGTGTTAGCAACATTGCCGGTGACGGCGAAAAACGTAAATTTGCCTGATGAGTAAACCGATTGGTTCAACAGGGCTACGCTGGCTATGGCTGGTGGTAGTCGTGCTGATTATCGATTTAGGCAGCAAGTACCTGATCCTCCAGAACTTTGCTCTGGGGGATACGGTGTCGCTGTTTCCGTCGCTTAATCTGCATTATGCGCGTAACTACGGCGCGGCTTTTAGCTTCCTTGCTGACAGCGGCGGCTGGCAGCGCTGGTTCTTCGCGGGTATCGCTATCGGTATTTGCGTGATCCTCGCGGTGCTGATGTATCGCTCGAAGGCGACGCAAAAGCTGAATAACATTGCCTATGCGCTGATTATTGGCGGCGCATTGGGTAATTTATTCGACCGGCTGTGGCATGGTTTTGTCGTCGATATGATTGATTTTTATGTCGGGGACTGGCACTTCGCCACCTTCAATCTTGCTGATACCGCGATTTGTGTCGGTGCGGCGCTGATTGTGCTGGAAGGTTTCTTGCCTTCCCGTGATAAAAAAACATCATAAAAAGTTGCCGGATGGCGACGCTAAAGCGTCTTATCCGGCCTACAGTATACATCGGCCTTTGTAGGCCCGGTAAGCGCAGCGCCACCGGGCAAACAAGCGGCGGCAATGTAAAAGAGCAAACCTGCATGTCAAACTCTGTACAAAGCAACAGTGCGGTGCTGGTGCACTTCACCCTAAAGCTCGATGATGGCTCCACCGCAGAGTCAACCCGCAATAACGGTAAACCCGCGCTCTTTCGCCTGGGTGATACCTCGCTTTCTGAAGGTCTTGAGCAGCATCTGCTGGGGCTGAAAGAAGGAGAGAAAACCATCTTTTCACTGGAGCCGGATGCTGCCTTTGGCGTACCGAGTCCGGACCTGATTCAATATTTCTCGCGCCGGGAATTTATCGACGCGGGCGAGCCGGAAATCGGCGCGATTATGCTCTTTACCGCAATGGATGGCAGCGAAATGCCTGGTGTTATCCGCGAAGTGAACGGCGATTCGATCACCGTTGATTTCAACCATCCGCTGGCCGGGCGTACCGTTCATTTTGATGTTGAAGTGCTGGAGATCGATCCGGCGCTGGAGGGGTAAAATGCAGATTCTGTTGGCTAACCCGCGCGGCTTTTGCGCAGGCGTTGACCGCGCTATCAGCATTGTTGAAAACGCGCTGACGCTTTACGGCGCGCCGATCTACGTGCGTCATGAAGTCGTGCACAACCGCTATGTTGTCGATAGCCTGCGCCAACGCGGCGCGATTTTTATCGAGCAGATTAGCGAAGTGCCGGACGGCGCGATCCTGATTTTCTCCGCCCACGGTGTTTCTCAGGCGGTGCGCAATGAGGCGAAAAGCCGCGATCTGACGGTCTTTGACGCGACCTGCCCGCTGGTGACCAAAGTGCATATGGAGGTCGCTCGCGCCAGCCGTCGTGGTGAAGAGTCGATTCTGATTGGCCACGCCGGTCACCCGGAAGTCGAAGGCACCATGGGCCAGTACAGCAATCCGCAGGGTGGAATGTATCTGGTGGAGTCACCGGATGATGTCTGGACGCTGGATGTGAAAAACGACGCTAAGCTGTCGTTTATGACCCAGACAACCCTCTCCGTCGACGATACCTCTGACGTGATTGATGCCCTGCGCGAACGTTTCCCGAAAATCGTTGGGCCGCGTAAAGACGACATTTGCTACGCCACCACCAACCGTCAGGAAGCGGTTCGTGCGCTGGCCGGGCAGGCTGATGTTGTGCTGGTCGTGGGGTCTAAAAACTCCTCCAACTCCAACCGTCTGGCCGAACTGGCCCAGCGGATGGGGAAAGCAGCGTATTTGATTGACGACGCGTCCGATATCCAGGAAGCATGGGTAAAAGAAGTGCAATGCGTAGGTGTGACTGCAGGCGCATCGGCGCCGGATATTCTGGTGCAGAACGTCATTTCCCGCTTGCAGGAGCTGGGCGGCGGCGAAGCGGTGCCGCTGGAAGGCCGCGAAGAGAACATTGTTTTCGAAGTGCCGAAAGAACTGCGCGTAGATGTCCGTGAAGTAGAATAAGTTCTTTCTCGCCACAGTATGAGAAGATGCCAGACTTAACGTCTGGCATTTTTTATGGAGAAACTATGCGCTTACCGATCATTCTGGATACCGATCCCGGTATTGATGATGCGGCGGCGATTGCCGCGGCGCTGTTCGCACCCGAGCTGGATCTGCAGCTGATGACCACGGTGGCGGGCAATGTGTCGGTGGAGAAAACCACCCGCAACGCTCTGCAACTGCTGCACTTCTGGAACGCCGATGTCCCGCTGGCCCAGGGCGCATCAATGCCGCTGGTTCGCCCGCTGCGCGACGCCGCCTCTGTGCACGGCGAGTCAGGGATGGAAGGCTACGATTTCGTTGAGCATAACCGTCAGCCGCTGGCAAAACCGGCATTTCAGGCCATCCGCGATGCGTTAATGTACGCGCCGGAGCCGATGACTCTTGTGGCGATTGGCCCGTTAACCAATATCGCGCTACTGCTGACCCAATATCCCGAATGCCGTTTTAACATCCGCCGTCTGGTGATCATGGGCGGTTCTGCCGGGCGCGGCAATTTTACGCCGAATGCGGAATTTAATATCGCCATCGATCCGGAAGCAGCAGCCAAAGTGTTCAACAGCGGACTGGAGATCGTGATGTGTGGACTGGACGTCACCAATCAGGCGATGTTGTCCCCGGACTACCTTGCGACGCTACCAACGCTTAACCAGACCGGAAAAATGCTTCATGCGCTGTTTAGCCACTATCGCAGCGGTAGCATGAGCAGCGGCCTGCGCATGCACGACCTGTGCGCGATCGCGTGGCTGGTTCGTCCGCAGCTCTTTACTCTTGAACCGTGCTTTGTGACGGTAGAAACCCAGGGGACATGGACCTCGGGAACGACGGTGGTCGATATCGAAGGTAAATTGGGCCAGCAGGCAAACGCGCAGGTGGCGCTTGGGCTGGACGTCGAAGGATTCCAGCGCTGGGCGGCCGAGGTGATAGCGCTGGCACCTTAACAATCAAAGATAAACATCAGGGAGATGTAGGTTATGACTTATGGACAAGCGTATCTTAACGGCTGGAAAAAAGGCTTAAATTTCAGCGGAGTGGCCAGCAGGCAAGAGTTCTGGTCTTTTTTTATCATCAACCTGCTGATTCTGGCGTTGCCGCTGGCGGCCTGGTTTTTGGCGATGCAGCATAACTATCAGTACGGAGTTTTTATTTTTTACGCCGTGCCGCTCAGCGCTATTCTGTTGCTGCCGATGGTCATCCCTATGCTGTCCGTTGGTTGCCGCAGGATGCACGACATCGGTCGTTCGGGCTGGTGGTTCGCTCTGTGTCTAATTATTCCGTGGTTTTTGATCGTCGCGCTGTGGCTATGCTGCCTGAAACCGGCCTCATCTTCTCGCTAAGATAATCAATCATCGCCCGCATTCTGGCGGGCATATGCTTATTGCCCGACCATAGCAGCCAGAGCTGACCGGAATAGCTGCTGATAAACTCCCACTCCGGCAGAACCAGCACAATTTCACCGCTCTTCAGCGCTTCACGGGCGGTAAACAGCGGCAGGCTGCCGATCCCCAGATTCTGCTTCACGGCATCGAGGCGTACGGCGGTATGGTTGGCAGCATAGCGACCATGCGTCTGAATCGTCTCGGTTTTGCCATCGCGGCGGAACTTCCAGCGCGAATCGGCGGGTGTTTCGCCAAGGCTGATACAGCTATGTTCACGCAGATCCTGCGGCGTTCGCGGTCTGCCATATTGCACCAGGTAGCCAGGCGTTGCGCAGATAACGTGGCTGACCGGCATCAGCGGCTTACCGTGCAGACCCGGCGAGGGCGTATGGGTAATACGTAGCGCCAGGTCGATACCGTCATCAATAAAATCAAGAACGCGATCCTCAAGCCGCAGACAGACGTCGATCTTCGGGTAGCGGCTAAAAAACTCCAGCATCAGCGGGTGAATGACAAAGCGTCCCACGGCTTTAGGTACGCTTAGCGTGAGCTTTCCCTGGGCCACCGTCTGAGTACTGCCGGCGGCATCCATGGCCTGACGCGCCGACTCGAGCATCTCCAGCGCATGTTCATACACCGTATTACCGGTATCGCTGAGGCGCAGCTTACGCGTGGTGCGATGTAGCAGCTTGCTGCCCATCTCCCGCTCCAGGCGCGAAACACTGCGGCTGATGGCGGAGGGGGTGGTCCCTGTCATGCGGGCGACGGCGGAAAAGCTGCCCTGTTCGACAATCTGCACGAACAGGGCGAGATCGGGCAGTAGGTTTAGATTCATTTGTGCTTCCTGGGCATAAGTGCATTGGTATATGACAGGATTATCGCTGCCAGGAATATCAATATACTGTCCTGACAGAGAGGAGAACAACCATGACTGAACGTCTTTATTACACCAGCGATGCCGCCGAATGTCGTGCGCGAGTGGTGAATTGTCTGAGCGAAGCCGATGGGCGCTACGCCATTGAACTGGACCGCACCCTGTTTCATCCGCAGGGCGGCGGGCAACCAGCCGATCGCGGCTGGATTGCTGATGTTGCGGTTGAAAGCGTTATCGCGCGCGGCGATAGCATTGCGCATATTGTTTCGCAGCCGCTGGTGCTCGATGAGGTGGCAATCCGCATCGATATTGAGGCGAGGCAGATACATGCGCGTTTGCACTCTGCCGGACACTTGCTGGGTCAAGCTGGTGAGTCGTTCGGCTGGCAGCCGATTAAAGCTCATCACTGGCCAGGAGAAGGGCGCATTACTTTTGCGGCGGGTGCTAATGCCGTGCTGCCCGAGGCCAGCATGCTGCTGGAAAAAGTCGAAACCTGGCAGGCAGAGAATTTACTGCGTCAGGTCTCTTTTGCTGATGGCCTGCGCAAGGTGGGCTTCGGCGACATGTTGAGCTATCCCTGCGGCGGTACCCACGTTGCCAGCCTGTCTGAGTTGGGGAAAGTCGTCATTACTCAGGTGAAGATGAAAAAGGGCCAGATGATCGTGAGCTACACTCTGGATTGAAAAAGGAGGGCGCGTGGCTGTAATCTGTTTGTGTGATTTCGCCAGCAAAGACGCCATCTTGATAGCAGGTTAATCGATTAATCTGCTATTCTGACAGCGCTGTTCTCCTCGGGCCGGAGACACATATGAATCCTGTTTTTATCCAGCCGCCGCAGGTGGCATGGGCCAGCGGAGCATTATCCGACGGCCCGCTATTACGTAAATCAACGCGAATCGAAGATCTTGCTGGGATTTTTGTTGATGAACTCGCCCGGCAGGCCATGCCCGGCGATCTCACCGTTTATGATGTTGAAATGCTGACCACTTCACCCGCTGAGGGTGAACTTTATACCGGCGTAACCCACCTTTATCCCGGCAAAGTCGGTCATGAGTTTTTTATGACCCGCGGCCATTTCCATCATCGTCGTGAGCAGGGCGAAGTCTATTTCGGCCTGCGCGGGAGCGGCTTGCTGCTATTGCAAAATGAGCAGGGCGAGGCGCGACTGGAGAAGGTCTTTGTCGGTTCGGTCCATATCATTCCTGGTTTTACCGCTCACCGACTTATCAATGTCGGCGACGATGTGCTTTCCGCGCTGGCGGTTTGGCCTGCCGTCGCCGGGCATGATTACGCGGCGCTGGCAGGCGGCTTTGCGCTGCGGGTGATTGAGGAGAATCAGACTGTTCAGGCAAAGGAGGTGCAGAATGGCTGACTCAGCCCGCCGTTACGGCCTGGATATGGCGATTCATCATCAGCCGTTGGGTTTTAGCTATGGTGAAGATGTGACCGGCCCGATGCCGGAGATCCGCCGCCTCGATCAGATTCGCGCTTCGCTGCGCGACCCGCATTGCGACGGCCCGCAAGAGGTTTATGCCATCGCCATGGATGTGGCGAGGATGCAGGATCGCGAAACGCTGCAAAAGCGCATGCTGCTGTTTGGCGTGGTGACCTATGCCGCCGGGCGTTTGGGTGAAGAGCCGATTCGCAGTCAGGGACATGTTCATCGTATTAGCCAGCACAGCGGTTGGTCGCCGCCGGAGCTGTATGAAATCTGGCAGGGCAGCGCGATTATCTATATGCAGGAGTACGTTGAGGACGACCCGGGCCGCTGCTTTGCGGTGATTGCCGGGCCGGGAGAAAAAGTACTGGTCCCGCCGGGATGGGGGCACGCCACAATATCGGCTAACCCGGAGGTGCCGCTCACCTTTGGTGCCTGGTGCGACCGTGAATATGGTTTTGAATATGAGGCCGTACGGGCGCATAAGGGGCTGGCGTGGTATCCGCTATTGCAGGATAAGCATGTGGTCTGGCAGCATAATCCGCGCTACGTTCCGGGACGTTTACAGGCGGTCACCCCTCGGGAGTACACCGAGTTTGGTATAACCCCCGCCCCGATTTATCAGCAATTTATTGACGATCCGGCACGCTTTCAGTTTATCTCCCGCCCGGATAAAACGGCAGAACTGTGGTGTAACTTCCATCCATAAAAAACCGGGGCTGAACGCCCCGGTGTGTCACATCCACAAAAATTAACCGGCAAACAGGCCGCTGGCGACGCCAAGCGCTGCCAGCACCAGCAGCAGTACCATCGCTTTCACCGGTGAAACACCGCGCTTCGCCATCAAATACCAGGTCCCTAACACCACCACCAGCGGCAGCAACTGCGGGAAGATGCCGTCGAGCATCTGTTGAACGTGGATATTGACGCCATCCTGGGTGATGAACTCCAGCCCGGTGCTCAGCTTGACATAGCTGGCCGCTACGCCGCCCATCACAAAAACGCCTAATAGCGATAAGGCTTCGCGCAGGCGGGCTGATTTGCTGCTGACCAGCATCTCCACCGAGCCGGAGCCCATTTTGTAGCCTTTGAGAAACAGGAACCACGAGCCGGGCAGGATAATCGCCAGCCAGGCGACGGTATAAAACAGCGGCCCAAGAATATTACCGCCTGCCGCCAGCGCCATCCCGATGCTGAGCAGTATAGGGATCAGCATTCCGGGGATCATCGAATCGCCGATCCCGGCAATTGGCCCCATCAGACCCACTTTCAGGGTGTTGATCGTTTCGCCGTCGATCGGCTCGCCGTTGGCCTTTTTCTCCTCCAGCCCCAGCGCCATCCCATTAACGATCGCGCCGATCTGCGGTTCCGTATTATAAAACGAGGCGTGACGGCGCAGCATTTCGGTACGCTGGGCGGCATCCGGGTAGAGCTTTTTCGCCACCGGCAGCATGCTCAGGCAAAAGCCGAAGGACTCAAGGCGCTCAAAGCTCATTGACGACAGGTTATGCATCATCCACGCCCGCCAGCAGCGGCGCAGATCTTTACGGGTAAGAGTACGCTCTTCCATCAGAATTCATCCTCATCATCGACCACCGGTCTCGCGCCCGCAGCCTGCGGCGGTTCCGGTTTATAGTTGTAATGGATAAGCGCCAGCAGCGAACCAACGATCACCAGCGCGACCATGTTGAGCTTCAAAAAAACGATGCAGACGAAACCGACCAAAAAGTAGATCAGCATGGTGTAGTTTTTAATGATCTGCTTAAGCAGGATCGCGATACCGACGGCGGGCAGGATGCCGCCCAGCACGTTCATCGTCGACAGCACGATTTTCGGCAAACTATCCATAAAACCGCTGATGTACTGCGCGCCGAAATAGACCGCGATAAACGTGGGTACGAAACGCAAAATGAAATTCGTCACCTGCGGCCAGATCGCGCTGTTCAGATACAGCCCGCGCTCATCGCCGCGATCCAGCGCCACGTCGGCCCGGTGGTTCCAGAAGGAGTTCAGTACCATCATCGCGTTGAATAAAATGGTTCCGGCGATACCAATTGTCGCCGCCAGCGCCACCGCCACTTCCGGCCCTTTGCCCGACAAAATACCCAGCGCGATGGCCGGATAAGCGACAAAGTTGAGATCCGCAGGCATTGAGCCGCCCGGCGTCACCATCGCGATATACACCGCCTGTACCGCAACGCCTATCATGATCCCGGTTTTCAGATCGCCGAGAATCAGCCCGACCAGCATTCCGGAAACCAGCGGTCGGGTAATCAGGTACCAGCCGCCGGTCAGCCCGAAAAGCCAGGGACTGCTCAGCGCGCCCAGGTAGCAGAGAATGCCAATTAGCGTAGCTTCGATAATCATCGTTCGCTCCTTATTTCAGCTTCTGTCGGGCGTCCTGCCAGCTGTAACAGCTGGCATCCGGGACCAGGCGGAATTCCACGTGATGCCCGTGCTGCACCAGCCAGTCAAAGGCAGCGATCTCGTCCGCGTTGACCGACTGATTTGGGCCGATGGTCGTGGTGTCAGCCCGGGCGCTCATCGGGCCAACGTTGATTTTGCCGTTGGCGTTTTTCAGGCTGATCCCCGCTTGCTCAATGCGTTGCAGAGTGAGCGGGGATTTACCGATAACGAAATAGCGCTTCTCGCTGGCGATCACCTTGGGCAGTTTTTCAATTGCCGTTGCGGTATCGAACAGCCAGACTTTGGTGTCCTGCACGGCACCTTTCATCACCGATGAGAGCAGCGGGTCGGCCGCGACGGCGTCGTCAATAGCGACAATCCCATCGCAGGGCAGCTCTTTGGCCCAACGTGTCACGAGCTGCCCATGGATAACGCGGTCATCAATACGAACAAATGAGATACTCATAGCGGTTTCCTTTAAAAATCATCTGACTGAACGGATAAAACCGGAACGGCTTTTATCAGCGTCGGGACGGTCATTTCCAGCAGTTGCTCGGCTGCGGCATGAACGTCGGTGAAATGGCTAACGTCTTCACTTTGCAGCAGCATGGGAAAATTCACGCCCGCCACGACGGCGAGCGGAGGCGTTGTTTCGGTGGAAAATGCATGCTGGCAGGCGACGTTCCACGGGGTCCCGCTTTGCATATCGCATAGCACCAGCACGCCATCGGCGTTGTGTCCTGCGTTTTTTAGCGTCGTGGCGAAATCCTGTTTAAAGCCTTCAATGCCCGCCTGATCGCTAAGGGTCACGGTGAAAACATGCGGTAATTCACCGTAAACCATCCGGCTGCTGGCGAGCAGGGCGTCGGCGAGAGGACCGTGGCTGGCGACAATTACATTGATCATGCGTTTATCCTCTTACCCAGGCTTTGATGGTGGCGAGCTGCTGCCCGATGCCTTCGCCCGCCGGTGAAATCCGGTATTCGCCGACCGCTGCGGGAATAATAAAAGTCTCGGCATAGTGAACGGTGAAGGGCTCAAATGCTCCGCTTGGGCTATCGACCACCGCCTGAGCGCCCTCTACCAGGTTCAGCACGTTCACGCCGCCCTGAGTGTGGTGAGTGACTGGCGCAGTAAACCAGTGACGACGGGTTTCGATAAACTCGCGTTCGTGCATTCCGGTTCGTTCTTCCCGCCAGCCTTCACCTTCGGCGATGGGATCGATACGGTTCACCAGATTCTCCTCGACCCACTGCGTATCACGCTGCCAGTCGATAACCTGCTCGCCGTGATCGAGATGCACAGGGCGTGGTAAACCATCGAGGCCCAGGCGGCCCCAATCCCACAGCTTGAAGGTGAAAATATACGGTGTGGCGCTGATCTCCAGCACCATCGTGCCGCTACCGGAGCAGTGGACCGTCCCGGCCGGGATCAGGAAGTGATCGTGTTTCCGCGCCGGGATTTGGTTAACAAAACGCACATCGTCGAACGCTTTTTCTCCGCGCCCAGCGGCGCGCAGGTCGTCCAGCATCGCCTGCGGCTCAATGCCGGTTTTGGTGCCGAGATAAACCACTGCGCCTGGCTCTGCTTCAAGAATGTAGTAGCTCTCATCCTGGGTGTAATGCATGCCAAACTGCTGCTGGATATATTCGGTCAGCGGGTGGACCTGGAAACTCAGATTTTGCCCGCCGATGGTGTCGAGAAAATCAAAACGGATCGGAAATTCCGCGCCGAAGCGGGCATGAACCTTCTCGCCAAGCAGCGCACGAGGGTATAGCAGCACCAGGTCCTGAGAGGGGATCTCGATCCGCACGTCGCCAAAACGCAGTAACAGGCTGTTTTCCTCGGGCACGCAATCAAAACACCATGCGTAGTTGGGGGCCGTGGGATCGAGATCGAATTGTTGTTTCATCCACTGCCCGCCCCAGACGCCGGGGTCGAAGAAGGGAGCGACGCGGAATGGACGAGTAGTGGTTTGTTGCAGCCCGGTGCGCAGCGCCTCTCCGCTGACCAGCGCCGGGGCATTCTCTATGGTGGTATCGAGCAGAAAATCAGCTCGCTTGAGCAGCGGTGTTTTATGGCGATCGAAAACCCGCCATTCAATAAAAAAGGCGCGCTTGTAGCGGCGAAGAATATCTTCATCCTGGTTCTTAGCCCCCCAGTTGCCCAGCCCATCGTGACGCATACGCTGCTGAATTTCCCAGCGCGGCAGGTCGGCGTAAATCAGGATATCGCCCGAATGCGCTAATGCCGCACCTGGCCCGTAGACGACAATTATGCCCTCGCGGGTGGCGTCGATTTGCTGGCGTATCCGGCATAGCTTTTCTTCATCAAAAAACTCATCCAGATGATGACAGGAGAGGACGCCGAATACGCGGTCGTCGGTAAGGTTGCGCGCCAGCAGGTCGTGCAGCGCTTGCTCATCCCGGCGGGCAGATTCGACGTTGTGCGCAAGCCGGATATTGAGTAACGGCAGCAGGCGTTGCTCCAGCTCAGCAAGCCGTACTCCCGGATAACAATCCACAACCACAATGGTTCTGGACGCGGTGGAAATTCGGTTATTAAGCGCCGCGGCGACGGCCTCCCAGCCTTGCCAGGCCTGGTCGTCGTAACCCTGAATAGCTACTTCAGGGAATTTATCATAGGTCGTTTGCATGTTTTCTCTCCGTATTCGCTAAATAAAGATTAATCGATTAACCTTATTTTGATAGTGTGGTTAACGCGATTAACCCGGCATAATCAGCAACTGAGCGAATGAAATGGGCGTTAATGTGAGTGCAGTCACAGGGAATAATGCAATTTTTAGGTTATTCGATTAACCTGATGTGAACGAACAGGAGGAATCATGACGACAGTGACGCTGGCGCAGGTCGCCGAACGGGCGGGGGTCTCTACGGCGACCGTCTCAATGGTATTACGCAATCGGGGGCGTATTTCGCAGGCCACACGCGACCGGGTATTGAAAGCGCTGGATGATACCGGCTACGTCTACAATCAGACCGCCGCCAACCTACGCAACCGCAGCAGCAATCAGGTTGGACTGCTGTTGCACGATATCACCAACCCGTTTTATGGCGAGATGACGGCGGGCCTGAGCCATGAAATGGAACGCCATGATTTACTGCTGTTTCTGGCTAATAGTGAAGAATCTGGCGAACGCCAGCAGAAGTTTGTGGACTCGCTGATGCGCAATAGCGCCTGCGGGATGGTGTTGTGCGCGGCGCGGGAAACACCGTCCTCGTTTTTTGATGCGCTGAAAAGACGCAATATCCCGGCCATTATGGTGGTGCGCCCGTTGAGCGACCCGGACTTCGATTTCGTCGGCACTGATAACTTTCTCGGCACCCAGATGGCGACGACGCATCTGCTAAAAATGGGTCATCAGAATATCGCCTTTATCGGCGGTAGCCCGAGCTCTGGCACCCGGGCGCAGCGCATTGGCGGTTTTACCAGCACGCTGCTGGAAAGCGGTATTTCTCCGAATCCACACTGGATCGTCACCGCTCAGGCAAGCCAGATTGATGGCGCCAAAGTGGCGGAATCGCTGTTATCGCAATATCCGCAAATTACCGCCGCCGTTTGCTATCAGGATATTGTCGCTCTGGGAGTGATGCAGGCGCTGCGTAAAATGGGCCGCGAGCCGGGGCGAGATTTTGCGCTGGTGGGCTTCGATGATATTACCGAAGCGGCGCTGGTTCAGCCTGCGCTAACCACCGTTTCGGTGGCGGCGAAAGAGATTGGTCGTAAAGCGGGCGAGCTGCTATATAGCCGTATTCAGGGCAATGATGAGCCGCCGAAACGTATTATTCTGCCGCCCGCGCTAGTGATCCGCGAATCTTGCGGTTTTCGCCAGGGCGATTAAGCGGTGTCGGTCACTTTACCGTGATAAATTCGCTCCGGCCTGCCGACTTTACCGTAGCTGATTTCCGCTTCGAGAAAATCGTTTTTCACACCTTGCTCCAGGTAGCGGCGAGCGGTAGTTTTACTGCTGCCGAGAATGCGGGCGAGCGTGTCGGCGGTATGAACGATTTCCGGGTCAGTGAAGAGCTGTAATACGCGATTAAAGGTGCTTTCATCGATGCCGCGCAGCGCAGACCCAGCGGCTTCGGTATGCTCCTTGGCCTGAATATTAAAAAGGGCGTCAACGTGGGTCTGGCTGGCCTGTTCGCTGGAGCGCAGTGAGCTGCGATAGCGGGCAAAGCGCTCAAGCGTATGCTGCAAGCGCTGATAGTGCACCGGCTTAATCAGATAATCAAAAACCCCCATCCGCAGGGCTTCACTGATGGTATCCATGTGATTATCAGCAGTAATAAAAATGATGCGGCCTTTGTAGTTGGTGTTGACGGCGTGGCGGATCAGATCGAGGCCTTTGCCATCGGGCAAAAAGTTATCCAGCAGAATCAGCTGTGGCTGATAGAGACGGAGCAGCTTTTTGGCGCTTTCCAGTTTATCGGCAATGCCAATGACTGCGAACTGGGGAAATTGTTTGATGGTATCCACCAGGATTTCCGCCAGCATAGGTTCGTCTTCAACGATGAGGGTTGTGATGCTATCCATGATGTTCATCTCGGGTCAGGGGGATATAAAGAGTAAAAATAGCGCCAAAGGGAATGTTGTCATCGACGACGATATTGCCGCCCGCCTGCTCAACGTAGCTACGAACCAGCCACAGGCCGATACCATGATCGCCGCTGTCGCTGCTGGTCACGCCGCGTTCAAAAATGCGATCTCGCATTGGCTCATCAATTCCACAGCCCTGATCGGCGATCTCGATGATCACTTCACCGCCCTCGCTGTTGATCAGGCACTCAATCTGCTTTGAGCCTGCCGGCTGGCGCAAGGTGGCATTGTAGGCGTTGTCCAGCAGATTGCCGACGATCGAGATCCATTCATTGTGTGAAAGTGATGAAGGCAGAGTGTCGACGTAACAGGAGGGGTCGAATACCAGTTCTAAACCGAGCTCTTTGGCGCGGTAGTATTTGCCGATCAGCAATCCGGCGAGGTGGTTCACTTTAAAATTATGCGCAATAAAATCGAGCACTTTCTGGTGGCTTTCAGACTGCTGCTGAATGAGATCCAGCGCGTTATCGTAGCGTTTTAAAAACAGCAGACCGGCGATAGTGGAGATCAGGTTGCGATGCTCATGCTGCACGGCACGCAGGTTATCTGCGTACTGCTGGACCTGGCTGAGCTGCAGGCTAAGGGTGTTGATATCGTCTTTGCTACGAAAGCTAATGACCCAGCCCTGAGGCTCGCTATTGAGCGTGACGGCCATCCGGCTGGCGATCACTTTGATCTGATTAAAGGTGACGATTTCATCTTTCTTGTTCTCCTGCGGCGCGTCGTAGAAGAACGTCTCCTGGGAGATAACGCTGCTGATGCTTTTGCCGATCAGGATGGTTTCCGGCTGGCTCAGGTTCAATAGCCGTCGCGCAGTCTGATTAATAGCGGTAATTTTGTAGTGTGAATCGATAGCAATCAGCCCCTCAAATACCGATTCAAACAGCACGCTTTGCTGAATAAGCAGCTGTGATAGCTGCTGCGGTTCCATATTCAGCATCTGTTTTTTAATGTGCAGTGAGAAACGCCGGGCGCAGTAGAGCAGCAGGAGCAGCATGATAGCCATCGGGATCATCAGCGATCCGATCTGTAAACTAAGCCAGTTCTCCAGCTGTTCGATGGTATAGCCCACCGATACGATGCCGAGCACTTTGCCGGTGCTGTCCTGGATAGGTGATTTGCCGCGTAATGAAGAGCCAAGTGATCCTTTGCGTACCGAAACGTAGCTTTTGGCGTTGTACAGCGCATCGTCGCTGTCGCCGCCCTCCATATATTTACCGATTTCATCAGGATTCACGTGATACAGACGCTGGCCTTTCGCATCGCCGACGGTAATGTAGGTAGCATCGGAAAACGATCGCATTGGGTCGATAAGCGCTTTAATTCGTGCCAGATCGTGTTTTTCTACCGCTTCGACCAGTTCGGGCATGGCGGAGATTTGCATCGCCTGAATCAGCGCGCGCTGGCCAACCTGGTAATGCAGGCGCTCTTCCGTAATGCTGGTGAGATACCATGACATCGCCAGCATCACGATTGTTGAGGTGAACAGGATCAACAGAAAGATCCGGTTCTGGAACGAACGCCGGGCAAACCAGTGCGTGATTTTTCGGGTAAACATTGGGCGAATTGACATCAAAAGGTCATTTTCTCTTTTTTCGAGGCCAATGACGCTGAATCGGCCCACAGTTTTGCTGATTTCAGAAGTCATTCAGTTGGAATACGACGTTTTACGTATCCCCGGTGGCGGGCGATTTGCCCGTAGGAGCGGGTTTTTACACCGTAACCTGAACTCTCTCCCGGAGGCGGTGCACAGCGCCGCCTCCGGGAAGAGCACGGAACTACATCGCCAGCACGTACTTGAGCATCACCCCGGCGGCAATCGCCGAGCCAATCACCCCGGCCACGTTCGGACCCATCGCGTGCATCAGCAGGAAGTTCTGTGCGTCCGACTCCAGGCCCACCTTGTTCGACACCCTTGCCGCCATCGGCACCGCCGACACCCCGGCTGAACCAATCAGCGGGTTAATCGGATTCTTACTGAATTTATTGAGCAGCTTCGCCATTAATACCCCGGCGGCGGTACCCACGCAGAACGCAATCACCCCCAACACCAGGATGCCCAGCGTCTGCGGTTGCAGGAACTTGTCCGCCACCAGCTTCGCCCCCACCGACAGCCCCAGGAAAATGGTCACGATATTAATCAGACCGTTCTGCACCGTGTCGCTCAGACGCTCCACCACGCCACTCTCGCGCATCAGGTTGCCGAAGCAGAACATCCCCAGCAGCGGCGCCGCGTCCGGCAGCAGCAGCGCCACCAGCAGCAACAGCACCGCCGGGAAGAGGATTTTTTCCCGCTTACTCACCGTGCGCAGCTGCACCATGCGGATTTTCCGCTCTTTATCGCTGGTCAGCGCCTTCATAATCGGCGGCTGGATTAACGGCACCAGCGCCATATACGAGTACGCCGCCACCGCGATGGCCCCCAGCAGCTCCGGCGCCAGCTTGCCCGACAGGTAAATCGCCGTCGGGCCGTCCGCGCCGCCGATGATGCCGATGGCCGCCGCCTGCGGCAGGGTGAAGGAAATCAGGCCGAAGTAGTTCAGCGTCAGCGCCCCCAGCACTGTGGCGAAGATACCGAACTGCGCCGCCGCCCCCAGCAGCAGGGTGCGCGGGTTGGCCAGCAGCGGGCCGAAGTCGGTCATCGCCCCCACGCCCATAAAAATCACCAGTGGGGCGATGCCTGAACCGATGGCGACCTTATAGAAAATCGCCAGCACCCCGGACGAGTAGCCCATATCCACGGCGAGGTCTTCCATCTGGTTTTGTACCGACGGCAGCGCCAGCGCTAATGCCTCCTTGATGGCATGCACGTCCGGCAGGCAGTTGAGCTTCGCGGCAATCACCGCCAGCTGCCCGGCGTCGTGATGGGCCAGCAGGCTCTCCAGCGCGGTCAGCGCCAGCCCGGCCTCCGGGATATTCGACAGCAGCCCGCCGAAGCCAATCGGCAGCAGCAGCAGCGGCTCGAACTTCTTCGCAATCGCCAGCCACAGCAGCAGCAGGCTCACCAGCAGCATGATGGCCTGGCCGATGCCGAGGTGCATCAGGCCCATGCCCTGAATCAGGGCGTTCAGACTTTCCATTTCTGTTCCTCTTCCTTACGCCAGCTGCATCAGGGTGTCGCCCACGGCGACCGCGTCCCCGGACTTCACGGCGATACCGCGCACGGTCCCGGCCTGCGCGGCGCGGATTTCGGTTTCCATCTTCATGGCTTCCAGAATCAGCAGCACGTCGCCTTCCGCCACCATCTGGCCCTCTGTGGCAATTACCTTCCAGATGTTGCCCGCCAGCGGCGCGGTGACCGGGGTGCCTGCGCCGGCCGGAGCGGCAGCGGCTGGCGTGGAGGCAGGTGCAACCGCCGTCAACTGGCTGATATCGCCGCCGTCGCTGACTTTGACCACAAAGGCCTTACCTTCCACCTCCACGGTGTAAATACCGGAAGCGGCCGGTTTTTCTGCTTTTGCCACCGGCTGCGCGGTTTCCGCCTGCGGCACCGGCTCAAACGCCGCCGGGTTGTGGCGGTTCTCAAGGAATTTGAGGCCGATTTGCGGGAACAGCGCCACGGTCAGCACGTCGTCGATGGCGTTTTCCGCAAGCTGAATACCCTTCTCCTGCGCCTGGCGCTTCACGTCGGCCTCAAGCTGCGCCAGCTCCGGTTTCAGCAGGTCCGCCGGGCGGCAGGTCACCGGGGCAGCTCCTTCCAGCACGCGGGCCTGCAATGCCGCATTCACCGGTACCGGAGTATGGCCGTATTCGCCTTTCAGAATCCCCGCCGTTTCTTTAGCGATAGTTTTGTAGCGCTCGCCGGTGAGGACGTTAAGCACCGCCTGGGTGCCGACAATCTGCGAGGTCGGGGTGACCAGCGGGATAAAACCGAGGTCCTCGCGCACGCGGGGAATTTCCGCCAGCACCTCATCCAGCCTGTCGGCGGCGTTCTGCTGCTTCAGCTGACCCTCGAGATTAGTGAGCATCCCGCCCGGCACCTGGGCCACCAGAATACGGCTGTCGTAGCCCTTCAGCTGGCCTTCAAAGGCGTGGTACTTCCTGCGCACCTCGCGGAAGTACGCGGCGATGCTCTCCAGCTTCAGGATATCCAGCCCGGTGTCGTACTGTGTCCCGGCGAGGGTGGCGACCAGCGCCTCGGTGGCCGGGTGGCCGTAGGTGGCGCTCATGGAAGAGATGGCGGTGTCGACGCCGTCAACACCCGCTTCGATGGCCTTCAGCAGGGCCATCTCCGCCATCCCGGTGGTGGCGTGGCAGTGCAGGTGCAGGCGCACGTCGTGGCGTTTTTTGATTTCGCTCACCAGCTCAAAGGCCGCCGACGGGGTGAGAATGCCGGACATATCCTTGATGGCGATGGAATCGACGCCGGTTTCCAGCAGCTGTTCGGTCAGGTCCAGCCAGGTCTGCAGGGTGTGCGCCGGGCTGGTGGTGTACGAGAGCGTGCCCTGAGCGTGCGCACCGTGGCTGCGCACGGCTTGTAAAGCCGCCTTCATATTGCGCGGGTCGTTCATGGCGTCGAAGACGCGGAACACGTCCATGCCGTTTTTAACGGCGCGTTCAACGAAGCGCTCCACCACGTCATCGGCGTAGTGGCGGTAGCCGAGCAGGTTCTGGCCGCGCAGCAGCATCTGCAGCGGGGTCTTCGGCATGGCTTTTTTCAGCTCGCGCAGGCGGACCCACGGGTCTTCGCCGAGAAAGCGGATGCAGGCGTCATAGGTGGCGCCGCCCCAGCATTCGAGGGAGCCGTAGCCCACGTCGTCGAGCTGAGCGGCAATCGGCAGCATATCGTCAAGGCGCAGGCGGGTGGCGAAAAGGGACTGGTGGGCGTCGCGCAGGACGACATCGGTAATGGCAACGGTCATGGAATGCTCCGTGAATTAAGGGTTAAGGCGGCGATGGTGGTGGATAGCGGCGGCAATCACCGGCTTTAAGCGGGCGAAGTCGTCAGCGGGCGCGGCGGCAACGGGAGCCGCTTTGGGCGCCGGGGCCGGTTCAGGGAAGAAGCGGTTGACGGCGGCGGACATGCCCTGGATGGCGAAAATCAGCAGGAACAGAAACGCCAGCACGAATCCCATGCCGAGGAACATCAGGGTGAAGCCTTCACCCAGCAGTACTGCATCACTCATGAAAAGGTCCAAAAGTAAGGGCACGATGGCGTGTTTGAAAGTAAATTCATTGGTGCGTCCGGCTAAGGAGTAGGGTGGATTTCCCGAAGCCGCCCCCGGCCCTGGACCCTAATTTGCACCGCTGTGGTTTACGCTCAAACATCGCCATCGTGCGTGTTTATTACATCATCATGCCGAACACGATGCTCGCGATGACCAGCACAATACCGCCGCCCAAACGGGAGGAGATTTGCGCATAGGAGATAAGATTCATACGGTTACAGGCAGAGAGTACTTCCAGGTCACCGGAACCGCCGCGGTTAGCCATACACAGGCCAGCGGTAATTGCGGATTCAATCGGGAAGAAGCCAATCAGCCAGCCGCCGACGGCGGCACCGACGACGGCACCCACGACGATGACTGCGGCAATCACCACGTTAGCGAAGGTGATCGCGTCGATGATCTCTTGCAGGTCGGTGTAGCACACGCCGACGCCGACCATCAGCACCCACAGCAGTTGCTTAGAGAAGAAGTCAGACAGACGTTTAGCACCGGCTTTGATTTCCGGCGAGCAGAGGCCAGAGGCGTTCAGCGCCGCGACGATTAGTACCATCCAGGCGAAGTAGTGGATGGAAATGCCGCCAATGCTCGGCAGGATTTTTTTAGCGAGAACGTAAGCCAGCAGGAAGCAAGTGGTGGCGAGCACCAGGCCGACCGCCGTTTCACGATGGGTAATCGCGCCCGCTTTTTCATCGTCTTCGACTTTGAACGAAGCTTTACGTACCAGCTCGCCTTCACCGCTCAGCCAGGTATATTTTTTGCCGATAATATCGAGGAGTGCGGCGAAAACGATGGCGAAGATGTTGGCGATAGTCAGAATAGCAATCGCGGTCGAGTAGTACTCTTCACGAGAACGACCGGTGACGGAGTGATAAATTTCAGACAGCGGAACTGCGCCTGCACCGTTGCCGCCGCCCATAATCGGCAGGACATACAGCATCATGATGCGATCGATAGAAATACCGAAGCACAGCCCGATAGCAATGCCAAAGATTGATGCCCCGAGGATCCCCATAAGGATAGTTGGAATATAACCCAGTAGGGATTTCAGCAACAGTTTACGGTTAACCGCGAGAATAGCACCGGTAATCAACACTGCGATGAATAAGTTCAGGAAGTTACTTTTATCCATCACATTGGTGATTGCGTCGATTTCTCTCTGTGTGAAAATACCGGCATAAACAAAATACGCAGCCACCAGGAAGATCATTACCGGTGCGCCACCAATATATTTATTAAATATCGGTAGACGTTTACCAATTTCACCAAAAATAGCGCCAATAATAAACATTATCGCGAAGCCGCCCACGATATCAGTGGGTAGCGCGTCATAAAAGTGTGAAAGGAGTAGTGTAATTAATGCAAACGCGTAAAGCGGGAGCGGCATACCGAAGATTTTAAACCCCAGTATATCGCTAACGCCTTTTTTCTCCGCTGCCGGAGCCTGGCTCATGTTAGTCATGACGTCACCCTGTGAAAAATAATAAGGCCGTTGGAAAAAACAATAATAAGACGGCGGCATCATAATAAATATACTCCTGGCTGATATGTGATTATCTTCACTGAACGGCTGTGTTTTTAATTAATTTAATTGTTTTTATTCCTCTGAATTAATTAACAACATAAAAACCATAAAGCCAATTAAGGTACGGGGAAAAGTGTGATTTAAATAAAAGAACCGCTACGGGAACGGTGGCGAAATACAGTTCGTTTTTGGTTAATGAAGCGCGAAAAAATGAATCTGATATTAAAACGCGTCGTGGTACAAAAAGATCCCCGGCGGCGAGAGGCGGTTGATCTCTTCCTTCACCAACATCAGCTCTCTCTCGAAGCGGATTGCGAAATCGTGATTGTCGCCGAGCATCAGCGGCGTATTGTCGGCTGCGGTGCGATTGCCGGGTGCGTGCTGAAGTGTATTGCCGTCGACCCGTCGCTACAGGGGGAAGGGCTAAGCCTGAAGCTGCTGACCGAACTGATGACCCAGGCGTATGAACTGGGCCGCAGCGAACTGTTTTTATTCACCAAACCTTATTCCGCCGCGCTCTTTTCCTGCGCTGGATTCTGGCCTATCGCCCGCGCGGGCGACCAGGCCGTATTAATGGAAAATAGCCGCGAACGTCTGGCCCGCTATTGCCGCCAGCTCACGATGTACCGTCAGCCCGGGGAGAAAATCGGCGCTATCGTGATGAACGCCAATCCTTTTACGCTGGGGCACCGCTGGCTGGTGGAACAGGCCGCCCGCCAATGTGACTGGCTGCATCTGTTCGTGGTGAAGGAAGA
Organism: Klebsiella huaxiensis; assembly: GCF_003261575.2. Lineage (GTDB taxonomy): Bacteria > Pseudomonadota > Gammaproteobacteria > Enterobacterales > Enterobacteriaceae > Klebsiella > Klebsiella huaxiensis. The sequence continues at coordinate 5,064,749 of NZ_CP036175.1, read as the reverse complement.
CGCGTCATTTTTCAGCTATCAGGATCGCGTAGCGCTGATTGAGCAGGGGATTGCGGGAATTGAAAACGTCACCCTGCATCCTGGATCGGCTTACGTTATTTCCCGGGCAACCTTCCCCGGCTATTTCCTCAAAGACAAAGGCGTGGTTGACGATTGCCATTGCCAGATCGATCTGCAGCTCTTCCGCGAACATCTCGCCCCGGCGCTAGGCATCACTCACCGCTTTGTCGGCAGCGAACCGCTGTGTGGATTAACCCGCAATTACAACCTGCGCATGCGGCAACTGCTGGAAGCGCCGGGCGAGACGCCTGCAATCAAGGTGGTTGAGCTGGATCGGGTTGAGAAGGGCGGCGAGCCAATCTCTGCTTCCCGAGTGCGCAAGCTCTATAACGCGCGGCAGTGGTCGGCTATCGAGCCGCTGGTGCCGCCGGGAACGCTCTCTTTTCTGATGCATCTGGCGGAAAGCGAACATCAAACCGCCTGATTTTACCTCCATAACTAAGGATCTGCCTCTATGGAAATAATGATTGACGCCCTGGCCGGCACGCTGGAATCCAGCGATGTGATGGTCAGGATCGGGCCTGCTAATGAGCCGGGCATCCAGCTTGAAATCGACAGCATTGTGAAGCAGCAGTTTGGCGCGGCGATTGAGCAGGTGGTCAGAGAGACTCTGGCGCAGCTTGGTGTTACCCAGGCGAATGTGGTCGTCGATGATAAAGGCGCGCTTGAATGCGTACTGAAGGCGCGCGTTCAGGCAGCGGCGCTACGCGCAGCGCAACAATCTCAACTGCAATGGAGCCAGCTATGAAACCTCGTCGCAGTATGCTGTTTATTCCCGGCGCCAACGCCGCGATGTTAAGCACCTCTTTTGTTTACGGCGCAGACGCGGTGATGTTTGACCTCGAAGATGCCGTTTCGCTGCGTGAAAAAGATACCGCCCGCCTGCTGGTGCATCACGCACTACAGCATCCGCTGTATCGGGATGTCGAAACCGTGGTGCGTATTAACCCGCTCAATACCCCGTTTGGCCTTGCTGACCTCGAAGCGGTGGTGCGTGCGGGTGTGGATATGGTCCGTTTACCGAAAACCGATAGCAAAGAAGATATCCATGAGCTGGAAGCCCACGTTGAGCGCATTGAGCGTGAGTGTGGCCGGGAAGTGGGCAGCACCAAATTAATGGCGGCGATTGAGTCGGCGCTTGGAGTGGTGAATGCGGTCGAGATCGCCCGCTCCAGCCCGCGTTTGTCGGCCATTGCGCTGGCGGCCTTTGACTACGTGATGGATATGGGCACCTGCCGCGGTGATGGCACCGAGCTGTTTTATGCTCGCTGCGCGGTGCTGCACGCCGCCCGCGTCGCCGGGATCGCGGCCTATGACGTGGTGTGGTCGGATATTAACAATGAAGAAGGTTTCCTTGCGGAAGCGAATCTGGCGAAAAATCTAGGCTTTAACGGCAAATCGCTGGTGAACCCGCGCCAGATTGAGCTGCTGCATCAGGTTTATGCTCCAACGCTTAAAGACGTCGAGCATGCGCGCGAAGTTATCGCGGCGGCGGAAGAGGCGGAAGAGCGCGGTCTGGGCGTGGTATCGCTGAACGGCAAGATGATAGATGGACCGATTATCGATCATGCGCGCAAGGTCGTGGCGCTGTCGGCTTCCGGCATTCGTGATTAAGGGGGAAATAATGAAAGAGACCGTGGCAATGCTTAATCAACAGTACGTCGTGCCGGAAGGATTAGAGCCCTATGCGGGCGTGACGGCGAAAAGCCCGTGGTTGGCCAGCGAAAGCGAAAAGCGCCAACGTAAAATTTGCGCCTCGCTGGAAGAGGCGATTCGCCGCTCCGGGTTGCAAAACGGCATGACCATCTCCTTCCACCACGCGTTTCGCGGCGGTGACAAGGTGGTCAATATGGTGGTGGCGAAGCTGGCGGAAATGGGCTTTCGCGATCTGACGCTGGCTTCCAGTTCGTTGATTGACGCCCACTGGCCGCTGATCGAGCATATTAAAAATGGCGTGGTTCGCCAGATTTATACTTCCGGCCTGCGCGGTAAGCTCGGGGAAGAGATCTCTGCGGGCCTGATGGAAAACCCGGTACAAATTCACTCCCACGGCGGTCGTGCGCATTTAGTGCAAACCGGCGAACTGAATATTGACGTGGCGTTCCTTGGGGTGCCGTGCTGCGATGAGTATGGCAACGCCAACGGCTTTAGCGGCAAATCGCGCTGCGGTTCGCTCGGCTACGCCAAAGTGGATGCTGACGCGGCCAAATGCGTGGTGCTGCTGACCGAAGAGTGGGTGGATTATCCGAACTACCCGGCTAGTATCGCGCAGGATCAGGTTGATCTGATCGTACAGGTTGAGGAAGTTGGCGATCCGGCGAAAATCACCGCTGGGGCGATCCGCCTGACCAGCAACCCGCGCGAGCTACTGATCGCCCGCCAGGCAGCAAAAGTGATCGAACATTCTGGCTACTTCAAAGACGGCTTCTCTTTGCAAACCGGTACCGGCGGCGCATCGCTGGCGGTAACCCGCTTCCTCGAAGATAAGATGCGTCGTAATGAGATCACCGCCAGCTTTGGTCTGGGCGGGATCACTGGCACGATGGTCGATCTGCATGAAAAGGGTCTGATTAAAGCACTGCTGGATACCCAGTCTTTCGACGGCGATGCTGCGCGTTCGCTGGCGAATAACCCGAACCATATCGAAATCTCTGCTAATCAGTACGCGAACCCAAGTTCTAAAGGCATCTCCTGCGAGCGCCTGAACGTGGTGATGCTGAGTGCGTTGGAAATTGATACCGGATTCAACGTCAACGTGATGACCGGCTCCAACGGCGTGCTGCGTGGGGCATCTGGTGGCCATAGCGATACGGCGGCAGGGGCTGATTTAACTATTATCACCGCGCCGCTGGTGCGCGGGCGCATTCCGTGCGTGGTGGAGAAGGTGCTGACTCGCGTCACGCCGGGGGCCAGCGTAGATGTGCTGGTGACCGACCACGGTATCGCCGTGAATCCGGCGCGTCAGGATCTGATCGATAACCTGCGCAGCGCCGGTATCCCGCTGATGACTATTGAAGAGCTACAACAGCGCGCCGAGCTTCTGACTGGTAAACCTGAGTCGATCGAATTTACCGACCGGGTGGTGGCCATAGTGCGCTATCGCGATGGTTCGGTGATTGACGTGATTCATCAGGTTAAAACCGCCAGCTAAACGCATCGAGGAGAGAAGGCATGAGCGAAGTGATCATGAGCCAGCATCGCCAGTTGAGTCGTCAAACGGTCGCGGCGGAGGATATCGTTTCTCGCGTGGAGCGGGCGCTGCTGACGGAAGTTCGCCTGACGCCGAAACCGGGCCTGGTGGATATCCGTAACACCGGCGCGCATCAGGATATGGATCTGGCGTCATTTGAAGCCAGTACGGCGGTTGTCGCCCCATGGATGGAGAAGTTTTTCATTATGGGGCACGACACGGCCAATATCACACCGGAACAGGTGCTGATGATGCTGCGTCCGGTGGGCATGGCCTGCGAGACGGATATGCTGGAAGTCACCGGAGGGGTGAATACTCATCGCGGGGCGATCTTCGCTTTTGGCCTGCTCAGCGCGGCGGCAGGAAGGCTGGTTGCCCGAGGGGAGCCGGTTGAACAGCACCGGGTTTGCGATCAGGTTGCCCGATTCTGTCGCGGCGTGGTTGGGCGCGAGCTTTCCGCCTCGGAAGGGAAGAAGGTGAGCAAAGGCGAGGCGCATTTCCTGCGCTACGGGCTATCTGGTGCCCGGGGTGAAGCTGAAAGCGGCTTTCGTACCGTGCGCACTCAGGCGATGCCGGTATTTAATCGCGTGATGGAAGATACCGGCGACACCAATCTGGCGTTATTACAGACCTTGCTGCATCTGATGGCGTGGAATGACGATACCAACCTGGTTTCACGCGGCGGGCTGGAAGGGCTCAACTTTGTTCAGCAGCAGGCGCAAAAGCTGCTGTGGGAAGGTGGGGTACTGGCCGACGGCGGGCTGGAAGCGCTGCGTCAGCTGGATGATGAGCTGATTGTTCGCCATCTTAGCCCTGGCGGCAGTGCCGATCTGCTGGCGGTGACCTGGTTCCTGTATGGCTTTCCTCCAGGAGAGCTGTTCCTGCATTAATTGCTCGGTTTTTCATCGATAGCTGACCCCGGATTGACCTGCAAATGGCCGAACCGGGGTTCCAGCCCCCATTTGTTCATCCCTTCTCACTGCCCTTTGGCCGATTCCCGGCACAATCGTATAGTTTTTACTGATATCGGCGGCAGTTTGTCATAAATTTCTAATTATCGGTGTTTTTGAGTAGCGGCTCATCGATGGGCTGGTTACTCTGAAAACAATTTACGTAGTGTTAACAAAAGAGAATAGCTATGCATGATGCACAAATCCGCGTGGCCATCGCGGGCGCGGGCGGCCGGATGGGACGCCAGTTAATCCAGGCGGTACAGCAAATGGACGGCGCGGCGCTTGGCGCGGCGCTGGAACGTGAAGGCTCCTCACTACTCGGCAGCGATGCGGGCGAGCTGGCGGGCGTGGGTAAGTCGGGCGTTGTGGTGCAAAGCAGCCTTGAGGCGGTAAAAGATGATTTCGACGTGTTCATCGATTTTACCCGCCCGGAAGGCACGCTGAACCACCTCGCTTTTTGCCGTCAACACGGTAAAGGGATGGTGATCGGCACCACCGGCTTTGATGATGCCGGGAAGCAGGCGATTCGTGATGCTTCGCAGGAAATCGCCATTGTGTTTGCTGCCAACTTTAGCGTCGGCGTCAACGTGATGTTAAAGCTGCTGGAGAAGGCGGCGAAGGTGATGGGCGACTACACCGATATCGAAATTATCGAAGCGCATCATCGTCACAAAGTCGATGCCCCATCAGGTACGGCGCTGGCAATGGGCGAGGCGATTGCTGGTGCTCTGGATAAAGATCTGAAGGACTGTGCGGTCTACAGTCGCGAAGGCTACACCGGTGAACGCGAGCCGGGCACGATCGGTTTTGCCACTGTACGCGCTGGAGATATCGTCGGTGAGCATACGGCGATGTTTGCCGATATCGGCGAACGTATCGAAATCAGCCATAAGGCCTCCAGCCGTATGACTTTTGCAAATGGTGCAGTTCGCTCTGCATTATGGTTGAAAGGTAAAGAAAACGGTCTTTTTGATATGCGTGATGTGCTTGAACTGAACTCTTTATAACGATTATTACCCATCGTGATGTGGTTATTGCATTCAATATGTAATTGATTGCAAAGGGCAATATTTTATTGCCCTTTTTATTTTTCCAGTATTTTTATATTTTTATCATCAAAGCTTCAAAATATTATGTTATCTTCGTGTTTCTTGTTGTTTTATTGTAAATTTTGACCATCTGGTCTACTTTTTTGTTCTCCCTTCAATAATTTTACAATAATCCGGCCCCGCAAGCGTTTCCCCAGGCGAGTTAGTTGATCTTTTTGCCCATTAAGACAGGTATTACTGAATAGTCTCCTGAAATGAGATTAAAAATATCCGCTTTAAGTTGACTTTTACCCGCCATCTCTCCAGAATGCCGCCGTTTGCCAAAATTCTGCGGGCAACAGATTTGCATTGATTCAGATCTGCATTATGAATTAATATGCAAATAAAGTGAGTGGATATTCTCTGGAGGGTGTTTTGATTAAGTCAGCGCTATTGGTTCTGGAAGACGGAACCCAGTTTCACGGTCGGGCCATTGGGGCTACCGGCACGGCGGTTGGGGAAGTCGTTTTCAATACTTCAATGACCGGTTATCAAGAAATCCTCACTGATCCTTCCTATTCCCGCCAAATCGTCACTCTGACTTATCCCCATATCGGCAACGTCGGCACTAACGCCGCCGATGAAGAATCTTCTCAGGTACATGCGCAGGGCCTGGTCATTCGCGACCTGCCGCTGATTGCCAGCAACTTCCGCAATACTGAAGACCTCTCTTCTTATCTGAAGCGCCATAACATCGTGGCGATCGCCGATATCGATACCCGTAAGCTGACCCGTCTGCTGCGTGAGAAAGGTGCGCAGAACGGCTGCATTATTGCGGGCGATAGCCCGGATGCGCAGCTGGCGCTGGAAAAAGCGAAAGCGTTCCCGGGCCTGAACGGGATGGATCTGGCGAAGGAAGTGACTACCGCAGAAACCTACAGCTGGACGCAAGGTAGCTGGACTCTGGCGGGCGACCTGCCGGAAGCCAAAGCAGAAAGCGACCTGCCGTTCCACGTTGTGGCCTATGATTTTGGCGCTAAGCGCAACATTCTGCGCATGCTGGTCGACCGAGGCTGCCGTCTGACGGTAGTGCCGGCGAAGACCTCCGCTGAAGAGGTGCTGAAGATGAATCCGGACGGCATCTTCCTGTCTAACGGCCCCGGCGACCCGGCTCCGTGCGACTACGCCATCGAAGCAATAGAGAAGTTCCTCGAAACCGAGATTCCGGTATTCGGCATCTGCCTCGGCCATCAGCTGCTGGCGCTGGCGAGCGGAGCGAAGACCATCAAGATGAAGTTTGGTCACCATGGTGGTAACCACCCGGTTAAAGATATCGATAACAACGTGGTGATGATTACCGCGCAGAACCACGGTTTTGCGGTGGATGAAGCCTCGATGCCTGCTAACCTGCGCGTGACCCACAAGTCGCTGTTCGACGGCACCCTGCAGGGGATTCATCGTACCGACAAACCGGCATTCAGCTTCCAGGGACACCCGGAGGCGAGCCCGGGCCCGCACGATGCCGCGCCGCTGTTCGACCACTTTATCGAATTGATTAAGCACTACCGTTCTTCAGCAAAATAATCAGGAGCAAACAAAATGCCAAAACGTACAGATATAAAAAGCATCCTGATTCTTGGCGCTGGTCCGATCGTTATCGGCCAGGCTTGTGAATTTGACTACTCCGGCGCGCAGGCGTGTAAAGCGCTGCGCGAAGAGGGTTATCGCGTCATTCTGGTGAACTCCAACCCGGCGACCATCATGACTGACCCGGAAATGGCCGATGCGACTTATATCGAGCCGATTCACTGGGAAGTGGTACGCAAAATTATTGAAAAAGAGCGCCCGGATGCGGTTCTGCCGACCATGGGTGGCCAGACCGCGCTGAACTGCGCGCTGGAGCTGGAGCGTCAGGGCGTGCTGGAAGAGTTCGGCGTGACCATGATTGGTGCTACCGCCGACGCGATTGATAAAGCAGAAGACCGTCGCCGTTTCGACGTCGCGATGAAGAAAATCGGCCTCGACACCGCGCGTTCCGGTATCGCGCACACCATGGAAGAAGCGCTGGCGGTTGCTGCTGACGTTGGCTTCCCGTGCATTATTCGTCCGTCATTCACTATGGGCGGCACCGGTGGTGGTATCGCCTACAACCGCGAAGAGTTTGAAGAAATTTGCGAGCGCGGGCTGGATCTCTCGCCGACCAACGAGCTGCTGATTGATGAATCGCTGATCGGCTGGAAAGAGTACGAGATGGAAGTGGTGCGTGATAAAAACGACAACTGCATCATCGTCTGCTCTATCGAAAACTTCGATGCGATGGGTATCCATACCGGCGACTCCATCACCGTTGCGCCAGCGCAGACCCTGACCGACAAAGAATACCAAATCATGCGTAACGCCTCGATGGCGGTGCTGCGTGAAATCGGCGTAGAAACCGGCGGCTCTAACGTTCAGTTCTCGGTGAACCCGAAAGATGGCCGCCTGATCGTTATCGAAATGAACCCGCGCGTCTCCCGCTCTTCGGCGCTGGCCTCGAAAGCGACCGGCTTCCCGATTGCTAAAGTTGCAGCAAAACTGGCGGTGGGTTACACCCTCGATGAACTGATGAACGACATCACCGGCGGCCGTACTCCGGCTTCCTTCGAGCCGTCCATCGACTACGTTGTGACTAAGATTCCACGCTTCAACTTCGAGAAATTCGTTGGCGCTAACGACCGTCTGACCACGCAGATGAAATCTGTCGGTGAAGTCATGGCGATTGGCCGTACCCAGCAGGAGTCCCTGCAGAAAGCGCTGCGTGGTCTCGAAGTGGGCGCGACCGGTTTCGACCCGAAAGTGAGCCTGGATGACCCTGAAGCGCTGACCAAGATTCGCCGTGAGCTGAAAGATGCTGGTGCCGAGCGTATCTGGTACATCGCCGACGCCTTCCGCGCCGGTCTGTCCGTTGATGGCGTGTTCAACCTGACCAATATCGACCGCTGGTTCCTGGTACAGATTGAAGAGCTGGTGCGTCTGGAAGAGAAAGTGGCTGAAGTCGGTATTACCGGTCTCGACGCCGACTTCCTGCGTCAGCTCAAGCGCAAAGGCTTTGCCGATGCGCGTCTGGCGAAACTGGCGGGCGTGCGCGAAGCGGAAATCCGCAAGCTGCGCGACCAGTATGACCTGCACCCGGTTTACAAGCGCGTGGATACCTGCGCGGCGGAATTCGCCACCGACACCGCCTACATGTACTCCACCTATGAAGACGAGTGCGAAGCCAACCCGTCCGTTGACCGCGATAAGATCATGGTCCTCGGCGGCGGCCCGAACCGTATCGGTCAGGGCATCGAATTCGACTACTGCTGCGTACACGCCTCGCTGGCGCTGCGCGAAGACGGTTACGAGACCATTATGGTCAACTGTAACCCGGAAACCGTCTCCACCGACTACGACACCTCCGACCGCCTGTACTTTGAGCCGGTGACGCTGGAAGACGTGCTGGAAATCGTGCGCATCGAGAAGCCGAAAGGCGTTATCGTGCAGTACGGCGGCCAGACTCCGCTGAAGCTGGCGCGCGCGCTGGAAGCCGCTGGCGTGCCGGTTATCGGTACCAGCCCGGATGCGATTGACCGCGCTGAAGACCGCGAGCGCTTCCAGCATGCGGTTGATCGTCTGAAGCTGAAGCAGCCGGCAAACGCCACCGTGACCGCCATCGAAATGGCTGTCGAAAAAGCGAAAGAGATTGGCTACCCGTTGGTGGTGCGTCCGTCCTACGTTCTCGGCGGGCGGGCGATGGAAATCGTTTACGATGAAATCGACCTGCGCCGTTACTTCCAGACCGCTGTCAGCGTTTCTAACGATGCGCCAGTGCTGCTGGACCGCTTCCTTGACGATGCGGTTGAAGTTGACGTCGACGCTATCTGCGACGGCGAAATGGTGCTGATTGGCGGCATCATGGAGCATATCGAGCAGGCGGGCGTGCACTCCGGCGACTCTGCGTGTTCACTGCCTGCCTACACCCTGAGCCAGGAAATTCAGGATGTGATGCGCGAGCAGGTGCAGAAGCTGGCCTTTGAGCTGCAGGTTCGCGGCCTGATGAACGTGCAGTTTGCGGTCAAAAACAACGAAGTCTACCTGATTGAAGTCAACCCGCGTGCAGCGCGTACCGTCCCGTTCGTGTCGAAAGCCACCGGCGTACCGCTGGCGAAAGTCGCGGCGCGCGTGATGGCGGGCAAAACTCTGGCTCAACAGGGCGTCACTAAAGAGATCATCCCGCCGTACTATTCGGTGAAAGAGGTGGTGCTGCCGTTTAACAAATTCCCGGGCGTTGACCCGCTGTTAGGGCCAGAGATGCGCTCTACCGGCGAGGTGATGGGCGTCGGCCGCACCTTCGCGGAGGCGTTTGCTAAGGCGCAACTGGGCAGCAACTCAACGATGAAGAAACAGGGCCGCGCGCTGCTCTCCGTTCGCGAAGGCGACAAAGAGCGCGTGGTGGACCTGGCCGCTAAGCTGCTGAAGTTTGGCTTCGAGCTGGATGCGACTCACGGCACCGCGATTGTGCTGGGTGAAGCGGGTATCAACCCACGTCTGGTGAACAAGGTGCATGAAGGTCGTCCGCACATTCAGGACCGCATCAAGAATGGCGAATATACCTACATCATCAATACCACCGCAGGTCGTCAGGCGATTGAAGACTCCAAGCTTATTCGCCGCAGCGCGCTGCAGTACAAAGTACATTACGACACCACGCTGAACGGCGGCTTCGCCACGGCGATGGCGCTGAATGCCAACGCGATGGAGAAGGTGACGTCGGTGCAGGAAATGCACGCGCAGATTAAAAAGTAATGTAATCTGCCAGTAACAGCGCCTCCGGTGGTTGACACCGGAGGCGCTTTTTTATGCGCGGCGGTGAGCTTCAAGCTAAAACGCCACTTCGGAGAGTTCTGGTTTTTTCTCCCGATTCAGTCAGCTAGCCTAAAGTGGTTAGGGTGATAATTAATTTGACTGAATAACGGGAGAGAAACACGATGCAATTCAAACCACTCACTGCGGCAATTTTCACCGCCGCTGCACTGTTTACCATCGCCGGGTGTTCAACAAACCAGTCGCTAAAAACCACCGATGGCAGAACGATTGTGACCGATGGCAAACCGCAGGTAGATGATGATACCGGGCTGGTGTCCTATAAAAATGCAGAAACTGGTCGCACAGAGCAGATCAATCGCGATCAGGTGAAATCGATGGACGAACTGGATAACTAAGCGTTATCCGTGGCCCCGCGAGGAGTGCGGCGGGGCCGGTTGATTTAAAGTAAGGCGTAGTCAATTTTGACGATAATTTTGCGCAACGGCGCGCCTGCATCCATCGCGGCCATGGGCCGGTGTAGTTCGCCTGGGAACAGGATCGCCAGCTCTTCAGGATGTAGGTGAATCAGCGTTTCGCTGCTGATTGCCTGGCAAAAGCCAATATCATGCGCGGTATTAAACGGCCCATCGTCAACGATCTCCAGACCCTTATTACCGGCACCGATAATCTCTTCGCCTTTCAGTACAATATGAATATCTATGTACTGACGATGATATTCCGGGCGCTGCTCCGCCAGTGGTTTAGTGCTGCCTTCAACAACGGTAAAAAACAGATTATCGCCATCAACGGTATATTTCCCCGGCGGCAGGGCGTGCGGCTCCTGTTGCAAAACTGCCTGTAGTGCTTTGCGGATGACCGACGGATAAAAGCTATTTTTGGCGGCGGCGGTTAAGGTATCGATAATCATGCCGGGATCTCCTGTCGTTGATGATGGTCGAGTAGCGTGATGGAGTGCGCCACAATGCTCGCGACATCAGGAGCGATATCGACGGCTAAAATGTCGCTTTCGCTGGCGTCTGGCGTTTCCAGCGCAGCGAACTGGCTGCGCAGCAGGGCTTCAGGCATAAAGTGGCCTTTGCGCGCCTGCATACGCTGCAAAATGCAGTCGTAGTCGCCGGTCAGCCACAGGAAGCGTAAATGGGGATTCCCCTCACGCAGCTGGTCGCGATAGCGCTTTTTCAGCGCCGAACACACCAGTACGCCGGACTCGTTTTTCTGCCCGAGACTGAAAATGACATCACCAATACGCTCCAGCCACGGCTGGCGATCGTCGTCATCAAGCGGCTGACTGGCGGCCATTTTGACGATATTTTTGCGAGGATGCAGATCGTCGCCATCGATAAATTTCGCGCCAAGCGCCTGGGCCAGGGCCTGACCGACGGTGGTCTTACCGGTGCCGGATACACCCATCAAAATAATGCATTGTCCTGCCATGGTGAACTCCTTGTTCAGACGGCGACCAGCATTCCGCCGTCGACGAACAGCAGATGGCCATTAACGAAATTCGAGGCGTTAGATGATAAAAATACTGCTGCGCCGACCAGCTCCTGCGGGTCGCCCCAGCGAGCGGCGGGTGTGCGTTTGCACAGCCAGTCGGTAAAGGCTTTATCGTCAACCAGCGCCTGGGTCATGGCGGTTTTAAAGTAGCCTGGCGCAATACCGTTGACCTGAATGTTATAACGCGCCAGTTCGACGCACATCCCGCGGGTCAGCATTTTTACTGCGCCTTTCGCCGCAGCATATGGGGTTATGGTGTCGCGCCCGAGTTCGCTCTGCATTGAGCAGATATTGACGATTTTTCCTTGCTGGCGGCCAATCATGCGTTTGGCGACGGCCTGGGAAACGAGAAATACGGCAGTTTGGTTGACCGAAATAACGTCGTTCCACTCCTGTACCGGAAATTCGGTAAACGGGTGGCGGCGCTGAATTCCGGCATTATTAAATAACACGTCAATTACGCCAATTTCATTTTCAATTTGATTAATGGCTTTTTCTACGGAATCAGCATCGGTAACGTTAAATACCGCTGCATGTGCGGTAGCGCCTTCATCGCGTAATTTCATTACCGCATCATCAGCGCGTGATGCCGAAATATCGTTAATAATAATTTCTGCACCATATTGCGCAAGGCCCTGCGCCATGACAAAACCAATACCCTGTCCTGCGCCAGTAATTAAAATACGTTTGCCTTGTAAGCTGAAAAGATCTTTCATCTTGATATCCTGATTAACGGCTGAATATATACCCGTCATACTTCAACGTAAGTGGAATAACCTGTGCTCTATCTCACGGATTTTCGACGGGTAAAACTGTGATGTAGATCACTCAAAACCATGTTACTAAAAGGGGTTACGTTAAACGTGAAGCGGGGCGGAAATTACCGTCGCTCAGCTGGGTAACCGGACAGCGGTAAGATTCTCTTTTTAACCCGCGACAGGCATAATGGCCTGATGCAGTGGATGTATTTGACGGGCCGATAGATGAAAGCACAACGCATTACGCTCAATGATATTGCAGCGCTGGCGGGCGTAACCAAGATGACCGTCAGCCGCTATTTACGTACCCCGGATAAAGTGAAGCCTGAAACGGCAGAGCGTATCGCCAGCGTGATTGCCGAAATTGGCTATGAGCCGGACCCCGATAATCCGGCGATGATCAGCGTTGTCGTCCCGCGCATTGGCGTGCTTATTCCCTCCTTTCATAATCAAATTTTTGCCGATCTGCTGGCTGGAATTGAGTCGGTCACCACCGCGCACGGTTATCAGACGCTGGTGGTGAACTACGATTACGACCGCCAGCGCGAAGAGGAGCAGATCGCCGCCGTGCTGGCCTTTAACGTCAAGGGCCTGCTATTGACCGAGTCGGCGCATACTTTGCGGGCAGACAAATATCTTAATGCGGCGAAAATTCCCGTGGCTGAAGTGATGGGGCTGACGGACAACGTCGGGCGTATCAATGTCGGCTTCGATAATTTTAAAGCCGGGTTCGATATGACCAATATGCTGCTGGCGAGCGGCAAGCGGCGGGTTATCTACTTTGGTTCGATGTCTGACGTGCGTGATGAGCAGCGCTATGCCGGTTACTGTCAGGCGATGGCGAATGCCGGATTGCCGCAAGGGCGTATCGCGCCGAATAAGGTATCGTCGGTATCAATAGGCACCGGAATGATGACCCTGGCGCGGCAGATGTACGCCGATATGGACGCGATTCTGTGTACTAATGACGATCTGGCGGTCGGCGTGTTACAGGAGTGCCTCGCTTGTGGTATCAATGTGCCGCAGGAGCTGGCGATTGCGGGTTTTCATGGCCTGGAGATAGGGCAGATAGTGTCCCCGCGTCTCGCCAGCGTGCTGACGCCGCGTTTTGAAATGGGTAAAGTCGCGACAGAGATCTTAATTAAGAAAATCAAAGGGTTGCCGACTATCGAAAAAGTCGATCTGCATTATCGGCTGTCGATGGGCGAAACCATTTAATCCTGCCTGAACGGCGATGGCTCGGTGTTAGCAGAAGGTTAACGCATCGTCCACCGTACGCCCGCCGCAAGCCAGTTTTGTCTTAGCGATCACGGAGAGCGTAACAGCTATTTTTAACACGATTCAGCGTGACGCAGATCGCAAAAAACCATACAAAAAACCCGTTTGATAGTGACTACCGTCGTACTGAACTATCAAACAGGTGATCTGATGAATAATGCTATTACCCGCGCCGTCCTTTTAGTGGCCCCCGTTATTGACGCTCTGCAGGCGCAATTGGCTGCAGAGTTTCCGCTGTATCGCCTGTATGAGCAGGAAGACCCGATTACTTTTCTGCGCGAGCAGGGGGAAAACATTGCCGCTGTTGTGACCCGGGGTGATGCTGGCGTACAGAACAGCGTTCTGGAACTGCTGCCGCACGTTGGGTTGATTGCTATCTTCGGCGTGGGGACTGATGCCGTCGATTTAGATTTCGCCCGTTCCCGGCAGATTGCCGTCTCTATCACTTCCGGTGTGCTGACCAACGATGTCGCGGACCTGGCGATGGGTTTGCTGCTGGCCGGTTCACGTCAGCTGTGTCAGGGCGATCGTTTTGTGCGCGAGGGGCGCTGGCTGAACGGCGGACTGCCGCTGGCAACCCAGGTGAGCGGCAAACGCATTGGCCTGCTGGGGATGGGCAATATCGGCCAGGCTATCGCCCGCCGCGCGAGCGGATTCGATATGGAAGTGCTTTATACCGATCGCAAAAAGGTTAAAGGACTGCGCTATCAGTGGTGTGCGGATCTGCACACGCTGGCCCACGAAAGCGACTTTCTGGTGATCGCGGCTTCGGGGGGCGAAGCTAACCGCGGGCTGATTGATGCTTCCGTGTTTAACGTCATGCCGAAACACGCCTGGCTGATTAATATCGCCCGTGGCTCGCTGGTGGACGAAAAAGCGCTGATTCATGCGTTACAAAACGGTGTTATCGCCGGGGCGGGTCTTGATGTCTTCGAAGATGAGCCAAACGTACCGGCTGAACTCATTGCGCTCGATAATGTGGTCCTGCAACCGCACGTTGCCAGCGCCACTCACGAGACACGGCAGAAAATGAGCGATGTGGTATACGCCAACGTTGCCGCTTATTTCGCCGGCGCGGAATTACCCAACGCGATTAATTAATTACCATTTCTTTTTCTCTGTCCCTACGCTCACTTTATTACAATGATAACCTCTGCATAGAGAGTGCGATATATGAACGATAAAATTCCCAGCACCCGCTGGCTGCGTATTATTACGCCGGTGTTGATCGCCTGTATTATTTCGTTTATGGACCGGGTTAATATTAGCTTTGCGCTGCCCGGCGGAATGGAAACCGATTTAGGTATTACCAGCCAGATGGCCGGTGTCGCCAGCGGAATATTTTTTATTGGTTATTTATTTCTGCAAATACCCGGCGGCAGAATTGCGGTAAACGGCAGTGGGAAGAAATTTATTGCCTGGTCGCTGGTGGCCTGGGCGGTGGTCTCTATCGCCACCGGTTTTGTCACGCACGAATATCAGTTGCTGGTGCTGCGTTTTATTCTCGGCGTTTCTGAAGGTGGAATGCTGCCGGTAGTGTTGACCATGATCAGCAACTGGTTCCCGGAGAAAGAGATCGGCCGGGCGAATGCTTTCGTGATGATGTTTGCCCCGCTGGGCGGTATGTTGACCGCGCCGGTATCGGGCGCGATTATCGCGGCGCTTGACTGGCGCTGGCTGTTTATCATCGAAGGCCTGCTGTCGATAGTGGTGCTGGTAGTGTGGTGGTTCATGATCAGTGACCGTCCGGAAGAGGCGCGCTGGTTGCCGGAAAGCGAGCGTCAGTATCTGGTCACTACCCTGGCCGCCGAGCGGGCGGCGAAGCTGGCGGAAGCGCCGGTAAGCAACGCGCCGGTTAAAGATGTGTTCCGCAACCCTGGCCTGATGAAGCTGGTGATCCTCAATTTCTTCTACCAGACCGGCGATTATGGCTACACGTTGTGGCTACCGACCATCCTGAAGGGGCTGACCGGCGGCAGCATGGCCAGCGTCGGGTTCCTCGCCATACTGCCGTTCATGGCGACGCTGGCAGGGATCTATGTGATTTCGCTGTTCAGCGACCGTAGCGGCAAACGTCGTCTGTGGGTTCGTTTCTCGCTTTACTGCTTTGCAGCGGCGCTGGTGGCCTCGGTAATATTGCGTGAACATGTGGTGGCGGCCTATATCGCGCTGGTGGTCTGCGGCTTCTTCCTGAAATCGGCAACCAGCCCATTCTGGTCAATGCCGGGACGTATCGCCTCGCCGGAGGTGGCCGGTAGCGCGCGCGGCGTGATTAATGGCCTGGGTAACCTTGGTGGGTTCTGCGGTCCGTATCTGGTGGGGGTGATGATTTATCTTTACGGGCAGAACGTGGCGGTTTGCGCGCTGGCCGGCTCGTTAATCATTGCCGGGACTATTACCTTCCTGCTGCCGAAGAAGTGCGACCTGGATACCACTCAGCCGGATGTTGCGGTCACTAAACAGCCGCGAAATGCGTAACACTATGAGATATAAATCACACTTATCATTGTAAGCGATTCAATTAACTGTCTACACTCTTGCTGATTACAACAAGAGTTAACGCAGGCGAATCAATGATTCTTATAATTTATGCACATCCCTATCCGCAGCACTCGCATGCGAATAAGCGGATGCTTGAGCAGGCAAGGACGCTTGATGGCGTAGAGATACGCTCTCTCTATCAACTTTATCCCGATTTCAACATCGATATCGCCGCCGAACAGGCGGCGCTGGCCCGTGCCGATCTGGTTATCTGGCAGCATCCGATGCAGTGGTACAGCGTACCGCCGTTGCTGAAGCTGTGGATGGATAAGGTGTTATCGCACGGCTGGGCTTACGGCCACAACGGTATCGCGCTGCGCGGGAAATCGCTGATGTGGGCGGTGACCACCGGTGGCGGCGAAAGCCACTTTGCTATCGGTTCATTCCCCGGTTTTGACGTTCTGGCGCAGCCGCTGCAGGCGACGGGTTTGTACTGTGGTATGAAATGGCTGCCGCCGTTCGCCATGCATTGCACTTTTGTCTGCGATGACGAAACCCTTCAGGCGCAGGCGCGCCATTATCGGCAACGCTTAATCGAATGGCAGGAGGCGCACAATAATGGATAGCCATACGCTCATACAGGCGCTCATCTATTTGGGGTCCGCCGCGCTGATTGTGCCGATTGCCGTGCGTCTTGGGCTGGGGTCGGTGCTCGGCTACTTAATCGCTGGCTGTATTATTGGCCCGTGGGGGTTGCGGCTGGTCACCGACGCCGAGTCGATTCTGCATTTTGCGGAAATCGGCGTGGTGCTGATGCTTTTTGTCATCGGCCTGGAGCTGGATCCGCAGCGCCTGTGGAAGCTGCGCGCCTCGGTGTTCGGTGGCGGGGCGTTGCAGATGGTGGTCTGCGGGGCGCTGATCGGCCTGTTCTGCATGTCGCTGGGCCTGCGCTGGCAGGTGGCGGAACTGATTGGTATGACCCTGGCGCTCTCATCAACGGCGATTGCCATGCAGGCGATGAACGAACGCAACCTGACGGTGACGCAGCTGGGCCGGAGCGCATTTGCGGTGTTACTGTTCCAGGATATCGCGGCAATTCCGCTGGTGGCGATGATCCCGCTGCTGGCGGCGAGCGGCGGTTCAACGACGCTGGGTGCGTTTGCTCTCTCGGCGCTGAAAGTCGCGGGGGCGCTGGCACTGGTGGTGGCGCTCGGCCGCTATCTGACCCGGCCCATGCTGCGTTTTGTTGCGCGCTCCGGTCTGCGTGAGGTGTTCAGCGCCGTGGCCTTGTTCCTGGTGTTTGGCTTTGGGCTGCTGCTGGAGGAGGTTGGGCTGTCGATGGCTATGGGGGCGTTCCTTGCCGGAGTATTGCTGGCAAGCTCTGAATACCGTCATGCGCTGGAAAGCGATATTGAGCCGTTTAAAGGCCTGCTGCTGGGGTTGTTTTTTATCGGCGTCGGGATGTCTATCGACTTCGGTACCCTGGTGACCCATCCGCTACGTATTCTGATTTTACTGGTTGGTTTCCTGGTCATTAAATCACTGATGCTGTGGTTGATAGCCAAACCGTTAGGTGTACCGCGCGCCCAGCGCCGCTGGTTTGCGGTGCTACTCGGGCAGGGAAGCGAGTTTGCTTTCGTGGTCTTCGGCGCGGCGCAGATGGCTGATGTGTTGGACAGTGAGTGGGCGAAGGCGCTGACCCTGGCCGTTGCGCTGTCAATGGCGGCAACGCCGATTCTGCTGGTGCTGCTGACCCGTCTGGAAAAATCTGCCAGCGGTCAGGAGCGTGAAGCCGATGAGATTGATGAAGAGCAGCCGCGAGTCATCATCGCCGGATTCGGGCGCTATGGGCAGATTGCTGGTCGTGTGCTGCTCTCCAGCGGCGTGAAGATGGTTATCCTCGATCATGACCCTGACCACGTCGACACCCTGCGTAAGTTTGATATGAAAGTGTTCTACGGTGATGCGACGCGGGTTGATCTGCTTGAATCGGCGGGGGCGGAAAAAGCAGAAGTGCTGATTAACGCCATCGACGATCCGCAGACTAACCTGCAGCTGGCGGAACTGGCGAAAGAGCACTTCCCGCATCTGCAAATTATCTCCCGCGCCCGCGATGTCGATCATTACATCAAGCTGCGTCAGGTCGGCGTCGAAGCGCCAGAGCGTGAAACCTTTGAAGCGGCGCTGAAGTCCGGGCGAATGACCCTCGAGGCGCTGGGGCTGGGGGCATATGAGGCTCGCGAGCGTGCCGATCTGTTCCGCCGTTTCAATCTGCAAATGGTCGAAGAGATGGTGGCGATGGCGGAAAACGATGCGGCTTCCCGGGTGGCGGTATTCAAACGCACCAGCGATATGCTGACCGGTATTATCAACGAGGATCGCAACCATTTATCGCTGGTTCAGCGCCATGGTTGGCAGGGGACGGAAGAGGGACGGCACACTGGCGATATTGCCGATGAGCCACAGAATAAGCCCTCGGCCTGACGATGAATTACGCGTGTTACGCTAGCTTTACAAGTAACAATTTGTTTTCAATTTAGATCCTGTTCTGGCGGCTCACGTGGCTTACGTGGGCTTGCCAGCAAATCTTAAAATTTTCTGATTCTTTACTCTTCGCCCAGTCGACGAAGTATTACGCTTTCCGTATAGTGGCGGCAATTTTTTGCATTCGGGAATTAATCAATGATCAGTCTGATTGCGGCGTTAGCGGTAGATCGCGTCATCGGTATGGAAAACGCCATGCCGTGGAATCTGCCTGCCGATCTCGCCTGGTTTAAGCGCAACACCTTAAACAAGCCGGTAGTAATGGGTCGTCTGACCTGGGAATCCATCGGACGCCCGTTACCGGGGCGTAAAAATATCGTTATTAGCAGCCAGCCCGGCACCGACGATCGCGTGCAGTGGGTGAAGTCCGTTGATGAAGCCATTGCCGCCTGCGGCGATGTTGAAGAGATGATGGTGATTGGTGGTGGTCGCGTTTACGAGCAGTTCCTGCCGAAAGCGCACAAG
This sequence comes from Klebsiella huaxiensis, assembly GCF_003261575.2. Classification (GTDB taxonomy): domain Bacteria; phylum Pseudomonadota; class Gammaproteobacteria; order Enterobacterales; family Enterobacteriaceae; genus Klebsiella; species Klebsiella huaxiensis. Next base: position 5,045,650 of record NZ_CP036175.1, on the reverse strand, counting down.
CTCTATCTGACGCATATTGATGCTGAAGTGGAAGGCGATACCCATTTCCCGGATTACGATCCGGACCAGTGGGAGTCGGTATTCAGCGAATTTCACGACGCTGATGCGCAGAACTCCCACAGCTACTGCTTCGAGATTCTGGAACGCCGCTAAAGCTTTCCCCGGTGGCTATGGCTCACCGGGGGACTTTTCTCAGGAGGCGATCGCCTCGCCTTCATCCATATTTTTCTGGCGATTCGACGGCTGCGTGAAGTACATTTTATCTTCCCAGCGCAGACAGGTGAGATCTCCGCCCCAGCAGCAGCCGGTATCCAGCGCGTAAATGCCTTCCGGCGTTCCTTTTCCTTCCAACGAAGCCCAATGACCGAAGGCGATGCTGTATTCGCTCGCTACCGGGCCAGGAATGGCGAACCACGGTTTGAGCGGTGCGGGGGCGCTTTCCGGCGCTTCTTTGGCATACATATCCAACTGCCCGTTCGGGAAGCAGTAGCGCATGCGGGTAAAAGCGTTGGAGATAAAGCGCAGGCGTGCCAGACCGCTGAGTTCGTTACTCCAGTTGTTCGGCATATCGCCGTACATGGCATCGAGAAAGAACGGGTAGGAGTCGCTGGACAGCACCGCCTCAACATCGCGGGCGCACTGTTTGGCGGTTTCTAGATCCCACTGCGGAGTGATGCCTGCATGAGCCATCACCAGCTTTTTCTCTTCATCGATTTGCATCATCGGCTGACGACGTAGCCAGTTGAGCAGTTCGTCGGCATCCGGCGCTTCAAGCAGTGATTTCAGTCGGTCTTTCGGTTTGTTGCGGCTGATACCCGCAAATACCGCCAGCAGATGTAGGTCGTGATTACCCAGCACAATGCGCACGCTATCGCCAAGCAGTTTTACGAAACGCAGTACTTCGAGCGAACCGGGGCCGCGCGCGACCAGGTCGCCCGTGAGCCACAGCGTATCAACCTCAGGATTAAACTCCACCTGCTCTAATAATGCGATCAGTTCATCGTAGCAACCGTGAACGTCGCCAATAAGGTATGTAGACATTGTTTTAATGGATGAGAGTGGGTACTGCGAGACGGAAAACAGGGACTTCAATGGAGAACGGCGCGCCGTTCACATCGATCATCTCATAGTGTCCCTGCATGGTGCCCAGCGGCGTTTCAATAACCGCGCCGCTGGTATATTGAAATTCGCCGCCGGCCGGAATATGCGGCTGCTCGCCGACAACCCCTTCACCCTGAACTTCGGTCTCACGACCATTGCCGTTGGTGATAAGCCAGTAGCGACCAAGAAGCTGAACCTGAGTCCGCCCCAAATTACGCAGGGTGACGGTATAAGCGAAAACGTAGCGCTCTTCTTCTGGAGAAGATTGCGATTCGATATAGACGCTTTGTACCTGCACACAAACTCGGGGCGAATTGATCATGGTTAGCTCTCCTTGGTGGGCGCGTTCTCAGATAACCAGTTAGCTAACTGACAATACTGCGCCACGGAAATATTTTCTGCACGCTTCGCCGGGTCGATACCCAGCTCGGTCAGAACCTCGACGCTGAACAGATTGCCGAGGCTGTTACGGATCGTTTTCCGACGCTGGTTGAAAGCCTCGGTGGTGATGCGGCTCAGCACGCGAATCTCTTTTACCGGATGCGGCAGCGTGCGGTAAGGCACCAGACGCACGACGGCAGAATCCACTTTAGGTGCTGGCGTAAAGGCGCTCGGCGGGACTTCAAGTACCGGAATTATCTGGCAGTAATATTGCGCCATCACGCTCAATCGACCATACGCCTTACTGTTCGGCCCGGCAACCAGACGATTGACGACTTCTTTTTGCAGCATAAAGTGCATGTCGGCAATGGCATCAGTATAGCTGAACAGATGGAACATCAGCGGCGTGGAGATATTGTACGGCAGGTTGCCAAACACGCGCAGCGGCTGGCCCATGGTCTGCGACAGCTCGCGGAAGTTCATGGTCATCGCATCTTGCTGATAAATCGTCAGCTTCGGTCCGAGGAACGGATGCGTTTGCAAACGTGCAGCCAGATCGCGGTCCAGCTCGATAACGGTCAATTTGTCGAGGCGTTCACCGACCGGCTCAGTCAGTGCGGCAAGGCCGGGGCCGATTTCAACAATCGCCTGATCTTTTTGTGGATTAATGGCCGAGACAATGCTGTCGATCACGAACTGATCGTTGAGAAAGTTTTGCCCGAAACGTTTACGGGCTAAGTGGCCCTGATGGACTCGATTATTCATTGGGTATTAACAATCATTTTGATGGCGAGATTAAGCGCCGTGATAAAACTGCCGACTTCCGCTTTTCCCTGGCCCGCAAGTTCGAGTGCGGTACCGTGGTCAACAGAGGTGCGAATAAAAGGTAAACCGAGCGTAATATTCACGCCGCGGCCAAAGCCCTGGTATTTTAGCACGGGCAGGCCCTGATCGTGATACATCGCGAGTACCGCATCGGCATGGTCGAGATATTTCGGCTGAAACAGGGTGTCTGCCGGGAGTGGGCCGCTCAGGTTCATGCCCTTTGCGCGCATCTCTTCAAGCACCGGAATAATCGTATCGATCTCTTCCGTTCCCATGTGACCGCCTTCGCCTGCATGCGGGTTCAGGCCGCAGACCAGCACGTGCGGGTCATTAATGCCAAATTTGGTGCGCAGGTCGTGATGCAGAATGGTGATGATTTCACGCAGCAGGTCTGGCGTAATCGCATCGCTTATCGCTTTTAGCGGCAGATGAGTGGTCACCAGCGCCACGCGCAGCTCTTCGGTTGCCAGCATCATCACCACTTTACTGGCCTGTGAGCGCTCTTCAAAGAACTCGGTGTGACCAGTAAAGGCGATACCTGCATCATTGATAATGCCCTTATGCACCGGCCCGGTGATCAGCGCGGCAAATTCGCCGTTCAGGCAGCCATCGCAGGCGCGGGCCAGCGTGTCGACCACGTAACCACCGTTGCTAACGTTAAGCACACCTGGCTCAACCGGTACGTTGAGAGCGACAGGAAGAAGCGTCAGGGTGCCCGCGCGCTGCGCTGAGGCAGGAACGGTGGGGTCGTAAGGCCTAAGGGATAAAGGAAGACCGAGCAGGTTTGCTCGGTCGGATAACAGGGCGCCATCGGCGCAAATCACCAGCTCTACCGGCCAGTCGCGCTGCGCAAGCTGCACGACGAGGTCGGGGCCAATCCCGGCGGGTTCGCCGGGAGTGATTACGACTCGTTGTGTACCGATCATTTAGTTACTCAGAACTTTAACGTACGCGCTGGCGCGCTGTTCCTGCATCCAGGTAGCCGCTTCTTCGGAGAATTTACGGTTCATCAGCATGCGGTAAGCACGGTCTTTCTGCGCGGCGTCGGTTTTGTCGACGTTGCGGGTATCCAGCAGTTCAATCAGGTGCCAGCCGAAGGATGAGTGAACCGGAGCGCTGGTCTGGCCTTTGTTGAGGCGCAGAATCGCGTCGCGGAACGCCGGATCGAAAATATCCGGAGTTGCCCAACCTAAATCACCGCCCTGGTTAGCAGAACCCGGATCTTCAGAGAACTCTTTCGCCGCTTGAGCAAAGGTGGTTTTGCCGCTCTTAATATCTGCTGCGATCTGCTCAAGCTTCGCCCGTGCCTGATCGTCGTTCATGATCGGCGAAGGTTTCAGCAGGATGTGGCGAGCGTGAACTTCGGTAACGGAGATACTTTTGCTGCCGCCGCGCATATCGTTAATTTTCAGGATATGGAAGCCAACGCCGGAACGAATCGGGCCAACGATATCGCCTTTCTTCGCGGTGCTCAGCGCCTGAGCGAAGATGCCAGGCAGTTCCTGAATACGACCCCAGCCCATCTGGCCGCCTTTCAGCGCCTGCTGATCGGCAGAATAGGTGATAGCTAATTTGCCGAAGTCTGCACCGCTGCGCGCCTGCTCAACTACTGAGTTTGCCTGGTCCTGAGCCTCTGCAACCTGCTCGGAAGTTGGGTTTTCCGGCAGCGGGATTAGGATGTGGCTGAGATTCAGCTCAGTGCTGGCGTCATTCTGATCGCCAATTTGTTTTGCCAGGGTTTCTACTTCCTGCGGCAGAACGGTGATGCGACGACGAACTTCGTTATTACGCACTTCCGAAATCGTCATCTCTTTGCGAATCTGACTACGGTAGGTGTTGTAGTTAATACCGTCATAGGCCAGACGACTGCGCATCTGATCCATCGACATATTGTTCTGCTTAGCGATGTTGGCAATGGCCTGGTCGAGCTGATCGTCAGAGATCTTCACGCCCATTTTCTGGCCCATCTGCAGGACTATCTGATCCATGATCAGACGTTCGAGGATCTGATGACGCAGGGTTGCATCATCCGGCAGTTGCTGCCCGGCCTGGCCGGCGTTAAGTTTTACCGATTGCATCAAACCAGCGACGTCGCTTTCCAGAACAACGCCATTATTGACGACAGCCGCTACTTTATCGACAACCTGCGGGGCAGCGAAACTGGTATTCGCGATCATGGCGATACCGAGAAGCAGCGTTTTCCAGTTCTTCATACTTTTTCCATTTCAATTAACCGCAATTGCGGATTACGTTTAAACCAGCCACATCACAGGGAGCTCTGGTACGGTAAAATGTTCGAACGCAGCATCTGCTGGGTGCCGAGACCGTAATTGGAGCTCAGACCACGCAGCTCGATGTTAAAGCCGAAGGTGTTGTCGTATTTGCTTTCGCTGCTGCTGTTATCCCAGCCGTTGATCTTACGTTCATAGCCGACACGGATAGCGTAGCAACAAGAGCTATACTGCACCCCTAACATCTGATTTGCTGACTTTCTGGTATTCGTGTCGTAGTAGTACGCGCCAACAACTGCCCAACGATCGACTATTGGCCAACTGGCGGTCATCCCCACCTGCGAAATACCATCTTTATATTGCTTCGCGGTGGAATACGATGGCAGAGTCGCCTGAATGTATTCCGGGCTCGCGTAACGATAGTTAAGCTGTACTAAACGGTTTTCGTCGCGACGGTATTCCACGGTTCCGCTACCGGTAGCGACGTTATCCAGACGCGTATCGTACTGAATTCCCCCGCGTAAACCCCAGTCATCGGTGATGCGCCAGTAGGTATCGCCGGCCCATACCAGTGAACCTCGCGTGTCGTTATTCTCCCAGTTGATGTTGTCGTCACCGGTTCGCGCCTCGGTGAAATAGTAGATTTGACCAACGGAAATGTTAAAACGTTCAACTGCGGCGGCATCATAAACGCGAGATGTGACGCCGGTGGAGACCTGGTTGGCTGAAGCAATGCGATCGAGGCCGCTGTAGGTACGGTCACGGAACAGGCCGCTATAGTCAGATTGCAGCAGCGTTGAGTCGTAGCTACCTATTTTGCTCTGGTCACGATAGGGGATGTACAGATACTGCATACGCGGTTCGAGCGTCTGGGTATAGCTCTCTTGCATATCGCGCTCGAAAACCATTTTGCCATCAACTTTAAACTGCGGCATCACGCGATTAACCGAGTCTTTATAGTCGGTGCCGTTGACCGCGTTGTAATGATCGAGATTGCTCTGCTGATAGTGGGTTGCCAGCAGTTTGGCTTCGGTATTGATGCTGCCCCAGCCGTTAGACAGCGGCAGATCGATGGTCGGCTCGAAGTGAACGCGAGTCGCTTCCGGCATTTTGCTGTTCGAGTTAACAAAATGTACGGCTTGCCCGTAAAAATGGGTATCAAACGGGCCGACATCGTTCTGATAGTAGTTCACGTCCAGCTGCGGCTCAGCGGAATAGGCGTTGCTTGAGTCGCGGTCAAAGACCTGGAACTGCTTGGTCGATACGGTCGCGTCAAAGTTCTGATTGGCGTAGCCCGCGCTCAATTTTTGCGTAGCGTAGCCATCGGTACTGGAACCGTATTTGGAGCTGAAATCGTTAAAGTAGTCCGGGTCGCTGACTTTGGTGTAGTCGGCATTGAAGCGCCATACCTGGTCTACGACGCCAGAATGGTTCCAGTAGAACAGCCAGCGGCGACTGTTGCTGTCGCCAGAGTGATCGTCCTCGTAAACCTTATCCGATGGTAGGTAATCAAACTCGAATAAACCCGCGCCAGCCTGAGTCAGGTAGCGAAATTCGTTTTCCCACATCACGCCGCCACGCTTGCTCATATAGTGCGGGGTGATCGTGGCATCAAAGTTCGGCGCGATATTCCAGTAATAAGGAAGATAGAATTCTGCGCCGTTTTTGGTGCTGTATTTAGCGTTAGGGATCAGGAAGCCTGAACGACGCTTATCGCCTACCGGCAGCTGCAGGTAGGGACTGTAAAAAATCGGTACCGAGCCGAGCTTAAAGCGTGCGTTCCAGATCTCCGCGACCTGCTCTTCGCGGTCGTGGATAACTTCGCTGCCGACGACGCTCCAGGTGTCAGAGCCCGGCAGACAGGAGGTAAAGCTGCCGTTTTCTAAAATGGTATAGCGGTTTTCACCACGCTGTTTCATCAGGTCAGCGGTACCGCGCCCCTGACGGCCAACCATTTGGTAGTCGCCCTGCCAGACGTTGGTATCTTTGGTGTTCAGATTTGACCAGGCCTTTGGCCCTTTCAGGATAACCTGATTGTCGTCGTAGTGAACGTTGCCGAGTGCATCGACCGTGCGTACAGGCTGCGGCTGACCCGCGGCCTGCTGTTGATGGAGCTGAACTTCATCGGCCTGCAGGCGGCTATTACCCTGATTGATATCAACGTTGCCGGTAAAGACGGCGTTATCAGGATAATTACCCTTCGCATGATCGGCATCGATCGTCACCGGCAGGTCGTTGGGTTTCCCTTCAACCAGAGGACGATTGTAGCTTGGGACGCCAAGCATACATTGCGTGGCGAGATCGGCAGCGAGGCCCTGTTGGCTATACAAGGCGCTGGCAATCATGGTGGCCAGGAGGCTGGGAATACGTTTTTTCATACGTTGTATTTGTTGTTCCGTCATCGTGTGGCAGCGGCTTGCAAACGGTCAGAGCCTAACGTACTCATCTTAATCGCGCTAGTGTTAATCCTGCCCGTTTCGAACCCGAGCGTTAGGCACCGTGTAGAATGACGAGTATGATAAAGCAAATTATAGGCTATGTCCCACAATTGACCGAGGCGTCAACGCTTTGTAATGTGCGGTCAGATATAGCTTAACTGGCGGCAGAGAGATTGGGGAGTCTATGCAGTATTTGGGTAAAATAATTGGCGTTGCGGTTGCGTTGATGATGGGTGGTGGCTTCTGGGGCGTGGTGCTGGGCTTCTTAATCGGGCATATGTTTGACCGCGCACGCAGTCGTCGGCTGAATGTTTTTGCCAACCAGCAGGAGCGCCAGTCGCTGTTCTTCTCCACCACTTTCGAAGTGATGGGGCATCTGACCAAATCTAAAGGCCGTGTCACTGAAGCCGATATTCATGTCGCCAATTTGCTGATGGATCGGATGAATCTGCACGGCGAAGCGCGTACTGCGGCTCAGCACGCATTTCGGGTCGGAAAATCAGATGATTACCCGCTGCGTGAGAAAATGCGCCAGCTGCGCAGCGTCTGTTTTGGTCGGTTCGATTTGATTCGGATGTTTCTGGAAATTCAGCTGCAGGCGGCCTTTGCTGACGGCGACCTGCACCCCAACGAACGCGAAGTGCTGTTTGTCATTGCTGATGAGCTGGGTATCTCCCGCGCCCAGTTTGAGCAGTTCCTGCGCATGATGCAGGGCGGCGCGCAGTTTGGCGGCGGTTCGCAGCAGCAATCGTACGGTCAGCACGGCGGCAATGCCGGCTGGCAGCAGGCGCAGCGCGGGCCAACCCTCGAGGATGCCTGTAACGTATTAGGGGTGAAGCCAACCGACGACGCCGCGACCGTCAAACGCGCCTACCGTAAGCTGATGAGCGAGCACCATCCGGATAAGCTGGTGGCGAAAGGTCTGCCGCCGGAAATGATGGAGATGGCCAAGCAGAAAGCGCAGGAGATCCAGAAAGCCTGGGAGCTGATTAAAGAGCAGCGCGGATTTTAAATTACTGGCCTCTCCCCGTCGGGGAGAGGCGTCAGGATGCGCTTGCGGCGCGACGATACATACGGCGCGGATGGCCAATCTTCCCGTACAGCATCTCCACTTCCAGAAAGCCAATTTCCACACAGTGCTCCAGATAGCGCCGGGCAGTGGTTTTGCTTAATCCTGCCTCGCTAACCACTTCATCCACTGAAAAGCAGCGATCCTCTCTGCCGGTAAACAGGTTTTGCACCAGCGCCAGCGTTTTCTCCTCGATGCCTTTACTGCCGCTGTCGGTACGGTAGTTTTTTGCCTGTAGCTGATACAGCGAATCGACGTTCTGCTGGTCGACAATCTTCCATTCGCGCTGTTGATCGTAAAACTGCACAAACCGCTCTAGCGACTGGCTCAGGCGCTTCCATGACACCGGCTTGAGAATGTAATCGAAAGCGCCGTTGCGGATAGCGAGGCTACAGGTTTCCATATCGCTGGCGGCGGTGATAAAAATCACCGAGCAGTGGGCATTAGCCAGAACAGGATCGGTCATCAGCGTGACCCCTTTGCCATCCGGCAGGTAGTTATCGAGCAGCACCAACTGCGGTGGCCTGGTATTGAGCATTTGCCGCGCTTGAGTGAGTGAGGCTGCTATACCTACCAGCCGCATGCGCGGGTGTTTCTGGATAAGCTCGGCGTGCAGTCGCGCCAGTTCGTTTTCATCTTCGATGATCAGAACATCGACCAGGTCATGATGCATAGTGCGTCTCTTGTTGCGGATGAACAGGCCCATCAGCGGGAATAAACAGCGTGAAAATCGCGCCGCGCGGCGCGTTGTCAGCCACTTCAATTGTGCCGCCCGCCTGAGTGACATAACGTTCAATAAGATACAGACCCATGCCGTGATCGCCACGGGTTTTGGTGGTAACGCCGCGTTCAAAAATGCGCTCGCGGATTTCCGCACGAATACCAACCCCGCGGTCAGCCACTTCAATCATTAACTCCCGGGCGTTCAACTGGATCAGAACTTCAACCGGTTCGTGCGGTAGCTCGGCGCGCTGGGTGGCTTCAATGGCGTTATCCAGCAGGTTGCCGATGATAGAAATTAACTCGGACTCCATCAACGATGACAGAGGACGGTCGATACGACAGGCCGGGTCAAAGTTCAGCTCAACGCCTTTTTCCCGCGCCCTGGCGGCTTTACCCAGCAGCAGTCCGCAGAGTGTCGGTGAATTAAAGTGCGATGAGATAAAGTCCAGCAGCTCCTGAGCATGTTCCGACTGGGCCTGAATATAGCGAATCGCCTCATCATAGTGGCCCAGATGCAGCAGGCCGGAAAGGGTGGTCATGCGGTTTAGCTGCTCGTGACGCATGATGCGCAGGTTGTCGACGTAGCGTTTGACCTGGCTGAGCTGGGCGCTAAGGGAGTTGATTTCGTCGCGGTCGCGGAAGGTAATTACCCAGCCCTGTAGCGAATCCTCCAGCATGATACGCACCCGGCTGGCGAGCACGGTAAGCTGATTAAAGCGACACAGCTCATCGTGGGTATCGCTTTCGAGCATCTCTGCGCTGGCGAAAAACGGTTGCGGGGTGATGACATTATCAATCGACTTACCGCGCAGCTGGTGCGCGAGTTGGCTCAGCCCAAGCAGGCTGCGGGCGGCGTGGTTTATCACTTTGATACGCCGGTTGTGGTCAATCACAATCACCCCTTCGTATATCGACTCCATCATCGCTTTTTGCTGGCGCACCAACAGGCCGATTTCGCGCGGCTCTAGCGAGAAAATCTGCTTCTTGATGCTGCGGGTGAAGTACCAGGAGAAGACAAACAGCGCGATAAGCAGCAGTACGGCGGCGACGAAAATATTAATCACTTTTTCCAGCGTGATGCTGTCGAGGTAGCTGGTGAGATAGCCAACGGAGACAATCCCCACAACCCGACCCGCATCATCAAGAATCGGCGCTTTGCTGCGTAGCGAAATACCGAGCCCGCCTTTACGGATGGTGGTGGTGCTTTTCCCCTCCAGCACCGCCTGGTTATCGCCGCCAACTAACCGCGTCCCGACCCATTCCGGATGGACCGAGTGAAATAGATGCACTCCCCGCTTATCGCCAATCACGATAAAGCTGGCGTCGCTGTGGGCGGCGATATTTTGCATAAACGGTTTTATCGCCTGCGGGTCTTCACGTGCGACCTGCTGACGTAAATTCGGCATTAAAGCAATTTCTTCCGCCTGTATTTTAGCGCGGGCGCTCATTTCCTGATAAAGCTGATGGCTGGCGTCGAAATAATAATAAGCGCCCAGCAGTGCAAACAGGACTGAGAAAAAGGCGACCAGCGAAATGAACAACTTAAATTGAAATGAAACTTTCATAAGTATGATGCACAGTATCAGGGATGCGGCACTTTATCATCTTTTGCGCTGCCGACATCATGGCTGAAGGAAATTTGTGAACACCTATACCCGTCATACTTCAAGTTGCTTATGTGTTGGCTACGCTCGCTCACCCCAGTCGCATAGTTTATCTATGCTCTTGGGGATTCACTCCCTTGCCGCCTTTAAGCAACTCGAATTATTTAGGGTATACACAGGCATCAGGGAAGCAGAATTATCCGCTGGCGGTGAATTTATCAAAGTGAATTAGCAGGTAGATTTAAAACCATAAAAACCACGCTAATAAATCAGAGAAATATCACATAAATAATAGAAACCATAAAAACCATAATGACCATTAAAACTTCGTGTTTAATCTGTGACGCCTCACATTAAGTCTGCGTATGGCCCTCTAACCTGAAAAGTAATAATAACCAGAGGGCTTAATTATGAGCACCACAGACAATGCATTCTCTGCAACCATCGACCCTATTAATACGCCGAAAGCACCGCTCAAGCAGCGCTGGTGGCATATCCTCGATAACTGGAAAGTCGGTATTATCCCGCTGCCGCTGTTTCTACTAGCCGGTGGCCTGATCGCGCTGGACTGCCTGGGCGGCAAGCTGCCGAGCGACATTGTGGTGATGGTGGCAACGCTGGCCTTTTTCGGCTTTGCCTGCGGTGAATTCGGTAAGCGTTTGCCGGTTCTGGGCAAGCTCGGCGCTGCGGCGATCTGCGCGACGTTTATTCCCTCCGCGCTGGTGCACTATGGCCTGCTGCCGGATGTGGTGGTGGAATCGACCACCAGGTTCTATAAGTCGACCAACATTCTCTATCTCTACATCTGCTGCATCATCGTCGGCAGCATCATGAGCATGAACCGTACCACGCTGATTCAGGGCTTTCTGCGAATTTTCTTCCCGATGCTGTGCGGAGAAATCGTTGGCATGCTGGTTGGCGTTGGCGTCGGTACCGCTCTGGGGCTGGAGCCGTTCCAGGTATTCTTCTTTATTGTCCTGCCGATTATGGCTGGCGGCGTAGGCGAGGGGGCTATTCCGCTGTCGATAGGCTATGCCGCGCTGATGCATATGGATCAGGGCGTTGCACTGGGCCGCGTGCTGCCTATGGTGATGTTGGGCAGCCTGACGGCGATTGTTATCTCCGGCTGTTTAAACCAGCTCGGCAAACGCTTCCCGCATTTAACCGGCGAAGGACAGCTGATGCCAAACCGCCGCAACGAAACGCACCGCGAAGAGTCTGCTGAGGGAAAAATGGATGTGACGACGCTGGCCTCCGGCGCGCTGCTGGCTGTGCTGCTGTATATGCTGGGAATGTTGGGTCAGAAGATGATTGGCCTGCCGGCTCCGGTGGGGATGTTGTTCCTCGCAGTACTGCTGAAACTGGCTAACGGTGTCTCTCCACGTCTGCAGGAGGGCTCGCAAATGGTGTATAAATTCTTCCGCACGGCGGTAACCTATCCGATTTTGTTTGCCGTTGGCGTGGCGATCACCCCCTGGCAGGAGCTGGTCAACGCCTTCACCGTGAGCAACCTGCTGGTGATTATCAGCACCGTGTCGGCGCTGGTGGCGACCGGCTTTGTGGTGGGGAAAAAGATAGGTATGCATCCGATTGATGTGGCGATTGTTTCCTGTTGCCAGAGCGGTCAGGGCGGCACCGGCGACGTGGCGATTCTGACTTCCGGCAACCGCATGAACCTGATGCCGTTCGCGCAGATCGCAACAAGAATTGGTGGTGCGATTAATGTTTCATTGGGTCTGCTATTCCTCAGTCATTTTTTAACCTGATTTAACTTTTTTGTAACGCTTAAGTCTGCTTTTCGTGCTAAATGGCGCAGAAAATTTCTGCGCCCCGTCTCCAAAACAGGGATCGTTTAGCGATACAATCAGCGCCATTATTCGCTATTGCGACGACAGCCCGATCGCTGTCTTTTATTAAGTGAGGAGAGGAACAAATGTCAGTGGATACTCTCGCCCGTGAGGGCGTAAGCATGGAAGCGCTGCTGGCGGCGAAAGAGCAGCGTGCGGCTCGCCAGGCCGACTGGTTAGCCCATTATCAGCAGCCGGTGATTTCGCTGACCCTGGTGACGCCGGGCGCGGTGAAAGACAGCATTCGCTACCGTAATATGATGGGTGTGGCGCTGCAGGCCTGCGATCAGATGCTGTGGAAACATCGCTGGCAAACGCTCGATCGCCAGGTATTGTGGCTGCCGACCGGCCCGGAAGCGCTGTGGTGTGTTGATCACGCCGCCAGTGAAATCAAAGCGTTTTGCTCGGAGCTGGAACAGACTCATCCGCTGGGCCGCCTGTGGGATATCGACGTTATTTGCCCGAAAAATGGCCTGGTTGGTCGTCAATCAATGGGTGAAAATCAGCGCCGCTGCCTGCTGTGCGAAGAACCCGCGCATGCCTGCGCACGCAGTCGTCGTCATGATACCGGGCTGGTTGTCGCTCGCGTCGAGAAGATGATTGATGCGTGGTTTGCCCGCGATTAACGCGAACTTCTCGTTTGCTGAATAAGCAATGGGATAGCCCGGGTGAGCCGCTAGCGGCACGACCCGGGACAGTTCTGAATGATTAGAAATCGACGGGGGCGCGAAATGTCATCGCGTTACCGAACGATGGGTGGGTGATGGTCAGCGTTTCGGCGTGCAGCAGCAGACGCGGCGCCATGGCCAGCGCTTCTGGCGAGGCATAAAAGCGGTCGCCAAGAATCGGATGGCCCAGCGCCAGCATATGCACGCGCAGCTGATGCGAACGTCCGGTAATCGGCTTGAGGCGCACGCGGGCGGTATTATCCTGTGCGAACTCCAGCACTTCATACTCGGTTTGCGCTGCTTTGCCGGTTTCGTAACACACCTTCTGCTTTGGCCGGTTCGGCCAGTCGCAAATCAGCGGTAAATCCACCAGACCTTCCGCTTTTTCCGGATGCCCCCACACGCGGGCGACGTACTGCTTTTTCGGCTCGCGTTCGCGGAACTGACGCTTCAGCTCGCGCTCGGCTGCTTTAGTCAGCGCCACCACAATCACGCCGCTGGTGGCCATATCCAGGCGGTGCACTGACTCAGCCTGCGGGAAGTCGCGTTGAATTCGCGTCATCACGCTGTCTTTGTGTTCCTCCAGTCTCCCCGGCACGGACAACAAGCCGCTGGGCTTGTTGACCACCATAATGTGCTCATCCTGATAGAGGATAACCAGCCAGGGATCCTGTGGCGGATTGTAGTTTTCCATCGCCATATTCGCGTTCCGTTACTGGTGGGTGACCACGATTAAGCGCAGCGCATCGAGACGCCAGCCTGCCTGGGCCAGCGCGTCCATAACCTGCTGACGGTTGCTCTCGATAGCCGCCAGTTCATCATCGCGGATGTTCGGGTTAACGGCGCGCAGTGCTTCAAGACGCGACAGTTCAGCCGACAGCTTATCGTCTGCTTCGCTACGCGCGGCATCGATCAGTGCCTGGGCCGCTTTGGCCACCTGGCCTTCTCCCTGTTGCAAAATGGCGTGAACATCCTGTTGGACGGCGTTAACCAGCTTGCTGCCGGTATGGCGGTTAACTGCGCTCAGCTGGCGGTTAAAGCTTTCGAATTCCACCTGACCGGCGAGGTTATTACCGTTTTTGTCGAGCAGCATGCGCACCGGCGTCGGCGGCAGGAAGCGGTTAAGCTGTAGATGCTTCGGCGCCTGCGCTTCGACGACGTAAATCAGCTCCAGCAGCAGGGTTCCTACCGGCAGCGCTTTGTTCTTCAACAGGGAAATGGTGCTGCTGCCGGTATCGCCGGAGAGGATCAGATCCAGACCGTTGATAATCAGCGGGTGCTCCCAGGTGATGAACTGTGCGTCTTCGCGAGACAGCGCAACATCACGTTCGAAGGTAATGGTGCAGCCATCTTCCGGCAGGCCCGGGAAGTCAGGAACCAACATATGGTCTGACGGGGTCAGAACAATCAGGTTTTCACCGCGATCGTCCTGGTTGATACCGACAATATCAAACAGGTTCATGGAGAACGCGATCAGGCTGGTGTCGTCATCTTGCTCTTCAATGCTTTCCGCCAGTGCCTGGGCTTTTTCTCCGCCGTTAGAGTGGATCTCCAGCAGGCGGTCGCGACCCTGTTCCAGTTGGACTTTCAGCGCGTCATGCTGCTGGCGGCAGGATTTGATCAAATCGTCAAAGCCGTCGGTATTTTCTGGCGCGGCAAGGTAGTTAATCAGTTCGTTATGCACGCTGTCGTAAACGGTGCGACCGGTCGGACAGGTGTGCTCGAATGCGTCCAGCCCTTCGTGATACCAACGTACCAGCACCGACTGAGCGGTTCTTTCCAGATACGGAACGTGGATCTGAATATCGTGGGCCTGGCCGATACGGTCCAGACGGCCGATACGCTGCTCGAGCAGATCCGGGTTGAACGGCAGGTCGAACATCACCAGGTTGCTGGCGAACTGGAAGTTACGCCCTTCGGAGCCAATTTCAGAACATAGCAGCACCTGAGCGCCGGTATCCTCTTCAGCAAACCAGGCAGCGGCGCGGTCGCGCTCGATAATCGACATGCCCTCGTGGAACACTGCCGCGCGGATACCTTCGCGCTCGCGCAGGACCTGTTCCAGTTGCAGCGCGGTGGCCGCTTTGGCGCAGATGACCAGCACTTTCTGTGAGCGATGGCTGGTGAGGTGGCCCATCAGCCAATCGACGCGCGGGTCGAAGTTCCACCAGGTGCCGCTATCGCCTTCAAATTCCTGATAAATCTGTTCCGGGTAGAGCATATCGCGGGCGCGTTCTTCGGCAGTTTTGCGCGCACCCATAATGCCGGAGACCTTGATAGCGGTCTGATACTGGGTCGGCAGCGGCAAACGAATGGTGTGCAGCTCGCGTTTCGGGAAACCCTTGACGCCGTTACGGGTGTTGCGGAACAGCACGCGGCTGGTGCCGTGGCGATCCATCAGCATGGAGATCAGCTCCTGACGGGCGGCCTGTGCGTCATCGCGGTCGCTGTTGGCGGCCTGCAATAACGGTTCAATATCCTGCTCGCCGATCAGATCGCTCAGTGCGTTCAGTTCGGCGTCGTTGAGTTTATTGCCCGCCAGCAGCAGGGCAACGGCGTCGGCCACCGGGCGGTAGTTTTGCTGTTCTTCAACGAACTGAGCGAAATCATGGAAACGGTTAGGGTCGAGCAGGCGCAGGCGAGCGAAGTGGCTCTCCATACCCAGCTGCTCCGGGGTTGCGGTTAGCAGCAGAATGCCCGGCACGCGTTCGGCCAGCTGTTCAATCGCCTGATATTCACGGCTCGGTGCCTCTTCGCTCCACACCAGGTGGTGCGCTTCGTCGACGACCATAATGTCCCACTCGGCATCGCACAGGTGTTCCAGACGTTGCTTGCTGCGGCGCACGAAATCCAGCGAGCAGATAACCAGCTGTTCGGTTTCAAACGGGTTAAAGGCGTCGTGCTGGGCTTCTGCGTAACGCTCATCATCAAACAGCGAAAAGCGTAGATTAAAGCGGCGCAGCATTTCCACCAGCCATTGGTGTTGCAGAGTTTCCGGAACGACGATCAGCACGCGTTCGGCAGCGCCACTGAGCAATTGTTGATGGAGGATCATCCCGGCTTCGATGGTTTTACCTAAGCCCACTTCATCTGCCAGCAGGACGCGTGGCGCGTGACGGCGACCGACATCGTGGGCGATATTCAACTGATGTGGGATCAGGCTGGTGCGCTGTCCGCGCAGGCCGCTCCACGGCATACGGTACTGTTCGCTTTGAAATTTGCGCGCGCGATAGCGCAGGGCGAAACGGTCCATGCGGTCGATCTGTCCGGCGAACAGGCGATCCTGCGGTTTGCTGAAGACCAGCTTGCTGTCGAGCAGCACTTCACGCAGGGTGACGTTGGCTTCCTGGGTATCAAGGCGGGTGCCGGTGTAGGCCAGCAGGCCGTTCTCTTCATTAACTTCGTCAACCTGGAGCTGCCAGCCTTCGTGGCTGGTGATGGTATCGCCCGGGTTAAACATCACGCGGGTGATCGGGGAGTCGTTGCGTGCGTACAGACGGTTTTCGCCGATAGCAGGGAAAAGAAGGGTAACCATGCGCGCATCCAGCGCAACCACCGTCCCTAATCCCAGTTCGCTCTCTGTGTCGCTAATCCAGCGTTGACCAAGTGTAAAAGGCATATATGTTCGGCTCTTTAGTTCTTTAATTGCAGGCAATAGTTGATCATCTCCAGAAAGGTCGGAGATGTGTCAATATTGGGTCCGGGAATGGAAAGGGCGCTATATTACTGGATGGCGGAACGTTCGTCACGTCCTGCTCACCCTTCAATTTACTGCTTTTTTGCAGGTTGAATGAATGAGTAAAAATCAAAATAGCCCCAGCTGACCTGTCACTATTGTAGCAAAATCGTCGTCGACAAAGGGAAGAATTCCGTCGGCAACAGGCTGTAATTGCTTTGACAAATAGTGCTCATAATCGAGCGGTGATTGCTGATAGTCCACCGGCTCGGGCCCGCTGGTGGTCCAGACATACTTAATGCTGCCGCGCTGCTGATACTGCTGCGGCCTGCCCAGCTTGACGTTTTGCTCATCCGCGAGCCTTGCCGCGCGCACGTGCGGCGGCACGTTACGCTGATACTCCGCCAGCGGGCGGCGCAGGCGCTTACGGTAGACCAGCCGATCGTCAAACTCGCCGTTCATCAGTTTATCAATGGTTTCGCGCACGTAGTCGCGATAGGGCTGATTGCGGAAGATGCGCAGATAAAGCTCCTGCTGAAACTGCTGGGCCAGCGGTGTCCAGTCGGTGCGTACCGTCTCCAGCCCTTTAAACACCATGCGCTGTTCGCTTCCTTCCTGAATCATCCCGGCGTAGCGTTTTTTACTGCCGGTATCGGCACCGCGAATGGTGGGCATTAAAAAGCGGCAGAAGTGGGTTTCAAACTCCAGCTCCAGGGTGCTGGTCAGGTTATCTTTGCCAAGTTCTGTCGCCCACCACTCGTTAACAAAGGCCACCAGCGAGCGGCCGATGCTGCTTGCTTCCTCTTCGCTGTGGGGGCGTTTGAGCCACACGAAGGTGGAGTCGGTATCGCCGTAGATGACGTCATAGCCCTGGGATTCAATCAGCGCTTTGGTCTGGCGCATAATCGCGTGGCCGCGCATGGTAATTGAGGAGGCCAGGCGCGGATCGAAAAAGCGGCAGGCGCTGGTACCGAGTACGCCGTAGAAGGCGTTCATGATGATCTTCAGCGCCTGCGACAGTGGCTTATTTTTATGCCGTTTTGCCTCGTCGCGCCCGTGCCAGATCTGCCCGACAATCCCCGGCAGGCAGTGTTTCTCACGCGAGAATCGCGCGCCAAGAAAACCTTCGGTACTGTGAGCATCATCGGGCTGCGCCAGTCCTTCAACCAGCCCTACGGGGTCGATCAGGAAGGTGCGAATAATTGACGGGTACAGGCTCTTATAGTCCAGCACCAGCACCGAATCGTACAGGCCGGGCCGCGAGTCCATCACGTAGCCGCCGGGGCTGGCCTGTGGCGGCACTTCGCCGAGGTTTGGCGCGACGTAGCCCAAACGGTGCATACGCGGGAAATAGAGATGGCCGAAGGCGGCGACCGAGCCGCCGTGACGATCCGCAGGCAGGCCGTTGACCGTAGCGCGCTCCAGCAAAAACGGCATGATCTCCGTTTTGTGAAAGATACGCGTAACCAGCTCGCAATCCTGCAGGTTATAGGTTGCCAGCGCCGGTTTATCTTGGTTAAAGCGGCGATCGATTTCGTCCATCCGATCCCAGGGATTATCAATGGCTTTCCCCTCGCCGAGCAGCTCGCGAGCGACCGATTCCAGGGCAAAAGAGGAAAAGTTCCAGAAGGCGGATTTTAGCGCCTCGATGCCGTCGATAATCAAGCGGCCGTTGGCCTGAGCGAAGAAGACGCCGTTTTTAAACCCGTGCTCGCGCCACTCCAGTTCGCTGTTGCCGCGCCCGAGCATCAGCGGGATACGATAGCGCTCGGCGTGCTTTTGCAGGACACGTAAATCGAACTGCACGACGTTCCAGCCAATCAGTACGTCCGGGTCGTGGGCGGCAAACCAGGCGTTAAGTTTTTCCAGCAGCAGGGGGCGGCTGGCAACATACTCCAGCTCAAAATTGACATCTGGCGAAGAAGCAGGTTCAGGCCCGAGCATATAGACGACTCGCTGCCCGCAGCCTTCAAGGCCGATGCAGTAGAGCTCGCCGTGGCGGCTGGTTTCGATATCCAGTGAAACCCATTTTAGCGGCGGGCGGTAGTCGGGGTTGGGCTTCATCCGCGCGTTAACCAGCTGCTGGCCGCGCGCGTCACCTTCGACCCACACCGGGGCGGTGATAAAGCGCTCCATCAGATAGCGCTCTGGTGGACGAATATCGCCTTCATAGACCGTGATGCCGTTTTCGCGCAGTTTTTTTTCCAGTCGCATCAGCTGGCGGTGAGCGCGGCAGTAGAGGCCAAACACCGGCTGGCGATGAAAATCTTTCAGGGTGAGGGGAGCAATACGGTGGCCGTTTTCCCCTTGCAGCAGGCGTTCAACCTGCGCGCGCTGGGATTCGGGGATGAAAGCAACGGATTCCTGCGGCGGCAGCGTGACCTGAAGCGGGCCGTCATCGGTCGCCAGCCAGAAGGTCAGTTCGGTGCCCTGCGCGGTATCCCGCCAGTGACGGGTCAGTAAAAAACCTTCTCGTGGCTGCGTCACGCCGTGCTCTCATTAGTAAAAACCAGGCCTGATTATAGCCTGGTTCATGCAATGGTGCTGGGGTTTTATACAGGTGTGGCGGGCATCCGTTCCCGGAGGCGGTGCTTCGCACCTGTCCGGGCTACCAGACTTGCAGACGGTTGTGGAGGGTTACTGCCCGTAATAGGCTTTCGCCCCGTGTTTACGCAGATAATGTTTATCCAGCAGCGTTTGTTGCATATCCGGCAACTGTGGTGCCAGCTGGCGGCAGAAGATGCCCATATAGGCGATCTCTTCGAGCACAATAGCGTTATGCACTGCGTCTTCAGCGTTTTTTCCCCAGGCAAACGGGCCGTGGGAGTGTACCAGTACGCCGGGCATTTGCGCCGGGTCGATGCCTTTTTCACGGAAGGTTTCGACAATCACCTCGCCAGTTTCCCACTCATATTCACCATTGATTTCGTCGTCGGTCATCAGGCGGGTGCAGGGGACCGCGCCGTAGAAATAGTCGGCGTGAGTGGTGCCGGTGGCCGGAATCGACTGCCCGGCCTGCGCCCAGATGGTGGCGTGGCGCGAATGGGTGTGAACGATGCCGCCCAGCGTTGGAAATGCCTGATACAGCAGGCGGTGGGTTGGCGTATCTGAAGAGGGTTTTTTCTTACCTTCAACCACTTCACCAGTCTCAAGGCTGACCACGACCATGTCTTCGGCGGTCATCATGCTGTAGTCGACGCCGGAAGGTTTAATCACCAGTACGCCTTGTTCACGGTCGACGGCGCTGACGTTGCCCCAGGTAAGGGTGACAAGATTGTGTTTTGGCAGGGCCAGGTTGGCTTCCAGTACCTGGCGTTTGAGATCTTCTAACATAATGTACTCCAAATAGCAGGCGAGTCAGGTTTCCCTCACCCCGACCCTCTCCAAAAGGGAAGGGGAGAAAGGCGGCATTGCGCTCGAGCGGTCCCCTCTCCCCGCTGGGGAGAGGGTAGGGGGAGGGGAACGGCCTCTTAACGTTTTGAACCGTAATAAACTTCGTTCCAGCGCAGCGCATCTTTGAACGACGGCAGGCGGGTCTCGTTATCAATAACAGTCAGCTCGATATCCTGCAGTTCGGCGAACTGGCGCATATCGTCCAGGGTCAGCGCGTGGCTGAAGACGGTGTGGTGTGCGCCGCCAGCGATAATCCAGGCTTCAGACGCTGTGCGCAGATCTGGATGGGCTTTCCACAGGGCGTTAGCCACCGGCAACTTAGGCAGATCGTGCGGGGTTTTCACCGTTTCAATGGTGTTAACCAACAGACGATAACGATCGCCGAGATCGATCATGCTGGCGACGATCGCCGGGCCGGTCTGGGTGTTGAAAATGATACGAGCCGGATCGGCTTTACCGCCGATGCCCAGCGGCTGCACGTCGAGAATTGGTTTCTCGGCGGTAGCGATGGTCGGGCAGACTTCCAGCATGTGTGAGCCCAGTGCCAGATCGTTGCCTTTCTCGAAGTGGTAGGTGTAATCCTCCATAAAGGAGGTGCCGCCCTGCAGACCAGTTGCCATCACCTTCATGATGCGAAGCAGAGCGGCGGTTTTCCAGTCGCCCTCGCCAGCAAAGCCGTAGCCCTGCTGCATCAGACGTTGTACGGCCAGACCCGGAAGTTGTTTCAGGCCGTGTAAATCTTCAAAAGTGGTGGTGAACGCATGGAACCCACCTTGTTCGAGGAAGCGCTTCATCCCCAGTTCGATGCGTGCGGCATCAATCACGTTCTGACGCTTATCGCCGTGGATTTGCGCCGCAGGCGTCAGTCGGTAGGTACTTTCGTACTCATCGATCAGCGCGCTGATTTCACCCTCAGTGACTGCGTTGACCACCTGCACCAGATCGCCCACTGCCCAGGTGTTAACCGTGTAGCCAAACTTGATTTGCGCGGCAACTTTATCGCCGTCAGTGACCGCCACTTCACGCATGTTATCGCCGAAACGGCACACTTTCAGATGGCGAGTATCCTGTTTTGATACCGCCTGGCGCATCCATGACCCGATGCGCTGATGAGCTTCCTGATCCTGCCAGTGGCCGGTCACCACGCTGTGCTGTTGACGCATACGCGCGCCGATGAAACCGAACTCGCGGCCGCCGTGCGCGGTCTGGTTCAGGTTCATAAAGTCCATATCGATGCTGTCCCACGGCAGAGCCGCGTTGTACTGGGTATGGAACTGCATCAGCGGTTTATTGAGGATAGTCAGGCCGTTAATCCACATTTTGGCAGGCGAGAAAGTATGCAGCCACACCACCATCCCGGCGCACTTATCATCGTAGTTCGCGTCGCGGCAAATATGGGTGATTTCATCCGGGGTGGTACCTAACGGTTTAAGCACCAGTTTGCACGGCAGTTTGGCTTCCGCATTGAGGCTATTCACCACATGTTCGGCATGCTTCGTGACTTGACGCAGCGTTTCTGGGCCATACAGATGCTGGCTACCAATAACGAACCACACTTCATAGTTATTAAAAATTGTCATTTTCATGTCCTTAATGGGTGAGAGCTGCCTGGGATTGCGGGGCTGTTTCCGCCTTTGCAGTTGAAGGGAGATAGAGTTGTTCTGCGCTGACCGACCATTGCTGGTAGCGCTGATAGAGTTGTTCGAAACGTTGTGCCTGCTCAGGGCGCGGCTGCAAGGTGCTTTCCACCTGGCTGGCCATGTTCTCCTGCGCGGTCGGAATATCGCGGTACACGCCAGCGGCGACGGCGGCGAAGATGGCGGCGCCCAGGGCGCAGCACTGATCGGAGGCGACGATTTGCAGCGGGCGATTCAATACATCGCAGCAGGCCTGCATGATCACCTGGTTTTTCCGCGCAATGCCGCCGAGCGCCATCACGTTATTGACTGGGATACCCTGTTCAGTGAAGCACTCCATAATAGCGCGTGCGCCGAAAGCGGTAGCGGCAATCAGTCCGCCGAACAGCGCCGGAGCGTCGGTGGCGAGGTTCAGGTCAGTAATCACCCCTTTCAAACGCTGGTTTGCGTTCGGCGTGCGGCGACCGTTAAACCAGTCCAGCACCACCGGCAGATGATCGAGGGATGGGTTTTTTGCCCAGGCTTCGGTCAGGGCGGGTAGCAGCTGTTTTTGGCTAACTTTGATCTGCTCTTTCAGCTCCGGATGCGCGAGCGCCAACTGCTCGAGCGGCCAGCCAAGAATGCGGCCAAACCAGGCATAGATGTCGCCAAAAGCGGATTGTCCGGCTTCCATACCGATAAAGTCGGGCACCACGCTACCGTCTACCTGGCCGCAGATCCCTTTCACCGTGCGTTCGCCAACGCTTTGTTTGTCGGCAATCAGGATGTCGCAGGTTGAGGTACCGATAACTTTGACCAGTGCGTTAGGTTGGGCACCAGCACCGACTGCGCCCATATGGCAGTCGAAAGCGCCGCCGGAGATGGTGACGGTTTGCGTCAGACCCAGGCGCTGCGCCCATTCGGCGGTCAGCGTGCCGACAGGTAAATCGGCGGTCCAGGTTTCGCTGAACATCGGCCAGGTCAGGTTCTGGTTAAGAATGGGGTCGAGTTCATCGAAGAAGCTGGCTGGCGGCAGGCCACCCCAGCTATCGTGCCACAGTGATTTGTGCCCGGCGCTGCAGCGGCCACGACGAATATCCTGCGGGCGGGTGGTGCCGGAAAGCAGGGCTGGCACCCAGTCGCACAGCTCAATCCACGAAGTTGCAGCCTCGGCAACGGCGCTATCCTCGCGGGTGACATGGAGGATCTTGGCCCAGAACCACTCGCTGGAGTAGATGCCGCCGATATAGCGAGAGTAGTCCTCTTTGCCTGGCTGGTGGCACAGACGGGTGATGGCCTCCGCCTCTTCCACCGATGTGTGGTCTTTCCACAGTACGAACATCGCGTTCGGGTTGTTGGCGAACTCTTCGCGTAACGCCAGGACGTTGCCGTCGGCATCAATCGGCGCGGGCGTTGAGCCAGTGCTGTCGACGCCGATACCCACGACGGCGGCGCGTTGTTCGGCGCTCAATGACGCCAGAACGCTTTTCAGCGCGGCTTCCATTGATTCAATGTAATCACGTGGATGATGGCGGAACCGATTGTTCGGGCCATCGCAGAACAGCCCCTCCTGCCAGCGCGGATACCATTCGACGCTTGCGGCGAGCTCTTCGCCGGTCGCGCATTCCACTGCCAGGGCGCGTACTGAATCACTGCCAAAATCGAGGCCAATCGCAATTGCCATTCTGTTACTCCATGCTAAAAAACATTCATGGTGAAACAGTAGATATTCGTGCCGAAAACCGTCAGGCTGTATTCGCTAATCTTATGGACTATATTGCTGTGAGGTCGCAAAGTGTGACGCCGTGCAAATATTCAATGTGGACTTTTCTGCCGTATTTATAGACACTTCAGTTATGTGCTGAATGCGTATGAATTGTGCGCTGCGCTCAGTTTCTGCCGAGAGAAGGCGGGTTTTAATTCGATTTCTAATCCACGTCGCAGTACGGGCTGTCAGCCAGACGATAAAATACAAGGTATGGACAATTGGTGTCCAAAATGTCTCCGGGAGAGCTGATTTTATGGCCGAAACGCAAAACGATCCTTTATTGCCAGGTTACTCCTTTAATGCCCATCTGGTGACGGGCCTGACGCCAATTGACGCAGAAGGCTATCTGGATTTCTTCATTGACCGCCCGCTGGGTATGAAGGGGTATATTCTGAACCTGACGATCCGCGGCGAAGGGATAATCAACAACCACGGAGAGCAATTTATCTGCCGACCCGGCGATATGCTGCTGTTCCCGCCGGGGGAAATTCACCATTATGGGCGCCACCCTGATGCCCGGGAGTGGTATCACCAATGGGTTTACTTCCGGCCGCGCGCCTACTGGCATGAATGGCTGAACTGGCCGACGATTTTTGCCCAGACCGGTTTTTTTCGCCCCGATGAGCAGTGGCAGACGCGTTTTTGCGAACTGTTTGGTCAAATTGTTGATGCCGGGCAGGGGGCCGGGCGTTATTCAGAACTGCTGGCGATAAACCTGATGGAGCAACTGCTGCTAAGGCGCATGGAGGCGATCAACGAGTCACTGCACCCACCGCTGGATAACCGGGTGCGCGATGCCTGTCAGTACATCAGCGATCATCTGGCGGATAGCCATTTCGATATTGCCAGCGTTGCCCAGCACGTCTGCCTGTCGCCGTCGCGCCTGTCGCATCTGTTCCGCCAGCAACTGGGGATTAGCGTGCTGGGGTGGCGTGAGGACCAGCGAATTAGCCAGGCAAAACTGCTGCTCAGCACCACGCGAATGCCGATCGCCACCGTAGGGCGTAACGTGGGCTTTGAAGACCAGCTCTACTTTTCGCGGGTATTTAAAAAGTGTACCGGTGCCAGCCCGAGCGAATTTCGCGCCGGGTGTGAATAATCTGATAAGAGGTGCTGAGATTTATATTTATACTCAGCACCTGATGTTTATTTATATATATTCCGTCACTGTGATTTATTGCATGTATTTATGTGGGGTATATATCATATCATCTAGTATTAATTTACGATTTACCTCCCCTCGTTTTTTGTTTATTTTTGTTTCTCTGTTTTTTTCTTGAGTAAACTCCCGGTAAACTTTTTCTTTTTGGTGATAATAAAAGAAAAGGATGACTTATGTATCGTGATACTCGCCGTGAGCATATCGTCAGGCTACTGCGCTCCAGAGAAGAGCGCAGCGTAAGCGATTTGGCGGAACATTTTTCCGTGACCAAAGAGACTATTCGTGCGGATTTAACATGGCTACAAAAACGAGGGATTGTTACCCGCCATCACGGAGGCGTTTCATTAAAAAAACATTTGATGCAAAGCGCGCTCTTCCAGCACGACTATGTGGATATGAGCTTGCTGCTAAAACAGCAGCAACGGGGAATTAGTTATTTAACATCTCAGGATGAAAAAGGACGCGCTATGGTTGGAAAAGTTTGCATATTAGGTTCGTTTAATGTCGATATCGTTGCCAAAGTACATCGCTTCCCCCGTGATGGCGAAACCCTGATTGCCAGAGAAACGACGCTGGGCCCGGGAGGCAAGGGAGCGAATCAGGCGTTGGCATCGTATCGCGCGGGTGCTCAGATTCATTTTGCCTGTAAAGTGGGTCGCGACCAGTTTAATCTTTTTGCCCGTAACCATATTGAATCCGTTGGCATGAGCTCATTTACGCTGTATGAAACAGATAATGCCGCAACGGGGTGCGCCGTTATTTATGTTAATGATGAAGGGGAGAATATGATTGCTATTTCTCCCGGTGCCAACCATGAACTGACTGACGGCGATATTGCGCAACTTTCGCATTTCATTGCCGAGTCCGATGTCTTCGTTGTGCAAATGGAAAATAATCTTTCGGCGACCCAGTTAGCACTGAAATGCGCGAAAGAATTACAAATTACGACAATATTAAACCCGGCTCCGTGGTCGCCTGATGTCGCAAGTCTATTGTCATTTGCGGATATTGTTACGCCGAATGAAACGGAGGCAGCAGCCATGTCTGGTGTGCAGGTACATGATATCCCTACGGCTATGCAGGCGGCAACGCATATTAATAATGCCGGGCAGTGTGCCGTTATTATTACCATGGGCAAGCAGGGCGCCTTAATTTTTGACGGTCAGAACTACTCGCATATTCCGGCATTTTCCGCCGTTGCAGTGGATACCACCGGTGCGGGTGATGCGTTTAACGGCGCGCTGGCCGCGTCGCTGGCGAAGGGAGAATCGCTGGTCAGGTCGGCCTGGTACGCCAGCGCCTTTGCTTCTTTAGCGGTTGAGCAGGAAGGGGCTGCCAATATGCCGGATGACTCATTAGTCGCCGCCCGAATGAAACAACAGAACGTCGCTATTCAGACTCTCTGATTTATCGTCGAATAAAGGATTGATGAAATGAAAAAAATTGAGGGTATTATTCCCGTTATGTTAACCCCTTTTACTGATGATAATGTCGTTGATTATCCGGGGCTGGGGAATTTAATTGACTGGTATATTGCCAACGGCGCGGATGCGCTATTTGCCGTGTGCCAGTCCAGCGAGATGCAATTCTTAACGTTGGAAGAACGCGTCGAACTGGCGAAATTTGTCGTCGATTATACGCAAAAGCGGATTCCGGTCATCTCTTCAGGGCATATTTCCGACGATCTGAACGCGCAGATTGCCGAGCTTTCGGCGATGGCGCAAACCGGCATTGATGCGCTGGTGTTAGTGACTAACCATCTTGATCCTGATAATCAGGGGACGGATGCCTTTAAACACCATCTGGACGCTATTCTGGCCGCGCTGCCGTCTTCAATGGCGTTGGGGCTTTATGAGTGCCCAGCCCCATACCGCCGCCTGCTTTCCGACGAAGAGCTGATGTATTGCGCTGCCAGCGGCCGCTTCCGGGTGTTGAAAGATGTGAGCTGCGATCTGCCAACCGTCATCCGCCGCGTTGAACTGGTGAAAGAGACGCCGATGGCTATTGTAAACGCCAACGCGGCCATTGCCTGGGAGGCGATGCAGGCAGGTTCAAAAGGATTCTGCGGCGTGTTTACTAACTTCCATCCGGACCTGTACCACTGGCTCTACCACCATGGCGCACAGCACCGTGATGCCGCAGAGCAGTTGGCCTGGTTTTTATCCCTCAGCGCCGTTACCGAAACTATCGGCTACCCGAAAAACGCCAAAATTTTCCATCAGAAGCGCGGAACCTTCGCCAGCGTTCACTGCCGCGTCACTGCGGACGATGTGCTGAAAAAATACTGGGGCCTGGAGGTGATTTTGCAGCAGATTGCCGATAGCGGCGAGTGGCAGCGTAAACAGCTCGCGGATCTACCGAAGTAAACGAACTGACCTACGATAGAACATCAGACAGGAGTCCAGAACATGAAACGTACCTTCGCAAGTTTAGCGGTTGCTTCACTCTTTGTTTCCACCTCCGTACTCGCCGCATGGCCGGATAAACCCATTCAGATAATCGTACCTTGGGGGGCGGGCGGCAACACCGATACCGTGGCGCGGCTGGTGGCAGAAGGCCTGCAAAAGCAGCTTGGCGTTAACGTCAACGTGGTGAACCGCACTGGCGGCGCGG
The DNA here is from genome assembly GCF_003261575.2 of Klebsiella huaxiensis. GTDB lineage: Bacteria > Pseudomonadota > Gammaproteobacteria > Enterobacterales > Enterobacteriaceae > Klebsiella > Klebsiella huaxiensis. The sequence goes on along the minus strand of NZ_CP036175.1, from coordinate 5,018,535 downwards.
GTGTCGTCGGACATGATGCCATTGCGCGGGCGAAAGCGGACGGCTATACGCTGGGGATCGCCACGGTCGAAATTGCGATGATGCATCATCAGGGTATGACCAATCTGAGCTACAAAAATTACACACCGATAACCCGTCTGGCGGTAAATCTTGGTGGCGTTCAGGTGGCAGCCAATTCTCAGTTTGAAAATATTGTGCAACTGACGGATTACATTAAGGCTAATCCTGGCAAGCTGAAGGCCTCTGGCAGTGGTCTGAATTCCGGTTGGCATCTTAATTTGATTGGCATGTTGGATAGCATGGGGCTGCCGCCGTCTGCGGTGACCTGGGTGCCGTCTGAGGGCGCTAACTCCGCGCTAATGGAGCTGGTTTCCGGTGGTATTGATTTCACGACCTCTTCACCCGGTGAGGCGAAAAGCATGGTTGATGCCAAAATGGTGCGTAACCTGACCACCATGGCGGAGAAACCGGAAGGTTTATATAAAGATATTCCGGTCTTCCAGCAGGCGACAGCTTATAAATATAGCCTCGCGACCTGGAACTCGCTGGTGGTTCCTGCCGGAACGGCGGATGACATCTCGCAGAAGCTAACCGAGGCGATGAAAGCCGTTTTCGCAGAGGGCAAGTTGCAGGAGTTCGCGACTAAGCAAGGGTTTGAAGTCTATCCGCTCTTTGGTGCTGAAATGCAGACCTTTATGGCTCAGGAAGATGAAAAATACGGCAAGTTAATTAACAAAATAAAATAGTTACCGCAAGCCTGGCGGCGGCTGAGTGCCGTCGCCGTTATGAAGGGATATCATCATGCGTGCATTACCGTTAACCCCTTTTTTAATTCTTATATTTGCTATCACCATTTTCTCTATCAGCGTGACGGAATACGGCGGTGCCGGACAGCATGGCGCGGGGTTTATGCCGACGCTGATTAGCGGGCTGCTGCTATTTCTTACCGCCATTGATGCTGTTATCGATATCAAAAACCGTGGAACTCGGCAGTCATTATTCAGCCGGGCGGAATGTAAAGCGCTGGCGCTGATTATTATTGCGGTGATGCTGTTTGTTTTATTGCTGGATATTTTAGGCTTTGTTGTTTGCTCCTGTTTGCTGCTGTTTATTTTAATGAAAATCAGAGGCGTCAAACTCCTGCTGGCGACGGGAACATCCATTGCCGCATCGCTCATTATCTATTACGTGTTTGCCAGCGTGCTGCTGGTGGCGCTTCCTGCGGGTATCTGGTTTTAAGGGGAGATATGGACATCTTTTTACAGGCATTTGCCTATATTAATCTCAGCGCGATTTTAGCGGTGCTCGCTGCCAGCGCATTTGGTTTATTTGTCGGCTCCATTCCTGGCTTAACGGCGACGATGGCCGTGGCGCTGATGGTACCGTTCACCTTTTTTATGGATCCGATTCCGGCGCTGGCGTTGATGATTTCCGTTGGCGCATCATCCATTTACGCCGGGGATATCCCGGGAGCGCTATTAAGAATACCGGGAACGCCGGCATCGGCTGCCTACGTGGCTGACTCAAACGAACTTGTGAAGCAGGGTAAGGTTAACCGCGTATTAGGTATCGGTTTAGTCAGTTCGGTGATCGGCGGCATTATCGGCTCGTTTATTTTGATGGGCGCGGCGCCGATGCTGGCGAAATTCGCTTTGAAATTTAGCTCTTACGAATATACCTGGCTGTCGCTGCTGGGCTTGACCTGCGCGACCCTGGTGGTGGGTAACCAGCCGTTAAAGGGTATGGTTACGTTATGTCTGGGTCTGCTGATGGCCTGTATTGGCTACGACCAGATCTCCGGCGTACCGCGCTTTACCTTTGGTCAGATTAGTTTGCTGCAAGGGGTGAATTTTATTCCGGCAATGATCGGTCTGTTCGCGATTTCTGGCGCGATAGAGTATTACCGCGATCGGGTGGTCGAGGCGGTACGTAGCGTGCCGGAAACGCAGTCGGGTATTAATCTGTTTAAAGGTATGGGGCAGGTTATCTGGTCGCGCAAGTTAAACCTCGGCCGTAGCAGTATCATCGGCACGCTTATCGGTGCGTTGCCCGGCGCCGGTGCGGATATTGCCGCCTGGATTAGCTACGCGATTTCGAAGAAGTTCTCTAAACAGCCGCAGCTGTACGGCCACGGTTCAGAAGAGGCGATTGTTGACTCTTCCAGCAGTAATAACGCCAGCCTGGCGGGAAGCTGGATCCCATCCTTAGTTAGTTTTTGGTATTCCAGGCGACTCTGCCGCGGCGATCATCATTGGCGTGCTGTACATGAAGGATATGAACCCCGGGCCGACGCTGTTTTTGTTCCAGGCCGATAAGCTGTACGCGGTGTTTATTCTGTTTCTGATTGCCAACCTGGCGCTGCTGCCGCTGGCTACGCTGGCCGTCAGCTTTATTAAGCGCATTATCTGGATTGATAAAGCGATTCTGTACCCGATTATCCTTATCTTCAGCATTGTCGGCTCCTTTGCTATCGATAACTCCGTCTCTTCTGTGGTGGTGATGCTGGTGATGGGCGTTATTGGTTATTGGCTACAGCGCAAAGAGTATCCTATTTCGCCGATTATTCTGGGCATGATCCTCGGACCTATGCTTGAGAAAAACCTCCTGTCATCCATGATTAAGGCCGGAGGCGATCCGATGGCATTCGTTGCCAGACCAATCTCTATGTTTCTGGCCGCCTGCTTTTTCCTCGTGGTCGCTCTGCAGCTGACGAATATTTACCGTTCGTTCCAGCGTCGCGCCTGATGCAACTGACCGCTTCTCCCGGAGGCGGTCCCTCTCTCTTTTCCTCTTGCCGCATACGTAAATTCCTGTATTACTGCTAAATTCATTAATACAAATAATGTATTGACGCGAATTACGCCTCTCCGCACAATCCTCTGCTGATCACACTGCCGGGTACATTATGCAAGCATTGCTGGAACACTTTATTACTCAATCCACGGTCTATTCCCTGATAGCCGTTCTGCTGGTTGCCTTCCTGGAGTCCCTGGCGCTGGTGGGACTTATCTTACCGGGAACGGTAATGATGGCCGGATTGGGCGCGCTGATCGGCAGCGGTGAAGTTAACTTCTGGCAGGCATGGTTGTCGGGGATTATTGGTTGCTTGCTTGGTGACTGGATTTCGTTCTGGCTTGGCTGGCGCTTTAAGAAGCCGCTGCATCGCTGGTCTTTTTTGAAGAAAAACAAAGCGCTGCTCGATAAAACCGAACATGCGCTGCATCAGCATAGTATGTTCACCATTCTGATTGGTCGATTCGTCGGACCGACGCGCCCGCTGGTGCCGATGGTTGCCGGAATGCTTGACCTGCCGGTCGCGAAATTTATTCCGCCTAATATTATTGGCTGTCTGCTGTGGCCGCCGCTCTACTTTTTACCAGGAATTCTGGCCGGAGCGGCGATTGATATTCCGGCCGACGAGCATAGCGCCAGCTTTAAGTGGCTGCTGCTGGGGGCGGCGCTGCTGGCGTGGCTGGCTGCGTGGTTGTGCTGGCGACTGTGGCGCAGCGCCAAAAGTTCGGGCGATCGCTTAACCCGCTTCCTGCCGCGCTCGCGCCTGCTGTGGCTGACGCCGCTGATGCTTATTGCCGCCGGAGTGGCGCTGACTTTTGCCTTCCGCCATCCGCTGATGCCGGTCTATCTTGAGATCCTGCATAAGGTTATTTTGCGCTAATCCCCAATAGCGACGAGGCACAGCTGTTGCCGCTGAGCAGTTCGGCAGTTGTGCCATCCCAGGCGATTCTCCCCTCGGCGACCACGATTGAACGCGGCGCAATGCGCGCCGCATCTTCCACACTGTGCGACACCATCAATAGCGTCAACTGCTGCTGCTGACAAACGTCGGCGACCAGCGCCAGCATCTCCTGGCGCAGAGCGGGATCAAGCGCCGAAAAGGGTTCATCCAGCAACAGTACCGGCTGTTTGCGCACCAGACAACGCGCTAGCGCCGCACGCTGCCGTTGGCCGCCGGACAACTCGCCCGGCAGGCGGTCCAACAGCGAATCGATACCCATCTGCCCGGCAATAGCCTGCAAACGGTCTGTCTGTTCGGCATTTAACTTAAGCCCCGGATTCATCCCGAGCGCAATATTCTGGCGAATGGTCAGATGGTTAAATAGGTTATTTTCCTGAAACAGCATCGATACCGGGCGGCGCGCGGGCGGCGTATGGGTATGGGACTGGCCGTCGATGGAGATACTGCCGCTGGCGGGCGGTAAAAAACCGGCAATCAGGTTTAGCAGCGTGCTTTTCCCCGCGCCGCTGGGACCGAGAACCGCAATGCGCTCGCCGCGTTCAACGCCGAGCGTAAAGCGCATCGGTAGATGCTGGTAAAGCCAGGTCACATCATTCAGTTTTAGCATCACGCCCCGGAAGTTTTTCAATCACGCTAAAGAGTACAAAGCACAGCAGCAGGAGCAGCAGGGCGGTAACGGCGCCGTCCTGGCTACGGTAAGAGCCAATTTGCTGATACAGGTAGAACGGCAGGGTGCGGAAGTTTTCATTGCCAAACAGCGCTACGACACCGAAATCGCCAATCGACAGCACGCAGGCAAAAGCCAGTGCCTGGGCCAGCGGACGTTTTAAAGCGCGAAGCTCAACCACCCGCAAGCGGGTAAAACCGTGCATCCCCAACGACTGGCACAGCGTGCCATAGCGGGTCGCGATGTCGCGCATAGGGTTTTCCAGCACCTTAAGCGCATAGGGAATCGCCATTAGCGCATTGGTGAAAATCACGATGCCATCGGCGGATTCCGGCAGGCCCACGCTGTTATTGAGCAGCAGGAAGAAACCGGTGGCCAGCACGATGCCTGGCATGGCAAGGATCAGCATCCCGCTGAGTTCAAGCGCCTGGCCAGCCAGCGGGTAACTGCGGGCGCGAAGCTCGCGGCTGCTCCACAGCAGCATCATGGTCAGAATGACACTTAAGACGCCAGCAGCAAGGGCGATGCGCAGTGAAGTCCATAGCGCCTGCCATAGCGCGGGCTGGCGCAGCACGCTAAACATATTGCTGTTCAGACCGTCGAATATTACCGCCAGCAGCGGAGGTAGCAGAAGCAGCAGTGCCGCGGTGATCAACGCAAAATCGCTTAAACGACTGTGTAGTCGGTCGTCGGGATCGCGCCAGCCGTGGATGTTGCTGGCCCCGATGGCAAGGGCTTTGCTCAGGCGCTGGCTGAGCAATACCAGCCCGAGACAGCAGATCATCTGGATAAGCGCCAGCATCGCGGCGCGCGCCGGGTCGTAGTCAAAATTAAGCGCCTGGTAAATCGCCAGTTCGATGGTGGTGGCTCGCGGGCCGCCGCCCAGCGATAGCACGGTGGCAAAGCTGGCAAAGCAGAGCATAAAAATAAGCGCGGCGACAGGTGGAATTTGCCGACGCAGCCACGGCCATTCAACCAGCCTGAAGAAGACGTAACCGCGCATCCCGAGCTGGGCGGCGATTTGCCGCTGCTCGCCGGGGATATTCTCCAGCGTCTGAAGTAACAGGCGCGTGGCCATCGGCATATTAAAGAACACGTGCGCCAGCAGGATCCCTTGTAGCCCGTAAGGCGAGAACTCCCACTGCCAGCCGAGAGCGTTAAATAATTCGGCGAGCCAGCCCTGGCGGCCGTAGACGCTAAGAATACCAAACACCGCGACCAGCACCGGTAGGATTAAGGTCATTGCGCACAGACGCAGTAGCAGCATACGTCCGGGGAATCGACGTCGGTAAAGGGCGCGGGCAAGAAATATCGCCGGTATCACCGAAAAAAACGCGGAAAGAAAGGCCTGCCAGAAGGAGAAACGTACCACGTGCCAGAGATAGCTATCACTAACAATTGTACGCCAGGCCGCTTCTGGTGCGCTGAACCACAGAGCCAGAAACGCGGCCAGCGCGACGGCGACCAGTAAGGCGGCCGCCGTCAGGCCCGGCATGAGCCAGCCGAACGTTAGCGGCTGACGGCGCGTTGCCATGCGTTGATCCAGTTCTGGCGGTCGGTTGCGACCTGCTGTGGGGTAAATTCGAGAGTAATTTGCGGTTTCATCAGTGCGTCAAAGCCTGGCGGAAGCGCAACCTGGGTGACCGGATACATCCAGTTGCCAGTAGGGACAGCGTTCTGGAAACCTGGCGAAACCATAAATTTGAGGAATTTCTCCGCCAGTTCCGGCTGCTTGCTGGCCGCTGTGCGGGCGGCAACTTCAACCTGCAGATAGTGGCCTTCTGCGAAATTGGCTGCGGCGTAGTTATCTTTCTTCTCTTCGATAATGTGATAGGCCGGGGAGGTGGTGTAGCTCAGTACCAGATCGCTTTCACCTTTCAGGAACAGGCCGTAGGCTTCGCTCCAGCCTTTAGTGACGGTGACGGTTTTTGCCGCCAGTTTCTGCCAGGCTTCCGGGGTTTTATCGCCGTAGACTTTTTGCATCCACAGCAGCAGGCCAAGGCCCGGCGTGCTGGTGCGCGGATCTTCATAAATCACCCGCCATTTCTGGTCGCTCTCAACCAGTTCTTTCAGGCTTTTCGGCGGATTTTTGAGCTTGTTTTTATCGTAAACAAAGGCGAAGTAGCCGTAATCAAAGGGGACAAAGGTATCGTTGTCCCAGCCGCCAGGCACGCTGAGCGCGGTGGCTGGTACGCCGCTTTTGGCGAACAGTTTGCTCTGGGAAGCAGCTTCCAGCAGGTTGTTATCCAGCCCAAGCACGACATCGGCTTTGCTGTTTTTGCCTTCCATGCGCAGGCGGTTAAGCAGCGAGACGCCATCTTCCAGCGCCACAAACTTCAGTTCGCAGTTGCAGTCGGCTTCAAAGGCTTTTTTAATCGCCGGACCTGGCCCCCAGTCGGCGGAGAAAGAGTCGTAGGTATAAACGGTCAGGAGTGGTTTGGCGAAAACGGGCGCAGCGACCAGCGCCAGCAGCGGGAGTAATTTTTTCAACACTTTGCACCTCAGAAAAAAGGGGTGGCAAAGGATTTTGAGTGGGCCTCAAATCCCTTCGCCGGCGTTATCCGGATCAGGTTCGACGGGTATTTTCTCAGCCCATGCGCTTTATCTTTCGGATTGCTTCTGCGCTAACCGCGCGTTGATGCAACTTGAATGATATTGCGTATGTTTATTAGCACCCCGTTGAGAACGGCAGTTAGTGTAATGATTTTGTTAGCTGACGGAAAGCCTTACGGCTCCGGTGGCGCAAACCACGCGGACTTAAAGTCGAACCAGCCGAGGGTATTCATGCGCACGCCGCGCATGCTGCGCTGCCCCTGGATCATCAGCCAATGGTGTATGAGCGGCACAATGGTTTGGTTGGCCAACAGCTGCTGGCTCCAGGTGGCCGGATTAAGCTCTCCTGCGCGCCAACGGCTGGCGTCCTGCTCCCAGTCGATGGGAATACAGTGGCGAATCAGTGGGACTTCATACAACCAGGCAAACAGGGAAAAATCGATCGGTAACGTGAAGTTGGCGCTATTGAGCCACACGTCGCTGACCACTTCGCCGCGATGCCACTCTTCGTACTCCAGCTCCTGAATTTCCAGTTTGACCTGATGCTCGGCCAGCAGCGTCGCCATAATCCCACCTATCAAGCGATGCTCAACGTGGTCCTGGTAATAGGTCAGTTTGACCGTCTCCAGGCCCGGCGGTTTTTCGCAAGCGTGGCTGCGCGCATGGTGCCAGCGGGGTAGCAGGCCGTAGGCCGGGAACCAGTTGCCCTGATAATGTTCACCAGCGTGATAGAGCAGGCTGGCGGGCTGGAACAGGTAGCTTAACCACTGGCGAACCGCGGTGTTGCCGCCGAGCGGGCTACGGGTGTCGAACAGCAGATAGTAGCAACCCTCTTCCAGACGGCTTTCCACCGCTTTTTCACTCTCCGTGGTGCCTTGGAGCGTTAATCCGCCATTGGGTTCTTCGCTGATTTCCGGCAACACCCAGACGTTAACTTCATCGATCAAGGCCCGATAGCCGAAATAGTCGTCGAAAGCATGAATTTTGAGCTGATTCTGGTTATTGCGTACCACCGAGTAAGGCCCGGTACCAACAGGGATACTGGAGAATTTCTCCATAGACTGCCACTCATGCGGCAGGATCATTGCCGGGACCTGACTTAACAGCCACGGTAGCCAGCGGTCAGGCTGGCTAAGATGAATGTCGAGAGTCCATGCGGTGGGGGAGTCGATGCGCTCGATATGAGAGAACAGCGGCAGCGCGTTGCTACGCTGTAAGGAGGTTATGACATCCTCCATTTCCAGTTCACGTCCATGATGAAAATGAATGCCAGGACGCAGAAAAAAACGCCAGTGGGTTGGGGTAATTTGCTGCCAATGGTGAGCAATATCGGCTTCCAGTTCCCCATTTTCCTCATTTACCCGCGTCAGGGCGCTAAAAATCTGCCGGGCGATATGGGTTTCCGAACGGCGCAACGCGCTGCCGGGCAACAGGTTTTTCATCGGCCGATAATAGAGGACGCGCAGGATATGCCGCCCCTGACGGAAGCTGCGGCCGAGATGGGAAACCAGCATTTGCCGGACGGCGGCTTTATCGCCAACCAACTGCACCAGTTGATCGATTCTGTCCTGCTCAAGCAGGTCTTCAGCCCGCTGTTGTTGCAAGGCGAGACCGGTATAGAGGAAAGCCAGCCGGGAGCGCTTACCGCGCCCGACCTCCGCCTCCCAGGTCAGCCAGCCGCGCTCTTCCATCATATTCAGTAAGGTACGCATATGACGGCGCGAGCAGCTCAACATATCTGCCAGCTCATTAAGCGTTGTCTCCTGCGACTTGCCGTCGCAGCACTGCCATAAGCGGATGAACTGCTGTTGTAAACGACCGGAAGACATAAAAGGGGAACTCCTGATAAAAACTCAGCAATTTATTACTTCCTATATTAAGTCAATAATCAACCTCGATGAAGTGAGGAGGTGAATATGATGAGGTCAACCACAAAACAGTTCTACCTACGCTACTTTTCTGCGACGCAGGATGCGTCCTGGCTGGCCCGCCTGATGGCAGGAAGACAGCAGGAAATTCTTGGCGAACTGATGCAGTGGGGAGTTACGTCGCAGACCTCTGATCATTGACTTGCAGACATCATGTGTGACTGAGTATTGGTGTTATACTCGTCGTCTTTCAAGCTGCAGGTGCGTTGGCTGCGCCCGCTCGCCCAGGTCACATAGTTATCTATGTTTCCAGGGACTTACGTTCTGGCCACCTGCCCGCAACTCGAAATCCATAGAGTATAGAATCACCCGCCAGCAGAAAACCTCTGCTGGCTTTTTTCGTTTTCTTCGCGTGGTTTAAGGACATGACATGCTGTGGTTAATGACGATGGGGCGACGTCTTAACGGCGTTTACGCCGCTTTTATGCTGGTCGCTTTCATGATGGGAATCGCTGGTGCACTGCAAGCGCCAACGCTCAGTTTATTTCTTAGCCGCGAAGTGGGCGCGCAGCCTTTCTGGGTGGGGCTTTTCTATACGGTTAACGCGATTGCCGGGATCCTGGTCAGCCTGGCGCTGGCTAAGCGCTCCGATAGTCGGGGCGATCGTCGGCGCTTGATTATGTTCTGCTGCCTGATGGCGGTAGGTAATGCGCTGTTGTTTGCATTTAATCGCCATTATCTGACGCTGATTACCTGTGGGGTGATGCTGGCTTCGGTGGCGAATGCCGCGATGCCGCAGCTTTTTGCGCTGGCGCGGGAATATGCCGATAGCTCGGCGCGTGAAGTGGTGATGTTCAGTTCGATAATGCGTGCTCAGCTCTCGCTGGCGTGGGTGATTGGCCCGCCGCTGGCTTTTATGTTGGCGCTGAATTACGGCTTTACCACCATGTTTACGATAGCTGCGGGCATTTTTGTCATCAGCCTGGTGCTGATTGCCTTCAAGTTGCCGTCGGTTGCCCGCGTTGAGCAACCTTCGGAAGGTACTGAAGTGCTACAGCAGGCTGGAGGGTGGCATGATAAAAACGTACGTATGCTGTTTATCGCCTCTACCCTGATGTGGACCTGCAACACGATGTATATCATCGATATGCCATTGTGGATCAGCAGCGATCTGGGTCTGCCGGATAGTCTTGCGGGGATTTTGATGGGAACCGCCGCCGGGCTGGAAATTCCGGCTATGATTTTGGCGGGCTACTACGTTAAGCGCTGGGGCAAACGCAACATGATGGTAGCAGCGGTTGCGGCAGGCGTTCTGTTTTATGTCGGCCTGATTCTGTTTCATGACCGGGTGGCGTTGCTGGCACTACAGTTGTTTAACGCTGTGTTTATCGGCATCGTCGCCGGGATTGGCATGTTGTGGTTTCAGGACCTGATGCCCGGAAGGGCAGGGGCGGCAACGACGCTGTTCACCAACAGTATCTCCACTGGAGTGATTCTGGCCGGGGTCATTCAGGGGACGATATCGCAGAGCTATGGGCACGCTAGCGTCTACTGGACCATTGCCGCTATTTCGCTGGTGACGCTGTTTATGACCTGTAAAGTTAAGGATATCTAATTACCTGACTACCCCGGTAGATGATGCCTGCCGGGGTAGTTTCACGCAACTTGCTATTTCAATACAATCCGTTTGATATCACCGATAATAAAAATATAGGCGATAACGCCAATAAATGCCGTCAGACCAATATAAATGAGTGCGTAGAAGAAATTACCGGTCATCGATATAATTACGCCAATAATCAATGGAGTAATGATCGATGCCATATTTGCGCAGAAGTTGAAGATCCCACCAGTAAGCCCAGCCATATTTTTAGGGGCAATATCTGAAATTAGCGTCCAGCCCAGCCCAACCATCCCTTGGCCAAAGAAGGCTACCGACATAATAATAATGACCGCAGTGTTACTCTCCACCCAGTTAGCCGCGATGATACAACTGGAAAGCAATAGCCCTGAAATAATGGGTAATTTTCGACTAATATTTACAGACTTGGTTTTTCTTAATATTTTGTCGGAGACCCAGCCACCGAAAAGAATGCCAACAGCCGCTGCCATAAATGGCCAGGAGGCGAAGAAACCAACGTGAAGCCATGGCAAATGGCGCTCATTGGCCAGATAGGTGGGGAACCAGGTCAGGAAGAAAACCAGCGTAGTATTACCTGCAAACTGCCCAAGGCTGGCGCCAATTATTTGCCTGCAGCACAATAAACGTTTTGCATCGGGCCAGTTGAAAGGGACATTTTCATTCGCTTTCTCGGTATTTTCTAAACCGATATATTCCAGTTCGGCTTTATTTGCGGTTTTGGATTCATGCGGTTCGTGATAAAATTTCCACCAAACAAAAGTGAAGGCAATACCTAAACCACCAGTAATAAAAAATAACGTTCTCCAGCCATGATGTTCAAGAATAATAAAGAGTAAAGGAGAGAATGCCGCCAGCCCAATATATTCTCCGACGGTGTAAGTTGCCGTTGCACGTGCGCGTTCATGTTGGGGAAACCATTTACTCACGACCCGACTGTTGACCGGGAAGCAGGGGGCTTCACTGATTCCCAAACCTAAGCGCAGTAGCAACAAGGATTTTAAACCGACAGAAAAGCTTTGTAATAGAGTGAAGGTTGACCAGAAAAAAATTGAAAGTGCGTAGGTTAATTTGTTACCAAAGCGATCTAAAAACATGCCTCCAGGGATTTGTGCCAGCGCATAGGTCCAGGCAAAAGCAGAAAAGACGATGCCCATCATTGCCGGATCGATATGTATTTCGCTTGTTAACTTAGGAGCAACAACACCAAGGATAGTACGATCAAGATAATTTATCATCGTACCAATAGAGAGTAACATTAAAATTACAATTCGCGTTTTGGTTCGCTTCTGCGTGGCCGGTGGCGAAATAGGCCTTTCCTGAACATCGATTGTCCTCATTGAGAGTTCCTTTAAAGTTTAAAATATTTTTGCATATATTGACACATGCAAAAATATTCTACTGAACCATTGATTTAGTCTATGATATTGCAATCCTTTGTTACGTGATGAATAAAATAACAAAACAATATTTGATGCGACGCCGATATTTGCCCTTTGCGACTCATCATAGATGGCTTGTATGGTATATTAGGTGCATTAGTTTTATTCTTATATTATACGAGCAAAAATAATGAACCTAAAGCAACTTTATTATTTTAAGCGACTGGCAGAAACCGAGCATTACACCGAGGCGGCCTCTAGTCTTTTCATCACCCAGCCCTCCTTAAGCCATGCCATATCTGAGTTGGAGAAAGAACTGGGAGTGGCGCTATTTGCCAGAAAAGGGCGAAATGTCAAGATCACACAGAATGGTAAACGCTTTCTGCCCTACGTTGAAGATGCGCTGGCTTCTCTGGAAAATGGTCGCATGACGCTGCAAAAAAATAGTGCGGAAAACAAAGAGAATATTCGTATTGCTTTTATTTATACAATGGGTGAGTTTGTTGTTCCGCAGTTAATTAATAAGTACTCACTTTCACCATCTTGTCACAATGTGACGTTTTCTTTCACTCAGGGCACGTCGCTAACACTGCTGCAGGAACTGAAGGCCGGAAAGACTGATTTAGCGATTTGCTCTTATATTGCTGATGAGCCAGATATTGATTTTATTCCAATTATTCAGCAAGAACTGGTTGTAGTGACGGCGAAAGATCATCCTCTTGCCAGGCTATATGATGATGAAGTCGATCTCGTGGAAACGATTCATTATCCCTATGTCTATTTTTCAGAAAATAGCGGTCTGCGGCCTTTTATTGATAACGTATTTATGCAGCAAAAATTAGTGCCGGACATTGCTTGCTACGTTGACGAGGATACGGCGATGGCGGGTCTGGTGAGTATTGATTATGGTATTGCGATTATGCCGCGAATTTCCGCACTCTCGTACTACAACGTGCATATCCTGACGATCAAAAATGCGATTCCTCCACGCTATATCTATCTGGCAACGATGAAAGAGCGGGTACTTTCCCCTGCAATTCAGTCGTTTAAGAATGTCATTATTAATGACAGCCAAAAAATGATTTAAGCAGATGCCCGGAGGAAACCTCCGGGCACCGTTTTATCAGGAAAGAATATCCATCAGCTCACGCAGTTGAGTAATGGCAATTTGTCCCGGTGCTGACGCCTGACCCACGGTACCGAAGGTCATTGCTGAACCAAACAAACGACCTGTTACCCGGCTAACCCCGCCGGATTTACCCATCGACATGGTAATTAATGGGCGGGTTGCATACTTTTCTTTCATCGTCAGGGTTGCAGACAGCAGGGTTAATACATCCTGTGGCGACTGCGGCATGACGGCGATTTTCGGTAAATCGGCACCCAGGTCCTGCATACGACGCAGGCGGTAGATAATATCTTCCTGAGCCGGTGTTTTATGGAAATCATGATTACTCATGATGACTTTTACACCAGCCGCATGGGCATCGTTCACCAGTGAACGAATCTGTGCTTCATCATTGAATAGCTCGACATCAATGACGTCAGCGAGCCCGCTAACCGCCGCCTGGCGATTCAGTTCAAAATAAGCTTCATCACTAATTTCCGTTTCGCCGCCCTCTTTTTTACTGCGGAAGGTGAACAGCAGCGGAATGTCTTTCAGCAACTGACGAATTTCACCCAGCGCCAACAGTACCTGCTCAATTTCTCTAACCTGCGTGAAGTGATCAACACGCCATTCGATAATGTCGGCTCCGGCGGTAGCCAGGGCACGAGCATTGACTTGCAGTTCGTCAATGGTTTTCCCAATCAGCGGAACGCAAATCAGGGTTTCCCCTTCCTGGAAGGTGATGTTTTTTACTGTTACTGCTTTAGTCATGTTGGTATCCATTATTCTTTTTGTCATTGACCATCAGGCGGTTGCTGCAACATGAGATGTTTTTGCAGCGGCGCGAGCCTGAAACTGACGATAACCGATGTACAGAGCGATCACAAAGCCGACGATAGCGATCAGGAGATCAAACCACATAATGCTGGCGATACCAATCTTCGACAGTTTTGCCGTGATAAGCGGAATCGTAAAGCTTGCCAGACTCCCAGCGGTATAAAAGATCCCGGTGGCTTTGCCTTTTCCATTAGGAAAGCTCATCGCCATAATGGTCGCGCCTATCTGCAGAACACCGCCAGCAGCGGCAAAGCCGATGATAAAGGCGAACCCAGTGACCACCATTGGCGTGGGAAACAAGCAGACGATCAGCAATGAAATCATCGACAGGAAGGTATAGATGATCATGGCGATGGCCGAACTGAACACTTCTTTGACAAATGCTGCGGTGACAAATACGCAAGTCAGAGAACCCGCAGTATAGACGCTCAGCAGTTTAATGGCTGACTCATGCGGGATCCCTGCAACGAACTCGCCGTACTGCGCTAACCATTGGCTAACCAGATAGAAAGTCGCCATCCCGATATAGCCGTACAGGGTAAATATCACCATATCCAGCTTGCCGGAATTAGTTTGCGGAGCAGCTGTAGCAGCCTGCGACTTTTCAACAATTTCCTTTTTCGCCCTATGATCCGGGAAAGGCATTCTTATCAGATAGATGGCGCTCAGAACCATCAATGCTGCGGCGATGATAAACGACCAGCCATACCACATATTCGCCCATATCAGCGCGCCGATAATGAATGGCAGCAGGAACTGTCCGGCAGAAACGAAGGCTTTAATCAGCACGTTCGCTCGGCTGGCGGAGTTAGGGAAAGACTCCATCAACGCCGGATAGGTTCCGGAATCGAGGAAGCTGTTTGCCAGACCGGCCATAATGCCGAAGAAGTAGGCCATATAAATGTTTTTCGTCAGTAAAATACCGAGGAAAAACACCAGATAGCTGGCGATCCCGAGATAGATAAAGGGTTTGCGTCCAAAGCGATCGGACAGGAATCCTGTCACGATCGTGGCGAGTTTACCAATACCTAGCGACGATATGACGATGGAGACGCCGGCAGCGTCGGTTCCCCATTGCGTCTGTAAATTCGCCATATTGAGGGTAATTAATAATACCCCCATGCCATGGATCAGATAGTTAAGGTATAGCCCCGCTGCCGTTGGGACATATTTATTTTTCATCGCACCCATCCTTAAAAAAGGATACTTTTGACGTGTTCAACCGGCATTTCTTTGCCCGTCCAGATTTCAAAAGCGCGTGCACCTTGCCAGAGCATCATGCCCAGACCGTTGATGGTGCGGCAGCCTTTTTTCTCAGCGACTTCCAGCAGATACGTTTTGCGCGGGTTATAAACCACGTCAGAAACGATCAGATCCGGACGCAGGAAGCTGTCGTCAGGCAGCAGCATCTGGCCTTCAAACGGTTTCATGCCAACGCCGGTCGCATTAGTAAGAATGACGCTGCTGTCGATCTCGGCGCGCAGTTTGTCATGGTCGTCCAGGTCGAACAGATGGATCGCACAGTTGGTGTTATTACGGATCTTGGCGACGGTTTGTTCTGCGTTGGCGAAGAATTTATCTTTACGGTTGAAGATGGAGATCTCTTTGACGCCATCCAGCGCGGCCTGTACGCAGAGCGCGGTTGCCGCGCCGCCTGCGCCTAATACGGTCATTTTTTTACCGATGATGTCGATGCCTGCTTCAGACAGCGCGCGCATATAACCGGTGCCATCGGTGATGTGACCCGTTAACACGCCGTTGTCGTTCACCACGGTATTCACCGCGCCAACCAGTTCTGCTGCCGGGGAGAGTTTATCCAGATACTGGCAAATCTCGGTTTTGTTCGGCATAGAGACGTTGCAGCCGCGCAGTTTTAGCGCCCGAAAGCCCTGTACGACATCTTTCAGCTCCTCATTACCGACTTCAAAAGCCAGGTAAACATAGTCCAGCCCCAATTTGGCAAAGGCTTCGTTGTGCATTGTCGGTGACATGCTGTGGCGAATCGGAGTTGCAATCAGGCCAATCAGCTCAGTGTGTCCAGTAATACGTTCTGCCATGATAAAATCCTCAATATGTTAGAAATGGAATTTTTGTTGATTCGCGGTTACCCAGAGCACCCATGTCTTCCAGGGTGTCCAGCACGTTGCGCCCCTCGCGCACGCCATCAATGATTCGCCGGGCCATCAGGCTGTCGCCGATGTTCATTATTTTTACGTTATTGGCTCTGGCCCATTGTTCAATCTCATTGAGACCGGTGGTATTGGCGCGCATTCCCAGGCAGACGAAGCCGTAATCAAAGGGAATGTCAAAGGTGCTATCCGCGTTTTTAACTGTGAAGTGCGTTGGAGTAACGGCAACCAACTGCGTTTGCATGTGCTGTTCCACGTGATGTTCATCAAGCATGGTCAACATGGCATTTTTAGTGATGATGTCCAGGTCGCGGCCCGCTGACTCCTGCATTTCGATAAGTACTGCGCTGGCACCGCGTGCGGAGAAGTATTCGATGACGTCCAGACCGACGGCACCTGCGCCGACGACAGCAATGCGTTTACCTTTCGCATCGGCAAACTGGTCCAGGTGATGAATCATATTGGTAATCGAAAAGACGCTGCCGCCTTCGACATCAATGTTCTCGCGCAGCCCTTCAATTGGTGGCAGCAGGGGAACCGAACCGGTCGCATTGACAATTAAATCAGGGTGCAGGGCGGAAACCGATTCAACAGTGGCGCGTTTGCCGACCTGTAGCATCAGGTTATCCAGCGAGGCGATACGGTTTTTCATAAACTGCGGGAAATCAGCAATACGCTTTTTCTCCGGCAGCAGTGAGATCTCGCTGGCCAGACCGCCGATGCTATGTTTTTCTTCCAGCAGCCAGGTATGGCAGCCGACTTCGGCCGCGGTACAGGCCGCTTCCATTCCCGCAGTTCCTGCGCCGATAACGACAACGTTGGTATCGCGGTTGACGCGCTGCTGTTTGTAAGCGTCGCCGTGGATGATATCCGGGTTGATAGAGCAGCGCAGAGGTCGAGAACGGGCGATACGGTGGTCCGCGCAGCCAATGTTGCAGGAGATGCATTTACGCATCAGGCGCTCGTTACCGCTCTGAACCTTTTGTACCCATTCTGGCTCGGCGATAAGCCCGCGGCCAATGGCAATCAGGTCGGCATCACCGCTGGCGATAATGTCTTCCGCGACTTTTGGCGAACGAATGTTGCCGGCGATAACCGTTGGTTTGTGGAATTTGTCGCGTACCGCGCGAGAGAGGTAACGCTTCCAGCCATCTTCCAGAGACATCTGGTCAATCTGGAAATTCAGGTTGTCGTTTTGCGCGGCGGAAACGTTGATAATATCGACTTTATCCTGGCACAGTTCGAGGATACGCAGAGAATCTTCGAGCGTATTCCCCCCCTTCAGGAAATCATCAGCGCTAATGCGCAGGCTGACCGGGAAACGCGGGCCTACGCAGGCGCGTACTTTATCGACAATTAAGTTTAATATTCTGGCGCGATTCTCTACGCTGCCGCCAAATTCATCGGTGCGTTTATTAAACAGCGGCGATAAAAACTGGCTAATTAAATAAGAGTGACCCGCGTGTATTTCCACGCAATCAAAACCTGCGCGGCGTACGCGTTCCGCTGCATCGCCAAATTTATCGACGGCATGATAAATTTCGTCGTGCGTCATCGGGCGTGGAATATTTCCGTTCTTTTTGGATGGCGTGCTCGAAGAAGAAAGCGGCATTTCACCATTCAGACGATATGCATAAGCCGAAGCGCCAGCATGGTTTAATTGGATGCTGACACAGGCACCGTGTTTATGCAGGGTCTCGGTTAATTTGAACAGGCGTGGAATATATTGGTCGTTATCGATGCGCAGCTGCGTTGTACCGTTAGAAGCGAAAGGAAAATCGATGCAAATATTCTCGATGGTGATGAGTCCCGTGCCACCGCGAGCGCGTAACTCATAATACTCAATCTGTTCCTGAGTGACTTCACCGTTCAGGCTTGCCAGGTTGGTACCCATTGGCGGCATGATGATACGGTTTTTTATTGTCATCCCGTTAATGGTCATCGGGGAAAAAAGATGGGGGTAGTGGCTCATATGCTCTCTCCACTGGATGCCTGATGGCCGCTATACGGCGATCCTGGCCTGTCCAAAGTTAATATTTCTCTATGGGGAAAGATAACGAGGCACCAAATGGAAAAATAATGCTTTTTTTTGCGTGGAGCTATAGTGTTTTTCTATGGAGTTAACGTTTTAGTTACATATTTGTATTCTTATCTTAAATATCTCAAGCGATTTTTTACTTGTACTTGTGAATTGACACAATAAAAGGAGGGGAATGATTGAATAAATGCCCAATTGATAAATATTTATTTTCCTGGCTTTAAATATTTCTATATATCAGGCCGAATAATATCGATATATGTGCGCCAGATCTCATTTTTCTGCTGAGGAAAACAAAAAGCCCGGCGCAAAGACCGGGCTGAGAGATGAACTATGCGTGGTTTTAATTCATAAAGGTGGGTTGTTTATTCTCGTAGGTAGAGATTGCATCTTCATGCTGCAGGGTCAAGCCGATGCTGTCCAGGCCATTGAGCATACAGTGACGGCGGAAAGCATCAATTTTAAAGCTGTAGGATTTATCGCCCGCTTTAACCACTTCAGCTTGCAGATCAACTTCAAATTTAATGCCTGGCTGCGCCTGAACCAGCTTAAACATTTCATCGACCTGTTCGTCGCTCAGGGTGACCGGCAGCAACTGGTTGTTGAAACTGTTGCCATAGAAGATATCGGCAAAGCTTGGGGCGATAACGACTTTAAAACCATAGTCGGTCAACGCCCACGGCGCGTGCTCGCGTGAGGAGCCGCAGCCGAAGTTTTCACGCGCCAGCAGGATAGACGCGCCTTTGTACTCAGGGAAGTTCAGCACAAATTCAGGATTAGGCTGCTTGCCTTTGTCATCCAGGAAGCGCCAGTCGTTAAACAGATGTGCGCCAAAGCCGGTACGCGTCACTTTCTGCAGAAACTGCTTTGGAATGATTGCATCGGTGTCCACGTTCGCAGCATCCAGCGGAACCACCAGGCCGGTATGTTGGGTAAATTTCTCTGCCATGATGGTTTCCTTATTTCAAGCTACGGATGTCGGCGAAATGGCCGGTAACGGCTGCCGCTGCGGCCATTGCCGGGCTGACCAAATGGGTGCGTCCGCCGCGGCCCTGACGGCCTTCAAAGTTACGGTTGCTGGTAGATGCACAGCGCTCACCCGGGTTCAGGCGATCGTTGTTCATTGCCAGGCACATGGAACAACCCGGCAGACGCCATTCAAAACCGGCTTCAATAAATATTTTATCCAGACCTTCTGCTTCAGCTTGCGCTTTCACCGGACCGGAGCCTGGTACAACCAGCGCCTGAACGCCTGGCGCCACTTTGCGGCCTTTAGCGATTTCCGCTGCGGCACGTAAGTCTTCGATGCGAGAGTTGGTGCAAGAGCCGATAAAGACTTTATCAATCGCTACTTCAGTTAACGGCACGCCAGACTTCAGGCCCATATACGCCAGCGCTTTTTCAGCACTCGCACGTTCTACCGGATCGGTGAATGATGTCGGGTCCGGGATGATGTCGGTGACGGAGATAACCTGGCCTGGGTTAGTTCCCCAGGTGACCTGCGGGGCAATCTCTTCTGCTTGCAGAGTGACAACGCTATCAAAAGTCGCGCCATCGTCGGTAGTCAGGGTCTTCCAGTATGCGACAGCATCGTCAAAATCCTGACCTTTCGGCGCGTGCAGACGGCCTTTCACATAGTCAAAAGTCGTTTGGTCAGGCGCTACCAGGCCCGCTTTGGCACCCAGTTCAATGGCCATATTGCACAGGGTCATACGACCTTCCATGCTTAAATCACGAATAGCTTCGCCGCAGAATTCGACAACGTGCCCGGTACCGCCAGCGCTGCCGGTTTTACCAATAATCGCCAGTACGATATCTTTTGCCGTGATGCCTGGAGCCGCTTTACCCTTGACTTCAATTTTCATGGTTTTAGCACGACCCTGCTTGAGGGTCTGGGTCGCCAGCACGTGCTCAACTTCTGAGGTGCCGATACCGAAGGCCAACGCACCGAATGCACCATGAGTCGCCGTGTGGGAATCGCCACAGACGATAGTCATACCCGGCAGGGTAACGCCCTGTTCCGGCCCCATCACGTGGACGATGCCCTGGTAAGGGTGGTTCAGGTCATACAGTTCAACGCCAAACTCTTTGCAGTTTTTAATCAGTTCCTGCATCTGGATACGCGCCATTTCACCGGACGCATTAATGTCTTTGGTTTGCGTTGAAACGTTGTGATCCATGGTGGCGAAGGTTTTACCCGGCTGGCGTACCGGGCGGTTGTGGGCGCGCAGGCCATCAAATGCTTGCGGCGAGGTAACCTCATGGACCAGATGACGGTCGATGTACAACAGCGGGGTTTCGTTTTGCGCTTCATAAACGACATGAGCATCAAACAATTTTTCGTATAACGTCTTCGCCATGATTACACCCCTTCAGCGACATAGCGGGCAATGATATCGCCCATTTCATCGGTACCGACCGCTGCCGCACCGCGAGCTAAATCACCGGTACGCACGCCTTCTTCTAATGCTCGGTTGATCGCATTCTCAATTGCCGTTGCCGCGTTATCGGCATCCAGGCTGTAGCGCAGCAGCAGCGCCAGCGACAGGATCTGCGCGATCGGGTTAGCGATGTTTTTGCCTGCGATATCCGGAGCGGAGCCGCCGGCTGGTTCGTACAGGCCGAAACCTTGCTCGTTGAGGCTGGCGGATGGCAGCATGCCCATAGAACCCGTGATCATGGCGCACTCATCAGACAAGATGTCTCCAAACAAGTTGGAACACAGCAGAACGTCGAACTGAGACGGATCTTTAATCAGTTGCATGGTGGCGTTGTCGATGTACATATGCGCCAGTTCAACGTCGGGATACTGCTTGCTAATTTCACTCACGATTTCGCGCCACAAAATAGAAGACTGCAGCACGTTGGCTTTATCAATAGAAGTGACTTTGTGACGACGCTTGCGGGCAGATTCAAACGCAATGTGAGCGATACGCTCAATCTCAAAACGGTGATACACCTCGGTATCAAACGCTTTCTCGTGCTGACCACTGCCTTCACGACCTTTTGGTTGGCCGAAGTAGATGCCGCCGGTCAGTTCACGAACGCACAGAATATCGAAACCGTTGGCGGCGATATCCGCACGCAGCGGGCAGAACTCTTCCAGACCCTGGTACAGCTTGGCTGGACGCAGGTTGCTGAATAATTTGAAGTGTTTACGCAGCGGCAGCAGCGCGCCGCGCTCCGGCTGCTCTGCAGGCGGCAGGTGTTCCCATTTCGGGCCACCAACGGAACCAAATAAAATCGCATCAGCCTGCTCGCAGCCTTCTACGGTCGTCTGTGGTAACGGAGTGCCCTGACGGTCGATGGCGATGCCGCCGACGTCATGTTGACTGGTGGTAATGCGCATATCAAAACGGTTGCGAACAGCTTCCAGTACTTTCATCGCCTGGTTCATGACTTCCGGGCCAATACCATCACCTGGCAAAACAGCAATATGGTAATTCTTCGACATTACACGGTTTCCTTATTGTTCTCTTTATTCTGAGCTTTGCGTTGCAATTCTTTCTCGACTTCGGCGGCGCGCCAGATGTTGTTCAGGACGTGAACCATGGCTTTCGCGGATGATTCCACGATATCCGTTGCCAGACCCACGCCGTGGAAGCGACGTCCGTTGTAGGTTGCCACGATATCCACCTGACCCAGCGCATCTTTGCCCTGACCCTTGGCGTTCAGGTCGTATTTAACCAACTCAACCTCATAGCCGGTGATACGGTTAATCGCTTGATAAATGGCATCTACTGGGCCATTGCCGTTGGCGGCTTCAGCTTTCGTTTCTTCACCACAGGCCAGCTTCACAGACGCGGTCGCGATATCGCTGGAACCGGACTGGACGCTGAAGTAGTCCAGGCGGAAATGTTCTGGCTCTTCTTGCTGCTTGTTAATGAAGGCTAAAGCTTCCAGATCATAATCAAACACCTGGCCCTTTTTATCCGCCAGCTTCAGGAAAGCGTCATACAGATGATCCATGTTGTAGTCGCTTTCTTTATAGCCCATCTCTTCCATACGGTGTTTCACCGCGGCACGGCCTGAACGAGAAGTCAGGTTCAACTGAACCTGGTTCAGGCCAATAGATTCCGGCGTCATGATTTCGTAGTTTTCGCGATTCTTCAGCACACCATCCTGGTGAATACCAGAGGAGTGAGCGAAGGCTCCGGTACCGACGATGGCTTTGTTCGCCGGGATCGGCATATTGCAAATCTGGCTAACGGTCTGGCTGGTGCGCCAGATTTCGTTGTGATTAATGCGGGTGTGCACATCCATGATGTCTTTGCGCACTTTGATAGCCATGATCACTTCTTCCAGCGAGCAGTTACCTGCGCGCTCGCCGATGCCGTTCATTGCGCCTTCAACCTGACGAGCGCCGGCGTGAACCGCAGCGATGGCGTTACCGACCGCAATGCCTAAATCGTCATGAGTGTGGACGGAGATAATCGCTTTATCGATATTCGGAACGTGTTCGTACAGGCCGGTAATAATATTGGCGAATTCGAACGGCATGGTGTAGCCGACGGTGTCCGGGATGTTGATGGTGGTGGCGCCAGCGTTAATGGCTGCTTCGACGACACGCGCCAGATCGGCAATCGGCGTACGGCCAGCATCTTCACAGGAAAACTCAACGTCGTCAGTATAATTACGTGCGCGCTTCACCATATACACCGCGCGCTCAATCACTTCGTCCAGGGTGCTGCGCAGTTTGGTGGCGATATGCATCGGTGAGGTGGCGATAAAGGTATGAATGCGAAACGCCTCTGCCACTTTTAAAGATTCTGCCGCTACATCAATATCTTTTTCAACACAGCGGGCCAGCGCACAAACGCGACTGTTCTTAATGTTGCGAGCGATGGTTTGTACGGACTCAAAGTCGCCCGGAGAAGAGACCGGAAAACCGACTTCCATCACATCAACGCCCATACGCTCCAGGGCCAGAGCAATTTGCAGCTTCTCTTTCACACTCAGGCTGGCCTGTAAGGCTTGTTCGCCGTCACGTAAGGTTGTATCGAAAATAATGACTTGCTGGCTCATGGTTTAAATCCTTAGTCTGTGTCCGGGCGCCTTGCTGACGAGCATAAAAAAACCCGCGCATCGGCGCGGGTTTTATAGTCTTGCTGGAAGATGACTTAACGATGAACGTCGCCCAACAGCCTACCGCGCAAAATGGATGCGTTTAGTAGTAGTAGGCTGAGGAAGCGAGTGGTGCAAATCATTGCGTCATACTCCAAATGAAATCGTTATGCTTTTAGAGTTACTGGATATGGCGTTTAATGTCAACACTCGGAAGAAGAAAACGTCTTTTTGCCAGAGTGGTGAATTAGCTAATTGTGCTAGAGATCGCGCTTTTTTACCGATGATCCTTTTTTGGATGTTGCTCCTCGCTGTGTGACTGTCAACATTTGATAAGTTTTCTTTTCATTTACGCTCTCATTTCCTGTGCGTGATGGCTAGATGATATCTTAATGAAAATCATGAATTTATTTATTTTGTGAATGTTTTTATGTGAATGTGGATAGATTATCAATGATAAATAAATGTTATCTTTAAGGTCGGCTTAAATAGATACTTTAATAATGCTTAAATTATAGTTAACCACTACTATTGTTGTTTATTTTTAATATTTATGGGTAAAATTAATATCATCAAGTAAACGATATGGTTTAAGTGGTTTCGGTACTTTCAATCGTGCGGATTTTTCGTCGCCACTCATAACCTTGATATATTCCTAAAATTCATCTTTGCCCTTTTGCAAATGTCATATGCATGATAAATGATATTCTCAGAATTAATTACTGCACTTTGGCAAAGGGAATTTAGCGTGACAGTGGAGTTAGATATGTTAATTGAAGGTACTGAATATAAAGCTGCCCCAGGGGCAGAGATCACTAAACCTCAACTGCGTATGGTTGATCTCAATCTACTTACCGTTTTTGATGCGGTGATGCAGGAACAAAACATCACCCGTGCGGCCCATTCTTTGGGAATGTCCCAACCAGCGGTCAGTAATGCGGTATCACGTTTAAAAGTGATGTTTAATGATGAGCTGTTTGTTCGCTACGGACGCGGCATCCAGCCTACAGCACGTGCTTTCCAGCTATTTGGCTCAGTACGTCAAGCACTGCAGTTAGTACAAAATGAATTACCAGGCTCTGGCTTTGAGCCGCTCAGTAGTGAACGTGTTTTCAATCTGTGTGTCTGTAGCCCGTTAGATAACTATTTGACTTCCGTTATCTTTAATAAAGTTGGCGAAATTGCGCCGAACATTCATTTGGTTTTTAAATCAGCATTGAATCAAAACACTGAGCATCAATTGCGTTATCAGGAAATTGAATTCGTTGTTGGTTATGAAGAGTTTCGTCGTCCTGAGTTTGCTTGTGTTCCATTATTTAAAGATGAAATGGTGCTGGTTGCCAGTCGGAAGCATCCGCGTATTTCCGGGCCGTTAATGGAAACGGATATTTATCAGGAAGAACATGCGGTGGTTGCTCTCGACCGCTACGCATCATTTAGCCAGCCATGGTATGACTCTGCAGATAAACAATCTCGCATAGCGTATCAGGGAAATGCGATGGTCAGCGTATTAAATGTTGTTTCGCAGACCAACATGGTTGCAATTGCACCACGCTGGCTGGCGACTGAGTTTGCCGATAAGCTGGATCTACAAATATTACCTTTGCCGCTGAAAGTGAATAGCCGCACCTGCTATCTCTCCTGGCACGAAGCGGCGGGGCGCGATAAAGGTCATCAGTGGATGGAAGAATTACTGACGAGTATTTGCCAGCGCTAAATTGTCGCTAAACAAACGGGGGCTTCGGCTCCTGCTTTGTGTGATAAAAATGATGAAATGCAGAATTTTATTCTGTTTAACCTTGTTGGTGGTCATCAGTATCAGATGAAAAATGGATGATTTACTGTAGTTGGTAATTTTATCCGAGCATTGGCCATCATATTTTCTTATCTCTGAAGTTTTTCACCACTTTTCCCCTTAGATTCTATCTTTTCTTCTATTAATGCTTGCAGTGTGGCGGCGGTGGCTAATTGCCTGCCCGTTGGCGAGCAGTTATGGTAAAGGCATGCAATCTATTCACCTCACTGCGGAGCTTTTTTGCTTCGTATTGTGCGAGCGCGCGGAAATTGGATTCCGCTGTCGTTAAAAACAATAAGCCGGGAGGCAAACCATGGAGATGTTGTCAGGAGCCGAGATGGTCGTCCAGTCGCTAGTCGATCAGGGCGTCAAGCAAGTGTTCGGTTATCCCGGGGGCGCAGTCCTCGATATCTACGATGCGTTACATACCCTTGGTGGTATCGATCATATTCTGGTTCGCCATGAACAAGCCGCTGTTCATATGGCTGATGGCCTGGCCCGTGCGACAGGCGAAGTCGGTGTAGTGCTGGTGACGTCGGGGCCAGGAGCCACGAACGCGATTACCGGCATTGCGACGGCCTACATGGATTCTATTCCGCTGGTGATTCTCTCCGGACAGGTTGCGACCTCTTTAATTGGTTACGATGCTTTTCAGGAGTGCGATATGGTGGGGATTTCCCGACCGGTGGTGAAGCACAGCTTCCTGGTTAAGCAAACCGAAGATATCCCAGGCGTCCTAAAAAAAGCCTTTTGGCTGGCGGCGAGTGGACGTCCTGGTCCGGTGGTGGTTGATTTGCCGAAGGATATTTTGAACCCGGCGAAAAAGCTGCCCTACACCTGGCCAGAGACGGTCAGCATGCGCTCCTATAACCCGACGACAACGGGCCATAAAGGGCAAATTAAGCGTGCGCTGCAAACGCTGATTACGGCAAAAAAACCGGTCGTTTATGTTGGCGGTGGGGCGATAAATGCGAAATGTGAACCACAGCTATATACCCTGGTTGAGAAACTGAAGCTGCCCGTCGTTTCTTCGCTGATGGGGCTGGGCGCTTTTCCTGCATCGCATCAGCAGGCATTGGGGATGTTAGGTATGCATGGCACCTATGAGGCCAACATGACTATGCATAACTCTGATGTGATTTTCGCTGTTGGTGTGCGCTTCGACGATCGTACGACGAACAATCTGGCAAAGTACTGTCCGAATGCGACGGTGTTGCACATTGATATTGATCCCACTTCGATTTCAAAGACCGTTCCCGCCGATGTTCCTATCGTTGGTGATGCGCGTCTGGTGCTGGAACAAATGCTGGAGCTACTCGAACACGAGGAGTCTCTGCAGCCGTTAGATGAAATTCGCGACTGGTGGCAGCAGATTGAACAGTGGCGTGCGCGTCATTGTCTGCAATACGACACCCAAAGCGGCAAAATCAAACCGCAGGCGGTTATCGAGACTATCTGGCGTCTGACTAACGGCGATGCGTACGTGACGTCTGATGTTGGCCAGCACCAAATGTTTGCAGCACTCTATTATCCTTTCGACAAACCAAGGCGTTGGATTAATTCCGGCGGGCTGGGGACCATGGGATTCGGCTTACCCGCGGCACTTGGTGTGAAGATGGCGCTACCGGAGGAAACGGTTGTCTGTGTGACGGGTGATGGCAGTATTCAGATGAATATTCAGGAGCTGTCTACCGCGTTGCAATACGATCTTCCTGTATTGGTACTGAATCTGAACAATCGTTATCTCGGGATGGTTAAGCAGTGGCAAGATATGCTTTATTCTGGCCGTCATTCACAATCTTATATGGAATCGCTACCCGATTTTGCCCGCGTAGCGGAAGCCTATGGTCATGTCGGGATTCGTATTAGCGACCCACAGGAGCTGGAAGCGAAGCTGACTGAAGCTCTGGAGCAAGTACGTAACAATCGCCTGGTTTTTGTCGATGTGACGGTTGACGGCAGTGAGCATGTATACCCTATGCAGATTCGCGGCGGTGGTATGGACGAGATGTGGCTGAGCAAAACGGAGAGGACCTGATTATGCGCCGGATATTATCAGTATTGCTGGAGAATGAATCGGGTGCATTATCCCGCGTGATCGGTCTCTTTTCGCAGCGTGGCTATAATATTGAAAGCCTGACGGTAGCTCCGACGGACGATCCGACGCTGTCCAGGATGACGATTCAAACCGTTGGCGATGAGAAAGCGATAGAGCAAATAGAAAAGCAATTACATAAGCTGGTGGACGTTTTACGCGTTACTGAGCTTGGGCAGGGCGCGCATGTTGAGCGAGAAATTATGCTGGTGAAAGTCCAGGCCAGCGGTTATGGGCGCGATGAGGTCAAGCGCAACACGGAGATTTTCCGTGGGCAAATTATTGATGTGACGCCGTCTATTTATACCGTTCAACTGGCGGGCACTAGCGACAAGCTGGATGCGTTCCTGGCTTCACTGCGCGATGTTGCGCGAATTGTGGAAGTGGCTCGCTCCGGTGTAGTCGGATTGTCGCGCGGCGACAAAATCATGCGTTGAGTCGCTGAAACTGATGTAAAAATAGCCCGACACCGCCTGTCGGGCTATTTTTTTGCGAAATCGGTGGGAACTGTGGACTAAAGCGGTTGCTGTGCTCACTTTTCTGCGCTTAGATGTTATAAAAATGAATCCATACCTGAAGAATGGTTATGTTCTGTACTTATTACCCAAGGGGCAATTGTGAAACTGGATGAAATCGCCCGGCTGGCCGGTGTCTCGCGAACCACCGCTAGCTATGTGATTAACGGTAAAGCGAAGCAGTATCGCGTTAGCGATAAGACTGTTGAAAAGGTGATGGCGGTTGTTCGTGAGCACAATTATCACCCGAATGCGGTCGCTGCGGGCTTGCGTGCAGGACGCACGCGTTCCATTGGTCTGGTCATTCCAGATCTGGAAAATACCAGCTATACGCGCATCGCTAATTACCTGGAGCGTCAGGCGCGTCAGCGCGGCTATCAGTTATTGATTGCTTGTTCTGAGGATCAACCGGATAACGAAATGCGTTGTATTGAGCACCTGCTACAGCGTCAGGTTGATGCCATTATCGTTTCTACCTCGCTACCGCCTGAACATCCGTTCTATCAACGCTGGGCCAATGATTCCTTCCCGATTGTCGCCCTTGACCGGGCGCTCGATCGTGAACACTTTACTAGCGTTGTTGGTGCCGATCAGGACGATGCTGAAATGCTCGGCGCGGAATTACGTAAATTCCCTGCTGAGACGGTACTGTATCTTGGTGCGTTACCGGAGCTATCGGTGAGCTTCCTGCGCGAGCAGGGCTTCCGTACGGCATGGAAAGACGATCCGCGAGAGGTGAATTACCTCTACGCCAACAGCTATGAACGCGAAGCAGCGGCACAGCTATTCGAGAAGTGGCTGGAAACGCATCCGATGCCGCAGGCGCTGTTCACGACATCATTTCCGCTGTTGCAGGGGGTGATGGACGTGACGTTACGTCGGGAAGGGAAGCTGCCTTCTGAACTGGCTATTGCGACTTTTGGCGATAATGAGCTGCTGGATTTCCTCCAGTGTCCGGTGTTAGCCGTTGCTCAGCGCCATCGTGATGTTGCTGAACGCGTACTGGAGATTGTGCTCGCTAGCCTTGATGAACCGCGCAAACCAAAGCCGGGCTTGAGTCGCATCCGGCGCAATCTGTATCGTCGTGGTAGTTTGAACCGTCGTTAAACATATCGGCAGCATGCGGTTAGGATTATTCGTAGGTTGTTCGCCAGATGGATACTCGTCTGGCGATAATCCGAACAAATGATGTAAATATTTTTTGGCTGAATATCTTTCAGACAAATCCCTAAACTTCTTTACGTATTATTTTTGTTTTATTAGGACCCATTGCCTTTTTGTATCAAGTGCGTGCATGAAAAGCGCTTCAGGTTTTTATTCGTATTATTTTGTTACATTCATTTGGTTATTTGCTGAATTAACAATCATTTTATGCCCGTGCTCCCCCTCATTACTCTGTACCCCGCGGCAAACGTGCTTCTCTGACAACAACTGGTGCTGTTAACGGACATCAGAATGGCCTAAAATGCCGCTCGCGTCGCAAACTGACACTTTATATTTTCCCCGCGAAGATATTTTGCTGCTTTTAACTGTTACAAGTTTGTTGGTTGTTTTCTTGCCGATATTCATAACGTTAATTTGCTTCGTTTGTTGGGTGATTTTCCATCAGGGTGAATATCGGCTGTAAATAATGGGTTTTTGAGCTCTGTTAGCATCCGTGCTGGCTTGACAAGCTTTTCCTCCGCTCCGTAAACTCCTTCTTGTGGGAATTTGTGGGAATTTGTGGGTTAAAGTGGTGAAAAGGGGTGAGGCTGGCATGTTCCGAGGGGCAACGTTAGTCAATCTTGACAGCAAAGGCCGTCTGGCCGTACCGACGCGTTACCGCGACGGGCTGATCGAGGACGCTTCCGGTCAATTGGTTTGCACCATTGACATTCATCACCCATGCCTGCTGCTTTACCCCTTGCCCGAGTGGGAAATCATCGAGCAAAAATTGTCGCGTTTATCGAGCATGAATCCCACTGAGCGGCGCGTGCAGCGTTTGCTTCTGGGGCATGCCAGCGAATGTCAGATGGATAATGCCGGGCGACTATTGATTGCCCCGGTGCTGCGGCAACATGCCGGGCTGACAAAAGAAGTGATGCTGGTCGGGCAGTTCAATAAATTTGAGCTGTGGGATGAAACGACCTGGTATCAACGGGTCAAGGAAGATATCGACGCTGAGCAGTCCGCATCCGGGGAACTGTCGGAGCGCCTGCAGGACTTGTCTTTGTAAAATGATGGAAAATTTTAAACATACTACGGTACTTCTGGATGAAGCCGTCAACGGCCTGAATATTCGTCCGGATGGTATCTACATTGATGGAACCTTTGGTCGCGGTGGTCACTCGCGTCTGATTCTCTCCCAACTGGGAGCGGAGGGACGTCTGCTGGCAATCGATCGCGATCCACAGGCTATCGCCGTTGCGAAGACCATCGATGATCCGCGCTTCTCCATCATTCATGGTCCTTTCTCTGCGCTTGCTGATTATGTTAGCGAGCGCGAACTTACTGGCAAGATCGATGGGATTCTGCTCGATCTTGGAGTTTCCTCTCCGCAGCTTGATGATGCTGAACGCGGTTTTTCGTTTATGCGCGATGGCCCGCTGGATATGCGCATGGATCCAACTCGCGGTCAATCTGCCGCCGAGTGGCTACAAACTGCCGATGAAGCCGATATTGCCTGGGTGATTAAAACCTTTGGCGAGGAGCGTTTTGGTAAACGTATTGCCCGCGCCATTGTTGAGCGCAACCGTGTGGAGCCGATGACGCGAACTAAAGAGTTGGCGGAAGTTGTGACGGCCGCCACCCCGGTAAAGGACAAATTCAAACATCCCGCGACCCGTACCTTCCAGGCGGTGCGCATTTGGGTGAACAGTGAACTGGAGGAGATAGAGCAGGCGCTAAAAAGCTCGCTCAGCGTGCTGGCTCCGGGTGGGCGGCTCTCAATCATCAGTTTCCATTCGCTGGAAGACCGTATTGTGAAGCGCTTTATGCGTGAACAAAGCCGCGGTCCGCAGGTTCCGGCTGGATTACCGATGACCGAAGAGCAGCTCAAAAAACTGGGCGGCCGTGAGTTAAGAGCACTAGGCAAGTTGATGCCGGGTGAAGAAGAGGTAGCTGAAAATCCTCGTGCCCGTAGTTCAGTTCTGCGTATTGCAGAGAGGACGAACGCATGATCGGCAGAGTGACAGAAGCCCTAAGCAAGGTTAAAGGGTCGATTGGAAGCAACGAGCGCCATGCTTTGCCTGGCGTGATCGGAGACGACCTTCTGCGGTTTGGGAAGCTGCCACTCTGTCTGTTCATTTGCATCATTGTTACGGCGATTACGGTGGTGACAACGGCGCACCATACTCGCCTGTTAACGGCACAGCGTGAACAACTGGTTCTGGAACGTGACGCGCTGGATATTGAATGGCGCAACCTGATCCTTGAAGAGAACGCCTTGGGCGATCACAGTCGGGTTGAGCGGATCGCGACGGAGAAGTTGCAGATGCAACACGTTGATCCATCACAAGAAAATATCGTTGTACAGAAATAAGGATTATTGCGACGCATGAAAGCAGCGCCGAAAACGCCAAAAGCAAAACGTCAGGAAGAACAGGCCAACTTTGTCAGTTGGCGTTTTGCGTTGTTATGCGGCTGTATTCTGCTGGCGCTGGGCTTCCTGCTGGGCCGCGTGGCCTGGCTGCAGGTGATTAGTCCGGATATGCTGGTACGTCAGGGCGATATGCGCTCTCTGCGCGTACAGGAAGTTTCCACCGCGCGTGGGATGATTACCGACCGCTCTGGTCGCCCGCTGGCAGTGAGCGTGCCGGTAAAAGCGATTTGGGCTGACCCGAAAGAGCTACACGATGCTGGCGGTGTCACGCTGGA
Organism: Klebsiella huaxiensis; assembly: GCF_003261575.2. Lineage (GTDB taxonomy): Bacteria > Pseudomonadota > Gammaproteobacteria > Enterobacterales > Enterobacteriaceae > Klebsiella > Klebsiella huaxiensis. The sequence continues at coordinate 4,987,236 of NZ_CP036175.1, read as the reverse complement.
TAATCGTTGGAAAGCGCTGGCCGATGCGTTGAATATGCCGCTGGATCAGCTGGCATCGCGTATTAATACCAACCCGCGAATGCGTTTCATCTATCTGGCGCGTCAGGTTAACCCTGATATGGCCGATTACATCCGCAAGCTGAAGCTACCGGGGATTCATTTGCGTGAAGAGTCGCGCCGTTACTACCCGTCAGGAGAAGTAACCGCTCACCTTATTGGCTTCACCAACGTGGATAGCCAGGGGATTGAGGGCGTCGAGAAGAGTTTCGATAAGTGGCTTACCGGCCAGCCTGGCGAACGTGTCGTGCGTAAAGACCGCTATGGCCGCGTGATTGAAGACATTTCTTCCACCGACAGCCAGGCGGCGCATAATCTTGCGCTGAGCATCGACGAACGCCTGCAGGCGCTGGTCTATCGTGAACTGAACAACGCGGTGGCCTTTAACAAAGCGGAGTCAGGTACTGCGGTTCTGGTCGATGTTAACACCGGCGAAGTGCTGGCGATGGCCAACAGCCCCTCTTACAACCCGAATAATTTCGCCGGTACCGCCAAAGATACGATGCGTAACCGCGCCATCACCGACGTGTTTGAACCTGGTTCAACGGTGAAGCCGATGGTAGTAATGACGGCGCTCCAGCGCGGTATCGTTAATGAAAATACCGTGCTGAATACCATTCCATACCGAATTAACGGCCACGAGATTAAAGACGTGGCGCGCTATAGCGAATTGACCCTGACCGGGGTACTACAGAAGTCGAGTAACGTCGGTGTTTCCAAGCTGGCGTTAGCGATGCCGTCCTCAGCGTTAGTAGATACTTACTCACGTTTTGGACTTGGAAAAGCGACCAATTTGGGGTTGGTCGGAGAACGCAGTGGCTTATATCCTCAAAAACAACGGTGGTCTGACATAGAGAGGGCCACCTTTTCTTTCGGCTATGGGCTAATGGTAACGCCGTTACAGTTAGCGCGAGTCTACGCAACGATTGGCAGCTATGGCATCTATCGCCCGCTGTCGATTACCAAAGTTGATCCACCGGTTCCGGGTGAGCGCGTTTTCCCGGAATCACTCGTTCGTACTGTTGTTCACATGATGGAAAGCGTGGCGCTGCCCGGCGGCGGCGGCGTGAAGGCGGCGATCAAAGGCTATCGCATCGCCATTAAAACCGGTACGGCGAAGAAAGTAGGACCGGATGGTCGCTACATCAACAAATATATTGCTTACACCGCAGGCGTTGCGCCCGCCAGCCATCCGCGTTTCGCGCTGGTGGTGGTGATCAACGACCCGCAGGCGGGTAAATACTACGGCGGCGCCGTTTCCGCGCCGGTCTTCGGTGCCATCATGGGCGGCGTACTGCGTACCATGAACATCGAGCCGGATGCGCTGGCAACGGCTGAGAAAAGTGAATTAGTCATTAATCAAGGCGAGGGAACAGGTGGCAGATCGTAATTTGCGCGACCTTCTCGCTCCGTGGGTGCCAAATGCGCCGGAGCGAATTCTGCGGGAAATGACGCTGGACAGCCGGGTGGCTGCTTCTGGCGATCTTTTTATCGCGGTTTTGGGTCATCAGGCGGACGGGCGTCGTTATATCCCGCAGGCGATAGCGCAAGGTGTTGCTGCCATTATTGCTGAGGCCAAAGATGAGGCTGATGACGGCGAAATCCGTGAGATGCACGGCGTGCCGGTCATTTACCTGAGCCAACTCAATGAGCGCTTATCCGCGCTGGCCGGGCGTTTTTACCATCAGCCTTCGGAACAGCTGCGCCTGGTTGGCGTTACCGGGACGAACGGCAAGACAACCACCACTCAACTGTTGGCGCAATGGGCGCAACTGCTTGGCGAAACCAGTGCGGTGATGGGTACGGTAGGCAATGGTCTGCTGGAGAACGTGATCCCAACAGAAAATACTACCGGTTCTGCGGTGGATGTGCAGCACGTACTCTCCGGCCTGGCAGGACAGGGGGCGACGTTTGCCGCGATGGAGGTTTCCTCCCATGGCCTGGTGCAGCATCGCGTTGCCGCGCTGAAGTTTTCCGCATCGGTCTTTACTAATCTGAGCCGCGATCACCTCGATTACCATGGCGACATGGAGCATTACGAAGCGGCGAAATGGCTGCTCTATTCAACACATCATTGCGGCCAGGCGATCGTCAACGCTGACGATGAAGTGGGCCGCCGCTGGCTGGCGAAGCTGCCGGATGCGGTTGCTGTTTCAATGGAAAACCATATTAATCCGAACTGCCGGGGCCGCTGGCTCAATGCAACCGCTGTGAATTATCACGATAGCGGCGCAACCATTCAGTTTGAATCCAACTGGGGCAACGGTGAGATCGAAAGCCGCCTGATGGGCGCGTTTAACGTCAGTAATCTGCTGTTGGCGCTGGCAACGCTGCTGGCGTTGGGGTATCCGCTGGCTGAACTGTTAAAAACCGCTTCTCGTCTGCAACCGGTTTGCGGGCGAATGGAGGTGTTCAGCGCGCCGGGTAAACCGACCGTCGTGGTTGATTACGCCCACACGCCTGATGCCCTGGAAAAAGCGCTGCAGGCGGCGCGTCTGCATTGTAACGGCAAGCTGTGGTGTGTGTTTGGCTGCGGCGGAGACCGCGACAAAGGCAAGCGTCCTCTGATGGGGGCCATCGCCGAAGAATTTGCCGATATCGTGGTTGTCACCGATGACAATCCTCGCACCGAAGAGCCGCGGGCGATTATTAACGATATCCTGGCCGGTATGCTCGATGCGGGTCGTGCCAAAGCGGTGGAAGGCCGTGCGGAAGCGGTCACCAACGCGGTAATGCAGGCAAAAGAAAACGATGTGGTGTTGGTGGCAGGTAAAGGCCATGAGGACTACCAGGTCGTCGGCAATCGCCGACTGGATTACTCTGACCGCCTCACCGTGGCGCGTCTGCTGGGAGCGGTAGCATGATTCGCTTGACTCTCAGCCAGCTTGCCGACGTGACGCGCGGTGAACTGCGCGGTAGCGATGTGGCGGTTGATGACATTACTTCAGATACCCGCAAGATCACAGCAGGCTGCCTGTTCGTGGCACTGAAAGGCGAGCGCTTTGATGCGCATGATTTTGCCGAGCAGGCAAAAGCCGCAGGTGCCGGCGCATTGTTAGTCAGTCATCAGCTGGCGTGTGATTTGCCGCAGGTGGTGGTGAAGGATACGCGTCTGGCCTTTGGTGAACTGGCCGCGTGGGTGCGCCAGCAGGTTCCGGCGCGAGTTGTTGCACTGACTGGTTCTTCCGGGAAAACCTCGGTCAAAGAGATGACCGCCGCGATTCTCAGCCAGTGTGGTAACACGCTGTATACCGCAGGCAATCTGAATAACGATATCGGCGTCCCGATGACGCTGCTGCGCCTGACCAAAGAACATGATTACGCGGTTATCGAATTAGGTGCTAATCACCAGGGCGAAATAGCCTGGACCGTCAGCCTGACGCGCCCTGAAGCCGCGTTAGTCAACAATCTTGCTGCCGCGCATCTTGAAGGTTTTGGTTCGCTGGAAGGTGTTGCCAAAGCCAAGGGCGAAATTTATACCGGTCTGCCGGTCAATGGCATTGCCATTATGAACGCCGATAACAATGACTGGCTGAACTGGCAAAGCGTGATTGGCGAACGTAAAACGTGGCGCTTTTCGCCGAATGCCGCTAATAGCGATTTTACGGCGACTAACGTTCATGTGACCTCGCACGGTACTGAATTTACCCTGCAAACCCCAACGGGCAGCGTTGATGTACTGCTGCCGTTGCCAGGGCGTCACAACATCGCTAATGCGCTGGCCGCCGCTGCGCTGTCAATGGCGGTTGGTGCAACTCATGAGGCGATTAAAGCCGGGTTGCGGGATCTGAAGGCGGTACCGGGGCGTCTGTTCCCGATCCAGCTGACCGACAGCCAACTCCTGCTGGACGATTCATACAACGCAAACGTCGGCTCGATGACCGCGGCGGTGCAGGTTTTATCTGAGATGCCGGGCTATCGGGTGCTGGTTGTCGGCGATATGGCCGAGCTCGGCGCAGAAAGCGAGACGTGCCATCGTCAGGTGGGCGAGGCGGCGAAAGCGGCTGGTCTCGATTGCGTGTTGAGCGTCGGAACGTTGAGTTCAGATATCAGCAGTGCCAGCGGTGTTGGCGAACATTTTAGCGAGAAGGCCGCGCTGTTAGCTCGTCTGCGCGAGCTTATTGCAGAACACAAAATTATGACCATTTTAGTGAAGGGTTCACGTAGTGCCGCCATGGAAGTGGTAGTACGCGCATTACAGGAGAACGGAACATGTTAGTATGGCTGGCCGAACATTTGGTCAAATATTATTCAGGCTTTAACGTCTTTTCCTACCTGACGTTTCGCGCCATTGTCAGCCTGCTGACCGCGCTGTTCATCTCTCTGTGGATGGGACCGCGCATGATCGCCCGTCTGCAAAAACTCTCTTTCGGCCAGGTTGTGCGCAACGATGGCCCGGAGTCACACTTTAGCAAGCGCGGTACTCCGACGATGGGCGGGATCATGATCCTGACCGCTATTGTTGTCTCCGTACTGCTGTGGGCCTATCCGTCCAACCCTTACGTCTGGTGCGTGCTGACCGTATTGATTGGCTACGGCATCATCGGCTTCGTTGACGACTACCGCAAAGTGGTGCGCAAGGATACCAAAGGCCTTATCGCCCGCTGGAAATACTTCTGGATGTCAGTGATTGCACTTGGCGTCGCCTTTGCGCTGTATATGGCGGGCAAAGATACGCCAGCGACTCAACTGGTGGTCCCATTCTTTAAAGACGTGATGCCGCAGTTGGGCCTGTTCTATATCCTGCTGGCCTATTTTGTCATCGTTGGTACGGGTAATGCGGTCAACCTGACCGATGGCCTTGATGGTCTGGCGATTATGCCGACCGTGTTTGTGGCGGCGGGCTTTGCGCTGGTGGCCTGGGCTAGCGGTAACATGAATTTTGCCAGCTATCTGCACATTCCTTATCTACGTCATGCGGGTGAATTGGTGATCGTCTGTACGGCGATTGTCGGTGCGGGTCTGGGCTTCTTGTGGTTTAACACTTACCCGGCACAGGTCTTTATGGGGGATGTTGGCTCGCTGGCCCTCGGCGGCGCGCTGGGCATCATCGCCGTGCTGCTGCGCCAGGAGTTCCTGCTGGTGATTATGGGCGGCGTTTTCGTCGTAGAAACGTTATCGGTGATTTTGCAGGTCGGCTCCTTCAAGCTGCGCGGACAGCGCATCTTCCGTATGGCGCCGATTCACCATCACTATGAATTGAAAGGCTGGCCAGAACCGCGCGTTATCGTGCGCTTCTGGATTATTTCGCTGATGCTGGTGCTGATTGGCCTGGCGACGCTGAAGGTACGTTAATCATGGCAGATTATCAGGGTAAAAAAGTCGTCATTATTGGGCTGGGTATGACCGGCCTGTCATGCGTGGACTTTTTCATGGCTCGTGGCGTCACGCCTCGGGTGATGGATACCCGCGTCGCGCCCGCTGGACTGGATAAACTGCCGGAAGCCGTTGAGCGCTATGTCGGTGGTCTGAACGATGACTGGCTGCTGACGGCCGATCTGATTGTCGCCAGCCCTGGTATTGCCCTGGCGCATCCTTCCCTGAGCGCGGCGGCTGATGCTGGTGTGGAAATTGTCGGCGATATTGAGCTGTTCTGCCGCGAAGCGCAGGCCCCGATTGTCGCTATCACCGGTTCTAACGGCAAAAGCACCGTAACTTCGCTGGTGGGTGATATGGCGAAAGCGGCGGGGCTGAACGTTGGCGTTGGGGGCAATATTGGCCTTCCGGCGCTGATGCTGCTGGATCCTGAACGCGAACTCTATGTTCTGGAACTCTCCAGCTTCCAGCTGGAAACAACCTCCAGCCTGCGCGCGGTCGCGGCGACCATTCTTAACGTCACCGAAGATCATATGGACCGGTACCCGCTGGGTCTTCAGCAGTATCGCGCTGCCAAACTGCGTATTTATGAAAATGCACAGGCCTGTATCGTCAATGCCGATGATGCCTTGACCATGCCGGTACGCGGCGCTGACGAGCGCTGCATCAGCTTCGGCGTTGACGTTGGCGACTATCACCTGAACCGCCAGCAGGGAGAAACCTGGCTGCGCGTCAAAGGCGAGAAAGTGCTTAACGTCAAAGAGATGAAGATTAGCGGCCAGCACAACTACAGTAACGCTCTGGCGGCGCTGGCGCTGGCGGATGCCGCAGGCCTGCCGCGCGCCAGCAGCCTGCAAGCGCTGACGACCTTTACCGGCCTGGCGCACCGTTTTCAGCAGGTGCTGGAGCATAACGGCGTGCGTTGGATCAATGATTCCAAGGCAACCAACGTTGGTAGCACCGAAGCCGCGCTCAACGGACTCCATCTTGAGGGGACGCTGTATCTGCTGCTGGGCGGCGATGGGAAATCGGCTGATTTCACACCGTTAAGTCGCTACCTGACCGGCGACAATATCCGTCTGTACTGCTTTGGCCGCGATGGTGCACAGCTGGCAGCGCTTCGACCGGATGTTGCAGTACAAACTGAAACCATGGAACAAGCGATGCGCGAGATAGCGCCACAGGTTGTTCCCGGCGATATGGTGCTGCTGTCGCCTGCATGTGCCAGCCTGGACCAGTTTAAGAGTTTTGAACAACGCGGCGATATCTTTGCTCGTCTGGCGAAGGAGCTAGGCTGATGCGTTTATCACTCCCGCGCCTGAAAATGCCACGGCTGAGACTGCCGGGAATGTTTATTTTCACCTGGCTGTTCGCTGCGATGAAAGGCTGGGTGATGGGGTCGCGACAGAAAGATAGCGATAGCCTGGTGATGTATGACCGGATGCTGCTGTGGTTGACCTTTGGCCTGGCCGCTATCGGTTTCATCATGGTGACCTCGGCTTCAATGCCGGTGGGGCAGCGCCTGGCTAACGATCCGTTTTTGTTCGCCAAGCGTGATGGTTTATACATTTTGCTGGCGTTAGGGCTGGCGATGGTGACGCTGCGCCTGCCGATGGAGTTCTGGCAGCGCCATAGTACCGCGATGCTGATTGCTTCTATCGTGATGCTGCTGATCGTTCTTGTCGCCGGTAGCTCGGTTAACGGGGCATCGCGCTGGATTGCGCTGGGGCCGCTGCGTATTCAGCCTGCTGAGTTTACCAAGCTGTCGCTGTTCTGTTATATCGCCAACTACCTGGTGCGTAAAGGCGATGAAGTGCGTAACAACCTCCGCGGCTTCCTGAAGCCAATGGGCGTGATTTTCGTGCTGGCGATTTTGCTGCTGGCACAGCCTGACCTCGGTACCGTCGTTGTGCTGTTTGTGACCACTCTGGCTATGCTGTTCCTGGCGGGAGCCAAGCTGTGGCAGTTTATCGCGATTATCGGGATGGGGATTTCGGCAGTTGTGCTGCTGATTCTCGCCGAACCGTATCGTATTCGCCGCGTAACCTCTTTCTGGAACCCGTGGGAAGATCCGTTCGGTAGCGGCTACCAGCTAACCCAGTCGCTGATGGCCTTTGGTCGTGGCGAAATGTGGGGGCAGGGCCTGGGTAACTCGGTACAGAAACTGGAATATTTGCCCGAGGCTCATACCGATTTCATCTTCGCCATTATCGGCGAGGAACTCGGTTATATCGGTGTGGTACTTGCGCTTTTAATGGTATTCTTCGTCGCTTTTCGCGCCATGTCCATTGGTCGCAAAGCGCTTGAGATTGATCACCGTTTCTCTGGTTTTCTGGCCTGTGCCATTGGGATCTGGTTTAGCTTCCAGGCGCTGGTTAACGTCGGCGCGGCGGCAGGTATGCTGCCAACCAAAGGTTTGACGCTACCGCTGATTAGTTACGGTGGTTCCAGTTTGCTTATTATGTCGACGGCCATCATGTTGCTGTTACGAGTTGATTACGAAACGCGTCTGGAAAAAGCCCAGGCGTTTACACGGGGTGTTCGATGAGCGGTCAGGAAAAGCGGTTAATGGTGATGGCGGGCGGTACCGGCGGGCATGTGTTCCCCGGGCTGGCGGTTGCGCACCATTTAATAGACCAGGGCTGGCAGGTTCGCTGGCTGGGCACCGCGGATCGTATGGAAGCGGACTTAGTGCCGAAAAACGGCATTGAGATTGATTTCATCCAGATTTCCGGCCTGCGTGGCAAGGGGTTGAAGGCGCAGCTGTTGGCGCCGGTCCGTATTTTCAACGCCTGGCGTCAGGCGCGGGCGATCATGCAGCGTTTTCAGCCGGATGTGGTGTTGGGGATGGGCGGATATGTTTCCGGTCCCGGCGGTCTGGCGGCCTGGTCGCTGGGTATTCCAGTCGTACTGCATGAGCAAAATGGGATCGCTGGCCTGACCAACAAGTGGCTGGCAAAAATTGCTAAAAAGGTGATGCAGGCGTTTCCTGGTGCTTTTCCGGATGCCGATGTTGTTGGTAACCCGGTTCGTACCGATGTCCTCGCGCTGCCGTTGCCAGAACAACGCTTAGCCGGGCGTCAGGGACCCATTCGCGTATTAGTCGTGGGGGGCTCGCAGGGCGCGCGAGTGCTTAACCAGACGATGCCGCAGGTGGCGGGGAAGCTGGGTTCTTCTGTCACCATCTGGCACCAGAGCGGTAAAGGTGGACAGGAAACCGTGCAGCAGGCTTATACCGATGCCGGGCAGCCGCAGCACAAAGTGACCGAATTTATTGACGACATGGCGGCGGCTTATGCCTGGGCCGATGTTGTTGTGTGCCGTTCCGGGGCGCTGACGGTGAGCGAAATTGCCGCCGCTGGTTTACCGGCGCTATTTGTGCCTTTTCAGCACAAAGACAGGCAGCAGTACTGGAATGCACTACCGCTGGAGAAAGCGGGCGCAGCGAAGATTCTCGAACAACCGCAGTTTACCGTGGATGCCGTCGCGCAAGTCCTGGCCGGTTGGGATCGCGAAACGCTGCTGGATATGGCGGAGCGAGCGCGTAGAGCCTCGATTCCGGACGCTACTGAGCGGGTAGCAGAAGAAGTCAGCGCCGCAGCACTGGCGCGCTAATCGCGGTGATAATCACCGTCCGAATAAAGAAGTTGATGGCGTAAAGAATGAATACACAAGATCTGGCAAAACTGCGTTCCATAGTGCCCGAGATGCGTCGCGTCCGGCACATTCACTTTGTTGGCATTGGCGGTGCCGGCATGGGCGGTATTGCCGAAGTTCTGGCGAACGAAGGTTATCAGATTAGCGGCTCCGACCTGGCGCCGAATCCGGTGACTCAGCAGTTGACTCAACTTGGCGCCACTATTTATTTCAACCATCGCCCTGAAAACGTTCGCGATGCGAGTGTGGTGGTGGTTTCCAGCGCAATCTCTGCAGAGAACCCGGAGATTGTCGCTGCCCATGAAGCACGAATTCCGGTTATTCGTCGCGCGGAGATGCTGGCGGAGCTGATGCGCTTTCGCCACGGTATTGCTATCGCCGGGACGCACGGAAAAACGACGACGACAGCGATGGTTTCCAGCATTTATGCCGAAGCGGGTCTCGATCCAACCTTCGTGAACGGTGGGCTGGTGAAAGCTGCGGGTGTTCATGCGCGCCTGGGACATAGCCGTTATCTGATTGCCGAAGCGGACGAAAGCGATGCCTCGTTCCTGCACTTGCAGCCGATGGTCGCCGTGGTGACCAATATCGAAGCCGATCATATGGACACCTACCATGGCGACTTCGAAAACCTGAAGCAGACGTTTATTAACTTCCTGCACAACCTGCCGTTTTACGGACGCGCGGTGATGTGCGTGGACGATCCGGTTATCCGTGAACTGCTGCCGCGCGTTGGTCGCCAGATAACCACGTACGGATTTAGCGATGATGCCGATGTTCGCATTGAAGATTATCGCCAGATCGGTGCTCAGGGGCATTTCCGCCTGATTCGCCAGGACAGATACGTTATTCAGGTAACGCTCAATGCGCCAGGTCGGCACAATGCGCTAAACGCAGCGGCGGCGGTGGCCGTGGCGACGGAAGAGGGCATCGAAGATGAAGCCATTCTGCATGCGCTGGAAAGCTTCCAGGGTACCGGTCGTCGTTTTGATTTCCTTGGCGAATACCCATTAGCCGGAGTTAATGGCAAAGAGGGGACCGCCATGTTGATTGATGATTACGGTCATCATCCGACGGAAGTTGATGCCACCATTAAAGCGGCGCGTGCGGGCTGGCCGGATAAAAACTTGGTCATGCTGTTTCAGCCGCACCGTTTTACCCGTACGCGCGACTTGTACGACGATTTCGCCAATGTCCTGACTCAGGTTGATGCTCTGCTGATGCTCGACGTCTACTCTGCTGGTGAGGCTGCTATTCCTGGCGCTGATAGTCGTTCACTGTGCCGTACGATTCGCGGGCGCGGTAAAGTGGATCCTATTCTGGTTTCAGACCCGGCACAGGCGGCGGAGATGCTGGCTTCTGTATTGACCGGCAACGATTTGGTGTTGGTTCAGGGAGCGGGAAATATCGGTAAAATCGCCCGTCACCTGGCTGAAATCAAATTGCAACCGCAAAAAACGCAGGAGGAGCGCCATGGCTGATAAAATCGCGGTCCTCCTTGGCGGAACCTCCGCTGAACGTGAAGTCTCTCTCAATTCAGGTTCTGCGGTGCTTGCTGGCCTGTGTGAAGCTGGCGTTGACGCACATCCGGTAGATCCGCGCGATGTTGATATTACTCAGTTGAAAAACATGGGTTTTCAGAAAGCGTTTATTGCGTTACATGGCCGTGGCGGTGAAGATGGTACGTTGCAGGGGCTGCTTGAACTGATTCGATTGCCTTATACCGGCAGCGGTGTGATGGCTTCCGCTATCTCGATGGATAAGCTGCGTAGCAAATTGCTGTGGCTGGGAGCAGGATTACCCGTTGCACCATGGGTTGCGTTGACGCGTAAACAGTTTAACGCAGGGCTTTCTACTGACATAGAGCAGCAGATTGCTGCCCTCGGGCTGCCGCTGATTATTAAGCCCAGTCGTGAAGGCTCAAGCGTCGGCATGTCGAAAGTGAGCGAAAGCTGCGCATTACAAAATGCATTGGCGCTGGCTTTTCAGCATGATGATGAAGTTCTGATCGAAAAATGGCTCAGTGGGCCGGAATTTACCGTCGCAATCGTCGGTGAAGAAATTTTACCGTCGATACATATCCAGCCGGCTGGAACCTTCTATGATTATGAGGCGAAGTATCTCTCTGATGAGACGCAATATTTCTGCCCTGGTTTTGAAGATCCTGTACGTGAGTCAGAAATCCAGACTCTGGTGCTAAAAGCCTGGAATACCCTTGGCTGTAATGGTTGGGGACGAATTGACGTGATGCTGGACAGCGATGGCCAGTTTTATCTGTTGGAAGCGAATACATCTCCTGGCATGACCAGCCATAGCCTGGTGCCGATGGCGGCTCGTCAGGCAGGGATGAGCTTCTCGCAGCTTGTTGTACGAATTCTGGACCTGGCGGGGTGATATGTCGCAGGCTGCGCTGAATACGCGGAACCACGAAGAAGAGGAAGAGTCTTCTTCGCGTAGAAGTAATGGAACTCGCCTGGCAGGCATTTTCTTCCTGCTGGCGGTGCTATGTACCGTGCTGGTCAGCGGATGGATGGTTCTGGGTTGGATGGAAGATGCACAGCGTTTACCGCTGTCAAAGATGGTGGTCACCGGCGAGCGTCACTATACGCGCAACGATGATATCCGTCAGGCGATTCTGGCGTTAGGGTCTCCGGGTACCTTTATGACCCAGGACGTGAATATTATTCAAAGCCAGATTGAGCGTCTGCCGTGGATTAAGCAGGCGAGCGTCAGAAAGCAGTGGCCGGACGAATTGAAGATTCATCTGGTTGAATATGTGCCGATTGCGCGCTGGAATGATCAGCATATGGTCGACGTGGAAGGGAATTCTTTCAGCGTGCCGTCAGATCGCACCAGTAAACAGAATTTACCGATGTTATACGGCCCGGAAGGTAGCGAGAACGAAGTTCTTCAAGGATACCGCGACATGGGGCAGGTGCTGGCAAAGGATAAATTCACGTTGAAAGTGGCGGCAATGACCGCGCGCCGTTCCTGGCAGTTGACGCTTAATAACGATATTAAGCTCAATCTTGGTCGGGGCGACACCATGAAACGGCTTCAGCGCTTTATGGAACTCTACCCGGTTCTTCAGCAGCAGGCGCAGACCGACGGCAAACGGATAAGCTACGTTGATTTGCGTTATGACTCGGGCGCGGCAGTCGGTTGGGTACCGGTTCCCGTAGAGGAAACTAATCAACAACAGAATCAGGCACAGGCAGAACAACAATGATCAAGGCGACGGACAGAAAACTGGTAGTTGGACTGGAGATCGGCACCGCTAAGGTTGCCGCTTTAGTAGGGGAAGTTCTGCCCGACGGTATGATTAATATCATTGGCGTGGGCAGTTGCCCATCGCGTGGTATGGATAAAGGTGGAGTGAACGACCTGGAATCCGTGGTGAAATGCGTACAGCGCGCCATTGACCAGGCCGAACTGATGGCCGATTGCCAGATCTCGTCAGTCTATCTGGCGCTTTCAGGCAAACATATCAGCTGTCAAAATGAAATTGGTATGGTGCCGATTTCTGAAGAGGAAGTGACGCAGGATGACGTCGAGAACGTAGTGCATACCGCGAAGTCGGTTCGCGTGCGCGATGAGCATCGTGTTTTGCACGTTATTCCTCAAGAATATGCTATCGACTACCAGGAAGGAATTAAAAACCCTGTCGGACTGTCTGGTGTCCGCATGCAGGCGAAAGTGCATTTGATTACCTGCCATAACGATATGGCGAAAAATATTGTCAAAGCGGTGGAACGTTGCGGTCTGAAAGTCGACCAACTGATATTCGCCGGTTTAGCCGCTAGCTATTCCGTATTAACAGAAGATGAACGTGAACTGGGCGTCTGCGTGGTGGATATCGGCGGTGGTACAATGGATATTGCCGTCTATACTGGCGGCGCGTTGCGTCATACCAAAGTGATCCCGTATGCGGGCAACGTAGTGACCAGCGATATCGCCTACGCCTTCGGTACGCCGCCGAGCGACGCTGAAGCCATTAAGGTACGTCATGGTTGCGCGCTAGGTTCCATCGTAGGTAAAGACGAGAACGTCGAAGTGCCAAGCGTGGGTGGACGTCCGCCTCGTAGTCTGCAGCGTCAGACGCTGGCTGAGGTTATTGAGCCGCGGTATACCGAATTGCTCAACCTGGTAAACGAAGAGATCCTGCAACTGCAGGAGCAGCTTCGCCAGCAAGGGGTGAAGCACCACCTGGCGGCAGGAATTGTATTAACCGGCGGCGCGGCGCAAATTGAAGGTCTTGCCGCCTGTGCACAGCGAGTGTTCCATACGCAGGTACGAATCGGTGCGCCGCTGAACATTACCGGATTAACGGATTATGCCCAGGAGCCGTATTACTCAACAGCTGTTGGGCTGCTGCACTACGGGAAGGAATCTCATCTCAGTGGTGAAGCCGAAGTGGAAAAACGCGTGACTGTCGGGTCGTGGATCAAACGGCTCAACAGTTGGTTGCGAAAAGAGTTTTAATTTTTTAAGAGAACGCAGAAAATTAGCGTTCTCAGGCGACAGGCACATACACAAAATCATTCAAGTTGCATCGCGGCAGCAACTGAACGAATCTCCTGGAGCATAGTTTACTATGTGACTGGAGTGAGGGAAGGCGGGCGCACAAAGAGGCAGCTTGAAGGACGAAGTGTAAAACGGAGAGAGAAACTATGTTTGAACCAATGGAACTAACCAACGACGCGGTGATTAAAGTCATCGGCGTCGGTGGCGGCGGCGGTAACGCCGTTGAGCACATGGTGCGCGAGCGCATTGAGGGTGTTGAATTTTTTGCGGTGAACACCGACGCGCAGGCTCTGCGCAAAACGGCGGTTGGCCAGACTATTCAGATCGGTAGCGGTATTACCAAAGGTCTGGGCGCAGGCGCAAACCCGGAAGTTGGCCGTAATGCGGCGGATGAAGATCGTGAAGCACTGCGCGCTGCTCTTGACGGCGCAGACATGGTGTTTATCGCTGCCGGTATGGGTGGTGGTACCGGAACCGGTGCGGCACCTGTTGTCGCTGAAGTAGCAAAAGATTTAGGTATCCTGACCGTTGCCGTCGTGACCAAGCCTTTTAATTTCGAAGGCAAGAAGCGCATGGCATTCGCTGAGCAGGGGATTACCGAGCTGTCCAAGCACGTAGACTCACTGATCACTATCCCGAACGACAAGCTGCTGAAAGTCCTGGGCCGCGGTATTTCGCTGCTTGACGCTTTCGGCGCAGCAAACGACGTGCTGAAAGGTGCGGTGCAGGGTATCGCTGAATTGATTACCCGTCCGGGTCTGATGAACGTCGACTTTGCAGACGTGCGTACCGTGATGTCTGAAATGGGCTACGCGATGATGGGCTCTGGTGTGGCGAGCGGTGAAGACCGTGCAGAAGAAGCCGCTGAAATGGCTATTTCTTCCCCGCTGCTGGAAGATATCGATCTGTCCGGCGCGCGCGGCGTACTGGTCAACATCACCGCGGGCTTCGATCTGCGTCTGGATGAGTTCGAGACCGTAGGTAACACTATTCGTGCATTTGCTTCGGATAACGCGACCGTGGTTATCGGTACTTCTTTGGACCCGGATATGAACGACGAGCTGCGCGTGACCGTTGTTGCCACTGGTATCGGTATGGACAAACGTCCAGAAATTACCCTGGTAACCAACAAACAGGTTCAGCAGCCGGTGATGGATCGCTACCAGCAGCACGGTATGTCTCCATTGAATCAAGAGCAGAAACCGGCAGCTAAAGTGGTGAACGACAATACGCCACAAACTGCAAAAGAGCCTGATTATCTGGATATTCCAGCGTTCCTGCGTAAGCAAGCCGACTAAGAATTGGCTGGAAGTTGGGCATCTGCGCTCTTTGTGCTAAACTGGCCTGCCGAATGTATTGTACACTTCGGTTGGATAGGTAACTTGGCGAGATTATACGATGATCAAACAAAGGACTCTTAAACGTATCGTTCAGGCGACTGGCGTCGGTTTGCATACCGGCAAAAAGGTCACACTGACGTTACGCCCTGCGCCGGCAAATACCGGGGTCATCTATCGTCGCACCGACTTGAATCCACCGGTTGATTTTCCGGCTGATGCCAAATCTGTGCGTGATACCATGCTCTGTACTTGCCTGGTCAACGAGCATGACGTGCGGATATCGACGGTCGAACACCTCAATGCCGCACTGGCTGGCTTAGGTATCGACAACATTGTTATTGAAGTCGATGCCCCGGAAGTCCCGATTATGGACGGTAGTGCGGCTCCGTTCGTTTATCTGTTGCTGGATGCCGGCATTGATGAACTGAACTGCGCTAAGAAATTTGTACGTATCAAAGAGACCGTTCGCGTTGAAGATGGCGATAAATGGGCTGAATTCAAACCGTATAATGGTTTTTCACTGGACTTCACCATTGATTTTAACCATCCGGCGATTGATTCCAGCAGCCAGCGCTATGCAATGAACTTCTCGGCTGATGCGTTTATGCGCCAAATTAGCCGCGCGCGTACCTTCGGTTTCATGCGTGATATCGAATATCTGCAGTCCCGTGGCCTGTGCCTGGGCGGCAGCTTCGATTGTGCCATCGTTGTTGACGATTATCGCGTACTGAACGAAGACGGTCTGCGCTTTGAAGATGAGTTTGTCCGCCATAAAATGCTGGATGCGATTGGTGACTTGTTTATGTGTGGTCACAATATCATCGGTGCATTCACGGCGTACAAATCCGGTCACGCGTTGAATAACAAACTGCTGCAGGCTGTTCTGGCAAAACAGGAAGCCTGGGAGTATGTGACTTTCGAAGACGACGCAGAAATGCCGCTGGCATTCCGTGCACCGACGTTGGTTATGGCATAAGTCTGACCATGCAGTAAATTCGACTGGTAACCTGGTACTCTCTCCGGCCAGGGAGCCAGTCGTTTTTCTTTCTGAGTTTCCAGTCCTGTATTCTGCTCCGATCTTTCTTCTGCATTTATCGTGCGTTCGCTCCTTTTTTAAACGTTTTTACCCCGCGTAAGCCTTCATTCCTGCTGCTGTGATGGCGTATTAATGTTAATATTTGGGCGCAAAATATTTCTCAGGGTTGCTACCAACATAAAGGTAATGTAAGTGAGTGGATTGCTGACGCGCTGGCGACAGTTTGGCAGACGGTATTTTTGGCCGCATCTCCTGTTGGGGATGGTCGCGGCTAGCCTTGGCCTGCCTGCGCTTAGTAACGCTCATGAGCATGAAACCGCATCACCTGCAAAAACGACATCCAGTAACCATAACCCGGCTAAAGTTAACTTCTCTCAGCTGGCACTGCTGGAATCCTCCAATCGTCGTCCCAATTTCACGGTTGATTACTGGCATCAGCACGCTATTCGCACGGTCATTCGTCACCTGTCATTCGCGATGGCACCGCAGGTGTTGCCGGTAGCCGAAGAATCTTCGCCGCTTCAGGCACAACATCTGGCCCTGCTCGACACGCTCAGCGCGCTGCTGACGCAGGAGAGCAAACCGCCAGCCATTGTCCGCCAGGTGGCATATAACCCGTCCTGGTCTCATTGTGCATTTCGTGTCTGTACCTGGATTAGCCAGGTAACGGGTATCCGTGCCGGGCCTCAACGTCTCAGCTGAAACAAAAACGAACCTTTATATTTTTTGTGACTCCGCATCGCGGGGCGTTTGAGATTTTATTATGCTAATCAAATTATTAACTAAAGTATTCGGTAGCCGTAATGACCGTACACTGCGTCGTATGCGCAAAGCCGTCAACGTCATCAATGCCATGGAACCGTCCATGGAAAAACTTTCGGATGATGAGCTGAAGGCTAAAACCGTCGAGTTCCGTGCGCGTCTGGAAAAAGGCGAAAGCCTGGAGAGTTTGATTCCAGAAGCCTTCGCGGTGGTACGCGAAGCCAGTAAGCGTGTTTTTGGTATGCGCCACTTTGATGTCCAGCTGCTGGGCGGGATGGTGCTTAATGAGCGCTGCATCGCGGAGATGCGTACTGGTGAAGGTAAAACCCTGACCGCAACCCTGCCAGCATATCTTAATGCACTGACTGGTAAAGGCGTACACGTGGTTACCGTCAACGATTACCTGGCGCAACGTGATGCGGAAAACAACCGCCCGCTGTTTGAGTTCCTCGGGATGAGCGTGGGTATCAACATGTCTGGCCTGCCAGCTCCGGCCAAGCGCGAAGCATACGGTGCAGATATTACCTACGGCACTAACAATGAATATGGTTTTGACTATCTGCGCGACAACATGGCGTTTAGTCCTGAAGAACGCGTACAGCGTAAACTGCACTATGCGCTGGTGGATGAGGTGGACTCCATCCTGATCGATGAAGCGCGTACCCCACTTATCATTTCTGGCCCGGCTGAAGACAGCTCCGAAATGTATAAGAAAGTGAACAAAATCATCCCGCATCTGGTGCGTCAGGAAAAAGAAGATTCTGAGACCTTTACCGGTGAAGGTCACTTCTCTGTTGATGAGAAGGCGCGTCAGGTTAACCTGACTGAACGCGGTCTGGTGTTGATTGAGGAGCTGCTGGTTAACGAAGGCATCATGGATGAAGGTGAGTCTCTTTACTCGCCGACTAACATCATGCTGATGCATCACGTTACCGCCGCGCTGCGTGCTCATGTACTGTTCACGCGTGACGTTGATTACATCGTTAAAGATGGCGAAGTTATCATCGTCGACGAACATACCGGTCGTACTATGCAAGGTCGTCGCTGGTCAGATGGCCTGCATCAGGCCGTTGAAGCGAAAGAAGGCGTTGATATCCAGAACGAAAACCAGACGCTGGCCTCCATCACCTTCCAGAACTATTTCCGTCTTTACGAGAAACTGGCGGGGATGACCGGTACTGCCGATACCGAAGCCTTTGAATTTAGCTCGATCTACAAACTGGATACCGTTGTGGTTCCGACCAACCGCCCGATGATTCGTAAAGATATGGCGGACCTGGTCTATATGACCGAAGCGGAAAAAATTCAGGCCATTATTGAAGACATCAAAGAGCGTACTGCCGCGGGGCAGCCGGTCCTGGTGGGGACTATTTCTATTGAAAAATCGGAAGTGGTCTCTAACGAACTAACTAAAGCGGGTATCAAGCACAACGTGCTGAACGCGAAGTTCCACGCCAGCGAAGCGGACATTGTTGCGCAGGCGGGTTACCCGTCAGCGGTGACCATTGCGACGAACATGGCCGGTCGTGGTACTGACATTATGCTCGGCGGTAGCTGGCAGGCAGAAGTCGCTCAGCTGGAAGATCCGACTCCGGAACAGATTGCTCAAATCAAAGCCGACTGGCAGGTTCGCCACGATGCGGTGCTGGCTGCGGGCGGTCTGCATATCATCGGTACCGAGCGCCATGAATCCCGGCGTATCGATAACCAGCTCCGCGGCCGTTCAGGTCGTCAAGGGGATGCCGGTTCTTCCCGTTTCTATCTGTCGATGGAAGATGCGCTGATGCGTATTTTTGCCTCTGACCGTGTGTCGGGCATGATGCGTAAATTGGGCATGAAGCCTGGCGAAGCGATTGAGCACCCTTGGGTGACCAAGGCGATTGCCAATGCTCAGCGTAAGGTGGAAAGCCGTAACTTTGATATTCGTAAGCAACTGTTGGAATATGATGATGTTGCTAACGACCAGCGTCGCGCAATCTACAGCCAGCGTAACGAGCTGTTAGATGTGTCTGATGTGAGCGAAACTATTAACAGCATCCGCGAAGACGTTTTCAAAGTGACTATTGATGCGCACATTCCGCCGCAGTCTCTGGAGGAAATGTGGGATGTTGAAGGGTTGCAGGAACGTCTGAAAAACGACTTTGATCTCGACATGCCAATCAAAGAGTGGCTGGATAAAGAGCCAGAGCTGCATGAAGAAACCCTGCGCGAGCGTATTCTGCAGAGTGCCATCGAAACTTATCAGCGTAAGGAAGAGGTTGTTGGCGCTGAGATGATGCGTCACTTCGAGAAAGGTGTCATGCTGCAGACTCTGGACTCCCTGTGGAAAGAGCATCTGGCGGCAATGGACTACCTGCGTCAGGGTATCCACCTGCGCGGCTATGCGCAGAAAGATCCGAAGCAGGAATATAAGCGTGAATCCTTCTCAATGTTCGCTTCTATGCTGGAATCGCTGAAATATGAAGTGATTAGCACGTTGAGCAAAGTCCAGGTGCGGATGCCGGAAGAGGTTGAGGCGATGGAACAGCAGCGTCGTGAAGAGGCTGAACGTCTCGCGCAGATGCAGCAGCTTAGTCATCAGGATGATGACACCGCCGCCGCTGCCGCACTGGCAGAGCAAACTGGCGATCGCAAAGTAGGCCGTAACGATCCTTGCCCATGCGGTTCTGGGAAAAAATTCAAGCAGTGCCACGGTCGCCTGAGCTAAGCCCTACAACATTAAACATAAAGGCGCAGATATCTGCGCCTTTTTTATGGAATGAATACAATGAAGAAACTGCAAATCTCAGTCGGTATCATCCGCAATCCGCAAGGCGAAATTTTTATAACACAGCGGTCTGCTGATGCACATATGGCGAATAAACTTGAATTTCCCGGTGGAAAAATTGAAGAAGGTGAGTCGTCAGAGCAGGCATTAGCGCGTGAATTGCAGGAAGAAGTGGGCATTACTGTTAAATCGTGCCGCCTGTTCGATAAGCTGGAATATCAGTTTCCTGACCGCCATATCACGCTGTGGTTCTGGCTGGTAGATGTCTGGGAAGGTGAACCGTGGGGAAAAGAGGGACAACCTGGCCGTTGGATGGCGCAGAATGCGCTGAATGCTGAGGATTTCCCTCCCGCAAATGAGCCTGTGATTGCAAAATTAGTTCAAAACTCGTGAGCCATTATTCGGTAAATTATGGCGGGAGCGCTATGCTTGCCCGCCTTAAGAAAAAACCAGACGACTTACTCTTTCTCTTCGCTCCAGCCATCGCTGTCTGATAGATCGCTACTGCTTGGGATGCGTTTTTCTTCTGCTGCCCATTCGCCTAAATCAATAAGCTGGCAGCGCTTGGAGCAAAAAGGGCGATACGGGCTCTGTTCATTCCAGACCACAATTTTGCTGCAGGTTGGGCAATTGACGGTTATCTCTTCTGACATATTTTCTCCTTAACAACAGGCCAGTTCAAAATCAAAACGCTCTGGCACGATGCCATGCTCGCTGTCCAGCGGCAAAAAGCGGATTGCAAAACGGCTCTTATGACCGGATATTTGCGGGTACAGCTGGCTGGCAAGATCCAAACGCAGGCGTAACAGATCGGCATCCTCGCCGTTATCCTGATAAAAGCCGTTCAGGCTGGTCTGCTTGCGAAAGGCGGCTGAGTTGCGGATCAGATCGAGAATGAGCACCAGCGATTGTGACAGAGGGTCGAGGCTGGACAGCCACTTGCCAACCTGTTCATTGCGATATTCCTGGGGCATATGCAACCAGATATGTAGCGTTGGGAGATCAAAGCTGCAGCAACCGCCGGGGATACTTAAGCGTTGACGCACCAGTCCGACCAGGCGATCTTCGCGCAGATATTGACCAATGCGAGGGGCTGAGATCAGCATGCTGGATAACTGCTTCAACTGCTGGCGCAGCGTATTGATACGTTCCTGATCGACACCAGGGACTTCTGCCCAGGATTGTAATTTCCGCTGTTGGCGTTCCAGCTCTTTCATCAGATCGGTACGGACTTCGCCACGTTCAAGGACATCTAAGAGATCGCCGATGTTACGGAAAAAATGAAGCGCATCCGCATGGCTGGTGATAGTTGGGTGAACGGATAGCTGCTGAAGCAAAAACTCAATACGCAGCCAGGTGCGCATTTTTTCATTGAGCGGATGTTCAAATAGAACAGGGGTATGCATTAAGTTTTTTCCTGTGAGGCGGCCTGCAATGCCAGCGTTTGATACTTTTTATGCAGGCGGGCGACATCTGCTGCAATAGCCGCAGGTGGACCCATATTTTCAATAACATCATCCGCAACGGCAAGGCGCTGCTCGCGCGTGGCCTGAGCGGCGAGAATATGTTCCGCATGTTGGCGGCTGACCCGATCGCGGAGCATCGTGCGCTCTATTTGCGTCTCTTTTGGCACATCGACAACCAGTATGCGATCGGCTTTGGCGGACAAACGATTTTCGACCAATAATGGTACGACCCAGAGAATATAAGACGAGGTTGCAAGCTGCATCTGTCGACGCGTTTCCTGCTGAATTTGGGGGTGCAACAGCGCGTTAAGCCAGATTTTATCCATAGCATGAGCAAAGATGTGTTCACGCAGAGCGCGACGGTTCAGCGTTCCGTCTTCGTTGAGTATCTGCTGGCCGAAGCGTTCGGCGATAGCATCAAGCGCCGTGGTTCCGGGCTCTACAACCTGACGTGCGATAACATCGGCATCGATAACGTTAACTCCAAGATGTGCAAATGTATCGGCTACGGTACTTTTACCACTGCCGATGCCGCCCGTTAACGCTACCGTGTACTTCATAGGCTTCAATCCTGAAACTGACAACATGCACAATTTTCTTTGAGACAGTCCCCGCTATTCACGGCGAGACTACACTGTGGCAGTGGTTTCATCGGCAGGTTGTTAAACCGATAAATTGCTTTCACAACGCATTCTGGTTTTTTTGTACATGTAAATCAATTGGTTAAAAATGATACGTTGGTGATTGAGTGCTGCAAAATCACTTTTGGCTATTCACCAGGTAAATTTATACGATTGTAGCGTAAAAAAAGTGAAAATCGCAGTCTTGCGCGGTCATGATTCGTGCGTATGATAACGTCACTGGAGTTGTGCTCTCACAATAATGCAATTAACCCCAGGAATTCGCACATGCGTATTGAAGAAGATTTGAAGCTTGGTTTTAAAGACGTTCTTATCCGCCCGAAACGTTCTACCCTCAAAAGCCGTTCTGATGTACAGCTGGAACGTGAATTCACCTTCAAACACTCTGGCCAGACCTGGTCCGGTGTGCCAATCATTGCGGCCAATATGGATACTGTCGGCACCTTTGCTATGGCTAAAGCTCTGGCCTCCTTTGGCGTTCTGACTGCAGTCCATAAGCATTACAGCGTCGAGCAGTGGCAGGCGTTTGTGCAGGGCGAATCCGCAGATATAGTGAAACACGTCATGGTCTCTACTGGCACTTCCAATGCAGACTTTGAAAAAACGCAACAGATCCTGACCCAGAATCCGCAGCTTAGCTTCGTGTGTATTGACGTCGCGAATGGTTATTCCGAACACTTTGTGCAGTTTGTTGCCAAAGCCCGCGAAGCCTGGCCGCAAAAAACCATTATTGCGGGTAACGTTGTTACCGGTGAAATGTGTGAAGAATTGGTTCTTTCTGGCGCTGATATTGTGAAAGTCGGTATCGGCCCGGGTTCTGTATGTACTACCCGTGTGAAAACCGGCGTGGGCTACCCTCAGCTTTCCGCTGTTATCGAATGTGCCGATGCGGCACATGGCCTGGGCGGGCAGATCATTAGTGATGGTGGCTGCACCATGCCTGGCGATGTAGCTAAGGCATTCGGCGGTGGTGCTGATTTCGTAATGCTGGGCGGTATGCTGGCAGGTCACGAAGAGAGCGGCGGTACCGTAGTTGAAGAAAATGGTGAAAAATTCATGCTGTTTTACGGTATGAGCTCTGAATCAGCAATGACTCGTCACGTTGGCGGCGTCGCTCAGTATCGTGCAGCAGAAGGTAAAACTGTTAAGCTGCCTCTGCGCGGCCCGGTTGAAAATACCGCGCGTGATATCCTCGGCGGCCTGCGTTCAGCGTGTACCTATGTGGGTGCTTCACGTCTGAAGGAACTAACCAAGCGTACTACCTTTATTCGCGTACAGGAACAAGAGAACCGCGTGTTCAATAGCCTGTAATGCCTCTCGCTGGCGCATTCGCGCCAGCGTTTATCCGCCCATCCCGCTAATGGCATCACCCAGATGAAAGATGGGTAAGTACATTGCCACAACCAGCACCCCGACAATCGCTCCAGTTATCACCAGCATTATAGGTTCAAGTAGGGTTGCCAGGTTATCTGCCTGCTGATGCGTTTGCTCACTATGATGGCGAGCCAGATTCTCCAGCATAGTGTCCAACGAACCTGAAGCTTCACCGGTACGAATGAGTTGTAGACAGAGCGGTGTAAAACCTCCGCTATGAGTCAGCGCCTGCCAGATGGGTTCACCATGGGTAATATGCAGACCGACCTGCTGGAGCCTTTGTCGCCATAACGGGCAGCTTAGGGTTTCCTCCACGCTTTGCAGGCCCTGTAAGAAGCTGATACCCGCGCTTTGCGTTAACGCAAGTACGGTGAAAATCTGGCTAAGCCGTTGCCCACTCATCAATTTACCAAATACTGGCAGCGCGTGGAGTAGCTTTTGGCGATGCAGTAACCAGCCTGATCTCTGGCGAATCAGCCGATTAAGAATTGCAGGTAAAACGACCAGTACAACCAGAACAGCCCAATAGTGAGTTAGCCCATCGCCGACGCTCATCACTGCTCGGGTCAGTAATGGTAGCGGAGTATTGAAGGTTTGATAGATAGCGGCGAACTCCGGTAAGACGAAGCACAGCATCCCCATGACCACCAGCAGCGCCAGGGATAAAATAATAATCGGATAGCGCAGCGCTTTTTTCACTTTCTCGCTAAGAAGCAGTTGTTCTCGCTGCTGAAGGGCTAACTGTGTGCAGCAACGTTCCAGCTTGCCGGTGAGTTCACCGGTACGGATCATGGCCAAATAGAGTGGGGGAAATACTTCAGGCCATTTCTCCAGGGCAACTGAAAGCGAAATGCCTTGCGCCAGGTCATCAGCCAACGTTTGCAGCAGGGCTTGCCATTGTGCGTTGGGTTGCTGTTGCGCCAGCAGTTCCAGCCCCTCCGCCAGTGGGAGGCCCGCTTGCAGTAGCGCGGCTAGTTGGCGGATGATTTCACCGCTGTGGCGTGGATGCCAGAGCGAATTTTGCACGTTACAGCGGCGCAGCGTCAGTGGGATGATTCGCTCCTGTTGCAACACCTGCAATGCCAGCGGGCGATTCTCTTTCCAAAGCGTTCCCTGGCAGGGGACGCCCTGAACATCAATACCACGCCAGCGCCACAGTCGCTTAGTCGCCATGCGGGATCCCCAGAACGCGAACTACCTCTTCGAGGCTGGTCAGTCCTCGTTCCACGGCCAGACAGCCGCTCTCAAACAGCGTCATCATTCCCGCTTCTCGCGCCAGGGATTCGATTTCGGTAGCGCTAAGCTCCTGAGTGATGGCTTGCCGTAGCGCGGTGTTAACGGGTAAAAGCTCAAATAGCGCCAGTCGCCCGTAGTAGCCGTGATAACAGTGCTGGCAGCCCGGAGCCTGCCAGCGAGGAAGCGCTCGTGGCCACAGGCTATGCGGGATATCGGCCGAGCTGCCGGTTTCCTGGCGACAGTGTGGGCACAACCTGCGCACAAGGCGTTGAGCAACAACCAGCGAGAGTGCTGATGAGATCATCCAGCGAGCGACGCCCATTTGCTGCAGGCGCACCAGGGTTTCGCTGGTCGAATTAGTGTGTAAGGTCGAGAGGACCAGGTGTCCGGTTTGCGCCGCTTTTATCGCAATTTCAGCCGTTTCCGCATCGCGTATTTCGCCCACCATTACGATGTCGGGGTCCTGACGCAGCAGGGCGCGCAGTACGCTATGGAAGGTTAGCCCGGCACGGGGATTAATCTGCGTCTGATTCATCCCCACAATCGGAATCTCCAGCGGATCTTCCACGCTACAGATGTTCACCTCATCGCGATTTCTCGCCTGCAGTGCGCTATATAAGGTGACGGTTTTTCCGCTTCCCGTTGGGCCTGTGACCAACAGTAGACCCTGCGGTTGGTTAAGCGCCGAGCGAAAGTCAGCAAGCTGTTGAGAGGAGAGCCCCAGCGCTTCGAGATCCAGAGCTTGTTCGACCTGGTGTAATAAACGCAGAACGATTTTCTCTCCGCTGCGACAGGGAAGCGTAGCGATACGAAAAGAGACCGGGCGATCTGCAAGCGTAAGTGTAAATTGACCGTCCTGAGGTAAACGGTGCTCGGCGATATCCAGATTACTCAACACTTTCAGCCGGGCCGTAATCGGTGCAGCAAGCTCCGGGGCCAGAGGCGAAAGCGGGTGCAGCACGCCGTCTACCCGCAGGCGAATTCTCAGGTGGTTTTCGCCGGGTTCGATATGAATATCGGACGCACGTTGACGTAGGGCTTGTTCCAGGATGTGATTAACCTGTTCAACTACGCTTGCCGAGGCTTCACTATGCATTGGGGCTACCGCTATCCCTGGTGTCTGTAGTCGTTTGTCCATCCGGTCCTGACTCCAACACTCAATATCGATTCGTTTCTGGGTCGCGAAGCGTAGTGCTTCCATAAGTTCTGGTGCTGGCGCATCAACAACGGCGATGGCAATGGTGTGTGCATCGCTATTGAGCAGTAATGCCTGGTAGCGCTGGCACAGAGGTATCAATTGTTCAGTTTTCATTGCCTCACCCTCAGTTAAAACGGAATACGTCTTCGCAGGCTTGCTTCAGCGCGCTGTCGCCGGTAATACTGCAAACGCGCTGCCAGCCGGTGATGCCGTTAGCGTTATCCCAGCTTGGGGTCATCGTGACGCTTAAGCCATTGAGGCTTTCCTGGCCGGTGAGCGTGACAACGCCGGTGGCGACGCTCATTGCCGAGACGTAACGCGTGGTGGTAGGTGAGGGGATGCCATTGCTGCCGCCATCACAGGTTGTTAATCCTCCGTGCTCTAGCGCGCACAGCTCAATGGCGGTGCGAAAAGGTACAAAGGTTTGCAGCATGTCGGTGAGAGCCGCTTTTCGCAGGTAGTTCTGGTAAGCAGGAATGCCGATAGCGCTAAGAATTGCGATGATCCCAATGACCACCATCAGTTCAATAAGGGTAAAGCCACGTTGTTTATCCATAAGTTGCTCCTTGTTGTTTTCGGGAGCACTTTGCCGGGCTTTAATCTGCTGTGCGAGTCGCTGATCGCGCCTAAGGAAGCAAGGTTCCAGGCTTTTTTTGCTGGTTGCAGTGAGGGATTATCGGTGTGCGAGTCGGCTCGCAAAAAAAAGAGCCCCGGTGCAGGATATCCACCGGGGCAGGACAGTTAGCGGAAACGCATTGAGAGATCGAGCGCGCGAACGTGCTTGGTTAGTGCACCTACGGAGATGTAATCGACACCGGTTTCGGCAAATTCACGGATGGTATCGAAGGTAACGTTGCCGGAAACTTCCAGCGCCGCCTGACCATTGGTGCGCTTCACTGCTTCACGCATCAGATCGGTGGTGAAGTTGTCGAGCATAATGATGTCAGCGCCCGCTTTCAGTGCTTCTTCAAGCTCTTCAAGGGTTTCGACTTCGACTTCGACCGGAACATCAGGGTGCAGCCAGAACGCTTTTTCTACCGCCTGGCGTACCGATCCAGAGGCGATAATGTGGTTCTCTTTGATCAGGAAGGCGTCAGATAGACCCAGACGGTGGTTCGCTCCGCCTCCGCACAGGACCGCATACTTCAGCGCCGTGCGCAGACCGGGCAACGTCTTACGCGTATCGAGAAGTTGGGTTTTGGTTCCAGCAAGCAGGTCGACATAGCGGTGGACTTCGCTTGCCACCCCGGATAATGTCTGCACGAAATTGAGCGCAGTGCGCTCGCCAGTTAACAGAATACGGGAGGGGCCATCCAGTTCAAACAGCGGCTGATCAGCCTTAACCGCGTCGCCATCGGCAACATGCCAGGTGAGGTTGACGTCATCACCAGCGAGCTGAATAAAGACCTCTTCTACCCAGCGTTTACCGCAGAATACGCCGTCTTCACGAGTGATCACCACTGCGTGCGAGCGTGCGTCTTGCGGCAACAATTGTGCGCTAATGTCGTTATTAGCATGCACTTCACCGCCCAGATCCTCCCGCAGGGATTGGGCGACGGCGTCAGTAATATCATGATTAACACGTTCCAGCAGCGCGTCACGGCGGCGGTCGGGATTGTAGCGACGAGGCGACATGATAAAGCTCCAGATAGATAGGATTCAGAAGTGGGAAACATGCTAACCTGAACCACGTTTCTGTACCACATCCACTTCACCCTTCTGGCGGCTTCGCCGTGGGTCTCAAGTTAGTTTTGTGATGAGTGATAGTGCGTATAACAGCAGGCATTCTTTGGGCCCCGGGCGCCGCGAATGCATAGGTTAGTAAAAGGAGACTCAACATGCAGTTGAACGGGGGATGGCTGGTAGATGCGCGTCGGGTTCCTTCGCCGCACCACGATAGCCGCCCGGATAATGAAACGCCTTCTTTGCTGGTGGTGCACAATATCAGTCTGCCGCCCGGCGAATTTGGCGGTCCATGGATTGATGCCCTGTTCAGCGGTACGCTCGCTCCCGATGCTCATCCTTTCTTTGCTGAGATAGCCCATCTTCGCGTTTCGGCGCATTGTCTGATTCGCCGGGACGGTGAAATCGTGCAGTATGTGCCTTTCGATAAGCGCGCGTGGCACGCGGGTGTTTCCAGCTACCACGGACGCGAGCGCTGTAATGATTTTTCAATAGGCATTGAGCTGGAAGGGACCGACACACAGGCCTATACCGAGGCGCAATATCAGCAACTGGTGGCTATTACCCGGCAGCTTATTTCGCTCTACCCGGCCATTGCAGACCATATCACCGGCCACAGCGATATTGCACCCGTGCGTAAAACGGATCCCGGCCCGGCTTTTGACTGGGCAAAATTTCGCGGTTTGTTAACCTCGTCGTCAGATAAGGAGATGCCATGACGTTGTTTACCACGCTGTTAGTGCTTATTGCCGAGCGTTTGTTCAAGCTGGGCGAGCACTGGCAGCTTGATCACCGGCTGGAAGTGTTGTTTCGCCGGGTGAAGCATTATTCACTCTTTGGCACCGTACTGATGACGGCTGCAGCGGTAGCGGTGGTCTTTATTATTCAGCGCTTGCTACAAGGGCAGCTATTTAACGTTCCGCTGCTGGTGTTCTGGATTTTGCTCGGCCTGCTGTGCATTGGCGCTGGGAAAGTCCGCTTGCATTACCATGCGTATCTGAAAGCCGCTGCCCGTGATGATAGCCGCGCCTGCGACGCCATGGCCAGTGAGCTTACCCTTATCCACGGCGTGCCGCCGGGTTGCGATCAGCGTGAATATCTCAGCGAGCTGCAAAACGCACTGTTGTGGATTAACTATCGCTATTATCTTGCCCCGCTGTTTTGGTTCGTTGTTGGTGGACCGTGGGGGCCGTTAACGCTAATCGCTTATTGTGTGCTGCGTGCCTGGCAAACCTGGCTGGCGCGTTATCAGACGCCACATCATCGTTTACAGTCGGGAATCGACGGTATCCTGCACGTAGTGGACTGGGTGCCGGTACGCCTGGTTGGCGTGGTTTATGCTCTGGTAGGGCACGGAGAAAAAGCTTTACCGGCCTGGTTTGCTTCGCTAGGCGATCGCCACTCTTCGCAATATCAAGTATTAACCCGTCTGGCGCAGTATTCGCTGGCTCGCGAGCCCCACGTCGATAAAGTGGCTACGCCGAAAGCGGCGGTTTCCATGGCGAAGAAAACGTCGCTGGTGGTAGTGGTGATTATGGCGCTGCTGACGATTTACGGGACGTTGATTTAACCGCCTGCCCGTTAAGGGCAGGCGTTGCTCTTAATATGTATCTGCTGCCGGGATGCCAAAATCAGGCATCCCATTTTCTTGCCAGCGAACCAATTTCAGACGGGTATGACGATTCGGATCGTACAGCGGATCGCCTTCGATTTCGGTGTAGTTGCGCGCGTGATACACCAGCACATCTTCTCCCTCCGGCGTTTGTGTAAAGCTGTTGTGTCCCGGCCCATACTGACGATTTTCGTAGCTGGTGCGGAACACCGGCTGCGGTGCTTTATGCCAGTTTTCCGGCTGGAGCGGATCGGCGTTGACATCTATCCACAGTAAGCCCATGCAATAGTTTTCATCGGTAGCGCTGGCGGAGTAGCTGACGAACAGTTTATCATCGTGGAACAGCGCCGCCGGACCCTCGTTGACCAGAAAGCCGCGGCACTCCCAGTCAAACTCCGGCTTACTCAGCATCACTGGTTTTCCTTTTAGCGTCCACGGGTTTTCAAGTTCAGCCAGATACAGGTTGGTGTTGCCCGCAATATCCGGGTCTTTTTGCGCCCACAGGTACCACTGCTTGCCCTGATGGTGGAAGGTGGTGGCATCCAGTGCAAAGGTATCAAACGGCGTTTTTACCTGGCCCTTTTCCTGCCATTTGCCGGTTAGCGGGTCGCTATCCGCGCATTCCAGAGCGAACATGCGATGCTGGAACATGCCCAATTCATCGAGATCGTGCGTGTGGCTGGCGGCAAAGTAGATGTACCATTTGCCTTCTATTTCATGTAGTTCTGGGGCCCAAATCAGCTGACTCATTGGGCCGCTCTCCGGCTTGCGCCAGACCACCACCGGCTGCACGTCGCGCAGGCCTTCAAGGGTTGCAGAGCGGCGGATTTCCAGTCGGTCATACTCCGGAACCGAGGCAATAAAATAGTAGCAATCCTGATGGCGCAGAATAAACGGATCTGCGCGTTGTTCAATAAACGGATTTGGCCAGTTTTTCATCAAGCTTTCCTTACGTGTTCACTGGTTTTGTGATCCTGGAACTCATTTAGTTCGCTGTAGTTGATGCGGCGTTTCTCCAGGTCAGACTGAATTTGACGCATGAATTCGCGGTTTACCTTCAGCATACGCACGACCCCTGCGGTAATCAGATAGCCGACGCCGGGGATGACGCTGAATAACAGTACGATTCCGTTAATCGCCGAGGCGCTTTGCTGTTTCGCTCCGGCATCGTAGCCATACCAGGAAAGCAGGAAGCCAACCATCGCCCCGGCAATTGCCAGTCCGACCTTCAGGAAGAACAGGTTGCCGGAGAAGCTGATGCCGGTAATGCGTTTGCCAGTTTTCCACTCGCCGTAGTCGTCTACGTCGGCCATCAGCGACCAGTGCAGCGGCGATGGAATTTGATGCAGAATATTCAGCAGGAAGTAGAGCACCATAATCATCATGGTGGCATGGGGATCGAAGAAGTAGAACGCGCAGGAGAAAATGGCCAGAACGATGTTGGTCCAGAAAAAGACCTGCAGTTTGCACCAGCGGTCGGTCAGTACTTTTGCCAGCATGCTGCCAATCATCATTCCCACCACGCCGAGGCTGATAAACAGCGTCGCGAAGTGGGTGCTTTGCTGCATGACCCAGGTGACGTAATACATGGTGGCGGCCATGCGGATAAAGCCCGGACAGACGTTGCACAGGGTTAGCAGCAGGATACGTACCCACTGATCGTTCTTCCAGACGTCTTTCAGATCTTTTTTCAGTTCGTCGTTAGTCTGCACCGCCGGGCGTACGCGTTCACGAACGGTAGCGAAGCAAAACAGGAACATGCACATACCTATAAAGGCGAGCACCGTCATCGCCATCTGGTAGCCTTTGGCTTTATCTTCGCCGCCGAACCAATCCGCCATTGGCAACAGCGTCAGAGAGAGCAGCAGGGTGGCGATACCGACCATGACAAAACGATAGGACTGGCAGGCCACGCGTTCCTGCGGGTCATTAGTAATCACGCTACCCAATGAGCAGTAAGGAATGTTGATTGCGGTATAGGTCAGCGAGAGCAGGAAGTAGGTGACGAAAGCATAGATAACTTTGCTGTTGTAGGTCCATTCGGGGGTGGTAAACATCAGCACGCTGAACAGCGCGTACGGGAAGGCAATCCACAGTAGCCATGGACGAAAACGGCCATATTTACTGCGAGTACGGTCAGCCATTGCGCCCATAATCGGGTCGGTCACGGCATCGATAACGCGTACGGAAAGCAGCAGAACGCCGACCAGGGCCGGTGTGAGCCCGAAGATGTCCGTATAAAAATAGTTAACAAACAGCATGATGGCGCCGAAGATGATGTTACATCCGGCATCGCCCATCCCGTAGCCAATTTTTTCTTTAACTGAAAGCTTATTGCCATTCATTGTGGAGATCTCCCCGTTGCGGTATGGAGAGAATTATTAGCTGGATAATGGATAAATACGTTGCAGGAAAAGGTCAACGATATGGACAAATAGGTTGTTGCGAGGAAAGTGTGAAGCAGATAACAATGCTCTGTGCCCGCAAAATGGCGGCGGGCACAGATTTTTGAGATGTATGATTATGCTTTTATCGCGCTGGCCGTTTTTTGCTTAAACAGATAGCCGACGCCGAGAACGGCAATCCATACCGGAATCAGATAGACGGAAATCGCCATGCCTGGGGTAATCAGCATGATGACCAGCACACCGACCATAAACAGCAGGCAAATCCAGTTTCCTAGCGGGTAGAACAGCGCCGGGAAGCGAGTAACGACCCCCTGCTGCTGCTTAGCACGACGGAATTTGATGTGCGCCAGGCTAATCATCGCCCAGTTGATCACCAGCGCAGAAACGACCAGCGCCATCAGCAGACCAAACGCGGATTCCGGTGCGAAGTAGTTAATCAGGACGCACAGTGCGGTCACTACCGCGGAAACCAGGATGGTGTTAACCGGCACGCCGCGTTTATCGACGTTCATTAGCGCTTTTGGTGCGTTCCCCTGCTGTGCCAGGCCGAACAGCATCCGGCTGTTGCAGTAGACGCAGCTGTTGTAAACGGAAAGCGCCGCAGTCAGTACCACGATATTCAGCGCGTTGGCCACAAAAGTATCGCCCAGTTCGTGGAAGATCAGGACGAACGGGCTGGTGTCAGCGGTCACGCGGCTCCACGGCAGCAGGGATAGCAGAACGGCCAGCGAGCCCACATAGAAAATCAAGATACGGTAGATAACCTGGTTGGTGGCTTTAGGGATGCTTTGCTCCGGATTATCGGCTTCTGCTGCGGTGATACCTACCAGCTCGAGGCCGCCAAACGAGAACATAATAATCGCCATCATCATCACCAGCCCGGTGAAGCCGTGCGGCAGGAATCCGCCCTGCTCCCACAGGTTACGTACGGTGGCCTGCGGGCCGCCGTTGCCGCTGAACAGCAACCAGCCGCCGAACAGAATCATCGCCACAACGGCGACAACTTTGATGATTGCGAACCAGAACTCCATCTCGCCAAACACTTTGACGTTGGTCAGGTTGATGGCATTGATGGCAACGAAGAAGATGGCTGCAGAAACCCAGGTCGGGATTTCAGGCCACCAGAACTGGACGTATTTCCCTACGGCAGTGAGCTCTGCCATGGCCACCAGAACGTAAAGAACCCAGTAGTTCCAGCCGGAAGCGAAGCCTGCGAAGCCGCCCCAGTATTTGTAGGCGAAATGGCTAAATGAACCTGCTACAGGCTCTTCTACCACCATCTCACCCAGCTGACGCATGATCAGAAAGGCGATGAAACCGGCAATTGCGTAGCCCAGAATAATACCTGGGCCTGCGTTTTGGATGACGGATGCACTACCCAGAAATAAACCGGTACCGATAGCGCCTCCCAGCGCAATAAGCTGAATATGGCGGTTTTTAAGGCCGCGCTTTAGCCGATCGCCATGCTGTTGACCTTCCATCATGAAACCTCGTGTGTGGTTATGGTTATTATGTTTGTATGCGTCATCCTTCAGGTGACTTCTTCACTGTCTGTCCCTGCCTGATAGCATAGTCAGCGAAATTTCAGCGAGCCTGCGCCCCGTTTTACCCTGAGTGATACGACGCACATATTGTTGTGTTTGTGTAATTATGAAATTCCGTTTCTGTACTGATTTCTTTACGCAAGGCAGGGTGGTAATTCATGAAAAGGCCTTTCGTATCATGGAGAATAGTGATAAGCGGAAGTGAATGCACCTGCTTTATGAAGGGATGATGACGAAGCGAGCAAAAAGAAACCATTTGTAAATCATGCCAGCATACCCACTACCTACCTCTTATTTTCTTTATATTCACAAAAAGTGAATTTTTATTCACTTGGTGGTGAGGTGAATCGGTTCAGATAGCGTATTTTTTCGTTTCGATTACGTTAACGCTACCTCATTGTGGGTAAACATAACATTTGTGCAAAGTTACATTTTTGAAATGTTATTTCTGTATGTTTGTTAAAACATGCTGGGTTTACTGATTTCAATCAAAACCTGTATGGACAGAAGGTGAATACTTTGTTACTTTAGCGCTACGAACTATGAATTGGTAAGACCAATTGACTCCGGGCTAATGGCAGAGACAGGGAATATGGCCTACAGCAAGATCCGCCAACCAAAACTATCCGATGTGATAGAGCAGCAGCTGGAGTTTTTAATCCTTGAGGGGACGTTGCGCCCCGGTGAAAAGCTCCCGCCTGAACGCGAACTGGCAAAACAGTTTGACGTTTCCCGCCCCTCGCTGCGTGAGGCGATTCAACGCCTCGAAGCCAAGGGGTTGTTGCTTCGTCGCCAGGGAGGTGGAACGTTTGTACAAAGCCGCCTGTGGCAGAGCTTCAGCGACCCGCTGGTAGAGCTCCTGTCCGACCACCCTGAATCCCAATTTGATCTGCTAGAAACTCGGCACGCGCTTGAAGGCATTGCGGCTTATTACGCAGCGCTGCGCAGCAACGATGAAGACCGCGAGCGTATTCGCGAGTTGCATCAGGCCATAGAGCGAGCCCAGGAATCCGGCGACCTTGACGCCGAATCCGATGCAGTCGTCCAGTATCAAATTGCCGTCACCGAAGCGGCGCACAATGTGGTGTTGCTCCATTTGCTACGCTGCATGGAACCGATGCTGGCCCAAAACGTTCGCCAGAATTTTGAATTGTTGTATGCCCGCCGGGAGATGCTCCCGCAGGTCAGCAATCATCGCACTCGGATTTTCGAGGCGATAATCGCCGGGGAGCCGGAGCAGGCGCGTGAAGCCTCGCATCGTCACCTGGCGTTCATTGAGGAAATTTTGCTGGATCGCAGCCGTGAGCAGAGCCGTCGTGAACGCTCATTGCGCCGTTTACAGCAACGAAAAGATGAGAACTCCGGTTCTTAAGCGCCATTTTTAGAGCGCGGCAACTAAACGCAGAACCTGTCTTATTGCACTTTTAGTTGTTCAAAATAATTTTGGGTGTATCGCGGCGGCAAGCGCGCGAATCCCCGGGAGCATAGCGAACTATGTGACTGGGGTGAGGAAGCGAAGCCACCAAAGAGACAGCCAGAAGTATGAAGAACAAAGAGCGCAATGGGACAGGTTCCAGATTAATCAACGATTAGATAGATAAGGAATACCCCCCATGTCAGAACGTTTACCCAATGACGTGGATCCGATCGAAACTCGCGACTGGCTACAGGCGATCGAATCGGTCATCCGTGAAGAAGGTGTTGAGCGCGCTCAGTATCTGATTGACCAACTCCTTTCTGAAGCCCGCAAAGGCGGGGTGAAAGTGGCTGCTGGCACATCGACTGGCAGTTACGTAAACACTATTGCCGTTGAAGATGAACCGGAATACCCGGGAAATCTGGATCTGGAACGTCGTATTCGTTCTGCGATCCGCTGGAACGCTATTATGACCGTTCTGCGCGCATCGAAAAAAGATCTCGAACTGGGTGGCCACATGGCTTCATTCCAGTCTTCCGCGACTTTCTACGAAGTGTGCTTCAACCACTTCTTCCGTGCACGCAACGAGCAGGATGGCGGCGATCTGGTTTACTTCCAGGGCCACATCTCTCCGGGCGTATACGCACGTGCATTCCTGGAAGGTCGTCTGACTGAAGAGCAGATGAACAACTTCCGCCAGGAAGTTCATGGCAAAGGCCTGTCTTCCTACCCGCACCCGAAACTGATGCCGACCTTCTGGCAGTTCCCGACCGTCTCCATGGGTCTGGGCCCAATCGGTGCAATCTACCAGGCTAAATTCCTGAAATATCTGGAACATCGTGGCCTGAAAGACACTTCCAAACAGACCGTTTATGCCTTCCTGGGCGATGGCGAGATGGATGAACCAGAATCCAAAGGTGCGATCACCATCGCTACCCGTGAAAAACTGGACAACCTGGTCTTCGTTATCAACTGTAACCTGCAGCGTCTTGACGGCCCGGTCACCGGTAACGGCAAGATCATTAACGAACTGGAAGGTATCTTCGCAGGTGCTGGCTGGAACGTTATCAAGGTTATCTGGGGCGGTCGCTGGGATGAACTGCTGCGTAAAGATACCAGCGGTAAACTGATCCAGCTGATGAACGAAACCGTTGACGGCGACTACCAGACCTTCAAATCCAAAGACGGCGCTTACGTACGTGAGCACTTCTTCGGTAAATATCCAGAAACCGCAGCGCTGGTTGCCGACTGGTCTGACGATCAGATTTGGGCACTGAACCGCGGTGGTCACGATCCGAAGAAAGTCTTCGCTGCACTGAAAAAAGCGCAGGAAACTACCGGCAAAGCAACCGTCATCCTGGCCCATACCATCAAAGGTTACGGCATGGGTGATACCGCTGAAGGTAAAAACATCGCTCACCAGGTTAAGAAAATGAACATGGACGGCGTGCGTCACATTCGCGACCGTTTCAATGTGCCGGTAACCGATGAGCAGGTTGAAAACCTGTCTTACATTACCTTCCCGGAAGGTTCTGAAGAACATACCTATCTGCACGCACAGCGTCAGAAACTGCACGGTTACCTGCCGACTCGTCAGCCGAACTTCGATGAGAAGCTGGAGCTGCCTCAGCTTGCTGATTTCGGTCCGCTGCTGGAAGAGCAGAACAAAGAAATTTCTACCACTATCGCGTTTGTTCGTGCCCTGAACGTGATGCTGAAGAACAAGTCCATCAAAGACCGCCTCGTGCCGATCATCGCCGATGAAGCGCGTACCTTTGGTATGGAAGGTCTGTTCCGTCAGATTGGTATTTACAGCCCGAACGGTCAGCAGTACACCCCGCAGGACCGCGAGCAGGTTGCATACTACAAAGAAGACGAGAAAGGCCAGATTCTGCAGGAAGGTATCAACGAACTGGGTGCTGGCGCATCCTGGCTGGCGGCTGCGACTTCTTACAGCACCAACAATCTGCCGATGATTCCGTTCTACATCTACTACTCCATGTTCGGGTTCCAGCGTATCGGTGACCTGTGCTGGCAGGCCGGCGACCAACAGGCTCGCGGCTTCCTGGTCGGTGGTACTTCCGGTCGTACGACGCTGAACGGCGAAGGTCTGCAGCACGAAGATGGCCATAGCCATATTCAGTCTCTGACTATCCCGAACTGTATCTCTTACGATCCGTCTTACGCGTACGAAGTTGCGGTCATCATGCATGATGGTCTGGAGCGTATGTACGGTGAGAAACAAGAGAACGTTTACTACTACATCACTACCCTGAACGAAAACTACCACATGCCGGCAATGCCGGAAGGTGCCGAGGAAGGTATCCGTAAAGGTATCTATAAACTCGAAACCATCGAAGGTAGCAAAGGTAAAGTTCAGTTGCTGGGTTCCGGTTCTATCCTGCGTCACGTGCGTGAAGCAGCAGAGATACTGGCGAAAGACTACGGCGTAGGTTCTGACGTTTATAGCGTCACCTCCTTCACCGAACTGGCGCGTGATGGCCAGGATTGTGAGCGCTGGAACATGCTGCACCCGCTGGAAACTCCGCGCGTTCCGTACATCGCGCAGGTGATGAACGACGCTCCGGCTGTGGCATCGACTGACTATATGAAACTGTTCGCCGAGCAGGTTCGTACTTATGTACCGGCTGATGATTACCGCGTACTGGGTACCGACGGCTTCGGTCGCTCTGACAGCCGTGAGAACCTGCGTCACCACTTCGAAGTTGATGCTTCCTACGTGGTAGTTGCAGCGCTGGGCGAACTGGCTAAACGTGGCGAAATCGATAAGAAAGTGGTTGCAGACGCAATTGCCAAATTCAATATCGATGCAGATAAAGTTAACCCGCGTCTGGCGTAAGAGGTAAAAGAATAATGGCTATCGAAATCAATGTACCGGACATCGGGGCTGATGAAGTTGAAATCACCGAGATCCTGGTCAAAGTGGGCGACAAAGTTGAAGCTGAACAGTCGCTGATCACCGTAGAAGGCGACAAAGCCTCTATGGAAGTTCCGTCTCCTCAGGCTGGCGTTGTTAAAGAGATCAAAGTCTCTGTTGGCGACAAAACCGAGACCGGCAAACTGATCATGATTTTCGATTCCGCCGATGGTGCAGCAGCCGCTGCACCTGCGCAGGAAGAGAAGAAAGAAGCGGCTCCGGCAGCAGCGCCAGCGGCAGCAGCGGCTAAAGACGTACACGTACCGGATATCGGCGGCGACGAAGTTGAAGTCACCGAGATCATGGTCAAAGTGGGCGACACCGTTGCGGCTGAGCAGTCATTGATCACCGTAGAAGGCGACAAAGCTTCTATGGAAGTCCCGGCACCGTTCGCAGGTACTGTGAAAGAGATCAAAATCAGCACTGGCGACAAGGTATCTACCGGCTCCCTGATTATGGTCTTCGAAGTGGCGGGTAGCGCACCTGCTGCGGCTCCGGCGAAAGCGGATGCTGCCCCGGCGGCGGCTGCACCGGCGGCTTCCGGGTCTAAAGAAGTTAACGTACCGGATATCGGCGGCGACGAAGTTGAAGTCACTGAAGTGATGGTTAAAGTGGGCGATAAAATTGCCGCTGAGCAGTCACTGATCACCGTTGAAGGCGACAAAGCTTCGATGGAAGTTCCGGCACCGTTCGCGGGTACCGTGAAAGAGATCAAAATCAGCACCGGCGACAAAGTGTCTACCGGCTCTCTGATCATGGTCTTCGAAGTGGAAGGCGCTGCGCCTGCTGCAGCACCGGCTGCTGCACCGGCACCGACTGCTGCACCCGCTCAGGCCGCTAAACCTGCTGCTGCCCCTGCGGCAAAAGCGGAAGGCAAATCTGAGTTTGCTGAAAACGACGCTTACGTTCACGCAACTCCGCTGATTCGCCGCCTGGCGCGCGAATTTGGCGTTAACCTGGCGAAAGTGAAAGGTTCTGGTCGTAAAGGCCGTATCCTGCGCGAAGACGTTCAGACTTACGTGAAAGAAGCGGTTAAACGCGCCGAAGCTGCACCGGCTGCTGCCACCGGCGGCGGTATCCCGGGCATGCTGCCATGGCCGAAAGTGGACTTCAGCAAGTTTGGTGAAATCGAAGAAGTGGAACTGGGTCGCATCCAGAAAATCTCTGGCGCTAACCTGAGCCGTAACTGGGTGATGATCCCACACGTTACTCACTTCGACAAAACCGATATCACCGATCTGGAAGCGTTCCGTAAACAGCAGAACGCCGAAGCTGAGAAGCGTAAACTGGATGTGAAATTCACTCCAGTAGTCTTCATCATGAAAGCCGTTGCCGCTGCGCTTGAGCAGATGCCGCGCTTCAACAGCTCGCTGTCTGAAGATGCACAGCGCCTGACGCTGAAGAAATACATCAACATCGGTGTGGCGGTTGATACCCCGAATGGTCTGGTTGTTCCGGTCTTTAAAGACGTGAACAAGAAGAGCATTACCGAACTGTCTCGTGAACTGACCGTGATCTCCAAGAAAGCGCGTGATGGTAAGCTGACTGCTGGCGAAATGCAGGGCGGTTGCTTCACTATCTCCAGCATCGGCGGCCTGGGTACCACCCATTTCGCCCCGATTGTGAACGCGCCGGAAGTGGCCATCCTCGGTGTGTCTAAATCCGCGATGGAGCCTGTGTGGAATGGTAAAGAGTTTGTTCCGCGTCTGATGATGCCGATCTCTCTGTCCTTCGACCACCGCGTTATCGACGGTGCTGATGGTGCGCGCTTTATTACCATCATCAACAACACCCTGAGCGATATTCGCCGCCTGGTGATGTAAGCGAAAAGCCGGCCTGACGGCCGGCTTTTTTCTGGTAATCTCTTCTGCGTTTTGAAGTTACCAGCAATAAAGGACAAAATCGTTTGCCGTTTGTTGTTTCAAAATTGTTAACAATTTTGTAAAATGCTTGCGGATAGAACGTCCCGGTGGACATGGGCGTAAAAACAATAGCGTCAGACCCGCCGGATACAAATTACAGAGGTCATGATGAGTACTGAAATCAAAACTCAGGTCGTGGTACTTGGGGCAGGCCCCGCAGGTTATTCTGCTGCCTTCCGTTGCGCTGATTTAGGTCTGGAAACCGTAATCGTAGAACGTTACAACACCCTGGGCGGTGTTTGTCTGAACGTCGGCTGTATCCCTTCTAAAGCACTGCTGCACGTTGCGAAAGTTATCGAAGAAGCGAAAGCGCTGGCCGAACACGGCATCGTTTTTGGTGAGCCGAAAACTGACATCGATAAAATTCGTACCTGGAAAGAAAAAGTTATCACTCAACTGACCGGCGGTCTGGCTGGTATGGCCAAAGGCCGTAAAGTGAAAGTGGTTAACGGTCTGGGTAAATTTACTGGTGCTAACACCCTGGAAGTCGAAGGCGAAAACGGCAAAACCGTGATCAACTTTGACAACGCGATCATCGCGGCGGGTTCCCGTCCGATTGAACTGCCGTTCATTCCTCATGAAGACCCGCGCGTATGGGATTCCACCGACGCTCTGGAGCTGAAAACTGTACCAAAACGCCTGCTGGTTATGGGTGGCGGTATTATCGGTCTGGAAATGGGTACCGTGTACCATGCGCTGGGTTCAGAGATTGACGTGGTTGAAATGTTCGACCAGGTGATCCCGGCTGCCGATAAAGACGTGGTAAAAGTCTTCACCAAACGCATTAGCAAGAAGTTCAACCTGATGCTGGAAACCAAAGTCACTGCCGTTGAAGCGAAAGAAGATGGTATCTACGTTTCCATGGAAGGCAAAAAAGCGCCGGCTGAAGCGCAGCGCTACGACGCCGTACTGGTGGCTATCGGTCGCGTGCCGAACGGTAAAAACCTCGATGCTGGCCAGGCAGGCGTTGAAGTAGACGAGCGTGGCTTTATCCGCGTTGACAAACAACTGCGTACCAACGTGCCGCACATTTTTGCTATCGGCGATATCGTCGGCCAGCCGATGCTAGCGCACAAAGGTGTTCACGAAGGTCACGTTGCTGCCGAAGTTATCTCCGGTATGAAGCACTACTTCGATCCGAAAGTGATCCCGTCCATCGCCTATACTGAGCCAGAAGTTGCCTGGGTTGGTCTGACTGAGAAAGAAGCGAAAGAGAAAGGCATCAGCTACGAAACCGCCACCTTCCCGTGGGCTGCTTCTGGCCGTGCTATCGCTTCCGACTGCGCAGACGGTATGACCAAACTGATTTTCGACAAAGAATCTCACCGCGTTATCGGCGGGGCGATTGTCGGTACCAACGGCGGCGAGCTGCTGGGTGAAATCGGTCTGGCTATCGAAATGGGTTGCGACGCTGAAGACATCGCACTGACCATCCATGCTCACCCGACTCTGCATGAGTCCGTTGGCCTGGCGGCAGAAGTCTTCGAAGGTAGCATCACCGACCTGCCGAACGCGAAAGCGAAGAAAAAGTAAGTTTTTCTTTCAGGCAAAATCGATAAGCGGCTCTGTGAGCCGCTTTTTTTATGGTTGATGTTTACAACTGTGTCGTCGTTAATAAAATTGCATACCTTATTAATACTTGAAAAATAATCACCTTGTAAACTTATAGATAGTTAACTATATGCGAGGTGTGTGATGAAAAGATTATTAACGACGACGCTGCTGGCTGCGGCTTTGGTTTCTGGTATGGCCTGCGCTGCTGATGCCTCCATTCCCTGGGCTGATAACAGCGGCGGTACCGAAAGCACCCATATTGCGGCAATGGGCCAGGATTTGAATATGCAGCATCAGCAGATTACGAAGACCAGCGAAGGGGTATGGGCGGCGAATTCAGGTAGCATCAGCTCTGATGAAGCGGCGCTGACCAGTACTAAGCCAGCTTTTGCGGGCTATCCGTCGCTGATGCCTCATCAGGGCTAAGTTAATGCGGTGACACTGTCCGGCGGCGCAATCGCGTGCCGGGCATTCTTTATTGATTGATGGTCTGCCAGTCTGGATCAGGCGAAAATGCGCTAATTGCCTGTGCCTTGCTTTGCGTTTCCTCACCTAAGTTAGCTTGCCAGACCTGGTCATTTTGGTTAACCATAAAGCTCATTACGCCAGTTTGTCCCCATTCGACAGGCCATGCCAGCAGAGCAACGCCTTGATTATCGCTATCTTTAATTATACGAAAGCGGTAGCCATGATAGCCTTCGCCAGGCTCTGATGGACTAAAGGCTGGCCCTAACGGACTGGGCGTTTCTCCTGGCGCAGCAGGCCAGTAGAGGCCATCTTTTTTACCTTCGCTGCTGATTATTTTTTGCGCCCAGGCGTGATTTAACTGATAGAAATCCTGTTGGGCATCAACATAAGCATGCATCGCCTGAATCGCTGAGAGCTCATTGCGGCCAATAGCGCGGGTGAGAATTTCATCTTCTGCGGCAGCCATATCAAAATGCCAGCCATCATCGCCCTTGATGATGGGGATGGGCAGCCGCCACTCTTCCTGGCCGACGTCCAGCCATGCGCTATTGTCCTGGCGAACAACGTTATGTTTGACTTGCCAGTCGCGCTGAAAACGGTCTACCGCATCATGCGCAATGCCGTCCGGTGGTAAGAACTGCTGCCAATTGTCACCGAGCAGCGTATCCAGCGCAGATTCATCATGCTGACTGATTGCTTCAGCCAGCGCGCTTGCAGCTTGTTCAGGCGTGGAGAATTCTTGTTGTGCCAGAGCCATCATCGGTGTCATGACCAGCGCTAGCAGCGTCATTTGTAGGTGCTTTTTCATCTTCTTATCCTCAGCGGCGACGCAATTCACGATGTTCGGAAAGATGTTCTCTGGCCGCGCTGCGCTGCTCGCTGTTTAAACCTGAGATATGACGACTCTGTCGTCCTCGCTCTTGTTGAGACTGCCAGGAGGGGGCGCGACTGTCGTTACCGCTTAGCGCATTGGCATGCAGGTTACCGAGCTTCTGCTGACGCTGTTCAGGCGTCGCCGACTGGAACTGTTCACGACGTTGCTGTTGCTGCGCAGTGGGGTGCTGAACCTGCGCTTTCACCGTCTCCCTATGCTGCTGCGTGGCGCTATTTTTTACCGCAGGCGTATTGTCATAGCCACGATAGTTATTACGCTGGGTGACCTGGTGGAGCTGCTGTGAGGCGGCCTGCCGCTGCGCGTCGCGGGAAGGGGAGTGCGTTGCCAGATTACCCGCCGTTGCCGTGGTACCCGTGCGCTGCTGCAACTGGGTCATTGCCGCCTGACGCTGCTCATTACGATCTACCGGTGAATGCTGAGTGGCGCTAAGCCCGCCTGGAACACTGGTCTGATGGAAATGCTGCGTGACGTTGTTATTAGGGTAAGGAATATTGCCGCGATAGGCCGGGTTATGCTGCCAGTTGGCATTATTGCCCGGCAAGTTTTGGCCCGTTATGTGATTGAAGTTGTTTACATTGATATTGATGTTATCGCCGTTATGCGAGTAGCCGTCATGATGGTCATCATCGTGATGGTGATAGTCATCATCATGGTGGTGATCGTCATCATCCCAATCGATGTTGCTAAATAACGCGTACGTTGTGGCGACGCCAAGGCTGTAACCAAAACCTTTGACGAAACTATCGGCGAACTGCTCCCCCGGAGGCGGCGGTAAATAGACCGGCGGATAGGCGGTGTTGGCCCAGGTACCGTAAACAACGGCTGGATTGTAGTTGGGAACATAGACAACCTGCGGATCGGCGGATTCTATTTTGATGACCGTCGGAGCCGGTGGAGCCGTCGAAACGACCGTTACCCCATTCTTGGTTTGGGCGCGCGGTGGTGGGACATTTTTCACGCTGGTACTGACTTTCTGCTGCGGTGTCGATTTCAACGTTCCGGTTTGCTGGGCGATAGCGCGCAAGCGCTGTACCGAATCCATCACATCCTGCGGTTGGGCGAGAAACGCGTTACCCAGATTCTCCACCCACGGCGGGTTTTCTCCCATTAACGCTAACAGCGATGGGAAGGCGACCAGCGATTTTACGCTGGGATCCCAGGGTTGATTGGCCACCGCCTGTACCGCCGGATCGCCTTTCATGGTGGGATTATCCTGCGACCACTGCACCGCCTGTATTACGTTGCTTGGGTAGGTGGAGGCCATCAGCACCTGTGACAATAGGTTGTCCGGATACAGCGCGATTGGCGCCACCCACTGATCGATCTGCGCTGGGGTATAAGTGGTTGTCACTGGTTGAG
Source organism: Klebsiella huaxiensis (assembly GCF_003261575.2). GTDB lineage: Bacteria > Pseudomonadota > Gammaproteobacteria > Enterobacterales > Enterobacteriaceae > Klebsiella > Klebsiella huaxiensis. The sequence goes on along the minus strand of NZ_CP036175.1, from coordinate 4,944,062 downwards.
CAGCGGCTGGCGCAGGCGCGGCCTGTACCACGACCGGAGGTTCGGGTATGGGTTGTGGTTCCCGACTTTTAACATAGAGAATACCCGCGGCGGCTAATAACCCGGCGCTACAAAGCAGTGCGAGCACATGGGGTTTGAAAGGCAGTGTCATGAGAACTCCCGGCACAGAAATTGGCCCGTTTTGACATAGTATTGTCGAAAAGCGGGGGATTGCCTGAGTATAAAGAGACCCTATTTGCGTTTTTGATTTTTGTTGGGATTTTGGCCAGTTATGTGTAACAGAATTAATTTTATATTCCGCGAAACTGACAGAAAACCTGCAATATTCTGCCCTTAACGATTCAGCTAATTTTTAATGTTGCTTTTTTGTAAACAGATTAACACCTCCCTAAAATCCTGCTATGCTGCCGACGCGGTATCGGGCATTTACCCTACAAACTGCTGTCTCACAGGAGCGTGAAGAGATCGCCGACCGCATATGACAATGAGAGCGAGGAGATACCGTCGTGCTAAAAGAATATCGTGAGCACGTAGCTGAGCGTGCCGCCGAAGGGATTGTTGCAAAACCCTTAGATGCAACCCAAATGGCCGGCCTGGTTGAGCTGCTGAAGAATCCGCCTGCTGGCGAAGAAGAATTCCTGTTAGATCTGTTAATTAACCGTGTACCGCCGGGCGTCGACGAAGCCGCCTATGTTAAAGCCGGATTCCTTGCCGCAATCGCCAAAGGCGAAGCGACTTCCCCGCTGGTTACCCCTGAAAAAGCCATCGAACTGCTGGGCACCATGCAGGGCGGTTACAACATTCATCCGCTGATTGATGCGCTGGACGACGCAAAACTGGCGCCGATTGCCGCGAAAGCGCTTTCCCATACCCTGCTGATGTTCGATAACTTCTACGACGTGGAAGAGAAAGCCAAAGCGGGCAATGAATATGCACAGCAGGTCATGCAATCCTGGGCAGACGCCGAGTGGTTCCTGAACCGTCCGCAGCTGGCTGAAAAAATCACCGTCACCGTTTTTAAAGTCACCGGCGAAACCAACACCGATGACCTGTCTCCGGCCCCTGATGCCTGGTCCCGCCCGGATATCCCGCTGCACGCTCTGGCGATGCTGAAAAACGCCCGTGAAGGCATTGACCCGGATCAGCCGGGCAGCGTTGGCCCGATCAAACAGATCGAAGCGTTGCAGCAGAAAGGTTTTCCTCTGGCCTACGTTGGCGACGTGGTGGGGACCGGTTCTTCCCGCAAATCGGCCACCAACTCGGTGCTGTGGTTTATGGGCGACGATATCCCGAACGTGCCGAACAAGCGCGGCGGCGGTCTTTGCCTCGGTGGTAAAATTGCCCCTATCTTCTTCAACACTATGGAAGATGCGGGCGCGCTGCCGATTGAAGTGGACGTCAACAAACTGAACATGGGTGACGTGATTGACGTTTATCCGTTCAAAGGTGAAGTGCGTAACCACGAAACCAACGAACTGCTGGCTAACTTTGAGCTGAAAACCGACGTGCTGGTTGACGAAGTGCGCGCCGGTGGCCGTATTCCGCTGATTATCGGTCGTGGTCTGACGACCAAAGCGCGTGAAGCGCTGGGTCTGCCGCACAGCGACGTTTTCCGTCAGGCGAAAGATGTGGCGGAAAGCAATCGTGGCTACTCTCTGGCGCAGAAAATGGTGGGTCGCGCCTGCGGCGTGGCCGGTATCCGTCCGGGTGCTTACTGCGAGCCGAAGATGACCTCCGTCGGTTCTCAGGACACCACCGGTCCAATGACCCGTGATGAACTGAAAGACCTGGCGTGCCTGGGCTTCTCGTCTGACCTGGTGATGCAGTCCTTCTGCCACACGGCGGCGTATCCGAAGCCGGTTGACGTGACCACGCACCACACGCTGCCAGACTTCATCATGAACCGTGGCGGTGTGTCGCTGCGTCCGGGTGACGGCGTTATCCACTCCTGGCTGAACCGTATGCTGCTGCCGGATACCGTGGGTACCGGCGGTGATTCCCATACCCGTTTCCCGATTGGCATTTCCTTCCCGGCGGGCTCTGGCCTGGTGGCGTTTGCTGCGGCGACCGGCGTGATGCCGCTGGATATGCCGGAATCCGTTTTAGTTCGTTTCAAAGGCAAGATACAGCCAGGTATCACCCTGCGCGATCTGGTGCACGCGATCCCGCTGTATGCAATCAAACAGGGCCTGCTGACCGTTGAGAAGAAAGGTAAGAAAAACATCTTCTCCGGCCGCATCCTGGAAATTGAAGGTCTGCCGGATCTGAAAGTCGAACAGGCGTTTGAACTGACCGATGCTTCCGCTGAGCGTTCTGCTGCTGGCTGTACCATCAAACTGAACAAAGAGCCGATCGTTGAGTACCTGACTTCGAACATCGTGCTGCTGAAGTGGATGATCGCGGAAGGGTACGGCGATCGCCGTACGCTGGAACGTCGCGTGCAGGGCATGGAGAAATGGCTGGCGGATCCGCAATTGCTGGAAGGTGATGCGGATGCAGAGTATGCAGCGGTGATCGACATCGATCTGGCGGATATCAAAGAGCCAATCCTGTGTGCGCCGAACGATCCGGACGACGCGCGTCTGCTGTCCGATGTGCAGGGCGAGAAGATCGACGAAGTGTTTATCGGTTCCTGCATGACCAACATCGGCCACTTCCGTGCCGCCGGTAAGCTGCTGGACAGCCACAAAGGCCAGCTGCCAACCCGCCTGTGGGTGGCCCCGCCAACCCGTATGGACGCCGCGCAGCTGACCGAAGAAGGCTACTACAGCGTGTTTGGTAAGAGCGGTGCGCGCATTGAAATCCCGGGCTGTTCGCTGTGCATGGGTAACCAGGCGCGTGTAGCCGACGGTGCGACGGTCGTCTCGACTTCAACCCGTAACTTCCCGAACCGTTTAGGTACCGGTGCGAACGTCTTCCTGGCTTCTGCGGAGCTGGCGGCAGTCGCGGCGCTTATCGGTAAGCTGCCGACGCCGGAAGAGTACCAGACCTACGTTGCGCAGGTGGATAAGACGGCGGCGGATACCTACCGCTATCTGAACTTCGACCAGCTTGGTCAGTACACTGAGAAGGCTGACGGGGTGATTTTCCAGACGGCGGTGTAATGCGCTAAGCCTGCGTTGTACATAATCCCTTCAATGCCCGGTGAACTTTGCGTCACCGGGCATTTTTATTTCTAATCCCTCCATCCGCTACGCTTTTTTTCTCTCTTACTGCTGCGATAATGATTCTATGGGTACAGTGCAGCGGTGACGCATTGCCCTTGCAGAGGAAAAGACTATGGATTACGAATTTCTGCGCGATATTACCGGCGGGGTAAAGGTGCGAATGTCGATGGACCATGAGGCGATTGGCCACTGGTTCAACGAAGAGGTTAAAGATAACCTTGCCCTGCTGGATGAGGTGGAGCAGGCCGCAAGCACCGTTAAAGGCAGTGAACGTTCCTGGCAGCGTGCTGGTCATGAGTACACATTATGGCTGGATGGTGAAGAAGTCATGATCCGTGCTAATCAGCTGGACTTTTCTGGTGATGAGATCGAAGAGGGAATGAGCTATTACGACGAAGAAAGCCTCTCTCTGTGCGGCGTTGAGGATTTTTTACAGGTCGTTGCCGCATACCGCGAGTTCATGCAGCAGCGTTGATGACCGCCTCCCAATCGGGAGGCGGTTTTCGTTTAGTGGGTGAAGGTAAGATGAAACAATCTGGCGGTCAGTTTCTCCGGTAGTGAAATCATCAGTTCATGTTTGTTGAATTCAGGTAGACAGAGCGCTTTGGCAAAGCGCGGGTATACGCAGCTGGCTTGTGAGATGTCATCAAGCGGCAGCATGATTGAGCCCTGTTCACTTTCCATTCGCCACACCGCCAGCCAGGCTTCATCTTCGTTGCGCAGGCCGAATGCCAGCCATGGGGAAGCGAAAGAGGGCATTCCTAGCGGCCAAAAAGGCTCCAGGTGGGGGATCTGCTGGCGAAACGATTTATACAGTGCGATCCCTTCCTGAACCAATGTGAAACGCTCTTCGCTCAGTTCCGCCAGATGCCCGCTTTGATGAACCCGCAGCAGCATGCTGTTAACCATGTTCATCACCACTTCTTCACGATCGCCTTCACGTAAGGGATAAGACCAAATGGCGGCCTGTTCAGGCGTGACCGCCGAGGCTGCCGCGGCGGCGATAGATGCCATTAAGCGGTAATCAGTCTGATCGGTTACGGATTGAATGCTGTGCTGCTGCAAAAGCGCGTAATCCATGCGCAATCCGCCGCTGCCGCAGTTTTCAATCACCAATTGCGGGTAGCGATCCATGGTGTTTTTCAGCCAGCTAAGATAAGCCCTATTGTGCTGTAGCAATCCGTCGCCGGGGCTATCGGCGGCGTAGTCGGTCCCGCTGCCCGCATTGATGTTGTAATCCATTTTGATATAGCTGACGCCATACTCTTCGACCAGGCGGGAAATAACCCGGTCGGCATGCTCCAGCACTAAAGGATGGCGGAAATCCAGCTGATAGCGCTGGTGGTCAATGACCCTTTTGCCGTGGCGCAGGAAAAAACACGCGTCAGGTAAGGATTGCGCCAGCGGACAGGCAATTCCCATCACTTCCAGTTCCAGCCACAACCCTGATTTCATACCTTTGGCAGTAATATAATCGAGCGGTTCGCGGATCCCTCCCGGGAAGCGCGTTGGTGCGGGGAGCCATTCGCCGACACCATCCCACCATTCACCGTCAGAGTACCAGCCGCAGTCGATACAAAAGTATTCACATCCCGCCTTCGCGGCGGCGTCAATCAACGGCAGCAGCTTCGCGGTGGTCGGATCGCCGGATAAACAGTTCATATAGTCATTGAATATCACCGGGAGCCGCTGGTTATCCGACGACGGGCGCACTATTTTTCGCCGATAACGAGTGATTTCCTGTAGCGCTTCTTGTAATCCCCCCCGGACCAGCGCAACGGCGACCGGCACAGAAGTGAAAGTTTCCCCCGGCGAGAGATTTTTCCACCAGTGGCTTTCGTTCTCGGTTGGTCCGCTGACCTGCAAGTAGAGTCGATCGCGGAAGTCGCCGATTTCCCACTGCCATGAGCCGCTATGTTCAATCTGCCACAGTAGCGTGGTGCCTGCGGATGTATCCTCAAAAGCGGCGCAGGGTAAATAACCGATGCTGGACCAGGTGCCGGCGTTTTCTATCGAGAGACGATCGAGCGAAAAATGGTTTACCTTATCCAACCCGAGTTCCGGAAGCGTGCGGCTTTTCCATTGAGCTTCGCCATACCAGTTATTGTGCGGTAAGTGCAGAAGCGTGGTTTTTTCCCACGGCTTGCTGTCAATGGCAAACAGCGTTAAGGAGCTGACATATTCCAGGCCGATGTGTTCCGGGGAGTCATTGCGTACATCGCTCCAGACTTGCATTGAGTGCGTGTCACGAAAATGCTGAAGATGCCAGCAGACGCCGATCGCTTCACCGCTAAGGCTGATTTCAAGCTTCTTGCCCAGCTTATTTTCGCTAAAACGATGGGACTGGTAGCGTAACGATGAACCCGGCTCGCTACCGGTATGCTTCCGGGCATGGTGATCGTTTTGGTTGTAGCCGCTGGCATGTACCTGTACCAGCGGAAACTCCCCGTGCGCCGCAGAATCCGTGGTTGTTGAAAACCGGCTAATATAAATTTGCTGTTTTTCATTAAGCGAAAAAGAAATATGCAAATTATCTTCAGTAAATTCTATAAAACTCATGTCCGATACTCCCTTTTATCATCGGCCAATGTTGCGTAATTTTTTTCCTGCCATTAGATTCTGTTCGATTTTTTCTAGTGAAATGTTTTTTGTTTCAGGAACAAAGAAATAAATAATGATAATGGCTGTAAGGTTTAATAAAGCATATAAGTAGAACGTATGAGCGCTACCTAATGTATTGAGTAGTGACAGGAAGGTCGCACTGACAATCATCCCGGCGATATGGCAAGTAAACGTGGAACAGGTAATACCAAATTCGCGCCCTTTTAATGGCTGAATTTCGGAGCACAATAACCAGATTAGCGGGCCTGCTGACATAGAAAAACCGATGATAAACAGCAGTAGCATCGCCACGGTGATGCCTTTTTCCATCATCGATAACGCATCACCACCCAGTAGTGAGCCTACCACGCTCATCGCAATACCCATGGTGATAAAACCAATATATAGCATAGGTTTACGTCCCCAACGGTCGACAAAGCCGACGGCGATAAAGGTAGCGACAGTCATCACCAGGCCAACAATTACCGTTCCCCACATTTGGTCTGCCGTGGAGCTAAAGCCAATTTCGTGGAAGATGCGTGGCGCGTAGTACATCATCACATTGACGCCGGAGAACTGCTGCATAATTTGCAGGACAATCCCTAATCCGACGCTACGGCGAAAGTGTTTATTTTCTTTAAATAAATGCCAGCCATGTTGTTTAACTTTAAGCTGTTCTTTAATTTCCTGGAGCTCGCTTTCAACCTCTTCGCGGCTGTTGCGCAGGCACAGCAATACGGCTCTGGCATCCTCTTCTCTGCCATGCATCATCAGCCAGCGTGGGCTGCGAGGCAGGAACAAAGCGCCAAAAAGGAAAATCAGTGATGGAATGGCCACAACCAACAGCATTCCACGCCAGTTGCCGCTATAGCTAAACGCGGTATTGGTCAGAAAGACTATTAAAATTCCGAGAGCAATCATTAGCTGATAAGCGGAAATCATCGCGCCGCGGATATTTTTTGGCGTAATTTCAGAAAGATATAGAGGCGTTGCGTAAGATGCGACGCCGAGTCCTACGCCGAGAATCAGGCGCCCGATGATTAACATATCCGCGCTGACGGCGCAGGTGCAAATAATAGCACCGATACAGAATGAGCCAGCGGCAATTAACAGGGCATATTTACGTCCTAATCGATAAGCCAGAAAACCGCTGCACAGAGTCGCTGCTGCTGCACCGACCATCATTGAACTGACGATCCATTCTTGTTGATTATCAAGCAGATGATATTCTTTGGCGATAAGCGGGAGCGCGCCGGAGATGACGCCAATATCCAGGCCGAATAACAAACCGGCGAGGGCCGCCAGCAGACAAATCCAGATCACCTGCGGCCGTGTTTTATTGACGGATGTTGCAACAGGAAGCGGGTTATCTAATTGCATAGGGGTTACCTTTGTTAGTTTTGTTTATACCCGTCATACTTCAAGCCGCATCTTTGTTGGCTGCCTGCGCTTACCCCGGTCACGTACTATTTGTACGTTCCCAGGGATGCGCTTAGTTGCCGCCGTGATGCAACTCGAATTATTTAGGCTATAGAGATATCTAATAAAAATACTTAATCGATTTCGTATTTTTTATGCTAGATCTGAAAAATATCTCTGGCAATGGTGTTGTCTGCGTAAATGTGATCTCTGCAACATTATGATGTCGTGTTAAAACGCTTTTTTATTGTCATCGGAAAATTAATGGTTTAGATTGGCAAGAATATCCTTGTCTGAAGCAATTTAGTCCATAAAGAAAAATGAATATTAAAGAACTGGCTGAGTTTCTGAATCTTTCGACAGCGACGGTTTCGAAAGCGTTGAATAACAAAAGCGATATCAGTAGTCATACGCGTAAAAAGGTCCTTGAGGCGGCGGAAAAACTGGGGTATCGGCCAAACGCTTCCGCTCGCTATCTGCGTAGCGGTAAAGTTGGTGTTGTAGCGTTGCTGCTGCCTGCCGCAGATGGTGGAAATATTCATACCGCATCCTTCTTTATGCGTATTGCCAGAGGATTGCAATCCAGTCTTAAAGAGAGCGGTATTGACCCGGTTATCCACATCACCACGGACCGGCAGGGCGAGCACCTGCTGTTGAAAAAAATAATTGAGCAAAACCGTGCTGATGCGGTCATCCTGACAGATACGCGTATTGATGATGATCGTATTTTGCTGCTGAACGATCTGCGGTTTCCTTTCGTCACGATGGGACAAAGCCGGGTGCTGAACGGTCATTTTAATTGGGTTGATTTTCATCATGAAGAAATGGGGCGTCAGTGCGTCCGCTATGCAATGCACCAGGGGGCAAAGCGTATTGCTGTTGCGACGCTAGGCGCTGACAGCATGCACGGGAAGCAGTTTCTTGATGGGTGCTTACAGGAGTTACATCTGCAGGGTCAACAGCTGGACGATGGGCTGATCTTTTTTGGCGCGGTGACCGAGCAGTCTGGTGAAGAGGCTGCCAGACAGTTTATGCATCAGGCTGAAAAACCGGATTTTATTATCTTTATCAATGATTTTCTTCTGATGGGGGCCAGTCATTATCTGGCGGCATTGCCTGATTGTGGACTGACGGAGAAATCAATGCTGTGCGCTGCAGCGAGCAGTGATTTCTCGGGCAAGCTGTCATCGACAACCTGCATGTTTACCGTCGATCATGAAGAGATCGGCCGTCAGCTTGGCGAGGCGGTGCTGCGGGTGACTGAGGGAAATAAAGAAGCAAGGGCGGTTTTGTTAGACCTGCAGGTTAATATTTGATAAACGGAGCTTCCCTGCTCCGTCAGAGATTTATACCGTCGGAATATTTCTGGCGTAGTGAATTTCGCGCATCTCTTTCCAAAGCTGGTCGGTAATGACCTTGCGCTCCTCTTCTGTTAAATCTTCAGGTTTAGTGTGGAACATATAGTGTTTAAGGTCGAATTCCTTAAGCAACATCTTGGTGTGGAAGATATTTTCCTGATAAACGTTCACGTCCACCATGTCATACAGGGACTTAATATCGTCAGACATGAAGTTCTGAATGGAGTTGATTTCATGATCGATGAAATGCTTCATGCCGTTCACATCGCGGGTAAAACCACGAACCCGATAATCGATGGTGACGATGTCTGATTCAAGCTGATGAATCAGATAATTCAGGGCCTTTAGCGGCGAGATGACCCCGCAGGTTGAGACTTCAATATCGGCACGGAAGGTACACAATCCACCTTCAGGGTGGCTTTCCGGGTAGGTATGAACGCAAATATGGCTTTTATCGAGGTGCGCGACAACGGTTTCCGGCAGCGGGCCCGGGTGTTCGGTTTGATCGATAAGCTGCGGATCAATCGGCTCTTCGCTGACCAGTATCGTTACGCTAGCGCCCTGAGGCTCATAATCCTGACGCGCGATGTTAAGAATATTTGCGCCAATAATGGAACAGGTCTCTGACAAAATTTCAGTCAGACGGTTGGCATTATAGAGTTCGTCGATATAGGCGATGTAACCATCACGCTCCTCTGCCGTTTTCGCGTAGCAGATATCATAAATGCAAAAACTCAGGCTCTTGGTCAGGTTGTTAAAGCCGTGCAGCTTCAATTTTTTCAATTTAGATCACCCCCTTACTTAACGGTGGACAGCGTATCCTGTAGATATTGCGGTAAAGCAAATGCCGCTGCATGAATTGCCGGATTGTAATAGCGGCACTTCAGATTCAATTTATGAAAGCGCGCCTGGATGATTTCACTGGAAAGGTGGCGCAGGGCTTCGTTATCCGTGGCCCATGCGAAGGTCATAATGCCGCCGTAATAGGTTGGAATCGCCGCCTGGTAGAAGCTCACATCGCTAAAGTAATGGCTCAGCTTGCGGTGGCTACCGATAGCTTCATCTTGCTGTAAGAAGCAGACACCGTTCTGAGCAACGAAGATCCCATCAGGGTTCAGACAGCGCTTACAGCCTTCATAAAATGCGGAGGTGAATAAGCTTTCACCAGGACCAATAGGATCGGTGCAATCGGAGATAATAACGTCAAACGTTTGCGTCGTCTGATTAACAAAATTGACGCCATCATCAATAACCAGTTTAAAACGCGGGTCGTCATATGCACCTGCGTTGTGGTTAGGGAGATATTGACGACAGAATGAAACGACTCCAGCATCGATTTCCACCATGGTGATGGTTTTGATATTGCGATGGCGGGAGACCTCACGCAGCATAGCGCCGTCGCCGCCGCCTATAATCAGCACATGTTCCGCCTGACCGTGGGCCATTAGAGGAACATGGGTCATCATTTCATGATAGATAAATTCATCGCGTTCGGTGGTTTGCACCACGCCATCCAGTGCCATCACGCGGCCAAAGGCGGCGTTTTCGAAAATGATCAAATCCTGATGATTGGTTTTCTCATGATACAGCACGTTATTAACGCTGAAATATTGACCAAAATGGTCGTGCAACGTTTCATGCCACAGATTGTCATCGGCCACAGGCAGATCCTCCTTTGTTAACATCTGTTACACCCATAAAAAATGAGCGCAACATCATAGCCAACTATACATGAGGATGCACGATGGATGTTTAGCGGATGAAGTATGGCGTATGTTGTCGTTCAAAAAATGGGGGAAACGCCTCCTTTAACAGGAGGCGTTAGGATCAGGGTTTTTTAGCCTGGGGTTCCGCCGCAGTAGCATCAACGATTCTGACCGAATAAATCATAGTCGCTCCCGGTGGGATTTTGGGTGGTCTGCCTTCACTACCGTAAGCCAGGTCTGGAGGTATCACTACCGTAATAGAACCATGATTTCCCAGGCGCTTTATTGGCCCGAAGAATATGGGGGGATAGGATTTTAGCGTCTGGGACCAGACTTTGCCTTCTGCTTCCATGTCGTTAATGACGGTTCCGTCGGTAAGCGTTTCCTTGATGGTTACGGTAACGATATCGCTATCCAGGATCTTACCTTCGCCGGCATAATCGATACGACTGTAAACACCGTCTTTAAACACCACGCCTTTTTGTTTCGCGAACTTTTGTTGATATTTTTTTCCTTCACTAACCATCTGCTTTTCAACTTTATTGAGGCGCTGAAAGACCTCTTTGGAGACATCGAACAGAGCCTTGTTGCGCACTTTTTCATCTAGGAGGATGTTCCCTGAAAAAGAGTCCAGGATGCCCTGCAGAACGGTATCTTTATTGATGCTGATGCCCTGAGAACTGCGGGTGGACAAGACTTTTAGCGCTTCCTCGCCCATCGACACGCCGACAGAGTAAGCCTGCTGCTGGGGCTCTTTTGCCAGATCGATATCCGTGTGTTTGTTGACGGTTTTGGTCTCCGCCGTAGAGAGTTTGGCTTTAAGCTGTTTAATCTCTTCAGCGTTGGCCAGCAGCTGGGCTTTGTCGCTCTCTGCCTTCTGGCGAACGGCATCTGCCTGAAGCGCTGACTGCTCTTTATTGATGCTATAAAAATCGAGTTTTGCCGTGAGCGCCTTTTGTGTAACTTCCGCCGCCGCCAGTTGTACAGACAGAGCTTGTTTTTCGGATAAAGAAGCGGTGAGTTTTGCTTCCAGTGCTTTCTGAGCTTCTTCAGACGCACTCAGCTTAGTTTGCAGCGTCTGCTGCGTGGTATCTGCCGCGGTGAGTTTTGCTTCCAGCGCTTTCTGAGCTTCTTCAGACGCGCTCAGCTTAGTTTGCAGCGTCTGTTGCGTGGTATCTGCCGCGGTGAGTTTTGCTTCCAGCGCTTTCTGAGCTTCTTCAGACGCGCTCAGCTTAGTTTGCAGCGTCTGCTGCGTGGTATCTGCCGCGGTGAGTTTTGCTTCCAGCGCTTTCTGAGCTTCTTCAGACGCGTTCAGCTTAGTTTGCAGCGCCTGCTGCGTGGTATCTGCCGCGGTGAGTTTTGCTAGCAGTGATTTCTGAGTTTCTTCAGACGCGTTCAGCCTGGTTTGCAGCGTCTGCTGTGCGGCTGCGAGCTTTGTTGTAGACGTTTGTTTTTCCGGAACAGAGGTTGCTAATTTCTCTGCAAGCGCTTGCTTTTCTTTCTCTTCAGCCGCGAGTTTTTTTATTAGCGTTTCTTTTTCGCTGCTTACCTGAGCCAGCTGTAGTTCGAGTTTTTGTTTTGCTGATTCTACGGATTCCAGTTTATTTTCTTGTTGCTGAATTTTATTTGCCGTGGCATTAAGCTGTCCTGAGCTCTTTTTTATCTCCGCAACTGCGGAAAGCTCTTTGTTTATTAATTGTTGTTTTTCTGCTAAAGCAACGGCTAATTTCTTTTCAAGCTGCTCAATTTTTTCTGTTAACTCCTTTTGGTTGTCGGAAGCGACTTCGGTCGTCGCGGGTCTCGCTGCGAGTTGCTGCTGAAGTTGACGAATTGTTTTGTCTTTTTGAGCAATTATTGCAGCCTGACGGGAGGCTTCGCTGCTTTTATTGCTAATTTTGTTATCCGTTTTCCTGGTGATATTATTTTTTTGTTCAACGGGTTTCACAGGCTCACTACTTTTCTGAGCCTGCTGCTCTTTGGCGAAGTGTAAAAATGCAGGGCCTGAATCGTCACTATTAGAACCCGCCGTGACGTTTATCAGCGCATCTTTATCCGCACAGACACCCGGTGATGGCGATAGCGCCAGCACAAACGCTGCTGCTAGCGATATCGAATTGATGTTTATGAATGTTTTTCCGTTCATAGCTGAACATTTTCACCACGTTTAACAAGGCTATCTATCAGCTCTTTTTCAATATCCGCACAGAGCTTGATTGATTTAAACTGATACATTGAATCGATGCCCTGTTTAGTGGGTTCGGCAACTTTACTGCGCACAGAGTTATATTGCGTCGCGGCGCTAAGCAGGGCGGTAAAATCGTTGCTTAGTTTGGCTGCCTGCTTGGGATTAACCTCTTTCAGAGAGTCCAGAGCTTTACGACAAGTTTCAATACGAGCTTGCTCCTCGGCGAGCCGCTGCTGTTCAGTTTGTTGGCTTAATGTCGTTTCAGGTAATGGTTTCACTAACCTGGTGGATTGTCGGGATGACGTTGAATTACAACCAACCAATAAAATAACGGCCAGAGGTGCTATGCGTGTAAATAAGGATATGTTCAAGGCTTCATTCCATTGATAAAAAGAGTTGTTATCGAGCGATAATAGTGTGCAAAAAATGAGATTGCAATAATGGTATTCTCATTTTTTAAATGCATTGTTTTATTAATTAGCTAAACACGTAATGAATAATCAATGAAGTTTTTGAATTGAGATATGAAATAAAGCGTGTTGTTAAATGAGTGCTATTATGAATAAACGCAATAGCCGGGTTTAAACGGCTATTGACTTTAAAATACAATGATGCTCATTTCACATAAGCCAGCAGGCTAAGCGAGTCTCGCGCCAGTGCTTTGCATTTTTTGGTCGTTGGGATTTTGATTCCGCTGAGGTCACGATAGCTATCTTCGCCCAGTGCCTTCATATTGAAGCTGTCGTAATTGCTTAAATCCCATTGATTCTGCTGAGCAAAGAAGACCAGAGCACGGCGTATTTGCGTGTTAGGTAAATTTTGATAGCCGCAGTCGTTCTTCAGAAAGACAAATACTGCCGTTAAATCAGCCATATCTTCCGCTTCTGACTCGCTTAATGCATAGCTGTTAGCGGATAGAGCAAGCAGGCTGCCGAGCACTATTGTTCTGAAAAGCGTCTTCATTTTCTCTACCATTGAATCACGGACGAACAACGTTAGCATACTTCTTTACACTACGCCGAGCTTTATTCTTACTCTTCTGCTTGACCTTCCCGTTGGTGGAAGGTTTAAGCTTAAATATTCGCCAGCAGAATAAAAGGATGTGAAAATGCAACGTCGTGAATTTCTCAAATTAACTGCAGCGGCTGGTATCGCCAGCGCATTGCCGCTTTGGAGCCGCTCGGTTTTTGCTGCTGGTCGCCCGGCATTACCCATACCGGAACTGCTGACTGCTGATGCACGCAATCGCATCACATTAACCATTCAGGCTGGCAGAACGCAATTTGGCTCTCACCTTGCCACTACATGGGGGTATAACGGTAGTTTGCTGGGACCAGCGCTGCAGCTAAAACAAGGAGAAATGGCGACGATTGATATTCATAACCGCCTGGCTGAGGTAACAACGGTGCACTGGCATGGACTGGAAGTGCCTGGAGAAGTGGACGGTGGCCCGCAGGGCGTGATTGCCGCAGGTGGCTCCCGAACGGTCAGTTTTACTCCGACGCAGCGAGCGGCAACCTGCTGGTTTCACCCACATCAGCATGGTAAAACCGGCCTACAGGTGGCTATGGGGTTGGCAGGCCTGGTGCTGATATCTGATGCAGAAAGCGAAAAGTTGCTTCTGCCAAAGCAGTGGGGGATCGATGATGTACCGGTGATTGTGCAGGATAAAAAATTCACTTCAGCCGGTGAGATTGATTATCAGCTCGATATTATGAGCGCAGCCGTTGGCTGGTTTGGTGACACGCTGCTGACCAATGGGGCACTTTATCCTGAACATGCCGCACCCCGCGGCTGGTTGCGTCTGCGTTTGCTTAACGGCTGTAATGCCCGCTCTGTGAATTTCTCAACCAGTGATAAGAGACCGATGTATGTAGTGGCAAGCGATGGCGGTCTACTGGCTGAGCCAGTGAAAGTGAGTGAGCTGCCAGTACTCATGGGGGAGCGTTTTGAAGTCCTGGTGGATACGACGGATGGTAACCCCTTTGATCTGATAACGCTGCCGGTGAATCAGATGGGAATGGCCATTACCCCGTTCGATAAGCCGCAGCCGGTATTGCGCGTTCAACCACTGACGATTCAGGCTTCCGGCAAGCTGCCAGATGTTCTGGCTGCGATGCCAGCTCTGCCCTCTTTACAAGGGCTAACTCAGCGTACGCTGCAGCTCTCTATGGATCCGATGCTTGATATGATGGGCATGCAGGCGTTGATGCAAAAATATGGTGACCAGGCGATGTCCGGAATGGACCATAGCATGATGATGAATCATGGAGAGATGGGGAATATGAACCACGGTGACATGAGCCATATGAATCATGGCGGCAAGGCGCAAATGGAGCATCGTGATAAAGGCTTTGATTTCCATAATGCTAACCGGATTAACGGAAAAGCATTTGATATGAATGTTCCCATGTTTGCTGCGACAAAAGGGCAATATGAGCGGTGGGTGATTTCTGGTAAAGGTGACATGATGCTTCACCCGTTTCACATCCATGGCACTCAATTCCGAATCTTATCAGAAAACGGTAAAGCACCGGCTGCGCACCGTAGCGGCTGGAAAGATACCGTACGGGTAGAGGGTGATGTCAGTGAAGTGCTGGTGAAATTTGATCACGATGCGCCAAAAGAGTTTGCCTATATGGCCCATTGTCACCTGCTGGAGCATGAAGATACGGGAATGATGCTTGGGTTTACGGTGTAGATGTTATTCCTGAAGCACCTTAATGATCAGGTCAAAGAGCTTGATTTGAATCATAAAGAAAAGGCCCGATTTCCGGGCCTTCTGTTTTTACTTCGCGTCGTCAGGTAAAGCGTAAGCGACAATATAGTCGCCCATCTTCGTGCCAAACGAACCATGACCACCGGCAGAGATGACAACGTACTGCTTGCCATTCACTGCATAGGTCATTGGCGTTGCCTGCCCGCCTGCAGGCAGACGTGCTTGCCATAATTTCTCGCCATTGCTCATATTGTACGCGCGCAGATAGTTATCCGCGGTCGCGCCAATAAACAGTACGTTACCGGCTGTTGAAATGGGGCCCCCTAGCATTGGCATACCCATATTGAACGGCAGTTTCACGGGCATTGGGAACGGCAGGCTATCCTGTGGTGTACCGATACGTTTTTTCCACACCACTTCGTTGGTTTTCAGATCCAGTGCGGAGATATAGCCCCAGGCAGGCTGTTTACACGGCAGGCCGAACGGTGACAGGAATGCATTCAGGGTTACGCCATACGGGACGCCGTACTGCGGTTGGATCCCTGACTCGGTACCGGAACTTTTCGCATCTTTCGGCGGTTCCATCGGGTTACCGGGACCGCGTGGGATCAGTTTTGATACAAACGGCAGTGCCATTGGGTTAGCAATCGCGACCTGGCGGTTTGGATCGACGGAGATACCGCCCCATTCGAACATACCCAGGTTACCCGGGAATACCAAAGTCCCTTGTTCCGATGGTGGAGTGAAGATGCCTTCATAGCGCAGTTGATGAAAGATAACGCGACACACCAACTGGTCAAACATAGTGGCGCCCCACATATCCGCGCCGGTCAGGTCTTTCTTCGGACGGAAACTCAGATCGGAGAACGGCTGAGTTTTCGAAACATAGTCGCCTTTAGCCGCCCCTTGCGGAACCGGTTTTTCCGGTGCCGGGACAACCAGTTCGCCGTTGCGGCGGTCGAGGACAAAAATGTTGCCGGTTTTCGCCGGAGCGTAAATGACCGGAACGGTTTTGCCGTTCACGTCGATATCCGCCAGTGTCGGCTGCGACGGCATATCCATATCCCACAGGTCGTGGTGAACGGTCTGATAACTCCACGCCAGTTTTCCGGTAGTGGCATTCAGCGCTACGATGGAACTGGCAAAGCGTTCCTGCTCTGGCGTACGATTACCACCCCAGATATCCGGCGTGGTCACGCCCATCGGCAGGTAGACCAGATCCAGCTTCGCGTCATAGGCCGCAGGTGCCCAGGAGTTAGGTGAATTCAGTGTGAAATGATGTTCATCATCCGGGATAGCATTCGGGTCTTTCGCGCCCGGATCGAATGCCCACAGCAGTTTGCCGGTATTCACATCAAAGCCGCGAATGACGCCTGACGGCTCGCGGGTTGAGAAGTTATCGGTTACAGCACCTGCGATAACAATGGTTTTATCCGTGATGATCGGCGGTGAAGTCGGTTCATACATGCCTGGCGTGGTGACTGGCATATTGGTTTGCAGGTTGAGAATGCCTTTATTAGCAAAGGACTCACATAGCTTACCGTTGTCGGCGTTGATGGCGAACAGGCGACCATCGTTGACAGGCAAAATGATACGGCGTGGGCAATCTGCAACCACATCCGCCGGGGCATTATCTGCTCTGGCTTCATGATATGAAACGCCGCGGCAGGTCACATGCTGGAAAGATGGGTCTGAGTTAAGCTGCGGATCGAAGTGCCACTTCTCTTTACCGGTAGCTGCATCAAGGGCGAACAGACGCTGGTGGGCAGTACACAGATAGAGCGTGTCGCCAACTTTAATCGGCGTGACTTCATTGGTTATCTCACCCGGATCGTTAGGCTGCTTGAGGTCCCCGGTACGGAACACCCAGGCTTCTTTCAGGTTCTTCACGTTGTCCGCGTTGATCTGCTTCAGCGGTGAGTAACGCTGGCCTTCCTGATTACGGCCATACGCCGACCAGTCACCATCGGCAACCTCGGAAATTGGCGCTGCTGGCGTTGAGTCAGCGCTCAGCGTGCCGTTGACTTCCTGCGGGTCGTTGAAGCCAGCCCAGGTCAGAATGCCGCCGCTAATGAGCAGCGCGACAACCAGTCCTGCAACCGCCCCGGCGGATGGAACCGGCAGGCGACGCCAGACAAACGGTAGGATAAGCCAAATGCCGAAGAAGACCAGGATGTCGCTACGTGGCGTCAGCGCCCAGAAATCGAAGCCAACTTCCCAGACTCCCCAGATCATGGTGGCGAGCAGCAGCGCAGCATATAGCCAAAGTGCAGAACGCTTACCGCGGAATAACATGACGGTAATGCCAAGCATCACCAGACCTGCGATAGGGTAGTACCATGAGCCGCCGAGAACGACCAGCCAGGCTCCACCGACTAAAAGATAGAGGCCGCAGAACGCTGCAAAAAGCGCTGTCAGCGTCACGAGTAGCCGTGATTGTTGAGATTTTGTTTCTGCCATAGAAAGATACTCATTTGTTTGTTAATTTTTTGACTGCACTTAATTATAGGATTTAACAAGTGTGATCGGAATCACAAAATGGGCTTTATTAATCACTGCACCGTAGATTTCTTTTTGCTGGTATACTGAGTGGCTTGCCGGTCAACGTCGATGCAATCGCAGCGGCTTTGATGATTTACTCTAAGAATCAAGTGGTTAGTTTTATGAAACATACTGTAGAAGTGATGATCCCGGAAACCGAGATCAAAGCCCGCATTGCCGAACTAGGTCGTCAAATCAACGAACACTACAAAGATAGCGGCAGCGAAATGGTGCTGGTAGGTCTATTACGTGGTTCATTTATGTTTATGGCCGACCTGTGCCGTGAGGTTCAGGTACCGCATGAGGTTGATTTCATGACCGCCTCCAGTTACGGCAGCGGCATGTCCACCACCCGTGATGTCAAAATCCTTAAAGACCTTGATGAAGATATTCGCGGTAAAGATGTGCTGATCGTGGAAGACATCATCGACTCCGGCAATACGCTGTCTAAAGTGCGTGAAATTCTCAGGCTGCGCGAGCCAAAATCACTGGCAATCTGTACTTTGCTGGATAAGCCAAGTCGTCGTGAAGTCGATGTCCCGGTTGAGTTTGTTGGTTTTGCCATTCCGGATGAATTCGTGGTGGGTTACGGCATTGACTACGCCCAGCGCTATCGCCATCTGCCGTATGTTGGCAAAGTGACTTTGCTGGATGAGTAAGATGTAATGCGATATCCCGGCGAGCGCGGTAGCCTTTCCGGGATATTAAATGAGGTGCGTTATTATTACTTGTGGTTGGCGTGCTTGCTCTTTAAGTTGGAGATTCCCTGGCGATAGCGCTGTTCCAGCGTTTCGCGGCTGACGGCGGTCACATCAAGATCGCGCAGCATACCGTCGTGAATACCGTAGGCCCAGCCGTGAATGTTCACTTTCTGTCCGCGCTTCCATGCCGACTGCATGATAGTGGAATGGCCAAGGTTGTAGACCTGCTCCATCACGTTCAATTCACACAGGGTATCGAGGCGACGCTCTTCCGGCATTTCTCCTAGCAGCGAGCTGTGCTTAAACCAGATATCACGAATATGCAGCAGCCAGTTATCGATAAGGCCGAGCTCGGTATTTTCAATCGCTGACTGCACGCCGCCGCAGCCGTAGTGACCGCAAATGATAATATGCTCGACTTCCAGTACGTCAACGGCATACTGCACAACGGAAAGACAGTTCAGGTCGGTGTGAATCACCAGGTTGGCAACGTTACGGTGTACGAACAGTTCCCCTGGTTCCAGGCCAGTTAAACGTTCAGCGGGTACGCGGCTATCAGAGCATCCAATCCACAGAAAGCGCGGTTTCTGCGCCTGCGCCAGTTTCTCAAAAAAACCGGGGTCCTCCTCCACCAGCATTTTTGACCATAGTGCATTGTTGCTGATGAGTGTATCTATATCGTTCATGGATGTTTACGGGCCTGTAACCAAGTAAGTGCGTTGCGCTAATATAGGTTAACCTCACATTTTTTAAAACAACCCATCGCGTGTCACGACACGAGAAGAGACATTTAATGACCATTGCTCTGGAACTAAAACAGCTCAAGAAAACCTACCCCGGCGGGGTTCAGGCGCTGCGTGGAATCGATCTGCAGGTTGAAGCGGGCGACTTTTATGCGCTCCTCGGGCCAAATGGTGCGGGTAAATCGACCACTATTGGTATTATCAGTTCGCTGGTGAATAAAACCTCCGGCGAGGTCAACGTGTTTGGCTATGACCTGCAAAAAGATGTGGTGAATGCCAAGCGCCAGCTCGGCCTGGTGCCGCAGGAGTTCAACTTTAACCCGTTTGAGACCGTGCAGCAGATTGTGGTTAACCAGGCGGGCTACTACGGCGTTGAACGAAAAGAGGCGATTATCCGTAGTGAAAAGTATCTCAAACAGCTCGATCTTTGGGAAAAACGCAACGAACGCGCGCGGATGCTCTCCGGCGGCATGAAGCGCCGCCTGATGATTGCCCGCGCGCTGATGCATGAGCCGAAGCTGCTGATTCTTGATGAGCCAACGGCAGGGGTGGATATTGAACTGCGTCGTTCGATGTGGGGATTTCTGAAAGATTTAAACGATAAAGGCACCACGATTATCCTCACTACCCACTATCTGGAAGAGGCCGAAATGCTGTGCCGCAATATTGGCATTATTCAGAGCGGCGAGCTGGTGGAAAACACGTCGATGAAAGAGCTGCTTTCCAAGCTGAAATCAGAAACCTTTATTCTCGATCTGGCGCCTAAAAGCCCGCTACCGGTGCTGGAAGGTTACCAGTATCGTCTGGTCGATACATCAACGCTGGAGGTTGAAGTGCTGCGTGAGCAGGGTATTAACAGCGTATTTACGCAACTGAGTACGCAGGGAGTACAGGTTTTAAGTATGCGTAACAAAGCCAACCGTCTTGAAGAGCTTTTTGTCACGCTGGTCCATGACCGTAAAGGAGAATCGGCATGATGCAGCTTTATTGGGTCGCGCTGAAAAGCATCTGGACCAAAGAGATTCACCGTTTTATGCGTATCTGGATCCAGACTCTGGTGCCGCCGGTTATTACGATGACTCTCTACTTTGTGATTTTCGGCAATCTGATTGGCTCTCGTATCGGTGAAATGCACGGTTTTACCTATATGCAGTTTATCGTGCCGGGCCTGATCATGATGGCGGTGATCACTAACGCTTACGCCAACGTGGCTTCTTCTTTTTTCAGCGCGAAATTCCAGCGCAATATTGAAGAGCTGCTGGTAGCGCCGGTCCCCACGCATGTGGTCATTGCTGGCTATGTGGGCGGTGGCGTTGCGCGCGGTTTGTGCGTAGGCATTCTGGTAACGGCGATTTCGCTGTTTTTCGTCCCGTTTCAGGTCCACTCATGGGTATTTGTCGCTCTGACGCTGGTTCTCACCGCAGTGCTATTTTCGCTGGCTGGCCTGCTCAATGCGGTATTTGCTAAAACCTTTGACGATATCAGCCTGATCCCGACCTTTGTGCTAACGCCGTTGACCTATCTCGGCGGGGTTTTTTATTCCTTAACCCTGCTGCCGCCGTTTTGGCAAGGGCTGTCGCATTTGAACCCCATTGTTTACATGATCAGCGGGTTCCGCTACGGCTTCCTCGGTATTAACGATGTTCCGCTTGCAACCACCGTCGGTGTGCTGGTGGTGTTTATCGTCGCGTTTTATTTCTTATGCTGGTATTTGATTCAGCGCGGACGTGGCCTACGTAGCTAAGAGCGGACAAGGGCGACGGTGTCGCCCTTTATTTTTAGCGGATCTGAATTTCTAGGGTCGCGGTGGCTTCATATTCTCCGGTATGTGGAATTTTACCCGTAGTATTGACTGGTGCTGCGGTAAATTGAGTACTACCTACTCCATCTATATAGGAATAGACCGGTATGAAATTGTTGCTGTTGGGGGCAATAATATTCTGATCGCGATCGGTAATTTTTATCCCAATATCATCATTGGTTGTCTTCAAATAATTAGTATTATTAGGATCATTTTCCCCATAGAGCGCAATTGACAAGTTAGTGCCATCGGCTACGTTACTGCATGTAAATGAAATTTTTTTTGTTTTCTGCGTCGGGCTGTCACCAAGATTTTTAATATCTTTACCGAAAATGTCGTCAAAATTAACTTCAATCATTTGGCCCGCTTCAATGGTGCAGGACTGTGGAACAGTAATGGTGCCAGACATGGTTACACGCGCTATCGGAGTGGCGGCGGGAGGAATATTGTCTCCACTAGAAACGATTATTTTTGATAAATAGAGATTCATGATGGTGGTCTCAGGGATCACAATCTGGCCGACGAGTGGATGGGAAACGTAGATTCTCACTGTGCCTTTATTTCCTGCTGACATCTCACTCATCTCAGCCCCTTTACAACCGCCAGCTGAGCTATCTTTATTACTCAGCGATGTAAAGGGAATTGGCACATATTCACTTAACTGCCCGGCAATATAGGCCTCTGTCCCGATCTCTAGTTTATTTGGTACCAGTACATAATAATCCATATGGCCGTAGTAGCGTGATTCGCTGAACGTTCCTTTTTGTGTTAGATCGCCGGTGGTCGCTGTGAAGTAGTTTGGTCCTTGATAATCAGAGTTATCGCAGTCGCACTGTGCGCCATAGTATCCTGTTACGGACCAATGTTGTTCTATTATTTTTCCTGTCTTATTTTCAGTCGTGTCGGTAATGGTCTGATTAAAACTAAAAGGAAATACGTGGGTACCGTTTGTGGATTGGCACCAGCCGCTACCGTTGCCTATGTTTTGTGCCATGGTATGGCCTGAAATGAAAGCAACAGCCAGAAATGTGAATTTAATCCATTGAATATTCATTTTATTCCTTATTGGCAGAGGGCTTGCGCTATGACAATGCCATTCATTTGATTACTGGCGTCAAGGTGGTACGTCGCGTGACAACTGTCGTCTGCACTGCTACCCCATTTGACCAACAAGTTTCCTTCTTCCTCCAGGCCACTGAGAAATACCTGACCTTTATCGCCGACGATATTGGCCTGTCCATCATCCTGTTCGCTGATACTTACCGTCGCGCCAAAGGGAATAACCTCACCGTTACCGCGAGTTAAGCCCAGTAGTACGCGGTACCCTTTATGTGCGTTGAAGCTGGCGCGTACTACGGCGTTGCGGGTTGGATAAACTGTCTGATTATTAACCGGCATATCTATATCATCAGCAAATGTCTGGCTATCGAGTGAAACGTCGTAGCGATAATACGGCGTGACGTTAGGCATCACCGTATAACCACGGAAATCCGTTCTGATGCCAGTTTGATTCTTGATTGCCACATCGCTGGCACCCGGTGCAGCAACCAAAATGGCGGCACCAGTTATTGGTTGGCTAAGGGTTACGCCATTTTCATGTGCGATAATACCTCCCTCCATTCCATAGCTGACCTGCTGAGAATCCGCTGACCAGCTATAACCCGCATTGAGGTTGCCGTAAGTTCCTTTATAGCTGGCGCTTAACCCACCTGAGTTACCGCCGTCGGTGTTGTGGCTCTCTTGTGCTGACCAGGACAGATTGTTGTTTGCCAGCGCCGTACCACTTAACGTCGTGCTGTTAGAGGTTGCGCCATGTTTGCGTGTATTGAACATGTAGCTGGCATAAATACGTTTGCTGAACACTGAGAACGGAATATTGATGGAAAAGTTAAGCTGCCGATCGTTACTGCGATAACTGCTGCCATCGTCGTTACTGGAATGCGTATTTTGCCAGGTGTTTCGGCTATAGCTGTAATTTAATGCGTAGCTAATTTGTTTCCAGCTGTTGTTATATCCAACGTTAATTGACTGCATTTGTTGGCTGCTGCGCCAGTAATCCTCTTTGACCCAGCTTAAAGAAATAGCGCCTAGTCCCGCGCTTAGCTGTTGGTTGACCGAGGCTTCAAAACGGTTACGGCGCTTGCCGTAAGCATTGTAATAATCATCGTCTGTGTTCAGAACATCTTCCAGTGAATTGTAATGCTCGCTGGCGTAGCGATAGCCGGCAATGGAGATATTGGTGCCAGTGCTCAACATGCCTTTGCTATAACGGATACGCCAGGTTTGCCCGCTTTCCCGGTGGTTATCCGCAAATTTTGCATGTGACCAGATCCCATCAACCGAGATAGCACCCAGAGTTTGCATGTTCTGCCCCAGGCCGAATGCCAATGACTGGTATCGATCGCCAGAAATCTGACTACCGCCATAGGCAGTGATGCCCCAAGGTAGGCCATAAAGTAGTGTTGCCTGAGTAAAGTTGTCCTGGGGCTGATTATTGCTGTCGCGATATTTTCCCGTCGTCAGGCTGTATTTCAATCGACCTTCGCGCTGCAGATTGGGTAAAGAAGAATAGGGGGTTACAAAATGCTGCTCGCTGCCATCGGCTTCTTTGACGGTAACGTCATAGTCGCCGCTACTACCGGTTGCGAACATGTCGTTAATAGCAAATTCGCCTGGGGCAACGGTAGTTTGATACACGATCCTTCCGTTTTGCCGAACCAGAACTTGGGCGTTGCTGCGCGCAATGCCGCGAATAGTGGGGGCGTAGCCGCGCATACTATTAGGTTGCATCTGGTCGTCGCTGGCGATTTGTGCACCGCGAAATGAAAGACTGTCAAAGACCTCGGGTGAGGTTGTGCTATCCCAGAGCGTTAACTGACTTTTTAGACTAACAATATCGCGCTGGAGGAAGCTATATACAGTGCTCCAGTGATTATCGTCGCTTTGTGAATTCCAGTTGGTGTAGTTCCGAAACCGCCATGCACCAGCGTTAATGCCAGGCTGTAGGGCCAGGAACTTTGTCGTGCTATTATCTGTTTGTGAACTGGAAGTGAAATCCTGGTAGCTACTAAAGCTGTAGTTCATCAGTAGCGCTGGAATTCCTTCATCCCATTTCTCTGGTGGTATATAGCCACGAGTGCTGTTGGACAGATAGAGCTGCGGAATACTTATGTTCAGTTTCTGGTTCTGGAAATCAAAATTCTGGCTGGCTGCCGGAATGACGCTTAAATCGGCGCAGGTTTGTTGGCTGTTCAGCGTGGGGAAAAGGTCAATTTTAATTCCATAGTTTGATAACTCTTCGGCCGACAGACACCCCTGCAATACCTCCTGACCATCGCTTAGCGTAAGCCGATGAAAGTCAACATGGCGTGATTCTACCGTCGTTCCGTTGACCAATACATCAACGTAGTAGTGTCCAGGAATTAAGCTTTGGTCTGTACTGAATGCAGACAAATCTGTTGGGATCGTTCTGTGTTGGGCGCGTTTTTCCAGAAAGGCGGGGTCAAAATAGTCCCCCGCGTGCACATTAGTGCAAGAAATCGTCACCAGCAACGCACATAGTACGAGTGGAAAACGAACGTTAACCCTTCTATTCGCGTTCATAACCTGCATCCTTGCTGGTAACTACAGCGCTTGTTTATGCACAGGCCCTACACCGCCGTAGTCGTTGATGATGGCCCAGCTCACAGTGCCGTTTGCTCCAGCTGGCAGGACGTATTGTGTATGACTAAATGGCGCGGCGTATTTCGGTGCTTTGAGCTTTTGGCTGCCAACTGAAATATCGGAGAAATTCATGTAATAAGCTGTAGGGTTTTCGACCGTTAAAGTATTTCCTTGTTTTTTCCAGCGTAACTGTTGAGTTGTTTTTTCTGAAGTTTCTTTCAGTGTATCAGGGCGATAGATCAGCTTAAATTCAGCTTTAACAGCCAGACGTATTTTATTGCGATTATCCTCGTTTTTACTTGAAGGAATGGATTTTATATCCAACCAGTAGAGCGATTCGCGATCCTGCGGAAATTCTTTTCCAGTTCGAATAATCCTGAGAACATTTTTTTGCCCGGAATTAAGACGGAATAGCGGTGGCGTAACGATAAAAGGCGCATCAGCAGTAGAATCGTCATTGTTAATGGTTTGTGCCCATGATTGGATTAAATAGGGCTCTTTATCATCATTAATGATGGTGACGGATTCATCTTTTACATCACCATGATAAATAACACGGGTTGCACCAATAGTAATGCCGGCTTGAGAAATAGATGAAAATACCAAGCTACCAATTATCAACATTTTTATAATGCTATTCATGTTTTCCCTTCCTTGGGTAAAAGGCAGTCTAATAAAGACTGCCTGAGTAGTTAATTAATTGTATTGCAGATAAAAAGTCGCGGTGGTATCAACCGTTCCTGCGGTGATCCCTGACTGGGCCTTGGTTGCATAATAACGGGCTGTGAAAGGTAGTTCAGGGCTACCTTCATTATCAGTTAAATTGAAGTTGGTAGCAGACCAGCCACTATGACTGACAACGTCCATCGGTGTACCGTTATCCAGTATTTGTACACCAACTCCAGCCGCCTCTCCAGTATTTTTCAGAACTGTACTATTAGCCTCTGTATCCTGTGTACCTTCAAAACGAACTTTAACGTTCTGATAAGATGTTGTACTGCAATTCTCAAGTTTAATTTTGAATTGCTGCTCAGCGGAAGTATCACCAGCAGATACAAATGCCGTAGTATTGCGATCTTCTAATGTGACGTTAAGATCTTTTGATGTGGTAGCGATAGTGCATGCGCTTTCAATAATTTTACCCGTTATGTGGACTTGTCCATCACCTGAGCTATCCGCTGCAAAAGCCATTGGTGAAGCAATTATTGATGCCAGAATAAACAGACTTACATTTATTTTCATTTCTCACTCCTTAAGAAATATATTAGATGCATAATTAGTATCTTCCTATATCATTATCATGTAAATGATAAGATTGGTCTCATTTCAAAATTGGCGTATTTTTAAGAAAAGAACTATACAAATTAATTATTGATTGTTGATTATTGATTTTCTGTATGTGTTGATTTATGACTAATACTTCCGTCATTATCAAGATGTGAGTTAATTCATAAAGCTGGAGTATTATCACTAAAATCATGCTCATAGCAGAGTAAGATCATTAGTGTCAAAAGGAGAGATAACTATGCTCGGTTGGGTGATTACCTGCCATGATGAACTGGCGCAGGAGATGCTGGATCGTCTGGAGAAAAAATTTGGGCCATTGACTCAGTGCCGGGCGGTGAATTATTGGCGTAATCTCAGCAGCAATATGCTGAGCCGCATGATGTGCGATGCGCTACACGAGACGGACAGCGGTGAGGGCGTTGTTTTCCTGACCGATAAAACCGGCGCAGCACCCTATCGCGTAGCCGCGCTGATGAGCCATAAGCATACCCACTGTGAAGTGATTTCCGGAATTAGCTATCCATTACTTGAGAGTATGTATTTGTTACGCCAGACGCTGAGCAGTGAGGCCTTTCGTCATGCCATTGTCAGCGCTGGAGGCCCTGCAGTAAGCAGCCTTTGGCATCAGCAGCAAAAAAATCCACCTTTCCGGTTACTGCATGAGCCGTACGGGAATTAGGCATTGGTATTGATAGCGCTTTTGTTACAATGACGGCAGTTCTTATCTACCGGTTCGATGTGCATGTTTGCCCGAATTCTTGCTTTACTCCTCCTTGTTACATCGCTCAGCGTCTCCGCCAGTCTGTTAAGCCAGCAGGGCGCCCCTGCGCGCTATATGCAAACGACGGAGGATGCGGATATCTGGGCGCAGGTTGGCAATCAGGTCGTGAGCGTGGGTAACGTGCGGGCAGGGCAAATTCTCGCGGTAGTGCCAACGGCGGCGGATTACTATGAGTTCAATTTTGGTTTTGGCACCGGTTTTATTGATAAGGGCCATCTGGAGTCGGTACAGGGCAAGCAGCGGGTTGAGGATAACCTGGGCGACCTGAATAAGCCGCTGAGTAATCAAAATCTCATTACCTGGAAAGATACGCCGGTTTATGACGCGCCTTCCGTCGGCAGCGCCCCGTTCGGCACGCTTTCGAATAATCTGCGCTATCCCATTATCAGCAAGCTCAAAGACCGGCTTAATCAAACCTGGTTTCAAATTCGCATTGGCAATCGCCTGGCGTGGGTGAGCAGTCTGGATGCGCAGGAAGATAGCGGTATCCCGATTCTGACTTATCACCATATTATGCGTGATGAAGAAAATACCCGCTTTCGCCACACCTCGACCACCACTTCCGTTCGCGCCTTCAGCAATCAGATGACCTGGCTACGCGACCAGGGCTATACCACGCTGAGTATGTATCAACTGGAAGGCTATCTGCGAAATAAAATCAATCTGCCGGCACGTTCGGTGGTGATCACCTTTGACGATGGTCTGAAATCGGTCAACCGCTATGCGTATCCGATTCTCAAACAGTATGGCTTTCACGCCACGGCTTTTATTATCTCGTCGCGTATCAAACGCCACCCGCAGAAATGGGCGCCGAAATCTCTACAGTTTATGAGTATTTCTGAATTAAAACAGATTCAGGATGTCTTTGATGTGCAGTCACATACCCACTTCCTGCATCGGGTTGACGCTTATCGCCATCCGATCCTGCTCAGCCGCAGCTATCACAATATTCTGTTTGATTTTGAACATTCGCGGCGGGCGCTGGCGCAGTTTAATCCGCACGTACTCTATCTTTCTTACCCTTTTGGCGGCTACAACGCCACGGCGGTTCAGGCAGCAAATGATGCTGGCTTTCATTTGGCGGTAACCACGGTAAGGGGAAAGGTAAAACCGGGAGATAATCCGTTCTTATTGAAAAGGCTGTATATTTTAAGAACGGATTCGCTGGAAACAATGTCGCGGCTGATTAGCAACCAGCCGCAGGGGTAAATCAGGCAACCTGTACCGGAATCGCTTTAGCCTGGCGCTTCATTTCGTTATCGCCTTCGAAGTAGGCGACTTTCGGCTGCCAGGTACGGGCTTCTTCGTCAGGCATAGTGACAAAGCTGGCGATGATCAGAATATCGCCGACGCTTGCGCAGTGTGCCGCCGCGCCGTTAACGGAGATAATTCGCGAACCGCGCTCTGCGGCGATGGCGTAGGTGGAGAAACGATTACCGTTGGTCACGTTCCAGATATGAATAGCCTCATTCTCAAGGATGCCGGATGCATCCAGGAAATCCTGATCAATAGCGCAGGAGCCTTCATAGTGCAGGTCGGCCTGCGTGACTTTAACGCGGTGGAGTTTGCCCTGCAGCATATTACGAATCATAACGTCTACCTTTAAAGCTTAACGATAACAAAGCGGACGTGACATCCGCCTTGAGGAAATTCCTGGCAGTATTGCCTGATTTTTAATCCGTGTCTACTGAGCGAGCGTCACTATCTGGTTGTCGATCAAACGCGCTTCGCCGAGCCATGCCGCCATCAGGATCACCGCACGTTTGCTGGCTTCCGTCAGTTCGAGCAGCGTGTCGGCATCGCGGATCTGAATATCATCGGCGCGGAAGCCTTTTTCGTTCAGCTCCTGGGCGGCGATCGCGATGATTTCATCGAGATTGCGCTCACCGCCCGCCAGTTTCTCCGCTACGCTATTCATCACCTTATACAGTCCCGGCGCAATTTTGCGCTGTTCAGCGCTGAGATAGCCGTTGCGCGAGCTAAGAGCCAGCCCATCTTTCGCGCGCATAATGGGCACGCCGATAATTTCGATGTCGTAGCCCATATCGGCCACCATCTTGCGAATTAGCGCGAGCTGCTGGAAGTCTTTTTCGCCAAAGCAGGCGACATCTGGCTGTATCAGATTGAACAGCTTACTGACGACGGTGGAGACGCCGCGGAAGTGGCCCGGACGACTAGCGCCTTCAAGCATCGTCGACAGCCCCGGCACATCAACGTAAGTCTGATTTTCGGTACCCTGCGGATAGATTTCCGCTGCAGCAGGCGCGAAGACAAAATCGACTTTCCGCTTGTTCAGCTTTTCGCAATCGTCCTGCAACGTGCGCGGGTAGCGAGCCAGATCGTCAGCGCGGTCAAACTGCATCGGGTTGACGAAGATACTTGCCACCACGACATCCGCGCTGGCTTTCGCAGCATCAACCAGCTTCATATGACCATCGTGCAGGTTGCCCATGGTAGGAACCAGCGCGATGCGCTTACCTTCCTGGCGTAAACGACGGATATGCTGGCGCAGCAGCGGCAGGGTTTCAATAATCAGCACAACAACACTCCTTAATGGAAACTGTGTTCTTCGCCCGGATAGACGCCGGACTCCACTTCGGCAACATATTGCCGTACCGCAGCGCGCATGTCGCCCGCAGTGCTAAGGAAATTTTTGGCAAATTTAGGAATATGGCCGCCGGTAATACCAAAGGCGTCATGCATCACCAGGATTTGCCCGTCGGTGACGTTGCCTGCGCCAATGCCGATTACCGGAATGGTTAAGGCTTCGGTAACACGTTTCGCCAGCTCAACCGGCACGCACTCCAGAACCAGTAGCTGTGCGCCCGCCGCTTCTAACGCCAGGGCATCATCAAGCAGAATTTGCCCGGCGTCACCGCGACCCTGAATTTTATAGCCCCCGAAGACATTCACCGATTGGGGAGTCAGACCGAGATGCCCACACACCGGAACCGCGCGTTCAGCGAGCATTTTCACCGTATCCGCCAGCCACGCACCGCCTTCGATTTTGACCATATTGGCCCCCGCGCGCATCACGACGGCGGCGTTCTCGAAGGTTTGTTCCGGCGTAGCATAAGCCATAAACGGCAGGTCAGCGAGCAGCAGGCTGTTCGGCGCGCCGCGGCGTACCGCGCGGGTATGGTAGGCGATATCTTCAACGGTCACCGGCAGGGTGGAGTCGTGGCCCTGTACCGTCATGCCCAGCGAGTCACCGACCAGCAGTACGTTGATCCCTTCGTCGGCAAACAGCTTGGCAAAACTGTAGTCATAGGCGGTGATAGTGGCGAAGCGTTTCTTCTCCTGTTTGCATTTCTGCAGCACGGCGATTGTGGTCGGTTTCATAACGTTTCCTGATGATGAAAGTCATTTTAATCGGCATTCTAACAGCAGCATTCAGGGGGGCAATGGTTTTGGGCAACCGATTACCACGATCGCCGTAATTGCTAAAAAATGAAGGGGTATTACCAGATGGCCGGTTTTTCTGCGGCAAGGTTAGCGAGCACGGTACGTAATGACAGACCGTCGGGGAAATGCAGTCCTGGCGCGATTTCAAACAGCGGCCACAGCATAAAACCGCGGTTTTTCATGTCGTAGTGCGGCACGGTCAGGCGCGGGCTATTAATGACTTCATCGCCGAACAGCATGATGTCGAGATCCAACGTGCGGGGTCCCCAGCGTTCCGCTTTACGGGTGCGGCCCTGCTGCAGTTCGATGCGCTGAGTGTGGTTGAGCAACTCTTCCGCGGCAAGAGAGGTTTCCAGCGCAACGGCGGCGTTGAGGTAGTCCGGTTGATCCTGCGGTCCCAGCGGCGGCGTACGGTAGAAAGAGGAAACGCTTATCATCCGGCTATCAGGGATCTCCGTCAGCGCACTAACGGCAGCGTTGACCTGCTCCAGCGGAGAGGCCAGATTGCTGCCGATGGCAATGTAAGCGAGGGTCATGCGCTACCTTCGCGACGCGGCGCGCGCTTGCGTGGACGACGGTGGCGGCGGCGTGGAGCCGGATCGTCACCCAGATCGTCAAGCATATCTTTCTGGTCCGGCGGCGTGGCCACCTGGAACTCGCCCCACCATTTGGTCAGACGCTGTAGCTCGCCATTGTTTTCGGCACCGGCGCGCAGCTCCAGCAGATCGTAGGCGGCGCGGAATTTCGGATGTTCCATCAGCTTCCACGCGCGTTTGCCCTGACGGCGAGACATCCGCAGCTGAAGCTGCCAGATATCGCGCACCAGCGTGGTAATGCGTTTAGGGATCGCCAGCGTGCGGCAGGCTTCATCCAGCACGTCGTTCATCGCCAGCGCGAAGGCGTCGTGGTAGGCCAGACCGCTCTCCTGGGCAATTTTTTGCGCCATCTCAAGCAGCGGATACCAGAACATCACCGCGAACAGGAACGCCGGATTAACGCGCATATCGTTACGGATGCGGTTATCGGTATTCTTCAGCACCTGGCTGATAATGCGCTCCATCGGGCTATCACCGCGCTCGGTAAAGTAGCGGGTGATGGTCGGGAACAGCGGCTGGAATAGATTGTATTCGCGCAGCAGCATGTAGGTTTGATAGCCATCACCCGCTTGCAGCAGCTTCAGGACTTCTTCAAACAGACGCGCCGGAGGTACATCGTGCAGCAGCGTAGCCAGGCGTGGGATCGGCTCGGCGGTCTCTTCGCTGATGCTCATATTGAGCTTCGCTGCAAAACGCACCGCGCGCAGCATGCGCACCGGATCTTCACGATAGCGGGTTTCCGGATCGCCAATCAGACGGATAACACCATCCTGCAGATCCTTCATGCCGCCGACGTAGTCGCGCACGGTGAAATCAGCGACGCTGTAATAAAGGCTGTTGATGGTGAAGTCGCGGCGTTGGGCATCTTCTTCAATCGAGCCGAAGATGTTGTCGCGCAGCAGCATGCCGTTCTGACCAAGCTGCGAGGTGACGCGATCGGTGGTATGCCCTTCGTGATGACCACGGAAGGTGGCGACTTCAATAATTTCTGGCCCGAACATCACGTGCGCCAGGCGGAAGCGGCGACCGACCAGACGGCAGTTGCGGAACAGCTTACGTACCTGCTCCGGAGTTGCATTGGTCGTGACATCGAAATCTTTCGGCTTTTTGCCCAGCAGCAGGTCGCGTACGCCGCCGCCGACAAGCCACGATTCGTAGCCCGCCTTATTGAGTCTGTACATGACCTTGAGGGCATTTTCACTGATATCTTTGCGGGAAATTGCATGCTGATCACGCGGGATAACCGTCATATGTCGTTGTTCGACAGCGGCTTCTGCCTCGCGCTCTTCACGGCTTAGCACCTTACGGCAAAAATTAGCGACTCGGGTAAAAATGGTACACCTCGTAGTGTCAGACGGACTTCAGGACAAAAAAATAGCGGCTAATCATAGCTCAGCAGAACGCATTTGAGAATGCTGGATTTTCTCCGGCTGCCAGTTCACTACCGCATGCTTGAGTAAATCGTCAATATTCAGCTCTCGCCATTCCTGAATGACATCCTGGTTAAGAAACGTTAACGCTCGCACAATTTCCGGGCGTGGATCGCCTTGTGATAGCGCTGGAGCATGATTTTGCTTCGACAGTTTATTTCCCTGAGCATTTAGCGCCAGAGGTAGATGAATATAGTCCGGCGGCTGCCAGCCAAAATGCTGATACAACGAAATCTGCCGCACCGTGGGTTCAATCAGATCGGCACCGCGGACAATTTCGCTGATGCCCTGGAAATGATCGTCCACCACGACCGCAAGATTATAGGCGAACAGCCCATCGCGACGATGAATAATGAAATCTTCACGCGCCAGCGGTTCATCCGCGACGAGAGTACCGCGCAGTCGATCGTAAAACTCGAGAACCGGCAGCGTTTGCCGCAGGCGCAGGGCTGCGTTTTGCGCACCGAGCTGTAAATCCCGGCAGTGGCCGTCGTAAAGACCGCCGACGGCATGAATGCGCGCGCGGGTACAGGTGCAGTAATAGCAGAGCCCCTGTTCATGCAGCCAGGCCAGACGCTCACGATAGGCTTCGTGACGCTGAGATTGCCAAAGCACTTCACCGTCCCAGTGCAGGCCGTAATGTTCTAATTGACGCAGAATAGTTGCGGCGGCGCCGGGGACTTCACGCGGCGGATCGATATCTTCAATGCGCACACGCCAGATACCGCCCTTCGCCCGAGCTTGCAGATAGCTGCCAAGCGCGGCAATCAGTGAGCCGAAGTGGAGTTCGCCAGAAGGTGAGGGGGCAAAGCGCCCAATATAATGTGAATCTTTCATGATGTGACTGATAAAGCATCAAGGCGGGAGCGAGCTCCCGCCGGAGATACACTAGCGAAGTGGATTAGCCTGCCATCTGTTTTTCGCGAATTTCCGCCAGCGTTTTGCAGTCAATGCACAGGTCAGCGGTCGGACGCGCTTCCAGACGACGGATACCAATCTCGACGCCACAGGATTCACAGTAGCCGAAATCTTCGTCTTCGACTTTTTTCAGGGTTTTTTCGATCTTTTTGATCAGTTTACGTTCACGATCGCGGTTACGCAGCTCCAGGCTGAACTCTTCTTCCTGGGCGGCACGGTCTACCGGGTCCGGGAAGTTGGCAGCTTCATCCTGCATGTGCGACACGGTGCGATCCACTTCATCCCTAAGTTGATTACGCCACGCTTCAAGAATGCGCCTGAAGTGCGCCAACTGGGCTTCGTTCATGTACTCTTCGCCCGGTTTTACTTGGTACGGCTCCACCCCTGCGATGGAGAGAATACTCAGGGACGATGTTTTACGGTTTTGCCCTTCTTGCATGTTGCTTCTCCTTAACACGCACTATCGATCCCCGTGTAGGGGGAAAAATCAGGCCGCTATAAATAGCAGATGCTTTTCCGGATAGCAATTATCTAAACGTTACACTTGACAACCCTGTGAGGAAAAGCGTATTTGCGCTCGCGACCAGAATACTATTTAGCCGTTTATTTACCGGGGGTTAACACCACGGTAATCGGCTTATTCAGAGTCATTGTTTCGGTAGAAAGTTCCGCCTTGTATGCGAGAATTTCTACCCCCTTGGTTTGCGCTTCAATCAATAGCTGTGCGTATCTGGCATCAATATGATGCGCGGGTGAGAAACGGTCGATCGCCGAATGCAGTACGGCGAACAAAATTACCGCCCGATCGCCCGCCGCCGCTACGCTCATCAGCTCCCGCAGGTGCTTCTGACCGCGCTCGGTGACCGTATCGGGGAAGTAACCGTATTCTTTCTCCGCCAACGTAACCGATTTCACTTCAATATAGCAGTTTTGTTGGTAATCTGCCTGTAACAGAATATCAATGCGGCTACTTTCAGAACCATACTTCACTTCACTTTTCAGCGTGTTATAACCCAAAAGTTCAGGAATGTTTCCTGCCAGAATCGCCTCTTTCGCCAACGTATTAGCGCGTAGAGTATTAACACAAATTATTGCGCCTTGTACGGTTTCAGTTAATTCCCAGGTGTGCGCATATTTGCGCTTAGGATTATCCGATGTGGAATACCAGACGGTATCGCCCGGCGCGGCGCAACCGGTCATTGCGCCGGTGTTGGGGCAGTGCAGGGTTAGCTCACGGCCATCGGGGGTGACAACATCGGCAAGAAACCGTTTGTAACGTTTAATTAAGATGGCGGACTGTAGCGGGGGAGTGAACTGCATCAGCTTTCCTTGTCGAAAGGGTAACGTTCCAGAGCGGTGTAGCGGGTGCGCCCGCGGCTAAAGCTGGACTCGTAGAGGACAAATTCGTTGACCGCAAACGCCCAGTTGAAGCCGGGTGGCGGAATTGGCACCGCGTGGCGCGCGTCGCGCAGTAGGGTGATATGCGGATGAAACGGCTGCGGACTCTGATAGCAGCCGCTGCGGGCCGCCTGAGCGCGCAGCATATTCGCCAGCTGTAGCACCCCGCGCGGCGGTTGGCGGGTGCCCAGCCATACCACCCGCGAACGTAGCCACTGCCCGGCATCGTCAAGGGTCAAGGTAAAGCCCGGCTGGCGAATACGCCCGGCCATCGTGGACAGTGCGCGCTGTTTCTCCGTGCTCACCTCGCCAAGAAACGCCAGCGTCAGATGGAGATTATCCGTCGCCACCGGTCGACCCGCATCGTCGGGAAATCTGGCGGCGCGCCAGTGAACAATTTGCCGCTGAACCTCTTTAGGCAGCTCAAGGGCGAAAAACAGCCTTTTCGGCTCGGACATGATAGAGACTCGGTAATGAATTATCAGGATGCTACAATGCTTGCCCTCAAATGTTAACCTCCGGAGCCCTTCGTGTCCTCATTGCCGGTTGCCGCCGTTCTTCCTGAACTTCTCACTGCCCTGCAGCATGCGCCGCAGGTTCTGCTCAATGCGCCAACCGGCGCCGGGAAATCCACCTGGCTGCCGTTGCAAATCCTTGCTGAAGGTAAAATTAACGGGCGCATTATTCTGCTGGAGCCGCGTCGGCTAGCTGCACGCAACGTGGCGCAAAGGCTGGCGGAGCTGCTGGGGGAGAAACCCGGTGAGACCGTGGGTTATCGCATGCGCGCTGAGACCTGCGTCGGTGCGAATACGCGCCTCGAGGTAGTCACGGAAGGTATTTTGACGCGGATGATCCAGCGCGATCCTGAACTGACCGGCATCGGACTGGTGATCCTCGATGAATTCCACGAACGCAGCCTGCAGGCGGATCTGGCGCTGGCGTTGCTGCTCGACGTACAGCAGGGATTGCGCGACGATCTCAAGCTGCTAATCATGTCGGCGACGCTGGATAACGAGCGTCTGCAACGGCTGCTGCCGGAGGCGCCAACGGTGACATCCGCAGGGCGCGCGTTCCCGGTTGAACGGCGTTTTTTGCCGCTGCCAACGCATCAGCGATTTGACGAGGCGGTGGCGATTGCCGCCGCGGAACTGCTGCGCAGTGAAAGCGGCTCGATGCTGCTATTCCTGCCTGGCGTTGGGGAGATTCAGCGGGTGCAGGAGCGGCTGGCGGAGCGGGTGGCGAACGATGTGGTTCTCTGTCCGCTATATGGTGCGCTACCGCTGAGTGAGCAGCGCAAGGCGATACTGCCTGCGCCTGCCGGGATGCGCAAAGTGGTGCTGGCGACCAATATTGCCGAAACCAGTCTGACTATCGGAGGTATTCGGCTGGTGGTGGATAGCGCCCAGGAGCGCGTCGCCCGCTTTGACGCCCGCACCGGGTTGACTCGCCTGATCACACAACGCATTAGCCAGGCCTCGATGACCCAGCGTGCCGGGCGCGCCGGACGCCTGGAACCGGGGATCTGCCTGCATTTGATAGGTAAAGAGCAGGCTGAGCGGGCGGCGGCGCAGGGCGATGCGGAAATCCTGCAAAGCGATCTGTCGGCGCTATTGCTGGAGCTTTTGCAGTGGGGATGCCAGGATCCGTCCCAGCTTAGCTGGCTGGATCTGCCGCCTGCGGCCAACCTTGCGGCGGCCCGTCGCCTGCTGACTTCGCTATCGGCGCTGGACGGCGAGCGACTCTCGGCGCACGGGCGCAAAATGGCCGCGTTGGGTAACGATCCACGCCTGGCGGCCATGTTGACCGCAACGGAAGATGCTGATGGTGTCGCGACGGCGGCTAAGCTGGCGGCAATCCTGGAAGAGCCGCCGCGCGGCGGTAATAGCGATCTTAGCTCGGCGTTTGCCCGTCAACAGACCAACTGGCAGCTGCGGGCGCAGCAATTGATGAAAAGGCTGGCGACCCGCGTCGGTCAGCCTGATGCTGAGCAAATGGCGGCGCTGTTGGCAACGGCTTTTGCCGACCGTATTGCCCATCGTCGCGGCCAGGAAGGGCGCTACCAGCTGGCGAACGGGATGGGCGCAATGCTTGACGCTGACGATGCGCTGGGTCGCCATGAGTGGCTGATTGCGCCGCTGCTATTGCAGGGCAGTTCATCGCCGGATGCACGGATTTTACTGGCGCTGCCGGTGGATATTCATGCGCTGATTGAGCAGTGTCCGGCGTTGGCTCAGCGTTCTGATACCGTCGAGTGGGACGAAACGCTGGGCACCCTGAAGGCCTGGCGACGCACCTGTATCGGGCAACTGGTGATCAAGACCCAGCCGCTGGCGAAGCCTTCGGAAGAGGAACTGCATCAGGCGATGCTCAACGGTATCCGGGATAAGGGCCTGAGCGTACTCAACTGGACCCCGGAAGCGGAACAGCTGCGCCTGAGACTGCACTGTGCCGCGCAGTGGCTGCCGGAAGATGCGTGGCCCGCCGTTGATGAAACATCGCTGCTGGAGTCGCTTGAAGCGTGGCTATTGCCGCAAATGACGGGCGTTCACTCGCTGCGAGCGCTAAAGGCGCTGGACGTGCGCCAGGCGCTGCAAAACTGGCTACCGTGGTCGCTTCGTCAGAAGCTGGATAGCGAGCTGCCTGGTCATTATACGGTGCCGACCGGCAGCCGCATCGCCATTCGCTATCATGATGAAAATCCGCCTGCGCTGGCGGTGCGGATGCAGGAGATGTTTGGCGAGGCGACGACCCCGGTTATAGCTCAGGGGCGCGTACCGCTGGTGCTGGAGCTACTATCGCCCGCTCAGCGACCGCTGCAAATCACCCGCGATTTAGGCGCGTTCTGGCAGGGGAGCTACCGCGAGGTACAAAAAGAGATGAAAGGGCGCTATCCGAAGCACGTCTGGCCGGACGATCCGGCAAACACTGCCCCAACCCGACGCACCAAAAAGTATTCGTAATCCCCGGACAGGCCCACAGTTTGCAGCGGACCCGTAGCCCGGTCATACAGTAGTGCAGCCGGGAAGATAATCTGAAGCTGCATTGCGCGCTATTTCCCGGAGGCGGCGCTTGACGCGCCTGTCCGGGCTACCAGACCGGCACCAGCCTGTAGCCCGGTCAGCGCAGCGCCACCGGGAAGATAATCTGAAGCTGCATTGCGCGCTGTTTCCCGGAGGCGGCGCTGGCGCACCTGTCCGGGCTACCAGATCGGCACCAGCCTGTAGCCCGGTCAGCGCAGCGCCACCGGGAAGATTGTCTCGGTTATATCTGATTCCACAAAAAGATGCCGCCCCCCGCAAACGCCAGCCAGGGGCCGAAGGCCAGCGGTTGTTGCAGCGACTGTCGGGTCACCAGCCGCTGTAACAGCGTCCAGACCAGGCCGCTGGCGGAGGCCAGTAGCAGCGTCTGCGGTAGCCACTGCCAGCCGGACCACGCCCCGAGCGCCGCCAGTAGCTTAAAATCACCGTAGCCCAGCGCCTCCTTACCGGTCAGCAGACGAAATACCCAGTACACCGTCCAGAGCGACAAATACCCGGCCATCGCGCCGATGACCGCATCCGCCAGCGGCACGAAGGTATCGTTAAGATTAAACAACAACCCTCCCCACAGCAGCGGTAGGGTCAGCCGATCGGGCAGCAGCAGCGTTTGCGCGTCGATGGCGGCAAGGATTAGCAGAACCGACAGCAGAAGCAAGCCGCCCAGCAGCGGCATCCCCGGCGGCATCAGGTACCCGGCCAGCGCAAACAGCACGCCGGTCGCCAGTTCTACCAGCGGATAACGACGAGATATCGGTAGCCCGCAGCAGCGTGAATGCCCCTTCAGCCACAGAAAGCTCAGCAGGGGAATATTATCCCGCCAGGCGATGGGCTGACGGCACTGCGGGCAGAACGAGGCGGGAAAGCAGAGATTAACGGTTTCGGTTTGCTCCATCATGAGCGGTAAACGGTGAATAACGACGTTAAAAAAGCTGCCGAACGTCAGACCGAAAAGGAGTAAAAAACCGCTCCAGACGAGCGGGAATTGTGCGGCAAACTCCTCCAGCCGCGTGATATTGTCTATCATCATCGTGTCTCCTGCGATAACCACTGCCCTTGCAATTGCCACGGTGTGCGCCCCTGCTCATCTTTACGCGCATTTTGTGTCGCCAGCAGGGTGAGCAGCGCCGGGGCCGCCTGGCGGGTTTGCCATGTCCCGCTAAACGTATAGCGACCGTCTGGCGTGAAAGAACCTTGTCCGCTTAGGCTAAGCTGATGGGAGTCCTGGGTCAGGGCGATGGTCAGGGCACCCGCTGGGGTACAGCTTAATTTGCCGTTAATCTGGGCCAGCTCAAGCGCCCCTGCCGGGGAGTTGAGCGCCGCATCCCGCCACTGTATATTGCCGCCGGGAATCTGCTGGCAGCCGCTGGCGTTAAAGCTGGCTTCAGGTAATGTCAGCACCACCTGACCGCTGGCTTCCAGCGGTATTCCGAGCGCTAACCGCTGGCTGATAAAACGGGCCGGAACCGTGAGACGCCCCTCGTGTACCACAAATTCGTTCAGACCGTGCAGCCAAGCCTGGCCGCGCAGCCCGGACGGGTCGTTAAAGCGGATATGCCAGCCGGGAAGCCAGGACGAGAAGCCAAACTCCCAGCGCAAATAGGCTATTTCAACGTCGCGCCAGCTGGCCTGACGGGCTTCCCCTTGCCACAGGGTACCTGAGGTTTCAGAGAGCCGTGCGCCTTCCGGCAAAGCCAGAGTCAACAGCCGAGCTGGCGCACTAAGCAACAGCCAGAAGAGATAGACCGCCGCCAACAGCAGACCAATAATCAGTTTATTTTTCATTGCTACGCTCCAGCACCAGCGCATTGACCGTAACCCGGCCGGGCTGCTGCGCCACGGCGGCCACCGCCAGCGTGGCGGTCGCCATCCCCGACTGTCCCAGTGCGTCCAGCCATGACATCAGCGACTGGAAATCGGCGGGCTGCACGGTGAGGCTCAGGCGGACTCCCTGCGGCTGCAGGCGAACGATGGTGATACCGTGGCGGGCGGCCTCGCGCATAATCACCGTCGATGGCTCTTCCTGCGCGGCGGGCGATTTCTGTTGGTTAAGCTGCTGGAGAAGCGGCGTTTGCTGGCGCATCCACTGCAGATTAGCCTGCTCTCTGGCTAGCGTTTGCCGCCATTGCGCCTCGCGGTTTTGCCACGGCTGCCATAGCGCGTAATACACCAGGCCCATAAGCAGCATCACGCCCATCCCCAGCAGCAGATGCTGTTCGCGGCGCGTACGTTGTTGCCATAAGGCGAGCAGATTAGGCATCGGTGTCCTCCAGCGTCAGACGACCTGCGATACCGTCGGCCCGCGGCTTCATCTCGCCGGTCTGCACGCGGAATCCCGTTCGCGCCCGGTTGCTGAACTGCTCCAGAGCCAGTGATGAAACGGCGGATATCTCCAGCTGTAGCGTGTTGCGTGCGGCATCAAAGCTCAGGGAGCGCAAGCGGATGCCCGGCGTTTCGGCAAGGATTTTTTGCAGCGCGCCGAGCCGTGAAATAAGCGCCGGTTGCCCCCCTGAGCTTTCCTGTCGGCGCAGATGCTGCTGCATCTGCAGGCGCGGGTTGATGATATTTTTTTCCGCTTTAAACCACTGGCGGTAAAAATCACGACTGGTCTGCACGGCGGCATCGGCCTGTCGCCCCAGGGTGAGGTGATCGTCCAGGCTGTTGCCGCTCCACAGCAGCATCAGCGCCAGCGCTGCGGCGATCGCTGGACGCAAGCTGCGAGGCGTCGGCTGACGGCGGCGTTTCGCCGCAAAATTGCCCTGGCGTAAACAGATCTTGCGGGCATCCGGGTTGGTCGACGCTAGCTGTAAAAGATCCTGCTCCGGGAGAGGCTGCCACGGTGCGGCGATATCCGGCGGCGGTGAATAGCACGCGATCGGTATGACGTTTTGCCAGTGGGCCAGCAGCCCATCGAGCCACGAGGTTTCCACCGCCATTCCGTTCCATGTATCACAGCGAAACAGCCACTGCTCGCCGCACTGTACGGCGCTCCAGCCGGTTGCGTTCTGCGGCAGCGCCAGGATATCCGGAGTCAGAGCCAGTACGTTTAGCCCAAGTCCCTCGCACCAGGCCTGCCAGGCGCGCATTTTTTCTTGCCCAACTACCGCCACGGCGCAGTCGGTTTTGTCCTGATGAAGCAGGGCAAAGTGGCTCTCTTCGACCTCCGTCGCCAGCTGTTCTTCGAGTAAAAACGCCAGCGCCTGCTGCGGTCGCCTGATGGCCCCGGCCGGCAGAGTGACGCGGTGAAACGCGC
This sequence comes from Klebsiella huaxiensis, assembly GCF_003261575.2. Taxonomy (GTDB): domain Bacteria; phylum Pseudomonadota; class Gammaproteobacteria; order Enterobacterales; family Enterobacteriaceae; genus Klebsiella; species Klebsiella huaxiensis. The sequence goes on along the minus strand of NZ_CP036175.1, from coordinate 4,903,355 downwards.
AATCGCTGGCCGGCACCAGCACCCAGGCCGGATAGTGCTGCGCCAGCTGGTTGAGCGTCTGGTCGCCATCATCAGGATGCCATTCTCCGGTCTGTGCCGCTTCTCCCGGCGCGACCAGCCGCCATAGCGCCGTGGTGGTATCAGGATTGAGGCGAATAATCAGCACGGCGGCGGAAGAGGTCTGGTGGTTATTCATCGGCTACCCAATAGATTCCGTAGCGCCGTTGAACGACGCTGAAGGTTCGCCCCTGTTTTTGCAGGAGGCTACGTTGTTGATAGCGGGCGTTGCCCATCACCACGCTGAAGGTGGCGATAAAACGCTCGCTGTGTACCGTCAGCCACGGACGCGCGGCGGCGGTATCGGTTTTTTGTAATGTCGGCTGCGACAGGAAGGCGGCGACGCTGCTCCAGCCCGTCGACGCACGGGTTTGCAGCAGTTGCTGCGCCTCGGGGACGGTGATTTCTGCTGGAAAGAGCGCCGCCAGCAGCGCCGCCTGAGCAGGCTTCAGGGTGTTGACGTTCACCTGCAGCGCGTCGTCCGTCAGGGCGCAGACGTAGGGCAACAGGCGCTGATAGAGCGCTGTGTCCATCCCGACCAGCAGGCGCAGTTCGCTAACATCCTGCAGCGGCTGATTCCCGGCCAGATAGCCGGGCGATTGCGCCATATAGACTTCGTCCTCCGCGCCGTTCAGCAATGGCTCACGATTACTGTCGACCCAGTCGCGCAGGGCGGCGGTGAGCTGTAGCGCCCGCAAGGGTTCGCTGCCGAGGTTTTCCAGCAGCCGGGTAAAGACCTGCGCGGGATAAGGCATTTCGGCGCTTTCATCGCCGTTGAGCTGGTTAATGGCGTTAAGATTGAAGCAGGCCTGGGCGTCGGTAATGGTGGCGTAAATCTCGCCGTCATTGACCGTAAAGCGGCGTCCCTGCTGGGCCCAGTTCTGCGCCAGATGGGTTTGGTTTGGTGAATCGAGCGCGTCGCGTTGCAGCAGCGCCGCCGCCATGGTTTCCGCCCCCAGCGCGTACCATTTGGCCTGTAGATTATCGAGGGTGGTGGCGGTCTGCTGATACATCTGCGCGCTGCGCTCGGTCATGGCGCTAGCCAGCACCATCATCAGGGCAAGGATCAGCAGCACCATCAGCAGGGCGACGCCGCGCTGGCGGTTGTTCATTGGCTGCCCCCCGGCGTGAGCAGAAACAGCCTCCTGATTTCGCCGTATGGTTCCAGCGTCAGGGTCACTTCCAGTCCCTGCGGCAGCGTCTGCGGCTGCTGCCATTCATCCTGCCAGCGGCCGCTGGCGTAAAAGCGCAGACGGAACGCCTGAACGCCGCGCTGGACGACGGTGATGGTGGGCTGGCTGCCGGGCAACGGGTCCTGCTGGTCATAGCTCAGGCGCTCCAGTTGGCCTTCACGCAGGCGATAACTGACGTTCTGAATTTCTGAACGCGGCAGGATGCCCAGCGGGTTGGGCCAGCCGTTGCGGCTAAAGGCAATCGCCCAGTCATCGCTGCTCAATTGAAAGCGTCCGGCAAAAAACAGGCTCGCGCTGTCGCGACTGCGGCGGGGAATAATTTGGCTGAAATCTGCCGCCATCTGGCTGAACGTTTGCTGTAACGCCTGCATACGCTCGCTTTTATCGCGCGTCAGCGTATCGGCGCGCATCACGTTTTGCAGCACTGTTATGGCAGCGACGCTGAGCGCGGCGAGGATCGCCAGCGCCAGCAGCATTTCGACGAGGGTGAAACCGCGCGAGCGTTGAATCATGGCTGCGTTACATAGGTGCGCAGCGAAGAGAGCGGAGTCTTATCGCTTTTAGCATGACGAACCTCGACGTCCAGCGCGCGCAGCTGCGGCAGGTCGGTTTCCACACCCTGCCAGCGAATATGCCAGCTGACGCCCGCCGCCTGCACGGTGGTTTCTGACCAGCTCAGCGCCGGAAAGCGATTCTCCAGCCGTAGCTGCACTAACTGATTATCCGCCAGCCAGCTGGCGAGAGTTTTCTCTTCCATCCGTCCCAGCTGGCGGGTTTGCTGGAGCGTCGCCTGCATCACCGCCAGCCCGGCCAGGGCGAACACCACCAGCGCGACCATCACTTCAATCAGCGTCATACCGGACTGGGGTTTCATTGCGCCTCCTGCGATTCGGCCAGGCTTTCGCCGCGGGCATTAAACGCGATACCCGGCGCATCGCCCATGCTGAGCTGGAACGGGGTCATTTCGCCGCCGGGGAAAATCAGCACATCGGGATTGTCGCCCGGCGCCCAGACTTCGCCCTGCGGGAAAGTCAGGTTCAGCTTGCCCTGATTGATATTGCCCGAAGTGGTGACGCGCCCGGCCTGCAGGGGTAGCCAGCGATAGCCGTTCCAGCCGTCGTTAGCGGGTGTCGGATCGTTGTTTTCACGGGCTTGCAATACCAGGAATTGCCAGCCATCGGGATGCACCGAGACGCCAAAGAACTGGCCGGTTTGCAGTCCTCGTTGCTGGACAAAGCGCAACTGTGCTTGAAAGCGCGCCAGCGTCTGCTCCGCGTCATCGTCATGCGAAGCCGGGAACGCCAGCATCACCATGCCCGCGCTGACGCCCATTAGCAGCAAAATGAGCATCATCTCCAGTAGCGTAAAGCCGCGCTGGCGCACTATTTCTTCCCGATAGTCCAGTTGCCGATATCGTCATTGCTCTCCGGGACGCCATCCGGCCCGAGGCTGAAAATATCCACCTGTCCGTGCTGACCGGGGCTTAACAGCTGGTAATCGTTGCCCCAGGGATCTTGCGGAAGGCGACGAATATAGCCGCCTTCCGGATAGTTTCGTGCGTGCGGCTCGGCGGACGGCGCAGTAACCAGCGCCTGAAGTCCCTGTTCGGTGCTTGGATAGCGGCTGTTGTCCAGTTTGTACATGTCCAGCGCCCCCTCCAGCGCGACCAGGTCGCTGACCACTTTTTGCCGGTCGGCCTTTTCCTTGTTGCCCATCAGATTGGGCACCACCAGGCTGGCGAGCACGCCGAGGATAACAATCACCACCATGATTTCCAGTAAGGTGAATCCGCGCTGTCGTTGCATATTTTTCTCCATTAGAACAATTACATACTCATCAGGGTATTGAGTTGCAGTATCGGTTGTAGGATGGCGAGGACGATAAACAGCACCATTCCGGCCATCGCCACCACTAACAAGGGTTCAAACAGGCTGAGGGCCAGCTGAATTTGCGCGCTCAGCTCCCGGTCCTGATTATCCGCCGCGCGTTCCAGCATGCCGTTGAGCTCGCCGCTCTGTTCGCCGCTGGCGACCATGTAGCGCATCATCGGCGGGAAAAGCTGGGTCATCTCAAGAGCGCGGTGCAGGCTGACCCCTTCGCGAACCGCGTCGCTGGCGGCTTCCAGCTGGCGCTTCGCCCAGGCATTGCTTAACACTTCCGCGCTGATGCGCATCGCCAGCAGCAGCGGCACGGCGCTGGCGTTAAGAATGCTCAGCGTGCGGGCGTAGCGGGCGCTGTTGACGCTGCGCGCGACCCGACCAATCAGCGGCAGACGCAGTAGCTGCTTATGCCAGGCCAGTCGCTTTGCAGGCTGACGCAGCAGGTAGCGCAGCAGCAGAATGACCAGCATGATGACCAGCAGCAGCCACGGCCCGGCGGTACGCACCAGGTCGCTCATCGCCATCAGCAGGCGAGTGGAAAACGGCAGTGCCTGTTTGAGGTGAATAAACTGGTCGACGACCTTTGGCACTACCGTTGAAAGCAGAATCACAATCACGCTGACGGCAACAAAAGTCAGCACGATGGGGTAAATCATCGCCTGCAGCAGCCGGGCGCGAAGCTGCTGGCGCTGTTCGGTGTAGTCCGCCAGCCGGTTCAGCACGCCGTCGAGGTAGCCCGAGGCTTCCCCGGCGGCGACCATCGCGCAGTAAAGCGCGTCGAAACAGCCAGGATAGCCGCGCATGGCTTCCGCCAGGGAATGGCCTTCCAGTACTTTTCCGCGCACCCCGGCGACAATCGTTTTCAGCTGTGATTTCTCACACTGCTGGGCCACCGCGTCGAGCGCTTTTTCCAGCGGGATAGCGGCGGCGACCAGGGTTGCCAGTTGGCGGGTCAGCAGGGCGAGATCGCTTGCGCTCGTGCGGCGGATAAAGCGTGGACGTCCGCTGCTGCTGTTGGTTGTCGGGTCAACTTCCAGTGCCAGCCAGCCCTGTTCCCGCAGCAGCTGGCGCGCGTGGCGGGCGGAGTCAGCCTGTTGGACGCCGTGCCGGGTTTTGCCGTTTTCGTCGAGGGCCTGGTAGCGAAAAAGTGCCATCTCAGGAGGCCTCCGTAGTCTGCTGCTCGGTGACTCTGAGTACCTCTTGCCAACTGGTGATCCCCGCCAGCGCTTTTTCCCGCCCGGAGTGGCGCAGGGTCATATAGTCCGCCCCCAGCTGTTGGATCAGCGTGACCTCGTTTTCACCACGGTGGATAGCCATACGCACGCGATCGTCCACCAGCAGCAGTTCATGAATGCCGGTACGCCCGCGATAGCCGGTAAAACCGCACTCGGCGCAGCCCTGAGGCCGCCAAAGTGCCGTGCCGGGGGCGATATTCATTTGACGAGCGGTGTCGACATTCGCCGGTTCCTGCTGGCGGCAATGCGGGCACAGTCGGCGCACCAGCCTCTGCGACATCACCGCCAGCAGCGAGGTGGAGAGCAGAAAAGGCTCCACGCCCATATCCTGTAAGCGCGAGATAGCGCCCAGCGCGCTGTTGGTGTGCAGTGTCGAGAGCACCAGATGCCCGGTTAGCGAGGCCTGGACAGCAATTTGCGCCGTTTCGCCATCGCGGATTTCACCCACCAGCACCACGTCGGGATCCTGGCGCAAGATGGCGCGCAGCCCGCGGGCAAAGGTCATATCGACTTTACTGTTAACCTGGGTCTGACCGATGCCCTCCAGCTCGTATTCGATAGGGTCTTCAATGGTCATGATGTTACGCTCACGGGCATCGAGGCGGCTTAACGCGGCGTAAAGGGTGGTGCTTTTACCGGAGCCGGTCGGCCCGGTGACCAGCACAATGCCATGCGGGCGAGCGATCAGCCCATCCACCTGCTGAAGCAGGGTGGGCGACATCCCAAGGGTCAGCAGATCGAGATTAACGCTGTTCTTGTCGAGCAGGCGCAGCACCACGCGCTCGCCATAGCTTGAAGGCAGCGTAGAGACGCGCACGTCGACGGCCCGTCCGCCGATACGCAGCGCCATGCGTCCGTCCTGAGGTATGCGTTTTTCGGCGATATCGAGGCTAGCCATCACCTTAATGCGCGAGATCAGCAGCGCGGCGAGGCGGCGCTGGGGGCGCAGGATTTCGCGCAGGACGCCGTCGACGCGAAAGCGAATTTGCAGATGGCGTTCATAGGTTTCAATATGAATATCCGAGGCTTTCTCTTTGATGGCCTCGGTGAGCATGGCGTTGATCAGGCGAATAATCGGCGCGTCGTCTTCGCTATCCAGCAGGTCGTCGGTGTCCGGCAACTCTTCGGCAAGGGTGTATAAATCCAGCTCGTTGCCGATATCGGCCATCATCCGTCGCGCCTCAGCGGAATCGCGCTGATAGCTCAGCACCAACAGTTTTTCGAACGCCTCTTCCTCCAGGCTCTCGAGGCTAAACGGCATCGCGGCGACCCGTCGGGCTTCCAGCAGCGCCTGCGGCGCGGTGGCGGCGAGGCAGAAAACCTCGCAGCTTTCGCCGTTGCTCAACAGCATCACGTTATGCGTGCGGGCGTAGCTGAAAGGCAGCAGCGGACGGCGTTCGGCGGCGGGCTTCATAGATTCCCTCCCAGATTGAACGCGTCGATAGCGGCGCTCACCTGACGGAATGCGGCGGTGTCCTGGCGCGGATAGATCTCCAGTAGATCGTTACTCAGCATCGCGTCGTTGCTCTCCTTGCCACGCTGTTTGGTCTGGGCGTCGTTAAAGGCGGTGTACTGGCCGGATGATGCCTGGCGGTACTCGTCGCGGTCGCGGATCACCGTCGGGCGAATAAACAGCATCAGGTTGCGCTTGGAGACCTTTTTGCTGGTGGAGCGGAACAGCGCGCCAATCACCGGAATATCGCCGAGTAACGGGACTTTATCGGCGGTGTCGGTGACGCTTTTATCCAGCAGGCCGCCGACCACCACCGTTTCACCGCTACCGACCAGCACCGCGTTATTCACCGTGCGGGTGTTGAAGGTCGCGCCAAGATCCGAGCTGGTGCTGGAAGCGGCATCCGCCACGCTGGAGACCTCTTGTTCGATCTCCAGCAGTACCGAATCACCTTCGTTGATTTGCGGCTTGACCTTCAGCTTGATGCCGACGGTTTTGCGCTCGACGGTGTTAAATATGTTGTCGCCAGAGGTGGTTTGCGAGCCGGTCAGCACCGGGACTTCCTGGCCGACGTTAAAGGTGGCTTCCATGTTGTCGAGGGTGACGATGCTCGGTGTGGCCAGAATATCGTTCTTGGTACTGCTGGAGAGGGCGGTCAGCAGCATGGCCCAGTTGCCCTGGTAGAACCCGGCGGCGATACCGTTAAAGGAGCTTAGGGCGCTGGCCAGCGAACTGGTGACGGTGCCGTCTTTGTTGTACTGGTTCGCGCCGGCAATCACTGTCGACATCGGCAGGCCGCTGTTATTGAACTGGGTCATCCCGGCGTTTTTGTTGGCCCACTGGATGCCAAGGTTAAGACCGTCGGCATCCTGCACTTCAGCGATAATCGCCTCCACCAGCACCTGCGGGCGGCGGATATCAAGCTGGGCAATGACTCGCTCAAGGTCGTTCATCACGTCCGGTGCGGCGGTGACAATCAGGGCGTTGGTCTGACCGTGAGCTTTGATAATGATGTTTTTATCCAGCGCCGCCACCGGCTTCGCGGCCTGCTTTTCACTCTGAATCGTGCTGCTGATGCCGGTCAGCACTTCCACCAGATCGGACGCTTTGGCGTATTTCAGGTAGATGACTTTGGTATTGCCCTGCGTCGCCTGTTGGCGGTCAAGTTGCTTGATCATGGCGATGATCCGCTGGCGGGAGTTGGGTTCGCCGCTAACCAATACCGCGTTGGTGCGTTCATCCGCTACTACGTTGGCGACCATCGAACCGGGCAGTGCCGATTTGCTGGTGTCTTTGTTGAGTTCAGTCACCAGCTTGACCACATCGGCGGCGGAGGCCCAGGAGAGGGGAACGGTCACCACGCTGCGGTCTCCGGCGTTATCGACGCGTTCGACGATGGTCAACAGGCGCTTGATCACCGCCGCGCGGCCGGTCATCAACAGGACGTTGGAGGGTTCGTAATGCACCACGCTGCCCGCCCCGGCGTTATCGTTGAGCTGGCGCAGCAGTGGTGCTAAATCGCGGGCGGCGACGTTGGTCAGCGGTACCACCCGGGTGACGACTTCGTCGCCGATACCCGGTGCGGCATCGCTTGCCACCGGCACCGCGGCGGTTTTCGCATCCTTCGAACGCACCACTTTCAGCACGCCGTTATTCATATTAATCACGGCGAAGCCATACACATCGAGGACGCTAAGGAAGAATTGATAATATTGCTCTTCATTGAGCATATCGTAGCTGCGCACGGTAATGGTGCCGCGCACGCTGGGGTCGATAATGACCGTTTTATTCAGGTTTTTACTCACTGTATTGATAAATTCCTGAATATCGGTTCCCTTAAAGCTGGCAGAGAATTCTTCCGCGCCAGCCGGTCTGAATAACAGGGATGAGAATATAAGTAGCGCCAGGAAAAATGGGCGGATAACGGTAGTGATGTTCAATTATTCGTCCCTCAGGGCCAGGTAAATATCGTGTTTCTGACCATCGCGTTCAACGGTAAGGGTTATTTCACTTAATTCCGGAAGCTGAGTTAACGCCTGCTGGGCCTGTTCTCTGTCGCGTAAATCCAGGCCGTTCAGGGCAATAGCTAAGTCGTTTTCCTGGAGACCGGCCTCGCGAAATAATGCCGGGTCTTTGCCAGGGTTCAGGCGATATCCGCTAAGTTTGTCATTGGTCATCACCGGCGAAATATTGAGGTAGTGAAGAATATTTTGTGGTTGCTTGCGCAGTTCCTGAGCCAATTGTTGGGTTGGGGTCATCGCGCTATTTTTTGCGCCAGTAGGTTGGTCGTTAAACAGCGGGATGGCCTCATTGCTGCCGCGATAATTGACGATCAGTCGGTCGGGAAAGATAGCGACGATTTTGGCCTCTCCACCCGGCGTGTTATCGCCAACGCCGAGGCTAACCTGTTGATTGCCCTTCATCATAATAGCAATGGCGCGGGCTGGGTCGGTGCTGGCGAGCAGGCCGGTCACGCGCAGTTTTAAAGCTGAAATGGGGGCCTGCTGAAGGTCATTAACGCTTGCGGGCGCGGCGGTCTTCTCCGCGATGCCAAACAACGTAAAGCGCGGAAGCGCTGTTTTAGATAGAACATCGGGAGGTGCCGTCAGGCTGCTATGAGGGCGTTCGTTATCCGTAAAATTTACCGGGAAAATTATTTTCCAGGTTAATTGTGCAAGCTGCTGACAGGTGAAAAATAATATGATGGACGTCACAATATGAGGCGCGTAATTAATTATTTTTTTATTTGATATTGTTAATCTCATCACGGAATTATGCATTTTCATTCCTTTGCTCATTCTATTTTCCCTCAACAAAAGGTACTGCCCTACCGATATTGGTGGGACATTTTTTATTTTGAACGTGCTTATTGCGGGAATCTGCGTAGGTCGCTGCGAATCATAATGAGTTTCGCTATTGTGGTCGTCATTCCCTTTTTGTTTTTTCTCCCCCGGCCGCCTACGCCCCCTGGGGATGAGTGAATGGATGATTGAACCGAAGAGAGCAAGAATATCTAATTATCGACGCTTTAAAGATATGCTCGTTATTTTTTCATGGTGCTTAAGTACGCCAGGAATAGTTTCGTGTATATACCACTTCATATAATTTAATCAGCATGTATAGGGACTATCGAATGCTCAGATATACCCGTAATGCCCTGGTTCTGGGATCGCTGGTTTTGCTTAGCGGCTGCGATAACGGATCCTCTTCTTCTTCCTCTGGAAATCCTGACACGCCTGATAATCAGGATGTCGTTGTACGTTTACCTGACGTTGCGGTGCCCGGTGAAGCGGTCACGGCGGTAGAAAACCAGGCGGTCATCCACCTGGTGGATATTGCCGGGATCACCAGCAACAGCGCGGCGGACTACAGCAGTAAAAACCTCTATCTGTGGAATAACGAAACCTGTGACGCGCTGAGTTCGCCGGTGGCTGACTGGAACGATGTCAGCACCACGCCGACGGGAAGCGATAAATATGGCCCGTACTGGGTGGTTCCGCTCAATAAGGAGAGCGGTTGTATTAACGTGATTGTTCGCGACGGCACCAATAAGCTGATCGACAGCGATCTCAAGGTGTCGTTTAGCGATTTTACCGACAGGACAGTATCGGTTATCGCCGGTAACAGCGCGGTCTACGATTCCCGCGCCGATGCCTTCCGCGCCGCGTTTGGCGTGGCGCTGGCCGAAGCCCACTGGGTCGATAAAAACACGTTGTTGTGGTCGGGCGGTCAGGATAAGCCCATCGTGCGCCTCTACTACAGCCACAGCAGTAAAGTGGCGGCCGATAGCGAAGGTAAATTTACCGACCGCTATCTGAAACTGACGCCGACCACCGTTAGCCAGCAGGTCAGCATGCGCTTCCCGCATCTTTCCAGCTATGCGGCCTTTAAGCTGCCGGAAAACGCCAACGTTGACGAACTGCTGCAGGGCGAAACGGTTGCCATTGCTGCCGAAGAGGACGGGATCCTGATTTCCGCTACCCAGGTGCAGACGGCAGGCGTACTGGATGACACCTATGCTGAAGCGGCGGAAGCGCTGAATTACGGCGCGCAGCTGACCGACGGCGGCGTGAACTTCCGCGTCTGGGCGCCGACCGCTCAGCAGGTGGATGTGGTGGTGTACAGCGCGGATAAGAAAGTAACCGGTAGCCATCCGATGACCCGCGACAGCGCTTCTGGCGCATGGTCCTGGCAGGGCGGCAGCGATCTGAAAGGCGCATTCTACCGCTATGCGATGACGGTTTATCATCCGCAATCGCGTAAGGTTGAACAGTACGAAGTTACCGATCCGTACGCGCACAGCCTGTCGACTAACTCGGAGTACAGCCAGGTTGTTGACCTCAACGATAGCGTGCTCAAGCCTGACGGTTGGGACAGCCTGACCATGCCGCATGCGCAGAAAACCAAAGCGGATTTAGCGAAGATGACGATCCATGAATCGCATATTCGCGATCTCTCCGCCTGGGATCAGACCGTCCCGGCCGAACTGCGCGGTAAATACCTCGCGCTGACCGCCGGTGATAGCAATATGGTACAGCACCTGAAGAAGCTTTCGGCTTCAGGCGTGACGCACATTGAGCTGCTGCCGGTCTTCGATCTGGCGACGGTGAACGAGTTCAGCGACAAAGTTGCTGACATTCAGCAGCCGTTCAGCCGCCTGTGTGAAGTGAACAGCGCAGTGAAAAGCAGCGAATTTGCCGGGTACTGTGACAGCGGATCCACGGTGGAAGAGGTGTTGAATCAGCTTAAGCAGAGCGATAGTCAGGATAACCCGCAGGTGCAGGCGCTGAATACGCTGGTGGCGCAGACTGACTCCTATAACTGGGGTTACGATCCGTTCCATTACACGGTTCCGGAAGGATCTTACGCGACCGATCCGGAAGGTACGGCGCGTATCAAAGAGTTCCGCACCATGATTCAGGCGATCAAGCAGGATCTGGGCATGAACGTCATTATGGATGTGGTGTACAACCACACCAATGCCGCCGGGCCGACCGATCGCACCTCGGTGCTGGATAAAATTGTGCCCTGGTACTATCAGCGCCTGAATGAAACCACCGGCAGCGTCGAATCCGCTACCTGCTGTTCAGACTCCGCGCCGGAGCATCGGATGTTTGCCAAGCTTATCGCCGACTCGCTGGCGGTATGGACCACCGATTATAAAATCGATGGCTTCCGCTTCGACCTGATGGGCTATCACCCGAAAGCGCAAATTCTCTCGGCGTGGGATCGCATTAAGGCCCTGAACCCGGATATCTACTTCTTCGGCGAAGGCTGGGACTCTAACCAGAGCGATCGCTTTGAAATCGCTTCGCAGATCAACCTGAAAGGCACTGGCATTGGTACGTTCTCCGATCGTCTGCGCGACTCCGTACGCGGCGGCGGGCCGTTCGACTCCGGCGATGCACTGCGTCAGAACCAGGGCGTCGGCAGCGGCGCGGGCGTATTACCAAACGAAATTACCAGCCTGAGCGATGATCAGGTTCGCCACTTGGCCGACCTGACCCGACTGGGAATGGCCGGTAACCTTGCCGATTTTGTGATGATCGATAAAGACGGCGCGGTGAAGAAAGGTAGCGAAATTGACTATAACGGCGCGCCTGGCGGTTATGCCGCAGACCCGACGGAAGTCGTCAACTATGTTTCGAAGCACGACAACCAGACCCTGTGGGACATGATCAGCTATAAAGCGTCCCAGGAAGCCGACCTGGCGACCCGCGTGCGCATGCAGGCCGTTTCGTTGGCGACGGTGATGCTGGGGCAGGGGATTGCGTTCGACCAGCAGGGCTCTGAACTGCTGCGCTCGAAATCCTTCACCCGCGACTCCTACGACTCCGGCGACTGGTTCAACCGCGTTGATTATTCTATGCAGGATAACAACTACAACGTCGGGATGCCGCGCAGCAGCGATGACGGTAGCAACTATGACGTGATTTCTCGCGTCAAAGATATGGTTGCTACGCCGGGCGAAGCTGAGCTGAAGCAGATGACCGCGTTCTACCAGGAACTGACCGAACTGCGTAAATCCTCGCCGCTGTTCACGTTGGGCGACGGTAACGCGGTGATGAAGCGCGTTGATTTCCGCAATACCGGTTCCGATCAGCAGGCAGGTCTGCTGGTTATGACCGTGGATGACGGTGCGAAAGCGGGCGCGAGCCTGGATAGCCGCCTTGACGGGCTGGTGGTGGCGATCAACGCCGCGCCGGAAAGCCGGACGCTGAATGATTTTGCCGGGGAAACGCTGCAGCTGAGCGCTATCCAGCAGACGGCGGGCGAATCTTCGCTGGCAAATGGCGTGCAGATTGCTGCCGACGGTACCGTTACGCTTCCGGCCTGGTCCGTTGCGGTACTGGAGCTGCCGCAAGGCGATGCTCAGGGCGCTGGTCTGCCGGTGAGCAGTAAGTAACTTAAGTTAGTCCTGAACCTCCCGGTCTGCGGTGTGAAAACCACAGGCCGGGATGGCGTTTCTTTATTAAGGAGAAAGCCAGTGCTTGTTCGCCAGCAAGAGCCGTTTCCTCAACCTGATGAGCCCCCGGTGGTGATCGGGAAAATGGTGCAAATTCCGTATGTAACCGTGCCACTGTATGCCGCATTGTTGATTGCGCTGGGCTGGTTTGGCGGTGAGCAATGGCGCAACAAACCTGAGCCGCAGTTGATGACGCAGCCGGTAGCCCATGCGGCGCTGGTGCCGCTGAATCAGACCTCGATTCAACCGGCGATAAAAAAAAACGCGGCGGCAGTGAAAGCCGAGCCGGAGATGAAGGCCGAAGCGGCAATTGAGGTCGATGAAGATAATCTGCCGCCTTTGCGCTACAGCGCGCACGTCTACGCCTCGCTGGCGGAGAAGCGCAGCATTGTATTGAACGGACAATCATGGAAGGAGGGCGATTCGCCGCTGCCGGACCTGGTTATCGAACAGATCCAACAGGATGTTACCGTGTTTAGCTTTAACGGTAAGACGTTTACCCTGGCAGCGCTGGATGACTGGCCGGGGGGAACGATTGAAGATAGCCCGCAGGGGGAATAAAAATATTGCGAGTGGAATTAAGAAAATAGCTATTTTCCGCGCAGACTATCAATAAATGGCGCGAGTTGGCGATTAAATTGACTGCATTTTGTTGCTTCCGGCGTACTGTCCTGCTGGAGCTGCTGATATAGCTGCGCGCTGCGCTGGCTTAGCGTATTTTCATCAATATTTGCCCATCCGCGTTTTTTACCTGTGTTTATTGCCGCACGGTTAATTGCGTCATCGGCGGGGAGATCGCTGCGGTTGCATTTATTCTTCAGATAGCGCGCCCCGGCGGCAACGGCGGAGAGCTGTTCAAGCTGGGCCTGACTGCTAACGGCAGGACTCAGGGTTGTTGAACGATTTTGCTGACAGCCTGAGAGCAGAGCGAACGCGATAAGCGGAAATATAACGAAATTGCGCATAATATATTAATCGGAAAAAATTAATTGGCTGACAGTTTAACAAATATTTGTATGGAGTCATCACAAAATCTGCCAAATTATAAATGTTATGCGGCTCTCGTTTTTATCATTGCGGTCTTTTAAAATTCTTTTTCTTTCGGCCGAGATGGCTCTCTTTTCCAGACTAAAATAATATTTTCTGCTGCTGCGATTCCCCGTTTCCGCTGGTAGCCAGCTGCTGTTGCGATGGGTTCAGGCTTAACTATTTATGTTATTAAAAAACATACTAATTTCTCTTTTGTTACCCGATGAGCATGTAAAATGCTGGTTAAGAATGTCGCGGTTTAGTGCTATCCTGTGTCTCCTGGACAATAAATGCTGTGTCCCGAACTATTCTGCCAATCAAGCGTGTAACAATGTGATTTATATGGTGAATTTTTAAAGTGAAAATCATGCGAGCGACATGATAAGACGTCGCGCAGTCCATAAATGGATGCCTGAAAACGAAGACATTCAGGCGTCAATTTGAGAGATTTCTTCTTCCTCCTGTCGGGGGAAACATTGAGAATCAGGCCTTTACGCCTGTAAGTTGCGGAGAAAAAGCATGGCGGGAGATGACCGCGAGCCGATCGGACGTAAGGGGAGACCCTCACGCCCGGCAAAACAAAAGGTAACTCGTCGTCGGGTTCGGGAAGAGGACTACGACGACGATTACGATGATGATGACTATGAGGACGAAAAACCGATGCCGCGGAAAGCAAAAGGCAAAGGCGGTAAGCCCCCTCGTCGTAAACGCACCTGGCTGTGGCTGCTGATTAAGATTGGCGTTGTCTGTGCGGTTTTGATTGCCGCCTACGGCGTCTATCTCGACCAGAAAATCCGCAGCCGCATTGACGGTAAAGTCTGGGATCTGCCCGCCGCAGTCTATGGCCGGATGGTCAATCTCGAGCCAGATATGCAGATCAGCAAAAACGAGATGGTGCGCCTGCTCAACGCCACGCAGTATCGTCAGGTGAGCGCGATGACGCGCCCGGGCGAATACACGGTGCAGGCCAACAGCATTGAGATGATCCGCCGTCCGTTCGATTTCCCGGACAGTAAAGAAGGCCAGGTGCGCGCGCGTCTGAGCTTTGACGGCGATCGTCTGGAAACTATCGAGAACATGGATAACAACCGCCAGTTCGGTTTCTTCCGTCTCGATCCGCGCCTGATCACCATGCTGCAATCGGCCAACGGTGAACAGCGCCTGTTCGTGAAGCGTAACGGCTTCCCGGATCTGCTGGTCGATACGCTGCTGGCGACCGAAGACCGCCATTTCTACGAGCACGATGGTATCAGCCTTTACTCGATTGGCCGTGCGGTGCTGGCTAACCTGACTGCCGGTCGTACGGTGCAGGGGGCGAGTACGCTGACCCAACAGCTGGTGAAGAACCTGTTCCTCTCCAGCGAACGTTCATACTGGCGTAAGATTAATGAAGCCTATATGGCGCTGATCGTTGATGCCCGTTACAGCAAGGATCGCATCCTTGAGCTGTATATGAACGAGGTGTACCTCGGTCAGAGCGGCGATAACGAAATCCGCGGCTTCCCGCTGGCGAGCCTGTATTACTTTGGCCGCCCGGTGGAAGAGCTGAGCCTCGATCAGCAGGCGCTGCTGGTGGGAATGGTAAAAGGTGCGTCGGTTTATAACCCGTGGCGTAACCCGAAACTGGCGCTGGAGCGACGCAACCTCGTGCTGCGTCTCCTGCAACAGCAGCAGATCATCGATCAAGAACTGTATGACATGCTGAGCGCGCGTCCGCTGGGCGTACAGCCGCGCGGCGGGGTTATCTCTCCGCAGCCTGCGTTTATGCAGATGGTGCGTCAGGAGCTGCAGGCGAAATTGGGCGATAAAGTGAAAGATCTCTCCGGCGTGAAGATCTTTACCACCTTCGACTCGGTTGCGCAGGATGCAGCGGAAAAAGCGGCGATAGAAGGCATCCCGGCGCTGAAGAAACAGCGTAAGCTGCCGGATCTGGAAACCGCGATGGTTGTGGTCGACCGCTTTACCGGTGAGGTGCGGGCGATGGTTGGCGGGGCGGAGCCGCAGTTTGCTGGTTATAACCGCGCGATGCAGGCGCGTCGTTCGATTGGTTCTCTGGCAAAACCGGCGACCTATCTGACTGCGCTGAGCCAGCCGAACCAGTATCGACTGAATACCTGGATTGCCGATGCGCCAATCGCGATTCGTCTGTCTAACGGTCAGACCTGGTCACCGCAGAACGACGATCGTCGCTACAGCGATAGCGGTAAAGTGATGCTGGTTGACGCCCTGACCCGTTCAATGAACGTGCCGACGGTCAACCTCGGGATGGCGCTGGGCCTACCGGCGGTGGTCGATACCTGGACGAAGCTGGGGGCACCGAAGAACCAGCTTAACGCGGTTCCGTCTATGCTGCTGGGGGCGCTGAACCTGACGCCGATTGAGGTCGCGCAGGCGTTCCAGACCATTGCCAGCGGCGGTAATCGCGCGCAGCTGTCAGCGTTGCGTTCCGTTATCGCTGAAGATGGTACCGTGCTGTATCAGAGCTATCCGCAGGCGGAACGCGCCGTTCCGGCACAGGCGGCGTATATGACGCTCTGGACCATGCAGCAGGTGGTGCAGCGCGGCACCGGTCGTCAGCTGGGTGCGAAGTATCCGGGTCTGCATCTGGCGGGTAAAACCGGGACCACCAACAATAACGTTGATACCTGGTTTGCCGGTATTGACGGCGGTCAGGTGACCATTACTTGGGTGGGTCGCGATAATAACCAGCCGACCAAGCTGTACGGAGCCAGCGGCGCAATGTCGATTTATCAGCGCTATCTGGCTAACCAGACGCCAACGCCGCTGGTGCTGACCGCGCCGGAAGACGTTGTGGATATGGGCATCGATAGCAGCGGTAACTTTGTCTGCGGCGGCGGAATGCGTTCGCTTCCGGTATGGACGACCACGCCGGATGCGCTGTGCCAGCAGGGCGAGCAGATGCAACAGCAGCAGCTCGAACAGCAGCAGGCGAATAACCCGTTCAATCAGTCCGGGCAGCAGCAACAGCAGCAAAATCAGCAGCAGCAACCGCCGAAGCAGGAAAGTAGCGATGGCGTCGCGGGCTGGATTAAGGATATGTTCGGCAGCAAGTAATTATCCGCTTCATCCTGGAATGATTTTGCGGATAGGTTACTGCAATATAAATAGACCCTCTAATACCTCAGTATTAGAGGGCTTTTTATATCTGTAAAATAATTAACAGCCATTTAACCCCACAATTACTGTCTGGTTATTTATTCAGCCTTTGATATCTCATGAGGGGCATATTTCTTGCCTTGCCTCAATCGTTTCGCCTATTATGTCATCCGTTATAATAATAATTCTCGTTTACGTTATCATTCACTTCCATTAGAGATATACCCATGGCGCGTCCAAAAACTGCTCAGCCAAACCACTCGCTGCGTAAAATCGCAGTCGTAGTAGCCACGGCGGTTAGCGGCATGTCTGTCTATGCACAGGCGGCAGTTGAACCGAAAGAAGAAACCATTACCGTTGTTGCGGCACCGTCCAGTCAGGAAAGTGCCTGGGGACCGGCTCCGACAATCGCGGCAAAACGTTCGGCTACCGCAACAAAAACCGATACGGCTATTGAAAAGACTCCACAGTCTGTTTCGGTTGTAACCCGTGAAGAGATGGATATGCATCAGCCAGGGTCGGTGAAAGAGGCTTTAGCCTATACTCCAGGTGCAGCCGTTTCTACACGTGGCGCTTCCAGCACTTATGATTTCGTTATCATTCGTGGCTTCTACACGCCAGGCCCAACACCGAATAATTACCTTGATGGCGTCAAGCTACAGGGTGATTACTACAGCTCTGCCGTTGTTGATCCTTATATGCTTGAGCGTGTCGAGCTGATGCGAGGGCCAACGTCTGTACTTTACGGGAAAAGCAATCCGGGTGGTCTGATCTCAATGGTTAGCAAAAGTCCAACAGCAGAGCCGTTAAAAGAAATTCAATTCAAAATGGGTTCGGATAATTTGTTTCAGACCGGTTTTGATTTCAGCGATTCCCTGGATGATGATGGTGTCTATTCCTACCGTCTGACGGGGCTGGCGCGTTCTAATGACGAACAACAAGATTTTTCGAAACAGAAGCGCTATGCCATTGCTCCAGTGTTTAGCTGGAAGCCTGATGACAGAACCAGCCTGACTCTGCGCGCAAACATTCAGAATGAACCATCAACAGGTTATTACGGCTGGCTGCCGAAAGAAGGTACGGTAGAGCCGTTACCTGATGGTTCCCGCTTGCCTGTGAGCTTTACAGATTACGCGCCAAACAATACCTATTCGCGCTATGAGCGGATGGTCGGTTACAGCTTTGAACACAGTTTTGATGATACCTTCACAGTGCGCCAAAATTTACGTTATAGCCAAATCAAAACATCCCAACAGAGCGTGTATGGCTTCGGTGCAGTTGGTAATCAACTGACCCGTCAAATTATTGTCGCCGATGAACGTTATAATGATTTTGGCGTGGATACCCAACTGGAAAGCAAGTTTGCGACAGGGGGTGTTGGGCACACTCTGCTGACGGGTATCGACTATTCACGTTTGCGAAATGATATCGACAACGCCTACGGAAGTGCGCCGACGTTAGATATGAATAACCCGGTTTATGAGGATGTTGATTTCCCGGATGCGAAGCCGTTCCAGCTCAACACGCAGCATCAAACCGGCGTGTATGTACAGGATCAACTGGAATGGGAAAAATGGGTTGCGACGCTGGGAGGACGCTATGACTGGTCTCAGCAGGCAACCACTATTCGTTCCAGCAATCAGAAAGTTGAACGTAACGATGGACAGTTCACCTGGCGTGGTGGGCTTAACTATCTCTTTGACAATGGTATTACGCCATACTTCAGCTACAGCGAATCTTTCGAGCCGAACCCTTCTAAAGCATGGGCAGCTACGCCTGCTGACAACGTTGCTTACGCACCATCGAAAGGTAAGCAATATGAAGCAGGCGTGAAATATGTGCCAAAAGATCTGCCTGTTGTCGTGACTGCTGCGGTATATGAGCTGACGAAAACGAATAACCTGACCACCGATCCGCTTAATCCGTATGCGCAGGTTCCGGCAGGTAAAATACGTTCTCGTGGCGTTGAATTAGAAGCAAAAGCCGCGGTGAATGCGAACATTAACCTGACAGCGTCTTATACGTATACCGATGCGGAATATACAGAAGACACAACGCTTAAAGGTAAAACGCCTGTTCAAGTACCAAAAGATATGGCCTCTCTGTGGGGGGATTACACCTTCTATGAAGGCCCTCTGTCTGGGTTAACGCTGGGAAGCGGTGGTCGTTATGTTGGTTCTAGCTATGGTGATCCGGCAAATACTTTCAAAGTGAGTAGCTCAACCGTGATGGATGCAGTCGTTAAATACGATCTCGCACGCCTGGGTATGGCAGGTTCTAGCGTTGCGGTTAACGTTACTAACCTGTTTGACCGTAAATACGTTGCCAGCTGCTTTGATACCTATGGCTGCTTCTGGGGCGCAGAGCGTCAGGTCGTGGCGACCGCAACTTTCCGTTTCTAACCACTTAATGGGCGTGGTTCGCCGCGCCTCTTACCGGGTCCCGTTATGCAGGAAAACACTCCGCACTCTGATACTACGTTTTCGCTGGACCGCGTGACCTTCCGCGTGCCCGGTCGCACGCTATTGCATCCTCTCTCATTAACCTTCCCTGCGGGAAAAGTGACTGGCCTGATTGGCCATAACGGCTCCGGCAAATCGACACTGCTAAAAATGCTGGGTCGCCATCAGCCGCCCTCGGAAGGCGATGTTCTGCTTGACGGCCAGCCGCTCGATAGCTGGAGCAGCAAAGCATTTGCTCGCAAAGTGGCCTATCTGCCGCAGCAATTACCGCCAGCGGAAGGCATGACGGTGCGCGAACTGGTGGCTATCGGCCGCTATCCGTGGCACGGGGCGCTGGGGCGTTTTGGCGCGGCGGATCGGGAAAAGGTCGAAGAGGCGATTGCGCTGGTTGGCCTGAAACCATTGGCCCATCGGCTGGTGGATAGCCTCTCCGGCGGCGAACGTCAGCGCGCGTGGATTGCCATGCTGGTAGCCCAGGATAGCCGCTGCTTGCTGCTCGACGAGCCGACCTCGGCGCTGGATATTGCCCACCAGGTGGATGTTCTGGCACTGGTTCACCGTCTTAGCCAGCAGCGCGGGCTGACGGTTATTGCCGTCCTGCATGATATCAATATGGCTGCCCGTTACTGCGACTATCTGGTGGCCCTGCGCGGTGGTGAAATGATTGCTCAGGGAACGCCTGCGGAACTGATGCGTAGTGAAACCCTTGAACAAATTTACGGTATCCCGATGGGGATCCTGCCGCATCCGGCTGGCGCTGCGCCGGTAAGTTTTGTCTATTAATGGAAAAACTGAATCTAATTACGCGGCGGCGTCTGCTGACCGCGATGGCGCTCTCGCCGCTGCTGTGGCAGATGCGTGGCGCGCGGGCGGCGGAAGTTGACCCGCAGCGTATTGTCGCTCTGGAGTGGCTGCCGGTCGAGCTGCTGCTGGCGCTGGGCGTCACGCCGTATGGTGTCGCCGATATCCCGAACTACAGGCTATGGGTTAACGAACCTGCGCTGCCGCCATCGGTAATTGATGTTGGACTGCGCACCGAGCCGAATCTGGAGCTGTTGACCCAAATGAAGCCGTCGTTTCTGGTCTGGTCGGCAGGATACGGCCCCTCGTCGGAAAAGCTGGCGCGCATTGCGCCCGGGCGAGGATTCACTTTCAGCGACGGCAAGCGTCCGCTGATGATGGCGCAACAGTCGCTCAATGAAATGGCTGAACTGATTGGCAAGCAACAGGAGGCGAAGCGCCATCTGGCGGAGTTTGACGCGCTGATGGAAAGCCTGCGGCCGCGCTTTGCCCGGCGTGGCGATCGCCCTCTGCTGATGATTACCCTGCTTGATACCCGTCACGTGCTAGTCTTTGCGCAAAACTGCCTGTTCCAGGAAGTGCTCGATCGCTTTGATATCAAAAACGCCTGGCAGGGTGAAACCACCTTTTGGGGCAGCGTCACTGTCGGGATCGACCGGCTGGCGGCCTATAAAGATGCCGATGTCCTCTGTTTCGATCATGGTAACGAGCGGGAAATGGCGCAATTAATGGCGACGCCGCTATGGCGAGCGATGCCTTTTGTTCGCTCTGGGCGTTTTCATCGCGTCCCTGCGGTATGGTTCTATGGCGCGACGCTATCGGCGATGTATTTTGCTCGCGTGCTGGTCGATGCGCAGGGAGTCCCGGCATGAGGCAGCGAATTTCTCCGTTGGCGGTATTGTTGCTCTCTGTTTTGCTGATCGCCGCTTTTACGCTAACGCTGTTCAACCTCAGCGTGGCGCTGCCGCGAAACGAGTGGGGGCAGGCGCTCTGGCTGCCGGATATCGATAATATTTCCCAGATGCTGTTTCACTACAGCCTGCTGCCGCGGCTGGCGATATCGCTGCTGGTCGGTGCCGGGCTGGGGCTGGTGGGCGTGCTGTTTCAGCAGGTGCTGCGTAATCCGCTGGCGGAGCCGACAACGCTTGGCGTGGCGACCGGCGCGCAGCTAGGGATGACGGTCACCACGCTGTGGGCGATCCCTGGCGTGTTGGCTTCGCAGTTTGCCGCGCTGGCCGGGGCGTGTCTGGTCGGTGCGCTGGTATTTGGCGTCTCCTGGGGCAAACGCCTTTCGCCGGTAACGCTGATTCTGGCAGGTCTGGTGGTGAGTCTCTACTGCGGCGCGCTCAACCAGCTGATGGCGATTTTCCATCACGATCAGCTGCAAAGTATGTTCCTGTGGAGCACTGGTACCCTGACGCAGACCGACTGGAGCGTGGTGCAGCGGCTGTGGCCGCAGTTGCTCGGTGGGGCGATTTTGACCCTGCTGCTGCTACGTCCGCTGACCTTGATGGGGCTGGATGACGGCGTGGCGCGCAACCTCGGACTGGCGCTCTCGCTGGCGCGGCTGGGGGCGTTGACGCTGGCGATTATCATTAGCGCGCTGTTGGTCAATGCGGTAGGTATTATCGGCTTTATCGGGCTGTTTGCGCCGCTGCTGGCGAAGATGCTGGGCGCTCGTCGTCTGTTATCGCGCTTGCTGCTGGCAGCGTTGATTGGCGCGCTGCTGCTGTGGATTTCCGATCAGGTTATTCTCTGGCTGACCCGGATATGGATGGAAATTTCCACTGGCTCGGTGACTGCGCTGATTGGCGCACCGCTGCTGCTATGGCTGCTGCCTCGCCTGCGTAGTATTAGCGCACCGGTGATGAACGGTGGCGATAAGGTATTGGCTGAAAGGCAAAATGTGCTGTGGTTTGCGCTGGGCGGCCTGGTGATTTTGCTGCTGGCCATTATCGTTGCGCTGGCTTTTGGTCGCGACGCGCAGGGCTGGCACTGGGCCAGCAGTACGTTACTGGATCAACTGATGCCCTGGCGCTGGCCACGTATTCTGGCAGCGCTGTTTGCTGGAATGATGCTGGCGGTGGCGGGCTGCATCATTCAACGTCTGACCGGTAATCCGATGGCCAGTCCGGAAGTTCTTGGGATCAGCTCTGGCGCGGCGTTCGGCGTGGTGGTGATGCTGTTTTTTGTGCCGGGCAATGCGTTTGGCTGGCTGCTACCTGCCGGTAGTCTCGGGGCCGCGGCGACGCTGCTGGTTATCCTGATTGCTGCCGGACGCGGCGGGTTCTCACCGCATCGTATGCTGCTGGCGGGGATGGCGCTGAGTACCGCGTTTACCATGCTGCTGATGATGCTCCAGGCCAGCGGCGATCCGCGAATGGCGCAGATCCTGACGTGGATTTCCGGTTCAACCTACAGTGCGACGCCAGAGTTAGTCGTGCGTAGCGGCATGGTGATGCTGATCCTGCTGGCGCTGGCCCCGCTATGTCGCCGTTGGCTAACGATTCTGCCGTTGGGCGGCGAAGCGGCGAGAGCGGTCGGGATGGCGCTGACGCCGTCGCGTATTGGGCTACTGCTGCTGGCAGCATGTCTGACCGCCACCGCGACGTTAACCATTGGTCCATTGAGCTTTGTGGGGCTAATGGCACCGCATATTGCTCGCATGATGGGGTTTCGGCGGACGATGCCGCATATGGTGATATCCGGGCTGATTGGTGGGGTGCTGCTGGTGTTCGCCGACTGGTGTGGCCGAATGATGATGTTCCCTTACCAGATCCCGGCGGGACTGCTGTCGACCTTTATCGGCGCACCGTATTTTATCTATCTGTTAAGAAAGCAGAGCCGGTAACTTTTCGGCATCGCGATGCCATCTGATCAACAACCGACAAACGTGGTTTAGATAAGGTGCCGTATTCTTGTCGGGTGGCGGCTGACGCCTTACCCGACCTACAAAACCATCAGTATCATAAGGTTATAAACGAATCGTAGGCCCGGTAAGGCGCTAGCCGCCACCGGGCAATTCCACAAGACGAACTTTGTCAGCAATTTGATAGGCCGTCTGATCTTTCGAAGCGATCGCGCTTGCAGATTGTTATGCGTGAACCCACGCAAACTGAGGTTTGCTTCAAGATGGCAGAGGCATTGCCGGGACTGGGCAGTCCCGGCAATCAGGGTTACAGCTTCGCGAAGGCGTTACGCGCTGCGGCGATGGTGTTATCGATATCTTCTTCACTGTGGGCGACAGACATAAAACCCGCTTCAAACGCTGATGGCGCCAGGTAAATGCCTTCCTCCAGCATCAGGTGGAAGAAGCGCTTAAAGCGCTCCACGTCGCACTTCACCACGTCCTGATAGCAGGTCACGGTTGGCGCATCGGTAAAGAAAATGCCGAACATGCCGCCGACGTTATTCACTACCAGCGGAATACCGGTATCGCGAGCGGCGTCCAGCAGACCCTGAGCCAGCTGATTGGTCAGGTCGGTCAGGGTTTCATGCACGCCAGGCTGCGCCACTTCGGTTAAGCAGGCGAAGCCCGCCGCCATGGCGATCGGATTACCGGAGAGCGTCCCCGCCTGGTAAACCGGGCCGGTCGGGGCGAGCGCATCCATTACTTCGCGACGGCCGCCGAACGCGCCAACCGGCATGCCGCCGCCGATGATTTTGCCCAGGCAGGTCAGATCCGGTACCACATCGTAGTAATCCTGCGCGCCGGCCAACGCCACGCGGAAGCCGGTCATCACTTCATCGATAATCAGCAGTGCGCCGAACTCATCGCACAGCGCGCGCAGGCCAGGCAGGAATTCAGGCTGCGGCGGAATGCAGTTCATGTTACCGGCGACCGGCTCAACGATGATGCAGGCGATATCCTGCGGATACTGTTCGAACGCGGCGCGCACAGATGCGAGATCGTTATAGGTGCAGGTCAGGGTGTGTTTGGCGAAATCAGCCGGGACGCCAGGAGAGTTCGGCTGGCCGAGAGTCAGCGCGCCTGAACCGGCTTTAACCAGCAGGCAGTCGGCGTGGCCGTGGTAGCAGCCTTCGAATTTGATGATTTTGTCGCGACCGGTAAAGCCGCGCGCCAGGCGAATGGCGCTCATGGTCGCTTCGGTACCGGAGTTCACCATGCGGACCATATCCATGGTCGGGACCAGTTCAGTGACCAGCGCCGCCATTTTGACTTCCATTTCCGTCGGCGCGCCGAAACTCAGGCCGCGTTCCGCTGCTTCAATCACCGCGTTGCGGATTGCCGGGTGATTGTGGCCGAGTACCATTGGGCCCCAGGAACCAACATAATCGATATACGCTTTACCATCGACGTCGTAGAGGTATGCGCCGTCGGCGCGCTCAATAAACAGCGGTGTGCCACCCACGCCGGTGAAGGCACGTACCGGAGAGTTCACGCCGCCGGGGATAAGTTCACGCGCAGCGTTATACAGGTTTTCAGATTTGCTCATTGCCGGGTTCCTGGTTCGTGAAAAATGTTTTGTCGGCTATTCTAAGTTATTCCAGGAAGGTTATGAAAGTTTTGCCCAATTGAAACAATGTAGTCACGGCGCATTTTTTTTGACGACGGGGCCTGTCCGGTTGGCTAGAATGCCCATCTTTCCATTTGTATTACCAATAATTGATAATGGCATGAAAGCAGAAAATCCCTCTTCTTCAGCACATCAGTTCGTACGTGTTCGCCGCGGTGATGCCGTGCGTCGGTTGATTCAGCGTGATAAAACGCCGCTGGCGGTCTTATTGATGGCGGCCGTTGTCGGGACGCTGGCAGGGCTGGTAGGCGTCGCGTTTGAGAAAAGCGTCAACTGGGTACAAAACCTGCGCATTGGCGCGCTGGTTGCGGTGGCGGACCACTGGTTTTTGGTCTGGCCGCTGGCTTTTATTTGCTCTGCGCTGCTGGCGATGGTGGGCTATTTCCTCGTGCGTCGTTTTGCGCCGGAAGCGGGCGGCTCGGGGATCCCGGAAATAGAAGGCGCATTAGAAGAGCTGCGCCCCGTGCGCTGGTGGCGCGTGCTGCCAGTGAAGTTTATCGGCGGGATGGGGACGCTGGGAGCTGGCATGGTGCTGGGGCGTGAAGGGCCGATGGTGCAGCTTGGGGGCAACCTTGGACGCATGGTGGTGGATGTGTTCCGCCTGCGCAGTCCGGAAGCGCGCCATACGCTACTGGCGACCGGTGCAGCCGCAGGACTTTCCGCCGCGTTTAACGCGCCGCTCGCCGGTATCTTGTTTATTATTGAAGAGATGCGTCCGCAGTTTCGCTACAACCTGATCTCCATTAAAGCCGTGTTTACCGGCGTGATTATGTCGACGATTGTCTTTCGTATTTTTAATGGCGATCATGCGGTTATCGAGGTTGGCAAGCTGAGCAATGCGCCGGTTAACACGCTGTGGTTATATTTGGTGCTGGGGATGATTTTCGGCTGTATCGGCCCGCTATTTAACACTTTGGTGTTGCGTACCCAGGATATGTTCCAGCGTATTCATGGTGGAAATATCAAAAAGTGGGTATTGATTGGCGGATTAATCGGCGGCAGCTGCGGTGTGCTTGGGCTGATTCAGCCAACGGCGGCGGGTGGTGGATTTAACCTGATTCCCATCGCTGCTGCGGGCAACTTTTCCGTTGGCCTGCTACTGTTTATTTTTATCGCCCGGGTGATTACCACGCTACTCTGCTTCTCTTCCGGCGCGCCCGGCGGTATCTTTGCACCGATGCTGGCGCTGGGAACATTGCTGGGAACGGCCTTCGGCATGGCGGCAACGCCGCTGTTTCCGGCGTATCATCTGGATGCAGGGACGTTTGCCATTGCTGGTATGGGCGCACTCCTCGCCGCCTCGGTTCGTGCGCCGTTGACCGGCATCGTGCTGGTGCTGGAGATGACCGATAACTATCAGCTCATTTTGCCAATGATTATTACCTGCCTGGGCGCAACACTATTAGCACAATTCCTTGGCGGCAAGCCTTTATACTCGACAATCCTGCAGCGCACCCTGGCGAAACAGGAAGCCGAGCGGGCGGCAAAGGCACAGCCGGTTGGCGGGGAGAATACTTGAACGATTTACTCGGGTATTGGATAATGGCTCAAAAGGTCGGGTTATTCTTTAACCGGTCAGAAGTATCAATGGGAGCATAAAATGAGTGATGACGTAGCGTTGCCGCTGGAATTTACCGAAGCTGCAGCGATTAAAGTAAAAGACCTGATTGCGGATGAAGATAATCCGAACCTGAAACTGCGTGTATATATCACCGGCGGTGGCTGCAGCGGTTTCCAGTACGGTTTTACTTTTGACGATCAGGTAAACGATGGGGACATGACTATCGAGAAGCAGGGTGTCGGCCTGGTGGTTGACCCAATGAGCCTGCAGTATCTGGTCGGCGGGGCTGTCGATTATACTGAAGGCCTGGAAGGTTCACGCTTTATCGTGACCAATCCGAACGCGAAAAGCACCTGTGGCTGCGGGTCCTCGTTCAGCGTCTAAAGATCGTGCGGCCGGGTGCCCTCACCCCAGCCCTCTTCCACAGGGAGAGGGAGCAAACACTAAAAACGGTAACGTTAAGGTTACCGTTTTGCTTTTATTACCGCCCGTTCTCATCAAGCGCAAATGTTGGCAGCTTCAGGTGCCAGCGAATTGCCGCCAGGCGAATCACCAGCGTGACGACCATCCCTATCATTGCTGCATTTTCTAACGGAACGTGGAAAGTATAATACGCCGTCGCGTGCACAATACCGCCGGCAATGCAGGCCGTTGCGTAGATTTCCGTGCGCAGGATCATCGGTATTTCGCGCGCCAGCACATCGCGGATAATCCCCCCACCAACGCCGGTGACAACGCCCATACAGACGGCGACCAGCGGCCCGCTATGGGCAAGAAACGCTTTATTCACCCCAATACCGACAAATACCGCCAGACCGACGGCGTCCAGTACCGGCAGCACCCATTTGGGTAACCGACGTGGCTGACGCACCAGCAGGATAGTGAGCATGCTGGTCACCATCGCCACCACCAGGTCGGTAGGATCTTTCACCCAAAATACCGGGCCGTTAGCTAGAGCCATATCGCGAATAGTCCCGCCGCCCACCGCGGTGACTACGCCTAATACCAGTACGCCGAAAGGGTCCATGCGCAGCTTTCCAGCCAGCAGGACGCCAGAGATAGCGAACACGGCGGTGCCAATAATATCCAGCCAATAGACAAGCATCGTCAGTTCCCTGGGTTATCAGGTAATTATTTTACCTGCTCGAGTGCAGTACAGAGTTGTTTTGCGGCGAGGATAATACGTGGGCTCGCACGTTCAAACCAGTCGCCATGTAGCGCAATGAGCGAAATTTTTAGCTGATTCTGCCAGTAACGGGCAACGGCGGGAAGTTCGCTGACATTTCCGGTGACAACAATGGCCTGCGGCTGTCTTGCCAGCACCTGCTCACGGCTGACCTGCGGCCAGGGAACCCGGCTGGCGGCAAAGATATTTTCCCCTCCGCATAGCGTCAAAACCTGATCCTGAATCGATCCTTTGCTGCTGGTAAAGAGCGGGTTAGCGCCAAACTGTAAAAAGACGCGCTTTTTTGGCGCGCTGGCATAGCGGGCTTTCAGCGTCTGATAATCATCCTGCATCTTTTGGGCCGCCTGCCGTGCCTTTTCCGGTTGTGGGCTCCATTGCGCCAGCTGGCGAAGCGTGTTGATGATATCTTCGATGGTAGACGTTTCAACCCAGATAACTTTAATACCAAGCGAGCTTAGCTGGTTAACCTGGCGCTCAGCGTTTCCACCGCGCCACGCCAATACCACATCGGGTTTGAGAGCGACGATGCGCTCCAGATTCATCCCTTGCCAACTGGATACCTGCTCTATTTTTGCGGCTTCTGGCGGGTAATCGGAATAGCTGCTGACGCCAACTGGCGTAATACCGGCGGCAAAAGCTAGCTCTGTGTTGGCTGGCGAGAGCGTGACCACCCGCGGCGCGGCGAAAAGCCACGCCGGGGCGAGCAGCAGTAGGGCGGCAAGCGCCTTTTTGAGCGACTTAGCCACGAGCCAGATGCTGCACCAGGTTTTCCACCATCAGGGTGGACTGCTTAGCGGCAACGGCGAGAAACTCGTCAAAGCTCAGATGGGACTGCTGGTCGGCAACATCGGAAATGGCGCGAACGACAACAAACGGCACGCCGTAGCTGTGGCAGACGTGCGCGATGGCTGTTGCTTCCATCTCGACCGCCACGGCCTGCGGGAAGTTCTGACGGATTTTCGCCAGGCCGACGGAACCGTTGATAAAGGCATCGCCGCTGACAATGAGACCGCGTACTGCGTTAAGATCCAGCGCTTTGATGCAGGTTTCCGCAGCGGCAATGAGTTTTTCATCAGCTTTAAAACCGGCAGGGCAGCCCGGAAGCTGGCCATATTCATAACCGAATGCGGTGACGTCAGCATCGTGGTAGCGCGCTTCGTCAGAAACAACGATATCGCCAACCTTCAGGGTAGATGCCAGCCCGCCCGCCGAACCGGTGTTAATAATGACATCCGGCTTGCAGTGCTCCATCAGCAGGGTTGCGCCCATGGCGGCGGCCACTTTACCAATACCCGACTTCAACAGAGCGACGTCGGTACCTTGAAGTTGTCCGGTATAGATTTCGCTACCGCCGATAGTGATGGTCTGGCGGTTGTCGATTTTGTCGCGCAGAAGGGTTACTTCTTCTTCCATAGCGCCAATAATGCCGATTTTCATAGATTTACTCGCGATGTGTGGGTTTTAGCGGCATAGTCTATCATGCGCTTAGAAGGAAACGTTATTGCTCGCACGGGGAAGGCCATGGCAAAGATCGATTTTCGCAACAAGATTAACTGGCGTCGCCGCTATCGTTCACCGCAAGGGGTTGAGACGGAACATGAAATCCTGCGCATTTTCGAAAGCGATCGCGGGCGTATTGTTAACTCGCCGGCGATCCGCCGATTGCAGCAAAAAACTCAGGTCTTCCCGCTGGAGCGTAACGCGGCGGTGCGCACCCGTCTGACCCACTCTCTTGAAGTTCAGCAGGTTGGCCGCTATATCGCTAAAGAAGTGCTAAGCCGTCTGAAAGAACAGAAGTTGCTGGAGAACTATGGGCTGGATGAGCTAACCGGTCCATTTGAAAGTATCGTCGAGATGGCGTGCTTGATGCACGACATCGGCAATCCGCCGTTTGGCCATTTTGGCGAAGCGGCAATCAACGACTGGTTCAGCCAGCGGCTGTTTCCTGGCGATGCCGCCAGCCAGCCCCTAACCGAAGACCGTTGCGTGGTCGAAGCGCTGCGTTTGCAGGAGGGGGATAGCCAATTAAATGCGCTACGCCGCAAGGTTCGCCAGGATTTGTGCTGGTTTGAAGGAAATGCGCAGGGAATTCGTTTAGTGCATACCCTGATGCGGATGAATCTGACCTGGGCGCAGGTGGGCTGTATACTTAAATATACCCGTCCGGCGTGGTGGCGAGGCGAGCCGCCTGCCAGCCACAGTTATTTAATGAAGAAACCTGGTTATTATTTAGCCGAAGAGGGCTATGTTGCGAGGTTGCGTAAAGAACTGGATCTGGCCCCTTACAATCGGTTCCCATTAACGTGGATTATGGAAGCCGCAGATGACATCTCGTATTGCGTTGCCGACCTTGAGGATGCGGTAGAAAAACGTATTTTCAGCGTGGAGCAGCTTTATCAGCATCTTTACGAAGCCTGGGGGAAGCACGAAAAAGGCTCTTTGTTTAACATGGTTGTTGAAAATGCCTGGGATAAATCTCGTGCGAATTCTCTTAGCCGAAGTACTGAAGATCAGTTCTTTATGTATTTACGGGTCAATACGCTGAATAAGCTGGTACCGTATGCGGCGCGTCGCTTTATTGATAATTTGCCAAGGATCTTTACCGGTGATTTTAATCACGCGCTGCTTGAAGACGAAAGTGATTGCAGCCAGTTGCTTGAGCTTTATAAAAATGTTGCGGTAAAACATGTATTTAGCCATCCAGATGTTGAGCAGCTGGAATTGCAAGGTTATCGTGTTATTAGCGGCCTGTTGGATATCTACCAGCCGTTGTTAAAATTATCGCTGGATGAGTTTAGTCTGTTGGTGGAAAAAGAGCGGGTGCGAAGTTTACCGATCGCTTCACGCCTGTTCCAGAAACTTTCGACACGCCATCGTCTGGCTTACGTAGAAGCCGTAAATAAGATCCCGCGCGATAGCGCTGAATTTCCGCTATGGGAATATTATTATCGCTGTCGTCTCATTCAGGACTATATCAGCGGGATGACGGACTTGTATGCATGGGATGAATATCGGCGATTGATGGCCGTTGAATAAGCATGAGTTTTGTAAAGACGAACAATAAATTTTTACTTTTGCCAAAACTTCATTCCGGAACTTCGCGCTATAAAATGACTCTCATAGTCACGTAAACAGCAACTATTCCGTTATCTGAAATCGAGATTGAAACATATGAAAAAAACCACGTTAGCAATGAGTGCTCTGGCTCTTAGTTTAGGTCTGGCGTTGTCCCCTCTCTCTGCGAGCGCGGCGGAAACAGCTTCTTCGGCCACTAATGCACAGCAGATGCCGAGTCTGGCTCCTATGCTGGAAAAGGTGATGCCGTCTGTCGTGAGCATCAACGTTGAGGGGAGCACTACCGTTAATACCCCGCGGATGCCGCGTAACTTCCAGCAGTTCTTTGGTGATAATTCACCGTTCTGCCAGGACGGTTCACCGTTCCAAAGCTCTCCGTTCTGTCAGGGCGGCGGGCAGGGTGGCGCTCCGGGTAGCGACGGCGGCCAGCAGCAGAAATTTATGGCCCTTGGTTCTGGGGTGATCATTGATGCCGCTAAAGGTTATGTCGTCACCAACAACCACGTCGTGGATAACGCGACGACGATCAAAGTTCAGCTGAGCGATGGCCGTAAGTTTGAGGCAAAAGTGGTCGGTAAAGATCCGCGTTCTGATATCGCGCTGATTCAAATTCAGGATCCGAAAAACCTGAGCGCAATCAAGCTGGCGGACTCTGATACCCTGCGCGTCGGTGATTACACCGTGGCGATTGGTAACCCGTTTGGCCTCGGTGAAACCGTGACCTCCGGGATTGTTTCCGCGTTGGGCCGTAGCGGCCTGAACGTTGAAAATTACGAGAACTTTATCCAGACCGATGCGGCGATTAACCGCGGTAACTCCGGCGGCGCGCTGGTTAACCTGAACGGCGAACTGATCGGTATCAACACCGCGATCCTGGCACCGGACGGCGGTAACATCGGTATCGGCTTCGCGATCCCGAGCAACATGGTGAAAAACTTGACCGATCAGATGGTTAAGTTTGGCCAGGTTAAGCGCGGTGAGCTGGGCATCATGGGAACCGAGCTGAACTCCGAACTGGCGAAAGCGATGAAAGTCGATGCTCAGCGCGGGGCTTTCGTCAGCCAGGTTATGCCGGGTTCTGCGGCGGGTAAAGCAGGTATTAAAGCCGGTGACGTGATCACCACGCTGAACGGTAAGCCAATTAGCAGCTTTGCCGCGCTGCGTGCTCAGGTGGGTACCATGCCTATCGGTAGCAAAATCGAGCT
The DNA here is from genome assembly GCF_003261575.2 of Klebsiella huaxiensis. GTDB lineage: Bacteria > Pseudomonadota > Gammaproteobacteria > Enterobacterales > Enterobacteriaceae > Klebsiella > Klebsiella huaxiensis. The sequence continues at coordinate 4,872,097 of NZ_CP036175.1, read as the reverse complement.
TGGTCTGCTGCGTGACGGCAAACCGGTAACGACGACCGTAGAGCTGCAGCAAAGTAATCAGAATCAGGTTGATTCAAGCACTATCTTCAATGGTATTGAAGGTGCGGAAATGAGCAACAAAGGCCAGGATAAAGGCGTCGTAGTGAGCAACGTGAAAGCGGGGACTCCGGCAGCGCAGATTGGCCTGAAGAAAGGCGATATCATCGTTGGCGCTAACCAGCAGCCGGTGAAAAATATTGCCGACCTGCGCAAAATCTTTGATGCCAAACCGTCGGTTCTGGCACTGAATATTCAGCGTGGCGATACCTCTATCTACCTGCTGATGCAGTAATCCACATCTGCTTGCAAAGCCCCTTTTCTCCTTGCGGAGGGAAGGGGCTTTTTTCACTCTGAAGGCCATTCCGTTTTTCGTTCTGTGACACCTCCCACAACTCCATACTTCTTATCTTGGCTTTGTGCTAATGCACAATGCGGCCTATTGCCAACTCTTTTATGCTGATAGCCTGCTCACGGGAGGGTTACATGGCTGGCTGGCACCTTGATACCAAAATGGCGCAGGATATCGTGGCGCGCACGATGCGCATCATTGATACCAATATCAACGTAATGGATGCTCGCGGGCGCATTATCGGCAGCGGAGATCGCGAGCGAATTGGTGAATTGCACGAAGGTGCGCTGCTGGTCCTTTCACAAGGGCGCGTTGTCGATATTGATGATGCCGTGGCGCGACATCTGCACGGCGTGCGCCAGGGCATCAACCTGCCGCTGCGTCTGGAAGGGGAAATCGTTGGCGTAATCGGCCTGACCGGTGAACCGGAATCGCTGCGCAAATACGGTGAGCTGGTCTGTATGACCGCGGAGATGATGCTGGAGCAGTCGCGGCTGATGCATCTCCTGGCCCAGGATAGCCGTCTGCGTGAAGAACTGGTGATGAACCTGATTCAGGCGGAGGAGAACACCCCAGCGCTGACCGAATGGGCGCAGCGGTTGGGAATCGATCTGAACCAGCCGCGTGTTGTCGCAATGATTGAAGTAGATAGCGGCCAACTGGGCGTAGACAGCGCGATGGCGGAGCTACAGCAGCTACAAACCGCGCTGACGACGCCGGACCGTAATAATCTGGTGGCCATTGTTTCACTGACTGAAATGGTGGTGCTGAAGCCTGCGTTGAATGCTTTTGGCCGTTGGGATGCAGAAGATCACTGTAAACGGGTCGAGCAGTTGATCAGCAGGATGAAAGAGAATGGTCAGCTGCGTTTTCGTGTGGCGCTGGGTAACTTCTTTACTGGACCTGGTAGCATCGCACGTTCTTACCGTACCGCCCGAACCACAATGATGGTCGGTAAACAGCGAATGCCGGAGAGTCGGAGCTATTTTTATCAGGACCTGATGCTGCCGGTGCTGCTGGATAGCCTGCGCGGCGGCTGGCAGGCCAACGAGCTGGCGCGTCCGCTGGTTCGATTGAAAGCGATGGATAATAACGGTCTGTTAAGGCGTACCCTACAGGCGTGGTTCCGTCACAATGTGCAACCGCTAGCGACCTCAAAGGCGCTATTTATTCACCGTAATACGCTGGAATATCGTCTGAATCGTATTTCTGAACTGACTGGGCTGGACCTGGGGAGTTTTGACGACCGTTTGTTGCTGTATATTGCTTTACAGCTGGACGAACAACGTTAAGAAACTCCCGTCACGGGCGGGATCGATTGATGTTCCAGGCGTTGTAAATGAGTAAATGAAGGAGAAGAGACTGAAGGGTGGGAAACAGGGCCAGTATTTGGCCCATAGCAGACTTATTTATTGCGCGTCAGTTTTTCCAGATCGGATTCAATTTCGCTGATCTTATTGGTAACAACGCTTTCCAGATGACGCAGATCGTCGAGGATTTTACGCTTAAGATCGATTTCAGTGCGATCGCGCTGGCAGATCTGATCCAGCTCATCAATGATATAGCGGAGGTTTGGACTGATCTCCTGGACTTCTTTATATCCCTGACCAATGCCGTCTGCGACAACGGTTTTACGCTGACGTGGGTACTTAAACTTGACGCTTTTGGCGAAGAACTCGCCTTTGTCCTTCTGAAAATAGATTTTCAGAATGTCGTTGTTGGCTTCCTGCCGCAGGCTATAGCGATCGATTTCATCAGGATTGGTAATACCAAGACTTTTCAGATTATCGTACATAACGGTACCTTTGATATCATCGTAATCTTTGAATAATTAACGAAAAAATCTATCTTCGCCAGCTTAATATATAAAAAAAGCGGGATGCCTCCCGCTTTTTATACTGCTTAGTCGATGGTACGCAGAAGTTCGTTGATTCCGACCTTGCCGCGCGTTTTGGCGTCGACCTTCTTCACGATAACGGCGCAATACAGGCTGTACTTGCCATCTTTCGACGGCAGGTTGCCGGATACCACTACGGAGCCAGCCGGTACGCGGCCATAGAACACTTCGCCGGTTTCGCGATCGTAGATTTTTGTGCTCTGGCCCAGGTACACGCCCATGGAGATCACGGAACCTTCTTCGACGATCACGCCTTCGACGACTTCAGAACGCGCGCCGATAAAACAGTTATCTTCGATGATGGTCGGGTTCGCCTGCAGCGGCTCCAGTACGCCACCGATGCCGACGCCGCCGGACAGGTGAACGTTTTTACCGATCTGCGCGCAGGAGCCGACGGTTGCCCAGGTATCAACCATGGAGCCTTCATCAACGTATGCGCCGATGTTCACGTAAGACGGCATCAGAACCGTGTTGCGAGCGATAAACGCCCCCTGACGGACGGCTGCCGGTGGAACCACGCGGAAACCTTCTTTCTGAAAACGCGCTTCATCATAATCAGCGAATTTCATCGGAACTTTATCGAAGTAGCGGCTTTCCGCACCATCGATAACCTGGTTATCGTTAATACGGAAAGAGAGCAGAACCGCTTTCTTCAGCCACTGATGGGTTACCCACTGGCCGTCGATTTTTTCAGCGACGCGCAGGGCGCCGGAATCAAGCAGAGAAATCACCTGATTAACCGCTTCGCGGGTTACGGTATCCACATTTGCCGGCGTGATGTCGGCGCGACGCTCAAAGGCGGACTCAATAATATTCTGTAATTGCTGCATCGTTTCTCTTTCCATTTATACACTTCATCCTTCAGGCTGCCTCTATGTTGGCTGCGCTTGTTCGCCCCAGTCACTGACTATCGTAAGCTCCTGAGGCTCTCTCCCTGGCCGCCTTGATGCAGCTCGAATGACTTTGTGTATGTACATTTAAATTCGCTACCCTTTATCGTTTGGATTGAGGGCCTCTGTCAACCGTTGTTGCACTTCTTGTTGCAGCTCATTATTAAGGGCACGCCGGTCTGCCGTGGCGATTATAAATAAATCTTCTACTCGCTCACCAATTGTCGTAATTCGCGCTCCGTGGAGCGAAATTCCGAGGTCGGCAAACACCTGGCCGACGCGCGCTAACAGACCCGGCTGATCGAGGGCGATCAGCTCAAGGAACGATTTTCGATCGGTATGCGTTGGCAGGAAGTTAACCTCCGTCGGGACGGAAAAATGCCGCAATTTTGCCGCCTGACGACGCGGGGCTGGTGGCTGCCAGCTACGTTGGGTAATCGTCTGTTCCAGGCCCAGGCGAATAATCTCGTGCCTGTCGGCGGAAAGCGGGCTGCCGTCCGGTTCAAGAACAATGAAGGTATCCATTGCCATACCGTCGCGTGTAGTAAAGATCTGCGCATCGTGGACGCTCAGGTTACGGCGGTCCAGTTCACCGCAAACGGCAGCGAACAGGTACGGTCTGTCCGGGCTCCAGATAAAAATTTCGGTGCCACCGCGCGTTGCCTGAGAGCTCAGTAAAATCATCGGTTTACTGAGATCGTGCTGGAGTAAGTTACGCGCATGCCAGGCGAGTTGATTCGGCGTATGACGTACGAAATAGTTGGCGCGGCAGCGGTTCCAGATCAAGTGCAGAGCTTGTTCATTAATATTTTCCATCCTCAGTAGGGCCAGCGCCTGAAGCTGGTGGTGGCGTACCCGCTCACGCATGTCTGGAGTATTTTGCATTCCCCGGCGCAGCTGTTTTTCGGTGGCGAAATAGAGTTCGCGCAGCAGGCTTTGCTTCCAGCTGTTCCACAGGTTTTCGTTAGTGGCGCAGATATCGGCGACGGTCAGACAGACCAGATAGTGCAGACGGTTCTCCGTTTGCACCTCTTCGGCGAACTGCTTGATCACTTCCGGGTCCTGAATATCGCGACGCTGAGCGGTAACCGACATCAGTAAATGATGACGTACCAGCCAGGCGACAAGCTGCGTTTCACGTGAATTGAGACCATGAAGTTCGGCAAATTTGAGTACGTCCTGGGCGCCGAGGATCGAATGGTCGCCGCCACGTCCTTTGGCGATGTCGTGGAACAGGGCGGCAATAAGGATCAGTTCTGGATGCGTCAGACGTGGCCACAGCTCAACGCATAGCGGGTGGCGGCTGCGGGTCTCTTCTTTGGCGAAACTCTCGAGCTTCAGCATGACGCGAATGGTGTGTTCATCAACGGTATAGGCGTGAAACAGGTCGAATTGCATCTGACCGACAATATGTGACCATTGCGGCATGTACGCCCACAGCACGCTATGGCGGTGCATTGGCAGCAGACCGCGGCTTACCGCGCCCTGATGGCGCAGCATGCTGAGGAACAAGGTTCGCGCTTCCGGGATATAGCAAAGCGGCTGCGTCAGATGGCGACGGGCGTGGCGCAGATGGCGAAGCGTGGTGGAGTAGATTCCGGTGATGCTGCTGTTACGCACCATCATATAGAACATGCGCAGAATGGCCTGCGGCTCGCGGATAAACAGCGTGTCATCGCGTAGATCGATAAGCGTACCGCGCAGTTGAAAATCGTCATCAATGGGCCGCGGTTTCTCATCCTCGGTAAGGGCGAGAATGGCTTCTTCGAACAGCTGGATTAGCATATGGTTCAGTTCGCTCACTCGGCGCGTGACGCGAAAGAAATCCTTCATCATATGCTCAATGGGCTGGTTACTTTCGCCTTCATAGCGCAGGCGACGGGCAACGCTGAACTGTCTGTCGAAAAGCAGGCGGTTATCGTAGCGGTTTAGCTCAAGATGCAGGGCAAAGCGAATCCGCCATAGCTGATGCAGGCACTCGTTAAGCTCGTTACGCTCGGCCTCGGTGAGGAAGCCGAAGCCGACCATTTCATCAAGAGAAGTGGCGCCAAAATGACGGCGTGCGATCCACTGGAGAGTGTGAATATCGCGCAGGCCGCCAGGACTACTTTTGACATCCGGCTCCAGGTTATAGCTGGTGCCGTGATAGCGTTGATGGCGTATGTTCTGCTCTTCGACTTTTGCGGCAAAGAACTTTTCTGATGGCCAGAAGCCGTCGCTAAATATGTGTTTTTGTAATTCAAGGAATAGCGCGACATCGCCGATGAGCAGGCGCGATTCGATCAGGTTGGTGGCGACGCTGAGATCTGACAACCCCTCCAGCAGGCACTCTTCGAGGGTGCGCACGCTGTGGCCGACTTCCAGTTTGATATCCCACAGTAGCGTCAGCAGTTCACCGACTTTTTGCGCCTGTTCATCGGGCAGCTTTTTGCGGCTCAGAATCAGTAGGTCAATGTCGGAGAGCGGGTGGAGCTCGCCGCGACCATAGCCGCCTACTGCGACCAGGGCGGTATCGTTGACCGAGCCGAAGCCGTATTCGACCCATAGTCGCTGGAGCAACTGGTCGATAAATTCGGTACGTGCTTCTATTAATCGTTCGGCGGCGATGCCGTTATCAAAAGCCTCGCCCAGCCAACGCTGGAATGTATCGATATGCGCCTTAATGGCGGCACAGTTGAAATCGTTTTGCGACCAGTCGTCTGGATTATCCGGCTGACCGGACAGAGCAGGGGAGACAGTGTCAGGTAAAGAGTTGCTCATCGCGCCACCATAAGAAAAAACTATCGCCCGTCATAAAAAAGCCGGCTGGCGCCGGCTTTTCATCATTCGTCGTGCGAGATTATCGCCGGGATGGTGTCATCCTTGCGTAACGTCAGAATTTCGCAGCCGTTGTCTGTCACCACAATAGTATGCTCGTACTGCGCAGACAAGCTCCGGTCTTTGGTTTTTACCGTCCAGCCGTCTTTCATGCTGCGGATCTCTTTTTTGCCCGCGTTGACCATCGGCTCAATAGTGAAGGTCATGCCCGGTTTGAGGACCACGTTGGTTTCCGCTGAATCATAGTGCAGAACCTGCGGCTCTTCATGGAAGCCGCGACCGATGCCGTGACCGCAATATTCGCGCACCACGGAGAAACCTTCCGCTTCAACGAATTTCTGAATCGCAGCACCGATGGTGCGCAGGTTGATGCCTGGCTTGACCATTTTCAGCGCCAGATACAGACTTTCCTGGGTGATGCGGCACAGGCGCTCGCCAAGAATGGTTGGCTTGCCGACGATGAACATTTTCGAGGTGTCGCCGTGGAAATCATCTTTAATCACGGTGACATCAATGTTGACGATATCGCCATCTTTCAGCAATTTTTCGTCATCCGGGATCCCGTGGCATACCACTTCATTAATAGAGATGCAGACGGATTTCGGGAAACCGTGATAGCCCAGGCAAGCTGAAACGGCTTTTTGCTCGTTAACGATATAATCGTTGCAGATGCGGTCCAGTTCGCCGGTGCTGACGCCCGGTTTTACGTAAGGTTCAATCATTTCCAGCACTTCGGCGGCCAGGCGACCGGCGACGCGCATTTTTTCGATGTCTTCAGATGTCTTGATAGAAATAGCCATGGATAGTGTCCAGCAATGTCGATTTTTTCGACAATAATAGATTATGTCCGATCAATGTTAACAGTCCGGGTGTCCTGCTGCCAAATTGAGAATCATTAACAGCACGCTACGTCAACAACAGTTGGTGTCTGGGTTGGTTTTGTGGTATAAAGCGCGCCGGACTTCCGTTCCATTCTCAGATACACAAGATGGACTGAAGCGATAAATCTCACTTTGTGTAACAACACACACGTATCGGCACATATTCCGGGGTGCCCCTTGGGGTCGGTAATATGGGATGCGTGGAGGCTTAACCCCAACTTTCTAATATAGAGGTTTTAAACATGGCAACTGTTTCCATGCGCGACATGCTCAAGGCTGGTGTTCACTTTGGTCACCAGACCCGTTACTGGAACCCGAAAATGAAGCCTTTCATCTTCGGCGCACGTAACAAAGTTCACATCATCAACCTTGAGAAAACTGTACCGATGTTCAACGAAGCTCTGGCTGAACTGAACAAGATCTCTTCTCGTAAAGGCAAAATCCTTTTCGTTGGTACTAAACGCGCTGCAAGCGAAGCGGTGAAAGAAGCTGCTAACAGCTGCGACCAGTTCTTCGTGAACCATCGCTGGCTGGGCGGTATGCTGACTAACTGGAAAACCGTTCGTCAGTCTATCAAACGTCTGAAAGATCTGGAAATTCAGTCTCAGGACGGTACTTTCGACAAGCTGACCAAGAAAGAAGCGCTGATGCGTACTCGTGAGCTGGGCAAGCTGGAAAACAGCCTGGGCGGTATCAAAGACATGGGCGGCCTGCCGGACGCACTGTTCGTTATCGACGCTGACCACGAACACATCGCTATCAAAGAAGCAAACAACCTGGGTATTCCGGTATTTGCTATCGTTGATACTAACTCCGATCCGGACGGTGTTGACTTCGTTATCCCGGGTAACGACGACGCAATCCGCGCAGTTAGCCTGTACCTGGGTGCTGTAGCGACTACCGTGCGTGAAGGTCGTTCGCAGGATCTGGCTTCTCAAGCGGAAGAAAGCTTCGTAGAAGCTGAATAATAAGGTTATCCCCTTATTTAGTACCGTGTATAAATAGGGGCCTCTTAGCGGCCCCTTTTTCACTTTTAAATTCGTTTGGTTCCTGGAACCGGGCGAGTCAAATCTCCCGAGGATTAAAGAATGGCTGAAATTACCGCATCCCTGGTAAAAGAGCTGCGCGAGCGTACTGGCGCAGGCATGATGGATTGCAAAAAAGCGCTGACCGAAGCTAACGGCGACATCGAGCTGGCAATCGAAAACATGCGTAAATCCGGTGCTATTAAAGCAGCGAAAAAAGCAGGCAACGTTGCTGCTGATGGTGTGATCATCACTAAAATTGACGGCACCTATGGCATCATTCTGGAAGTTAACTGCCAGACTGACTTCGTAGCTAAAGATGGTGGTTTCCAGGCATTCGCTAACAAAGTACTGGACGCTGCTGTTGCAGGCAAAATCACTGATGTTGAAGTACTGAAAGCACAGTTCGAAGAAGAACGCGTTGCGCTGGTTGCTAAAATTGGTGAGAACATCAACATTCGTCGCGTTTCTTCCCTGGAAGGCGAAGTTCTGGGTTCTTACCAGCACGGTGCGCGTATCGGTGTTCTGGTTGCGGCTAAAGGCGCTGACGCTGAGCTGGTTAAACAGCTGGCTATGCACATTGCTGCAAGCAAGCCTGAATTCGTTAAGCCGGAAGATGTTTCTGCTGACGTAGTAGAAAAAGAGTACCAGGTTCAGCTGGACATCGCCATGCAGTCTGGCAAGCCGAAAGAAATCGCAGAGAAAATGGTTGAAGGCCGCATGAAGAAATTCACCGGCGAAGTTTCTCTGACTGGTCAGCCTTTCGTTATGGATCCGAGCAAATCTGTTGCTCAGCTGCTGAAAGAGCACAACGCTGACGTGACTGGCTTCATCCGCTTTGAAGTGGGTGAAGGCATCGAGAAAGTTGAGACTGACTTTGCAGCAGAAGTTGCTGCGATGTCCAAGCAGTCTTAATTTTCAAAAAAGGAGCCGCCTGAGGGCGGCTTCTTTTTGTGCCTAACTTGTAAATTCAGCCAACCGCTCTGGTGGCTACGCTGGAAAGCGACGTACAATGTCGCCAGAAATAATTCATCTCATTCGTTGACAGTCTCAGGAAAGAAACATGGCTACCAATGCAAAACCCGTCTACAAACGTATTCTGCTTAAATTAAGTGGCGAAGCGCTGCAAGGTTCAGAAGGCTTCGGTATTGATGCAAGCATACTTGACCGTATGGCTCAGGAAATCAAAGAACTGGTTGAACTGGGTATTCAGGTTGGCGTAGTGATTGGTGGCGGTAACTTGTTCCGTGGAGCTGGTCTGGCGAAAGCAGGTATGAACCGCGTTGTGGGCGACCACATGGGCATGTTGGCAACGGTCATGAACGGCCTTGCAATGCGTGATTCTCTCCATCGCGCCTATGTGAACGCCCGCCTGATGTCAGCTATTCCGCTGAACGGCGTATGTGATAACTACAGTTGGGCGGAAGCTATTAGCCTGCTGCGTAACAACCGCGTGGTGATTCTGGCCGCCGGTACGGGCAATCCTTTCTTTACCACTGATTCCGCAGCTTGCCTGCGCGGTATCGAAATCGAAGCTGATGTTGTGTTGAAAGCGACGAAAGTTGATGGCGTATTTACCGCTGACCCGGCCAAAGATCCTTCTGCCACCATGTACGATCAGCTGACCTACAGCGAAGTACTGGATAAAGAACTGAAAGTGATGGATCTTGCAGCCTTCACCCTGGCCCGTGACCATAAATTGCCGATTCGCGTGTTCAACATGAACAAGCCAGGCGCGCTGCGCCGTGTGGTGATGGGTGAAAAAGAAGGGACGTTAATCACGGAATAATTTCCGTGTTACACTTCATCCTTCAAGCTGTTTCTGCGTTGGCTGCCTTTGCTCACCTCAGTCATTTACTGTAGTAAGTGACTGAGGATTCGCTCAGTTGCCGCCTTGATACAACTTGAATGATTTTGTGTAGAAATAGAGGTAAGATTTTGCACTACCGTCGTGGGACAGTGCCTTACCCGTAAACATATTAATCAGGGCTATACTTAGCACATTTCCACTATGTGCAATTGTCTGGTCTGCCTGAGACAAGTTTTCAAGGATTCGTAACGTGATTAGCGATATCAGAAAAGATGCTGAAGTACGCATGGATAAATGCGTTGAAGCGTTCAAAACCCAAATCAGCAAAATACGCACGGGTCGTGCTTCTCCCAGCCTGCTGGATGGCATTATCGTGGAATACTACGGTACGCCGACTCCGCTGCGCCAGTTGGCTAGCGTAACGGTAGAAGACTCCCGTACACTGAAGATTAACGTCTTCGATCGCTCCATGAGTCCGGCCGTTGAGAAAGCGATTATGGCTTCCGACCTTGGTCTGAACCCAAGCTCTGCGGGTAGCGATATCCGCGTTCCGCTGCCGCCGCTGACCGAAGAACGTCGTAAAGATCTGACCAAAATCGTGCGTGGTGAAGCTGAACAGGCGCGCGTTGCCGTGCGTAACGTTCGTCGCGACGCCAACGACAAAGTAAAAGCACTTCTGAAAGAGAAAGAGATCAGCGAAGACGACGATCGCCGCTCTCAGGACGACGTGCAAAAAATGACCGACGCTGCTATCAAGAAAGTTGATGCGGCGCTGGCGGATAAAGAAGCGGAACTGATGCAGTTCTGATTCTCTGCCAATTCGCGGGCCGGAAGTGCGGCCTGCGTAAAATCTGAAACGCCGTACAGGAGACCGTACGCTCAATTTTCGGGATTGCGTTTAGACGGCTGGCCTTGTAGCCTTTGGCACCATGTCAAAGGCTCTGTGCCTCCGCTCTCACCTGATAATTGATGCATAAAGGCTTGCTGGCGGCGTTTTGCTTTTTATCCTGTCTTAATTCTTCTGGGCGTCTCATGAAGCAATTAACCGTTCTCGGTTCGACCGGTTCTATCGGCTGCAGCACGTTGGATGTGGTGCGCCATAATCCTGACTGCTTTTCTATTACCGCGCTGGTCGCCGGGAAAAATGTCGACCGCATGGTTGAACAATGTCTGGAATTTTCCCCTCGTTACGCGGTTATGGATGATGCACACAGCGCTGAGCTGTTGCGGACAAAACTCCGCGAACACGGCAGCCGTACTGAAGTCATGAGTGGCCAGCAGGCTGCTGCTGAGGTTGCGGCACTGGACGATGTTGATCAGGTGATGGCAGCGATTGTCGGAGCGGCAGGGCTGGTACCGACGCTGTCAGCCATTCGCGCCGGGAAAACGGTGCTGCTGGCGAATAAAGAGTCGCTGGTGACCTGTGGTCGCCTGTTTATGGAGGCGGTGCAGCAGTTCGGGGCTCGTCTGCTGCCGGTTGATAGCGAACACAATGCGATTTTTCAGAGTATGCCGGAAACAATTCAACACAATCTGGGATACGCTGATTTAACGCAGAACGGTGTGGCGTCGATTCTGCTGACCGGTTCCGGGGGCCCTTTTCGGGAAACGGCGATTTCCGAACTGGCGGTAATGACGCCAGACCAGGCCTGTAATCATCCAAACTGGTCTATGGGGCGCAAAATTTCCGTCGACTCAGCCACCATGATGAACAAGGGACTGGAGTATATCGAAGCACGCTGGTTGTTTAATGCTTCGGCGCAGCAAATGGAAGTGCTTATCCATCCGCAATCAGTGATTCATTCGATGGTGCGTTATCAGGACGGTAGCGTTCTGGCACAGCTCGGTGAGCCGGATATGCGTACGCCGATTGCCCACACTATGGGGTGGCCAAAGCGTCTTAACTCTGGAGTGAAACCGCTGGACTTTTGCCAGTTGAGTAACCTGAGCTTCTCCGCACCGGATTACGGGCGTTATCCTTGCCTGAAGCTGGCGATGGATGCCTTTGATGCGGGGCAGGCGGCGACAACGGCGCTGAATGCGGCGAATGAAGTCTCCGTAGCCGCGTTCCTGAACGATGATATCCGTTTCACTGATATTGCAGCAGTCAATCAGTCGGTCCTGGATCAACAGACGCTAAATGAGCCGCAAAGTATTGATGAAGTGCTGGAGATTGACGCGATGGCTCGGGTGAGCGCAAGCCAGTTACTGGCCGCTCGGAGCAAATTCTGATACTCACTGTGATATTTGTGGGCGCTGGGCTTCGGTGATATAGTCTGCGCCACCCGATCGTTGCATTTTGTTGTGAAAGATTACGGTGGCCGTGGCAAAACACGGCTTTTTTGCGTAAAGCTTTTGGTTGTTCTCTGCGATTGGCCGTAGCTCCGGTACCGGATAAAAATGCGTATCCAGCGCTGACCGGTGGCCCGTGTTTGGTGGCTTAGCTAATCCTTATTATGGACTTAAAACGCGTTATGTTGTCTGCTAATCAAACTGTCAGCGAAATGTCGCCTGCGCATGGTTGTCGCCATGTTGCCATTATTATGGACGGCAACGGTCGCTGGGCGAAACGGCAAGGAAAAATTCGTGCCTTCGGCCATAAAGCCGGCGCGAAGTCCGTGCGTCGCGCCGTCTCTTTCGCGGCTAATAATGGTATTGAAGCGTTGACGTTATACGCGTTCAGTAGTGAAAACTGGAACCGCCCGGCGCAGGAGGTCAGTGCGCTGATGGAGCTGTTTGTCTGGGCGTTGGATAGCGAAGTGAAAAGCCTGCACAGGCATAATGTGCGTCTGCGTATTATCGGCGAGACAACACGTTTTAACGCACGTTTGCAGGAGCGTATCCGTAAAGCGGAGGCGTTGACTGAGAACAATACAGGTTTGACCCTGAATATTGCTGCCAACTATGGCGGCCGCTGGGATATCGTCCAGGGCGTTCGTCATTTGGCCCAACAGGTACAGGAAGGGTTGCTGCAACCCGATCAAATCACGGAAGAGATGCTGAGCCAGCAGGTTTGTATGAATGAGCTTGCACCCGTAGATTTAGTTATTAGGACCGGGGGAGAGCATCGCATCAGTAACTTTTTGATTTGGCAAATTGCCTATGCCGAACTTTACTTTACGGATGTTCTTTGGCCCGATTTCGCTGAACAGGACTTTGAAGGTGCACTCCATGCCTTTGTTAATCGAGAGCGTCGTTTCGGCGGCACTGAGCCGGGTGGCAATAATGCCTGATGGGGGTCACTTTTGCTGAAGTATCGCCTGATTTCTGCTTTCGTCTTAATCCCCGTCGTTATAGCGGCGCTTTTTCTATTGCCGCCCGCGGGTTTTGCCATCGTCACGCTGGTCGTCTGTATGCTCGCCGCGTGGGAGTGGGGGCAATTTAGCGGTTTCACTTCAACGACGCAGAGAGTCTGGCTGTCGGTGCTCTGCGGCCTGCTGCTGGCGTTGATGCTTTTTCTTATGCCGGAATACCATTACGACGTTCACCAACCGTTGGTTGAGGGGTCGCTATGGGCATCATTTGGCTGGTGGATAGTTGCGCTTATTTTGGTACTGACTTATCCCGCTTCTGCCGCCTTCTGGCGTAACTCAAAAACGCTACGTCTGATTTTTGGCATCCTGACCATTGTCCCATTTTTTTGGGGCATGCTGGCGCTGCGCGCCTGGCATTACGCCGATGACCATTACAGTGGTGCGCTGTGGTTGCTGTACGTGATGATCCTGGTCTGGGGCGCGGATTCCGGTGCCTACATGTTTGGTAAAATGTTCGGCAAGCATAAGCTGGCGCCAAAAGTGTCTCCGGGCAAAACCTGGCAGGGATTTTTTGGTGGGCTGCTCACGGCGGCAGTTATCTCATGGGCTTACGGCTGGTGGGCTCATCTGGATGTCACGCCGACGGTCCTGCTGGTTTGCTCAGTTATTGCGGCTTTGGCCTCGGTGCTTGGCGATCTCACAGAAAGCATGTTTAAACGTGAAGCGGGTATTAAAGATAGCGGGAATCTGATTCCCGGGCACGGTGGTATTCTGGATCGTATTGATAGCCTGACGGCTGCGGTCCCTGTGTTTGCGTGTCTGCTATTGTTAGTTTTCAGGACGATTTGACGGAAAATTTTATGCTGAGCGTTCTCTGGAATTTGGCTGCTTTTATTATTGCGCTGGGCGTGTTGATCACCGTCCATGAATTTGGCCATTTCTGGGTTGCTCGCCGCTGTGGCGTCCGTGTTGAGCGCTTCTCCATTGGTTTTGGCAAGGCTCTCTGGCGGCGCTACGATAAGCAGGGCACGGAGTTCGTCATTGCTCTTATCCCGCTGGGTGGCTATGTCAAAATGCTCGACGAACGCGTCGAGCCGGTGGTGCCCGAGATGCGCCACTACGCTTTCAACAACAAAACCGTTGGTCAGCGTGCTGCTGTTATTGCCGCTGGGCCTATCGCCAACTTCCTTTTTGCCATTTTTGCCTACTGGTTGGTCTTCATTATTGGTGTCCCTGGCGTTCGTCCGGTTGTTGGCGATATAACGCCCAACTCGATAGCCGCGCAAGCACAAATTGCAAAAGGAACGGAACTTAAAGCGATAGATGGCATCGAAACGCCTGATTGGGATGCTGTGCGTATGGCGCTGGTGGCGAAGATTGGCGATCGGCAAACAATAGTTACCGTTGCCCCTTTCGGGACCAATCAACGTCAGGATAAAATCCTCAATCTGCAGCACTGGGCGTTTGAACCGGATAAACAAGATCCGGTAGCTTCGTTAGGCATTCAGCCGCGCAGCGCGCAGATTGATACCGTCCTGGCAGAAGTTCAATCTAACTCGGCGGCGCAGAAGGCGGGTTTGCAAGCGGGCGACAGGATCGTTAAAGTCGATGGTCAACCGTTAACGCAGTGGATGACGTTTGTTAATCTTGTGCGTGATAATCCGGGAAGTGCGTTAGTTCTGGACATCGAACGGCAGGGGAGTCCTTTATCGGTAACCTTGACGCCAGATTCAAAGTCCACCAGGGGCAAAACTGAGGGGTTTGCAGGGGTCGTACCTAAGGTCATCCCGCTGCCTGATGAATATAAGACAGTGCGTCAGTACGGGCCGTTTGCCGCCATCGCTGAAGCCACGGATAAAACCTGGCAGCTGATGTCGTTAACGGTCAGGATGCTGGGCAAATTGATAACCGGTGATGTCAAACTGAACAACCTCAGCGGGCCGATTTCTATCGCCCAGGGGGCTGGGATGTCAGCGGAGTACGGGCTGATTTATTACCTGATGTTCCTTGCGCTGATTAGCGTGAACCTCGGAATAATCAACCTGTTCCCGCTTCCTGTTCTTGACGGGGGACATTTGCTGTTTTTGGCGATTGAAAAGCTGAAAGGCGGACCGGTATCCGAGCGAGTTCAAGACTTTAGTTATCGCATTGGCTCAATATTGCTGGTGTTGTTAATGGGGCTTGCACTTTTCAATGATTTCTCTCGGTTGTAAGAGAGTTTGTTAGGAAGAACGCATAATAACGATGGCGATGAAAAAGTTGCTCATAGCGTCGCTGCTGTTTAGCAGCGCAACCGTATACGGTGCTGAAGGGTTCGTGGTGAAGGACATTCATTTCGACGGCTTGCAGCGTGTCGCTGTTGGTGCGGCCCTCCTCAGTATGCCAGTGCGTCCTGGCGATACCGTAACCGATGATGATATCAGTAACACCATCCGTGCTCTGTTTGCCACTGGCAACTTTGAGGATGTCCGCGTCCTGCGCGATGGTGATACCCTGCTGGTGCAGGTGAAAGAGCGTCCAACGATTGCCAGCATCACTTTCTCCGGCAACAAGTCGGTGAAAGATGACATGCTCAAGCAAAACCTTGAGGCATCCGGTGTACGCGTAGGGGAATCTCTCGATCGCACCACGCTCGCTGATATTGAAAAAGGGCTGGAAGATTTTTACTACAGCGTCGGCAAGTACAGCGCCAGCGTAAAAGCTGTCGTGACGCCGCTACCGCGTAACCGTGTCGACCTGAAACTGGTATTCCAGGAAGGCGTATCGGCTAAAATCCAGCAGATCAATATCGTCGGCAATCATGCTTTCAGCACTGATGAACTGATTTCGACATTCCAGCTGCGCGATGAAGTGCCATGGTGGAACGTGGTTGGCGATCGCAAATACCAGAAACAGAAGCTGGCAGGGGACCTCGAAACTCTGCGTAGTTACTATCTGGATCGCGGCTATGCCCGTTTCAACATTGATTCCACGCAGGTTAGCCTGACGCCGGACAAAAAGGGCATCTACATCACCGTCAACATTACCGAAGGCGATCAGTACAAGCTTTCTGGTGTGCAGGTGACGGGCGATCTGGCGGGACATTCGGCAGAAATCGAAGCGCTGACCAAAGTGGAGCCGGGCGAGCTGTATAACGGCACCAAAGTGACCAAAATGGAGAATGATATTAAGAAACTCCTCGGTCGCTATGGCTACGCCTATCCGCGCGTTCAGTCCCAGCCGGAAATCAACGATACCGACAAGACGGTGAAGCTGCACGTTAACGTGGATGCGGGTAACCGTTATTACGTGCGTAAAGTGCGTTTTGAAGGTAACGATACCTCGAAAGATTCCGTTCTGCGTCGTGAAATGCGTCAGATGGAAGGTGCCTGGCTGGGGAGCGACCTGGTTGACCAGGGTAAAGATCGTCTGAACCGTTTGGGCTATTTTGAAACGGTTGATACCGATACGCAGCGTGTACCGGGTAGCCCGGATCAGGTAGACGTTGTCTACAGGGTTAAAGAACGTAATACCGGTAGCTTTAACTTTGGTGTTGGTTACGGCACTGAAAGCGGCGTTAGCTTCCAGGCTGGCGTTCAGCAGGATAACTGGCTCGGTACTGGCTATTCTGTTGGTATTAACGGCACCAAAAACGATTACCAGACCTATACTGAACTGTCGGTGACTAACCCGTACTTTACCGTGGATGGCGTCAGCCTCGGTGGTCGTGTCTTCTATAACGACTTCGATGCTAACGATGCCGACCTGTCTGACTATACCAACAAAAGTTATGGTACAGACATTACGCTGGGCTTCCCGATTAACGAATACAATTCGCTGCGCGCGGGTCTGGGCTATGTGCATAACTCCTTGTCCAATATGCAGCCGCAGGTATCAATGTGGCGTTATCTGAATTCGATGGGCCAGTATCCGGACAACACGAACGACAGAAACTCGTTCAGCGCTGATGACTTCACCTTCAACTATGGTTGGACGTACAACAAGCTGGACCGTGGTTTCTTCCCGACCGAAGGTTCGCGCGTTAATCTGAATGGTAAAGTGACGATTCCGGGATCTGACAACGAATACTACAAAGCGACGCTGGATACGGCGACCTATGTACCAATCGATGACGATCATCAGTGGGTCATGTTGGGACGTACCCGCTTTGGTTACGGTAATGGTCTGGGCGGTAAAGAGATGCCGTTCTATGAGAACTTCTATGCCGGTGGTTCAAGCACCGTGCGTGGTTTTCAGTCCAATACAATTGGCCCGAAAGCGGTTTATCTGCCTGCCAGCAGCCGCCATGACGGTGATGATAGTTATGATAACGAATGTAATCGTGATCAATCTGCACCATGTAAGTCTGATGACGCTGTGGGCGGTAACGCCATGGCGGTCGCCAGCCTGGAGCTGATCACTCCAACGCCGTTTATTAGCGATAAATATGCAAATTCGGTCCGTACTTCCTTCTTCTGGGACATGGGGACCGTGTGGGATACTCACTGGGATTCTGGTGCGTATCCGGGCTATCCGGACTACAGCGATCCGAACAACATTCGTATGTCTGCGGGTATCGCAGTTCAGTGGATGTCGCCGTTAGGGCCGTTGGTATTCTCCTACGCCCAGCCGTTTAAAAAGTACGATGGAGACAAAGCTGAACAGTTCCAGTTTAACATCGGTAAAACCTGGTAATTGTGTTGGCTGCAATGGAATGCAAGAGCAGTATAGCGCTGACTATTGGCGATAACTGAGGTTATCGCCTGGCCACGCAAATAACGGTACCCCAGGGTACTCATGGGATGGTAAGGAGTTTATTGTGAAAAAGTGGTTATTAGCTGCAGGTCTGGGTTTAGCAATGGTAACTTCCGCTCAGGCGGCAGATAAAATTGCAATGGTTAACATGAACAACTTGTTCCAACAGGTTGCCCAGAAAACAGGCGTTTCTAACACGCTGGAAAACGAGTTTAAAGGTCGCGCAAGCGAGCTGCAGCGTATGGAAGGCGACCTGCAGTCTAAAATGCAGCGTCTGCAGTCCATGAAAGCCGGTGCTGATCGTACCAAACTGGAAAAAGACGTGATGGCTCAGCGCCAGACTTTCTCCCAGAAAGCCCAGTCTTTCGAGCAGGACCGCGCACGTCGTTCTAATGAAGAACGTGGCAAGCTGGTGACTCGTATCCAGAGCGCAGTGCAGAGCGTTGCTAAAGATCAGAGCATCGATCTGGTTGTTGACTCTAATGCCGTGGCATACAACAGCAGCGATGTAAAAGACATCACCGCTGATGTGCTGAAACAGGTTAAATAAGTAATGCCTTCAATTCGACTGGCTGATTTAGCACAGCAGTTGGATGCAGAACTACACGGTGATGGCGATATCGTCATCACCGGCGTTGCGTCCATGCAATCCGCTAAAACGGGCCATATTACTTTCATGGTAAATCCTAAGTACCGTGAACACCTGGCCGCTTGCCAGGCGTCTGCTGTCGTGATGACGCAGGATGATTTGCCCTTTGCCCATAGTGCCGCGCTGGTAGTGCGTAATCCCTACCTGACATACGCGCGCATGGCTCAAATTCTTGATACCACGCCGCAGCCGGCGCAGAATATCGCGCCCAGCGCGGTTATTGACGCCACGGCTAAGCTGGGTACTGACGTTGCTATTGGCCCGAATGCTGTTATTGAATCGGGTGTTGTGCTCGGCGATAACGTTGTTATCGGCGCGGGATGCTTCGTTGGGAAAAATACGAAAATTGGTGCTGGCTCGCGTTTGTGGGCCAATGTGACCGTTTACCACGATATTGAGATCGGCGAGAATTGTCTAATCCAATCCAGTACGGTAATTGGTGCGGATGGCTTTGGTTACGCCAACGATCGTGGTAATTGGGTTAAGATCCCACAATTGGGTCGCGTTATTATTGGCGATCGTGTGGAGATTGGCGCTTGTACTACCATTGATCGTGGTGCGCTGGACGATACTGTGATCGGCAACGGTGTGATCATCGATAATCAATGCCAAATTGCGCACAACGTGACGATTGGTGACAATACTGCCGTTGCTGGCGGTGTGATTATGGCGGGCAGCTTGAAAATTGGCCGCTACTGCATGATTGGCGGCGCCAGCGTGATCAACGGACACATGGAAATCTGCGATAAAGTTACCGTAACGGGGATGGGAATGGTTATGCGTCCAATCACCGAGCCGGGAGTTTACTCTTCAGGTATTCCGCTGCAACCGAATAAGGTTTGGCGAAAAACGGCTGCGTTGGTGCTGAATATTGATGATATGAGCAAGCGTCTCAAAGCTATTGAGCGCAAGGTTAATCAGCAAGATTAGTGCTTCACCCGACACATTAAATTTTCGGCCTGTTGCATTCATGAGATTGCCGCAGGCCGTGTTATTATTGCCCTTTAGTATATTTAGACAGGAAGAGTATTTTGACTACTGACACTCATACTCTGCACATTGAAGAGATTCTGGAACTTCTCCCTCACCGTTACCCGTTCCTGCTGGTAGATCGCGTGCTGGATTTTGAAGAAGGTCGTTTTCTGCGCGCAGTAAAAAATGTTTCTGTAAATGAGCCGTTTTTCCAGGGGCACTTCCCTGGTAAGCCGATTTTACCGGGTGTACTGATTCTGGAAGCAATGGCGCAGGCCACCGGCATTCTGGCATTCAAAAGCGTGGGAAAACTGGAGCCGGGTGAGCTGTATTATTTTGCCGGGATCGACGAAGCGCGTTTCAAACGTCCGGTCGTACCTGGCGATCAAATGATTATGGAAGTCACTTTTGAGAAAACCCGTCGCGGCCTGACTCGTTTCAAAGGCGTTGCGCTGGTTGATGGAAAAGTGGTTTGCGAAGCAACGATGATGTGTGCCCGTAGCCGGGAGGCCTGATACGTGATTGATAAAACCGCCTTTATTCATCCTTCCTCCATTGTAGAAGAAGGCGCCGTTATTGGTGCTAACGTTCACATTGGTCCGTTTTGTATTGTTGGCGCTAACGTCGAAATTGGCGAAGGCACCGTACTGAAGTCTCATGTTGTCATTAATGGTCATACCAAAATTGGCCGCGATAACGAGATCTATCAGTTCGCTTCCATCGGCGAAGTTAACCAGGATCTGAAATATGCTGGTGAACCAACCCGTGTGGAAATTGGCGATCGCAACCGCATCCGCGAAAGCGTCACCATTCATCGTGGCACAGTACAGGGCGGTGGATTAACGAAGGTGGGCAGCGATAACCTGCTGATGATCAACGCGCACGTGGCGCACGATTGTACGCTTGGCAACCGCTGTATTCTGGCCAATAACGCGACGCTTGCTGGCCATGTCTCGCTGGATGATTTTGTTATCATCGGCGGCATGACCGCAGTACATCAATTCTGCATCATCGGCGCACATGTCATGGTTGGCGGCTGCTCCGGTGTTGCGCAAGATGTTCCGCCGTTTGTTATTGCTCAGGGCAACCACGCAACGCCGTTTGGCGTCAATATCGAAGGGCTCAAACGCCGCGGTTTCAGCCGTGAGGCGATCACCGCGATTCGTAACGCGTATAAGCTGCTGTACCGCAGCGGCAAAACGCTGGACGAAGCGAAACCCGAGATTGCCGAGCTGGCGGCACAATACCCTGAAGTTCAGGCATTCAGCGACTTCTTTGCCCGCTCTACGCGCGGCCTGATTCGTTAATGACTGAATCGCGTCCCCTGACGATTGCCCTGGTCGCCGGAGAAACCTCCGGCGATATTCTTGGCGCAGGTCTTATTCGAGCGCTCAAAGCCCGCATACCTGATGCCCGCTTTGTTGGCGTTGCCGGGCCATTGATGCAGGCCGAAGGCTGCGAAGCCTGGTATGAGATGGAAGAGCTGGCGGTGATGGGCATTGTGGAAGTGTTGGGGCGCCTGCGTCGACTGCTGCATATTCGCGCCGATCTCACCCGTCGATTCACCGAACTTAAGCCAGATGTTTTCGTTGGTATTGATGCGCCTGATTTCAATATTACCCTCGAAGGTAATCTCAAGAAGCAGGGTATCAAAACTATCCATTACGTCAGTCCGTCGGTGTGGGCATGGCGGCAAAAACGCGTTTTCAAAATTGGCAGATCCACCGATCTGGTGCTGGCATTTCTGCCTTTCGAAAAAGCGTTTTATGACAAATTCAACGTTCCCTGCCGGTTTATCGGTCACACGATGGCGGATGCGATGCCGCTGGATCCGGACAAAGGCGCCGCGCGCGACCGCTTGGGAATTGCCCGTGAAGTACACTGTCTGGCGCTACTGCCCGGTAGCCGTGGGGCTGAAGTCGAGATGCTTAGCGCCGATTTCCTGAAAACGGCGCAGATCCTGCGAGGCTATTACCCTGACCTGGAAGTGGTTGTGCCACTGGTCAATGTGAAGCGTCGGGAGCAGTTTGAGCGTATCAAAGCGGAAACGGCACCGGATCTTGCGGTGCATATGCTGGACGGTCAGGCGCGAGACGCGATGATAGCAAGCGATGCCGCGCTACTGGCTTCCGGTACGGCTGCGCTGGAGTGCATGCTGGCGAAGTGTCCGATGGTGGTTGGTTATCGTATGAAGCCATTAACCTTCTGGCTGGCGAAACGGCTGGTGAAGACCGACTATGTGTCGTTGCCAAATCTCCTGGCCGGACGTGAACTGGTCAAAGAGCTGTTGCAGGACGAGTGCCAGCCGCAGGCGTTAGCCGACGCGCTGAAGCCGCTGCTGGCCGATGGTAAAACCAGCCACGATATGCATGAAACCTTCCGCGCCCTGCATCAGCAGATCCGCTGCAACGCTGATGAGCAGGCGGCGGACGCAGTACTGGAGTTAGCAAAATGATGGAATTCGTTTACCCGCATACCCATCTGGTTGCCGGAGTCGATGAAGTCGGACGCGGTCCGCTGGTTGGCGCGGTAGTGACTGCGGCGGTGATTCTTGACCCGGCAAAACCGATTGTGGGCCTTAATGACTCCAAAAAGTTAAGTGAAAAACGCCGCCTTGCGCTCTTTGATGAGATAAAAGAAAAAGCGCTGTGCTGGAGCCTCGGTCGTGCGGAGCCGCATGAGATCGATGAACTGAATATTTTACATGCGACTATGCTGGCAATGCAGCGCGCCGTTGCTGGCTTGAGTATTTCCCCTGAGTTTGTTCTTATTGATGGTAACCGCTGTCCGCCGCTACCGACACCTTCGCTGGCTGTTGTTAAAGGCGATAGTCGAGTCGCGGAAATCAGCGCCGCGTCTATTCTGGCGAAAGTGACGCGCGATGCTGAAATGACCGAACTGGATCGGCAATTCCCCCAGTACGGTTTTGCACAACACAAAGGTTATCCCACCGCTTTTCATCTGCAAAAGCTGCTGGAACATGGCGTAATCGAACAATATCGGCGCAGCTTTGGCCCGGTAAAACGCGCACTGGGCCTGGCGTCCTGAACTGACACGCAAGCAATTAAGTAACGCGGAATCTGAAGATGGCTGAACCACGTTTCGTACACCTGCGGGTGCACAGCGACTATTCCATGATCGATGGCCTGGCGAAAACCGGGCCGTTAGTGAAAAAGGCGGCCGCGCTCGGTATGCCTGCGCTGGCGATCACTGATTTTACCAACCTCTGTGGGCTGGTGAAGTTCTATGGAACGGGACATGGCGCCGGGATTAAACCGATTGTCGGTGCGGATTTTCACGTCCAGAGCGATTTGATGGGTGATGAGCTGACTGAACTAACGGTGCTGGCAGCGAATAACGTCGGCTATCAAAACCTGACGCTGCTAATCTCCCGCGCTTATCAACGCGGTTACGGCGCATTAGGGCCGTGGATCGATCGCGACTGGTTGGTTGAACATCAGGAAGGCCTCATTCTGTTATCTGGCGCGCGCAAGGGTGACGTTGGCGTAAGCCTGACGCGCGGTAACATGGCGCTGGTCGAGCAGTGCGTCTCTTTTTATCAGCAGTATTTTCCCGATCGTTACTATTTAGAGCTGATCCGCACTGGACGCGCTGATGAAGAGAGCTATCTTCATGCGGCTGTGCAACTGGCGGAAGAGTGCGGTTTACCCGTTGTTGCGACTAACGATGTCCGTTTTCTGGAAACCGGCGACTTTGATGCGCATGAAATTCGCGTAGCCATACACGACGGTTTTACCCTTGATGATCCTAAGCGACCACGCAACTACTCGCCGCAGCAATATATGCGCAGCGAGGAGGAGATGTGCGAGCTGTTCTCTGATATTCCCGAGGCGCTGGAAAATACCGTTGAAATCGCCAAACGTTGCAACGTTACCGTGCGGCTTGGCGAATACTTCCTGCCGCAGTTCCCGACCGGGGAAATGTCGACAGAAGACTTTCTCGTCGTCAAATCAAAAGAGGGACTGGAAGAGCGCCTCGAATTTTTATTCCCGGATCCTGAAAAGCGCGCAGAATCCCGCCCTCCATATGATGAACGTCTGGATATTGAACTTCAGGTTATCAACCAGATGGGGTTCCCGGGTTACTTCCTGATCGTTATGGAGTTTATTCAGTGGTCGAAAGATAACGGCGTGCCGGTAGGTCCTGGGCGAGGCTCCGGTGCGGGTTCGCTGGTGGCCTATGCGCTGAAAATTACCGACCTGGACCCGCTAGAGTTTGACCTGCTGTTTGAACGTTTCCTTAACCCGGAACGTGTCTCAATGCCCGACTTCGACGTTGACTTCTGTATGGAGAAACGTGACAGGGTTATCGAACATGTGGCGGAGATGTACGGTCGTGACGCGGTCTCGCAGATTATTACCTTTGGTACGATGGCGGCGAAAGCGGTTATCCGCGACGTGGGCCGCGTGCTGGGACATCCATACGGGTTTGTTGACCGCATATCCAAGCTAGTGCCGCCCGATCCGGGTATGACCCTGGCAAAAGCTTTTGAGGCTGAACCACAGCTTCCGGAAATTTACGAAGCCGATGAAGAAGTCAAAGCGCTGATCGATATGGCGCGTAAGCTGGAAGGGGTCACGCGTAACGCGGGTAAACATGCCGGTGGTGTCGTTATCGCGCCGACTAAAATTACCGATTTCGCTCCGCTATATTGCGACGATCAGGGGCAAAACCCGGTTACTCAGTTCGATAAAAACGACGTGGAATACGCGGGGCTGGTGAAGTTCGACTTCCTTGGCTTGCGTACGCTGACGATCATCGACTGGGCGTTGAAAATGATCAATCCGCGCCGGGCGAAGCAGGGCCTGGAGCCGATAGATATCGCGGCTATCCCGCTCGACGATAAAAAAAGCTTCGATATGCTGCAGCGTTCGGAAACCACAGCGGTATTCCAGCTTGAATCCCGCGGCATGAAAGACCTGATCAAACGCCTGCAGCCCGACTGCTTCGAAGATATGATAGCCCTGGTGGCCCTGTTTCGTCCAGGCCCGCTGCAGTCGGGCATGGTAGATAACTTTATTGACCGTAAGCACGGCCGTGAAGAAATCTCCTATCCAGACGTGCAGTGGCAGCATGAATGCTTGAAACCGGTACTGGAGCCAACCTACGGCATCATTCTGTACCAGGAACAGGTCATGCAGATTGCCCAGGAGCTTTCCGGCTATACCCTCGGCGGCGCTGACATGCTGCGTCGTGCGATGGGTAAGAAAAAGCCGGAAGAGATGGCCAAGCAGCGTGGCACCTTTGAAGAAGGGGCTAAAAAGCGCGGCGTTGATGGCGAGCTGGCGATGAAAATCTTTGACCTGGTGGAGAAATTCGCGGGTTACGGATTTAACAAATCGCACTCCGCCGCTTATGCTTTAGTTTCTTACCAGACGCTGTGGTTGAAGGCACACTATCCGGCCGAGTTTATGGCGGCGGTAATGACCGCGGATATGGACAACACCGAGAAAGTGGTTGGGCTGGTGGATGAATGCTGGCGGATGGGGCTGAAAATCCTGCCGCCGGATATTAACTCTGGCCTGTACCATTTCCACGTCAATGACGATGGCGAAATCGTTTATGGTATCGGCGCCATCAAAGGCGTTGGTGAAGGCCCGATTGAAGCGATCATTGAAGCGCGTAACCAGGGCGGTTATTTCCGTGAGCTGTTTGATCTTTGCGCGCGAACTGATATCAAAAAGCTAAACCGTCGGGTACTGGAAAAACTGATTATGTCCGGGGCGTTTGACCGCCTCGGCCCGCATCGCGCGGCGTTGATGAATTCGTTGAGCGATGCGCTGAAAGCTGCCGATCAGCACGCCAAAGCTGAAGCGATTGGCCAGGCTGATATGTTTGGCGTTCTGGCAGAAGAGCCGGAACAAATTGAACAATCCTACGCTAACTGCCAGCCATGGCCGGAACAGGTGGTGCTGGATGGCGAAAGGGAGACCCTGGGGCTGTATCTGACCGGGCACCCGATTAACCAGTATCTGAGAGAGATCGAACGCTATGTTGGCGGCGTACGACTCAAAGACATGCATCCGACCGATCGTGGTAAAGTGACCACGGCGGCGGGGCTCGTTATTGCGGCGCGGGTCATGGTCACCAAGCGCGGCAATCGTATCGGCATCTGTACGCTGGATGACCGTTCCGGGCGTCTGGAGGTGATGTTATTCACCGATGCCCTGGATAAATACCAGCAATTGCTGGAAAAAGACCGCATACTTATCGTCAGCGGACAGGTCAGCTTTGATGACTTCAGCGGGGGGCTTAAAATGACCGCTCGTGAAGTCATGGACATTGACGAAGCCCGGGAAAAATATGCTCGCGGGCTTGCTATCTCGCTGACGGACAGGCAAATTGATGACCAGCTTTTAAACCGACTCCGTCAGTCTCTGGAACCCCATCGTTCGGGAACCATTCCAGTACACCTCTATTATCAGAGGGCGGATGCGCGCGCGCGGTTGCGTTTTGGCGCAACATGGCGCGTCTCTCCGAGCGATCGTTTACTCAACGATCTGCGTGGCCTTATCGGCTCGGAGCAGGTGGAACTGGAGTTTGACTAATACAGGAATACTATGAGTCTGAATTTCCTTGATTTTGAACAGCCGATTGCAGAGCTGGAAGCGAAAATCGATTCTCTGACTGCGGTAAGCCGCCAGGATGAGAAACTGGATATTAATATCGATGAAGAAGTGCATCGCCTGCGCGAAAAAAGCGTAGAGCTGACGCGCAAGATCTTCGCCGATCTTGGCGCATGGCAGGTCGCTCAGCTGGCGCGCCATCCACGTCGCCCATACACCCTGGATTATGTTCGCTTGGCTTTCGACGAATTCGACGAACTGGCTGGTGACCGCGCTTACGCTGACGATAAAGCTATCGTCGGTGGGATTGCGCGTCTGGACGGGCGTCCGGTGATGATTATCGGCCACCAAAAAGGGCGCGAAACCAAAGAGAAAATTCGTCGCAACTTCGGGATGCCGGCACCAGAAGGCTATCGTAAGGCGTTGCGTCTGATGGAGATGGCTGAGCGTTTTAAAATGCCCATCATCACTTTCATCGACACTCCAGGGGCTTACCCGGGAGTAGGAGCGGAAGAACGCGGCCAGTCTGAAGCGATTGCCCGTAACCTGCGTGAAATGTCACGTCTGAGCGTACCGGTTATCTGCACCGTGATTGGTGAAGGTGGTTCCGGCGGCGCACTGGCTATTGGCGTAGGCGATAAAGTGAATATGCTGCAGTACAGCACTTATTCCGTTATCTCCCCGGAAGGCTGTGCTTCCATTCTGTGGAAGAGCGCCGACAAAGCGCCGCTGGCCGCTGAAGCGATGGGTATCGTCGCTCCGCGTCTTAAAGAGCTGAAGCTGATCGACTCTATCATTCCGGAACCGCTGGGCGGTGCGCATCGCAATCCGGAAGCGATGGCGGCGAGCTTGAAAGCTCAACTGCTGGCTGACCTGGCTGACCTCGACACTCTGAATGAAGAAGAGCTGCTCAACCGTCGCTATCAGCGTCTGATGAGCTACGGTTACGCCTGATTATCAATATCATTTTTTACCTCTAAGGGTCGGATTTTCCGGCCCTTTTTTTATATGTTGTTTACTGATGCGAGATGAGATCAGTGAGAGGTAATGTGATTAGCAGATGATGCCGTTCCTCCCTAAAATCTCTGGCAACCAGTGTTTGCTCACTTTGCGCAGGAAACCGGTGGCCATGAAAGCTGGCGTGATACTCCTGAATGGCGTCAGGCTTTGGTCTATCTCCGCGAAGTAGGTTGGGTAGAAGGGCAGAAAGGCGGCTACAACGGCGAATGTAACCCGGATATCTGGCAGGGTCAGACCTGGCCGTGTGGTAAAGACAAAGATGGCGATTTCCTTAGCTACTTTGGTCGTGGGGCGAAACAGCTCTCCGACAACTATGGCCCATTCTCTGATGCCATGTATGGCGGCGACGTTCGTCCACTGTTGGATAAACCGGAACTGGTTGCTGATACCTGGATGAACCTGGCGAGCGCCGTTATATCTGGCCCGATCGGCGCTATCGAAGCCGGTGCCCAGGTTTCTCTGAGTGCTAAGCACTGGCGTGATTGTTATGATGCTTCCCTCAGGTAAATTCCAGGAGGAAAGCGTGAATATCATCGCCATCATGGGCCCCCATGGCGTCTATCACAAAGACGAACCGATCAAAGAACTGGAAGCCGCCCTCCAACGGCAAGGCTTCCAGACCATCTGGCCGCAAAACAGCGCCGACCTGTTGCAGTTTATCGAACATAATCCGCGGATCTGTGGGGTTATCTTTGACTGGGATGAGTACAACGTTGATTTGTGCAGCGAGATTAACCAGCTGAATGAATACCTGCCGCTATACGCCTTTATCAACGCGCATTCGACGATGGATGTCAGCGGTCAGGATTTGCGTATGACGTTGTGGTTTTTCGAATATGCGCTTGGGCTGGAGGAAGAGATCGCGACCCGAATTGGCCAGTACACTCGCGAATACCTCGACAACATCACGCCACCGTTTACTAAAGCATTATTCAACTATGTGCAAGAGGGAAAATATACCTTCTGCACCCCTGGGCATATGGGCGGCTCTGCCTATCAAAAAAGCCCGGTAGGTTGCCTGTTTTATGATTTCTTCGGCGGTAATACCTTAAAGGCCGATGTTTCTATTTCGGTGACGGAGTTGGGGTCGCTGCTCGACCATAGCGGCCCACATCTGGAGGCTGAAGAGTATATTGCGCGTGCTTTCGGCGCGGAACAAAGCTATATGGTGACCAACGGGACTTCAACGTCGAACAAAATTGTCGGCATGTATTCTGCTCCGGCGGGAAGTACCCTTCTTATCGATCGCAACTGCCATAAATCGCTGGCGCATTTACTGATGATGAGTGACGTTGTGCCGTTATGGTTAAAACCGACACGCAATGCGCTGGGGATCCTCGGCGGTATTCCGAAGCGCGAGTTTACCCGCGATGTGATACAGCAAAAGGTAAATGCTGCGGGTGGTGCTGGATGGCCTGTACATGCGGTGATCACCAACTCCACCTATGACGGACTGTTGTACAACACCACCTGGATTAAAGAAACCCTCGACGTGCCGTCGATCCATTTTGACTCTGCCTGGGTACCCTACACCCATTTTCACTCGATCTATCAGGGAAAAAGCGGCATGAGCGGCGATCGCATTGCGGGGAAAGTTATCTTTGAAACGCAGTCGACGCATAAAATGCTGGCGGCGCTGTCGCAGGCTTCGCTTATCCATATTAAAGGCAGCTACGACGAAGATACCTTTAATGAAGCTTTTATGATGCATACCTCGACCTCGCCGAGCTACCCGATTGTCGCCTCCATCGAAACGGCTGCGGCGATGCTTCGTGGTAATTCCGGCAAGCGCCTTATTCAGCGTTCAATTGAACGGGCGCTTGATTTTCGCAAAGAGGTGCAGCGGCTACGTGAAGAGTCTGACGGTTGGTTCTTTGATATCTGGCAGCCGGAAGAGGTGGGTGAGGCACAGTGCTGGCCAGTCGCACCGGGTGAACAGTGGCACGGCTTTCATGATGCCGATGATGACCATATGTTCCTCGACCCGGTGAAAGTGACCATTCTGACACCCGGAATGGATGAGCAAGGTAACATGGATAATGAGGGTATCCCAGCCTCGCTGGTGGCGAAGTTCCTTGATGAACGCGGTGTGGTGGTTGAAAAAACTGGACCGTATAACCTGTTGTTTCTTTTCAGTATCGGCATTGATAAAACCCGCGCAATGGGGCTGCTGCGTGGGCTGACGGAATTTAAGCGCTCTTACGATCTGAATCTGCGAGTGAAAAATATGTTGCCGGATCTCTATGCGGAAGATCCGGATTTTTATCGCAACATGCGCATTCAGGAACTAGCTCAGGGCATTCATCGCTTGATTCGCCAGCATCAGCTTTCTCAACTGATGCTGCGTGCCTTTGATGTTCTGCCCGAGATGAAAATGACACCTTACCGAGCCTGGCAGCGGCAAATCAAAGGTGAAGTGGAGACCATTGAGCTGGAGAATCTGATCGGGCGCATTTCAGCCACTATGATCCTGCCGTATCCACCGGGGGTACCGCTGCTGATGCCTGGGGAAATGATTACCGAAGAGAGCCGGGCGGTACTCGATTTCCTGTTAATGCTGTGTTCGATTGGGCGCCATTACCCGGGTTTTGAAACCGATATCCACGGGGCGAAACGTGATGAAGACGGTGTGTATTGGGTTCGAGTCTTAAAAAATGACTAAGTGCTTGCGCGATAACGGGTGGCGCGAGTAACTTTGCTGGCTTCAACAGGAGGAGTTTTACGATGCTGGGTTTAAAACGGGTTCACCATATCGCCATCATTGCGACGGATTATGCGAAGAGTAAAGCTTTCTACTGCGACATTTTGGGATTTACTCTCCAGGGGGAGTTTTATCGTGAAGAGCGCGATTCGTGGAAGGGTGATCTGGCGTTAAATGGCGAATATGTCATTGAACTGTTTTCTTTCCCGTTTCCTCCTTCGCGCCCAAGCCGTCCTGAAGCCTGCGGATTACGTCATCTGGCGTTTAGCGTTGATGATATTGATGCCGCCGTTGCCCATCTTGAGGCGCACGGTGTTGCTTGTGAAGGCGTACGTATCGATCCGTTCACCGATAAGCGCTTCACCTTTTTCAATGATCCCGATGGCTTGCCGCTGGAAATCTATCAACAGTAATTCTTGTCAGAAAGTGTCCTGCCGGGTAACGTGCCGGACACGCTTTCCTCAGTCAGTACTCATATGATGATGATCTCAGATCTTGCGCAAACGCTCCAACCGCACCGCCAGTTTTTGCTGGCCTTCAGCGGCGGGCTGGATTCGACCGTTCTTTTACACCGCCTGGTCCGTTGGCGTGAACAGGATCCAACCATTCAACTGCGGGCGATTCATATTCACCACGGGCTAAGCGCCAATGCCGATGGCTGGGTGGCACACTGCCAGCAAGTTTGTCAGCAGTGGCAGGTGCCGCTTTTGGTCGAACGAGTGGTGCTCGGCGATGAGGGGCTGGGGATTGAGGCCCACGCGCGACAAGCTCGTTATCAGGCATTCCGTATGGCGCTTTTGCCTGGAGAAGCACTCGTCACCGCACAACATCTTGATGATCAGTGTGAAACCTTCCTGCTGGCGCTTAAGCGGGGGAGTGGACCGACCGGATTATCGGCGATGTCGGGTGAATCTAACTTTGCCGGAACGAAACTGTTGCGCCCGCTGCTCAATGAACGTCGCGAGTCGCTATATCAGTGGGCAATGACTCATCAGCTCACCTGGATTGAAGATGAAAGTAACCAGGATGATGCTTACGACCGTAATTTTCTCCGCCTACGTATCGTTCCGTTACTCAGCGCACGCTGGCCGCACTTTGCTGAGGCCGTAGCCCGCAGTGCGAGCCTTTGCGGCGAGCAGGAACAACTGCTTGATGAAATGCTGGCAGCGGAGCTTGTCACGCTGATGGCGGAGGACGGTTCACTGGCTGTCGAGCCGTTAACTACGCTGAGCGCGCCACGTCGGGCTGCGCTACTGCGGCGTTGGCTCGGTGCGCACAATGCGCTGATGCCTTCTCGCGATGTACCGGAGCGCATCTGGCGTGAAGTCGCACAGGCGCGAGAAGATGCATTTCCTTGCCTACGTCTTGGCGATTTTACCGTTCGTCGTTATCAGCAGCGGCTGCATTGGGTTAAGTATATTCCGGGTCAGACAGAAGCCGTGCTGAGCTGGCCCGATATTTCAGAACCGCTGTTGTTACCCGCTGATCTTGGTGAGCTGGCGTTACAACCTGGTGGGGCGTTACGTGAGCCGAATCAGGAAGATACGGTGACAATACGCTTTCGCGCCAGCGGTAATTTACATATCGTGGGCCGCCACGGTGGCCGCAAGCTGAAGAAGATCTGGCAGGAGCTGGGCGTAGCCCCCTGGCGTCGTGATACTACGCCGTTACTGTTTTATGGCGAAACGCTGATTGCTGCCGCCGATGGCCTGTTTGTCACGCAAGAAGGGCGAGTAGAGGAAGGTAAAGGCGTACAGATGGTGTGGAGGAAAACGGGTGACCAGGGCCACCCGTTTTGATTCAGGACTCACTGACCACGACGGTACCGATTTCCGGGTGGCTGAAACTGGCGATTTTATCCAGGCGTAGCTCGCGGACGTCGCCGGCGAGTTCCACTACCAGATACTCGATGTTTTTGCGCGAGATCAGATCGTTGGCCTTCCCTTGCAGCTGTTCGCCATCTTTGAGCGCCAGCGCCAGAACTAAATGGTGCTGACAGGCAAGTTCGAGGTTGTCATAATCATCGCAATTGATGGGTTGATAAGTATCATTCATTGACATAATCGCTCACCAGTAAGTTTGCTGCCGCATAAGCGGCCTTTTCCCTGACTGACTCAGAAAGGGCCTGATCCGCCGCAATCTCATTCAATGTTTTCAACACGCAACCGAGCGCGTCCGAAATATACCCCAGATCCCCGCTGGCTATTTCCGCATACCGCTTGCGTATTAACTCACAATATTTGTCCACATGCCCTCCTGTCAGCATCCTGACTCAACCGTGGGATGTAAGTTTAAGCCTACGAAGATAAACTCTGTTTAGCAAGGTGACTATACCATAGTCATTTAAGCAATATCAGCAGGATGAAACGGGATCCTTTGATTGCTGACAGCCTTTTGTCGTGAGTTTAGCTACAATGTACGCCATTTTTATCAGGAGTTTATTCATGGCGCTGAAAGCGACGATTTATAAAGCGACGGTGAACGTGGCTGACCTGGACCGTAACCAGTTTCTGGATGCCAGTCTGACGTTAGCTCAGCATCCGTCTGAAACCCAGGAGCGCATGATGCTGCGACTGTTGGCGTGGATCAAATATGCCAACGAGCGTTTGCAGTTTACCCGCGGTTTGTCTTCCGATGATGAAGCGGAGCTCTGGCTGCTTAACGATCATCTGGGCGTTGATTTATGGATTGAACTGGGGCTGCCTGACGATCGGCGGATTAAAAAAGCCTGCTCACGAGCACAAGAGGTTGCGCTGTTTGCCTATAATAGTCGGGCGGCTGAAATTTGGTGGCAGCAGAATAAGAGTAAACTGGCACAGTTTTCGAAGCTGACGGTGTGGTATTTGGATGATACTCAGCTGGCGCAGCTCAGTGCATTTGCCGATCGCACGATGATACTGCAGGCGACCATCCAGGATGGCAGTATCTGGTTATCCGACGCTAAGAATAATCTGGAAATTAACTTAACGGCCTGGCAAACACCCGCATGATTACCATTAGCCGCAGCGTGGCGATTGCGGATGAAGAGATCTCTCTTTCCGGTATACGTGCGCAGGGCGCGGGCGGTCAGCACGTGAATAAGGCATCAACGGCTATTCATTTGCGCTTTGATATTAAGGCATCAAGCCTGCCTGAGTATTATAAGGAACGTCTGCTTGCTGCCAGCCACCACTTAATTTCTGCTGACGGTGTGGTTATCATTAAGGCTCAGGAATATCGCAGCCAGGAAATGAATCGCGAAGCGGCGATTGCTCGCCTTGTTGCCCTAATACAAGAATTAACCGCAGTGCAAAAAAGTCGCCGGGAGACGCGACCGACTCGGGCATCCAAAGAGCGTCGACTTGCCTCTAAGGCGCAAAAATCCTCAGTCAAAGCGCTGCGTGGGAAAGTTCGTCCTTAAGGCGTGACGAACGGGTGGAATGGATTATAAGGAATTTACAGTGAAGAAAATCGTATTTTCAGTCGTGGCGGCCTGTTCGCTTTTTGCGCTGTTTGGCTGTAATCATCGTTCAGAAGTTGAAACGTTACAACCTACACCGATGGAAGAGCTCAAACCGATGCAGCAGAGCTGGCGTGGCGTATTGCCTTGTGCCGATTGTGAAGGTATCGAAACCACGCTCTTTCTGGAGAAAGATGGTACCTGGGTCATGAATGAGCGCTATCAGGGGGTTAGCCGCGAGCCTTCCTCTTTTGCTTCCTACGGTATCTGGGCGCGCACTGCCGATAAACTGGTGCTGACTGATAGTAAGGGCGAGAAGTCTTATTATCGTGCAAAAGGCGACAAGCTAGAAATGCTCGATCGTGACGGTAATCCCATTGAGTCGACGCTGAATTATACGCTTGAGTCGGTCAAAGCCAGCCTGCCGATAACGCCGATGGCGATGCGTGGAATGTACTTCTATATGGCGGATGCGGCGACCTTTACTGATTGTGCGACTGGTAAGCGAGTGGCTGTGGCCAACAACGCTCAGCTCGAGCGTGGCTATGCTGCTGCGCGTGGTACAGATACACGTCCAGTACTGCTGGTGGTAGAAGGGCATTTTACCCTCGAAGCTAACCCTGATACGGGAGAGCCGGTTAAAGTTCTGGCGACGGATTCCGCAGGGTCGTTTTATCAAAACAAAGATTGCAATACTCGTTGATTAATTCAGCCCTACGAGGCGGCTTGTTTTAATATAGACCCCCAGCTTTAGATGCCCGGCGTACAGCAATTGTGTTTCGGGCTTAAAGGTGGAAACGTCGCCTTCGCGCATATGCAGCAGGTCTGAGGGGCTAATCCAGCCCGGCTGCGCCATTGTCAGCGGATGCCCGGCTTTAGCGAAGGCATCGCTGACAAACTCAGAACAAAACCAGGTTTTCTTATCTTCGGGAGCAATGTCGCTTAGCTGAGCTTTGGCCAGACCGTTAACGCACTGCTGGCGAAAATCTCTGGAGAAAGGATTCAAAGAACACATCTGCTTTGTCATCATAAAAGGGATGAATTCAATAATGCCGCGATAGTTATAGCCGCTGTCTTTATTTTTATAAGCGAAGTTTTTAATTTCTGCGGCCTGCTGAGGTGTGAGGTCTGGCGCCCTTAGGGCAAATAGTTTATCGCTGTGCTGCATTGCTTGCTTAAGGGATACAATCTGTACTCCAGCGCCTGTGGCTTCTGCAACCTGGCTATCCCCGAGGTAGATGGCGACGTGGCTAACAGAAGATGTGCTGAAAGCGCGGATCCCCAGCGATGTGACGCCAATACTGGAAGAGAAAAGCAAGTCCCCGGGACGCAGGTCTTTTTCGCTAATCTCAAGCAGTGCTTTATCTGTAATTGAGCCCTGACGTTGAAGTTTGATTGCCCATTGTTTTGATTGCTTGTTAATAGTCGATTCTGAAGGAGCAGACTGGCTGAGGTCCATCGTACAGGCGCAAAGCAATACAGGTATGAGAAAAAGTAAGCCGTAACTTGCAGCTCGGTTAGCCATGATTACAATCCTTGTAAAAAAGGGGCGCTGAAAAAATCAGCGCCCCTTTTTGGTATTAACCTTTAATTTGTGCGACCAGGTAATCTACGATATCGCCGGTCTTGATCAACTGTTTCTCTCCGTGACGACGGTGTTTATACTCAATATCGTCGTTGTCGAGGTTGCGATCGCCCAGCACAATAGTGTGTGGAATACCAATCAGCTCCATATCGGCAAACATCACGCCCGGACGCTCTTTGCGGTCGTCCATCAGTACTTCGATACCTTGAGCTGTCAGCTCAGCGTACAGCTTCTCGGCCAGCTCCTGCACACGATAGGATTTGTGCATATTCATCGGCAGAATCGCAACCTGGAACGGTGCGATAGCTTCCGGCCACAAAATCCCGCGATCGTCAAAGTTCTGCTCAATGGCAGCAGCCACCACACGAGTCACCCCGATACCGTAGCAACCCATGGTCAGAATCTGGTTGCGACCATCTTCACCCTGTACGGAGGCTTTCATCGCTTCTGAGTACTTGGTGCCTAACTGGAAGATATGACCCACTTCGATACCGCGTTTAATCAACAGTGTCCCCTGACCGTCTGGGCTAGGGTCACCGGCAACGACGTTACGAATGTCAGCTACTTCTGGAGTCGCTACGTCGCGATCCCAGTTAATACCGAAGTAGTGCTTACCATCCACGTTCGCGCCAGCGGCAAAATCGCTCATTGCCGCAACGGTGCGGTCAATAACCACGGGAATCGGCATGTTGACTGGCCCAAGAGAACCCGGACCTGCTTTCACAACGGCGCGGATTTCTTCTTCGGTGGCGAAGGTTAACGGGCTGGCAACCTGCGGCAGCTTCTCGGCTTTGACTTCGTTCAGCTCGTGGTCGCCGCGAACCAGCAGGGCAACCAGAGGATATGCGCTGTCTTCTACTGCTTTCACCAGCAGGGTTTTCACGGTTTTCTCGATTGGCAGATTAAACTGCTCAACCAGTTCGGCGATGGTTTTCGCATTCGGCGTATCGACCAGCGTCATTTCTTGGGTTGCATCAGCGCGTGGTTCTTTCGGCGCAACAGCTTCGGCGAACTCAATGTTGGCCGCGTAATCGGAAGAATCAGAGAAGATAACATCATCTTCGCCGCTCAGCGCCAGTACCTGGAATTCATGGGAAGCGCTGCCGCCGATAGAGCCTGTATCAGCCTGCACCGCACGGAAATCCAGATCCATACGGGTGAAGATTTTGCTGTAGGCCTCGTACATCTTGTCATAGGTCTCTTGCAGAGATTCCTGAGAAGTATGGAAAGAGTAGGCATCTTTCATCAGGAATTCGCGTGAGCGCATGACGCCAAAGCGAGGACGGACTTCATCACGGAACTTTGTTTGAATCTGGAAGAAATTCAGCGGCAACTGCTTATAGGAGTTCAGCTCGTTGCGAATCAGATCGGTGATGACTTCTTCATGAGTCGGACCGAGTACGAAAGGACGATCGCCTCGGTCAGCAATGCGCAGTAGTTCCGGACCGTACTGCTCCCAACGTCCGCTCTCTTGCCACAGTTCAGATGGCTGAACGACTGGCATTAACACCTCGATCGCACCGGCGTTGTTCATCTCTTCACGCACGATGTTTTCGACTTTTTTCAGGACGCGCACGCCGGTCGGTAACCAGGTATACAACCCGGAGGCCAGCTTGCGGATCATCCCGGCGCGCAGCATCAACTGATGGCTGATGACTTCGGCGTCGGCAGGTGTCTCCTTCAGAGTGGAGAGCAGATATTGGCTAGTACGCATGTTGTTACGGTTCCATTTGGGCGATCGGTACAGGCCGAAAGCCAGCCTGACACAAAAAAAGTGGTTTAGTTTACCAGTGTGGCAAAGATGCCAAAAGAGAGGAAAATAAAATTAGCGTGGTTCGAGAGAAAAGACTTCAAAACCGGACGAAATCACCCGCCAGCGCACGTTAAAATCAAGCAGCCAGACGGCATATGTTTTTCCTGCTTCTTCTTCCTTGCGATAAGCCGGTCGCGGATCTTGCGCCAGGACTTCGGTGATAAACATCTTCAGCCGTGGGTAGCGTTTTTCCAGCGTCAAAAGCTGAGCTTCTGTTTCTGGCGTGAAGCAGACCGCCATTTCCGCCAGCGGAGCCTGTTGAGCATAGCTGGCGCTGGCGTCTGGCAATGCCTCTGCAAACGGCAGGTAAGGTTTGATGTCGACCACTGGGGTTCCATCTACCAGATCCAGGCTCCCTAGCTCAAGAATAACCTGCTCTTTCTGACAGCGAATACCTTTTAGCTCAACCAACGACATGCCTATTGGGTTAGGGCGAAAGGTTGAACGGGTGGCGAATACGCCCATCCGCGCATTTCCTCCGAGGCGAGGCGGACGGACGGTTGGGCGCCAACCGCCTTCCATCGTCTGATGAAAAACAAACAGCACCCAGAGATGACTGAAATCCTCCAGGCCGCGTACGGCATCGGCCTGGTTGTAAGGAGGCAAGAGGTGTAATTCGCCGCCACCATTTTTGACCAACCCAGGCTGGCGGGGGACGGCAAACTTTTCTTTATATGGCGAGCGAATCACGCCTATCTGTGCAAACTGAAAGGCACTCATTGCGCCGAAACGTTAAGAGCCGAGCCAAAGCAAACAGCCTGACGGTAGCAGCCTGGTGTACCGCTGGTGACTTCACAACGATGCAGCAAAACGGCATTCGCTTGCATTTTTGCTGCGTTAACCTGCATACGTTTACGGGCTGTCGGGATATTTGGCGGAGAGTCTTGATTCGATGCCTGACATGATTCACCGGTAACTTCGTCCAGTTCGCGGAAAGGTTTACCCACCAATTCTGCGGCATCAGTATAGATTCTTACCGGAGCCGGACGCGTCGCTTTCGGCTTTGTCGGTTCTGATTTGGCTGGCGGACTTACCATACTTTGCGCAGGGCCAACAGGAGATCTGCTTAACATCGAACAGCCGCTTAACATGAGTGCTAACAAACAGACCGGTAAAGCACGCATAGTATTTCCTCAGTAAATAATAAAACAGGGCGCTATTGAATCAGGTGCTTGCATAAATGACAAGGCGGGCATAAAGCCCGCCCTGCATGATATTACGCTGAAAAAAGATTACCAGCCTTTCACTGCGCCGCCGTTAAAGATTTTGTTAGCCGCTTCGTAAACTTCGTCACTTTGGTAGGCTTGAACAAATTTCTTAACATTTTCCGCATCTTTGTTGTCTTCACGAGCAACAATCAGATTCACGTATGGAGAATCTTTACCTTCCACGAAAATACCGTCTTTCGCTGGCGTCAGGCCAATCTGGCTGGCGTAGGTGGTGTTGATAACCGCCAGAGCAATTTGTGCATCATCCAGAGAGCGCGGCAGCTGCGGTGCTTCCAGCTCAACTATTTTCAGGTTTTTCGGGTTTTCAATAATATCCAGAGAGGTTGGCAGCAGACCAACGCCTTCTTTCAGTTTGATCAGACCAACTTGCTGCAGCAGCAGCAGGGAACGACCCAGGTTGGTTGGGTCGTTAGGAATAGCGACCTGAGAACCCGGCTGCAGTTCGTCCAGCGATTTGATTTTTTTCGAATAACCAGCAATCGGATAAACGAAAGAGTTACCCACGGAAACCAGTTTGTATCCGCGGTCTTTAATCTGCTGGTCAAGATACGGTTTATGCTGGAAGGCGTTAACATCGATATCGCCTTTGCTCAGCGCTTCGTTCGGCAGAACGTAGTCGTTGAAGGTCACCAGCTCAACATCAAGGCCGTATTTTTCTTTTGCCACTTTCTGCGCGACTTCAGCAACCTGCTGTTCCGCACCGACGATAACGCCGACTTTAATATGATTTGGATCTTTTTCATCCTGACCGCAACCCACCAGAGCCAGAGAACCGATTAACGCACCGACAGCCGCAAAGGTTTTGAAATTAAAGGCCATGTTATTTCCTTCCTGTAAGATTCTGTATTGTGTGTAATGTTATTTGTGAGTCACAGCCCGGACGATACGATCGCCAGAGAATTGAATTAAATAAACCAGAATAACCAGTAATACCAGTACGGTATTCATCACCGTTGCATTGTAGCCGATATAGCCATACTGGTAGCCAATCTGCCCCAGACCACCGGCACCCACAGCACCGCCCATCGCGGAATAGCCGACCAGGGTAATTAGCGTGATAGTTGCCGCATTCACCAGACCCGGCAGCGCTTCCGGTAGCAGAACCTTACGCACGATCTGCATCGGCGTTGCACCCATCGCGCGGGAGGCTTCAATAAGACCCGTTGGGATCTCCAGTAGGGCGTTTTCCACCATACGGGCGATAAAGGGGGCGGCACCGACTGTCAACGGGACGATTGCTGCCTGCAGACCTATCGACGTTCCTACAATCACTCGGGTGAAGGGAATCATCCAGACCAGCAGGATGATAAACGGAATCGAACGGAAAATGTTTACCACCGCTGACAGCGTGCGGTACAGCTTCGCGTTAGCAACAATTTGCCCTGGGCGCGTAACGTACAGCAGTACGCCAACCGGCAGGCCAAGAACAAAACCGAAGAAGCCGGAGACAAACGTCATGGCCAGCGTTTCCCATACGCCGCGAACCAGCAGCCAGATCATTGGTTCAGACATATCCCAGTACCTCTACTTTTACATGATGTTCCTGCAGCCAGGCGATTGCGGCCTGGGTATCTTCCTGCGTACCGTGCATTTCGGTCAGCATAATGCCGAACTTCACACCGCCGGCGTAATCCATCTGCGCGCTAATAATGTTGTTGTTCACATTAAAGCGACGAGCGGTTTCAGAGAGAAGCGGGGCATCAACGGAATGACCAGTGAACTCCATGCGCAGCATCGGTACGCTATCAGGAAGAGCCTCAGGTTTGAGGCGAGCCTGATAATCATCCGGGATATCCAGATGCAGCGTTGACTGAATAAACTGCTGTGCCAGCGGAGTTTTGGGATGAGAGAAGACTTCGCTCACCGTATCCTGTTCAATCAGCTGACCGTTGCTGATAACAGCAACGCAGTCACAGATGCGTTTGACAACATCCATCTCGTGAGTGATCAGCAGAATCGTCAGGCCCAGGCGACGATTGATATCTTTCAGCAACTCCAGAATCGAACGAGTGGTCGCTGGATCCAGGGCGCTGGTGGCTTCATCGCAGAGCAGAACCTTCGGGTTGCTGGCCAACGCGCGCGCAATGGCGACGCGCTGCTTTTGTCCACCTGAGAGGTTCGCCGGGTAGCTGTCATGCTTATCCGCGAGTCCAACAAGGTCTAACAACTCAGTCACTCGACGTTTAATTTCCGCCTGCGGCGTGTTATCCAGTTCTAAAGGAAGAGACACATTACCGAATACGGTACGGGAGGCGAGCAGATTAAAGTGCTGGAAGATCATGCCGATCTGGCGACGAGCGCGGGTCAGCTCTTTCTCTGAGAGCGCCGTCAGCTCCTGGCCGCCAACCTGCACGCTGCCCTGAGTTGGACGTTCGAGCAGGTTCACGCAGCGGATTAATGTACTTTTACCTGCGCCAGAAGCACCGATAACGCCATAAATTTGTCCGGCAGGGACATGCAGACTGACATCATTCAGCGCC
This sequence comes from Klebsiella huaxiensis, assembly GCF_003261575.2. Classification (GTDB taxonomy): domain Bacteria; phylum Pseudomonadota; class Gammaproteobacteria; order Enterobacterales; family Enterobacteriaceae; genus Klebsiella; species Klebsiella huaxiensis. The sequence goes on along the minus strand of NZ_CP036175.1, from coordinate 4,831,926 downwards.
TGTATGCTGCGGTTCCCTTGTTGGAACACTTTGGTGATATTCGAAAGTTTAATCATCAGTTATTTATTATCGTTTAGCCGTTTGCCGTGGCATTTTCTTCTGCCGTGTCCAGGCGATGCCTGTCAATGAAATGGATGTTAAGGCATCCAGACGTCTAAATCAATCTGACTCTGTATAACTGAGCACTTTCTTGCGTCTGGAAACATGCGATACTACGCATACTAGCCTTTATCAGGAGCAAACCGGTGGCAAAGTCAGTACCTGCAATTTTTCTTGACCGTGATGGCACGATTAATGTCGATCACGGATACGTGCACGAAATTGACAACTTTGAATTTATCGATGGCGTCATTGACGCAATGCGTCAATTAAAGGAGATGGGTTATGCGCTGGTGGTGGTGACCAATCAGTCCGGCATTGCCCGCGGTAAATTTACTGAAGATCAGTTTGAAACGCTGACTGAGTGGATGGACTGGTCGTTGGCTGACCGTGGCGTTGATCTGGATGGTATCTATTATTGTCCGCATCACCCGCAGGGTACGGTAGAAGAATTTCGTCAGACCTGTGACTGCCGCAAGCCGCATCCTGGAATGCTTATCTCGGCGCGCGACTATCTGCATATAGATATGGCTGCTTCATATATGGTAGGCGATAAAGTAGAAGATATGCAGGCGGCTTTGGCTGCAGATATTGGGACAAAAGTATTAGTTCGTACCGGCAAGCCAGTCACTCCGGAAGCGGAAAATGCTGCGGATTGGGTGCTTAATAGCCTGGCGGACCTGCCTGATGCCATCAAAAAGCAGCAAAAATAAACGTTACGTATAAAAGATGAGCGGTTGAAATGAAATTGTATTTTTCCGCTTGTCACCGCCGAAGAACTCCCTATAATGCGCTCCCACTGACACGGCAGATGTGAATCACTTCACACAAACAGCCGGGTCGGTTGAAGAGAAAAACCTGAAAATAAGGTTGACTCTGAAAGAGGAAAGCGTAATATACGCCACCTCGCAACGGTGAGCGAAAGCCGCGTTGCACTGCTCTTTAACAATTTATCAGACAATCTGTGTGGGCACTCAAAGTGACATGGATTCTTAATGTCTCCGGACAATAAATGAATACCAAGTCTCTGAGTGAACATACGTAATTCATTACGAAGTTTAATTCACGAGCATCAAACTTAAATTGAAGAGTTTGATCATGGCTCAGATTGAACGCTGGCGGCAGGCCTAACACATGCAAGTCGAACGGTAGCACAGAGAGCTTGCTCTCGGGTGACGAGTGGCGGACGGGTGAGTAATGTCTGGGAAACTGCCTGATGGAGGGGGATAACTACTGGAAACGGTAGCTAATACCGCATAACGTCGCAAGACCAAAGTGGGGGACCTTCGGGCCTCATGCCATCAGATGTGCCCAGATGGGATTAGCTTGTTGGTGAGGTAACGGCTCACCAAGGCGACGATCCCTAGCTGGTCTGAGAGGATGACCAGCCACACTGGAACTGAGACACGGTCCAGACTCCTACGGGAGGCAGCAGTGGGGAATATTGCACAATGGGCGCAAGCCTGATGCAGCCATGCCGCGTGTATGAAGAAGGCCTTCGGGTTGTAAAGTACTTTCAGCGAGGAGGAAGGGGGAATGGTTAATAACCATTTTCATTGACGTTACTCGCAGAAGAAGCACCGGCTAACTCCGTGCCAGCAGCCGCGGTAATACGGAGGGTGCAAGCGTTAATCGGAATTACTGGGCGTAAAGCGCACGCAGGCGGTCTGTCAAGTCGGATGTGAAATCCCCGGGCTCAACCTGGGAACTGCATTCGAAACTGGCAGGCTAGAGTCTTGTAGAGGGGGGTAGAATTCCAGGTGTAGCGGTGAAATGCGTAGAGATCTGGAGGAATACCGGTGGCGAAGGCGGCCCCCTGGACAAAGACTGACGCTCAGGTGCGAAAGCGTGGGGAGCAAACAGGATTAGATACCCTGGTAGTCCACGCTGTAAACGATGTCGACTTGGAGGTTGTTCCCTTGAGGAGTGGCTTCCGGAGCTAACGCGTTAAGTCGACCGCCTGGGGAGTACGGCCGCAAGGTTAAAACTCAAATGAATTGACGGGGGCCCGCACAAGCGGTGGAGCATGTGGTTTAATTCGATGCAACGCGAAGAACCTTACCTACTCTTGACATCCAGAGAACTTTCCAGAGATGGATTGGTGCCTTCGGGAACTCTGAGACAGGTGCTGCATGGCTGTCGTCAGCTCGTGTTGTGAAATGTTGGGTTAAGTCCCGCAACGAGCGCAACCCTTATCCTTTGTTGCCAGCGATTCGGTCGGGAACTCAAAGGAGACTGCCAGTGATAAACTGGAGGAAGGTGGGGATGACGTCAAGTCATCATGGCCCTTACGAGTAGGGCTACACACGTGCTACAATGGCATATACAAAGAGAAGCGACCTCGCGAGAGCAAGCGGACCTCATAAAGTATGTCGTAGTCCGGATCGGAGTCTGCAACTCGACTCCGTGAAGTCGGAATCGCTAGTAATCGTGGATCAGAATGCCACGGTGAATACGTTCCCGGGCCTTGTACACACCGCCCGTCACACCATGGGAGTGGGTTGCAAAAGAAGTAGGTAGCTTAACCTTCGGGAGGGCGCTTACCACTTTGTGATTCATGACTGGGGTGAAGTCGTAACAAGGTAACCGTAGGGGAACCTGCGGTTGGATCACCTCCTTACCTTAAAGAACCTGCCTTTGTAGTGCTCACACAGATTGTCTGATGAAAAATTAGCAGTAAAAAATCTCTGCAGGCTTGTAGCTCAGGTGGTTAGAGCGCACCCCTGATAAGGGTGAGGTCGGTGGTTCAAGTCCACTCAGGCCTACCAAATTTGCCCTGATACTGTGTTGTGAAACGACTCGCATACGCCAGTATGCTTCGTCATTCCACGCCTTGTCTCAGGACAAATTATCGGTACAGAGATAAGTCTTTACGATGGGGTTATAGCTCAGCTGGGAGAGCGCCTGCCTTGCACGCAGGAGGTCTGCGGTTCGATCCCGCATAGCTCCACCATCCTTTTACTGCAAAAAACAAGAAAACTTCAGAGTGTACCTGAAAAGGTGCACTGCGAAGTTTTGCTCTTTAAAAATCTGGATCAAGCTGAAAATTGAAACGACACGCCGTGTCTGTTCTCCGTAATAAGAACAGAATGACGGTGTGTTCGAGTCTCTCAAATTTTCGCAATCATGAAGTGAAACATCTTCGGGTTGTGAGGTTAAGCGACTAAGCGTACACGGTGGATGCCCTGGCAGTCAGAGGCGATGAAGGACGTGCTAATCTGCGATAAGCGTCGGTAAGGTGATATGAACCGTTATAACCGACGATTTCCGAATGGGGAAACCCAGTGCAATTCGTTGCACTATCGTTAAGTGAATACATAGCTTAACGAAGCGAACCGGGGGAACTGAAACATCTAAGTACCCCGAGGAAAAGAAATCAACCGAGATTCCCCCAGTAGCGGCGAGCGAACGGGGAGGAGCCCAGAGTCTGAATCAGTTTGTGTGTTAGTGGAAGCGTCTGGAAAGTCGCAGGGTACAGGGTGATACTCCCGTACACAAAAACACACAGGCTGTGAACTCGAAGAGTAGGGCGGGACACGTGGTATCCTGTCTGAATATGGGGGGACCATCCTCCAAGGCTAAATACTCCTGACTGACCGATAGTGAACCAGTACCGTGAGGGAAAGGCGAAAAGAACCCCGGCGAGGGGAGTGAAACAGAACCTGAAACCGTGTACGTACAAGCAGTAGGAGCCCACTTGTTGGGTGACTGCGTACCTTTTGTATAATGGGTCAGCGACTTATATTCTGTAGCAAGGTTAACCGAATAGGGGAGCCGCAGGGAAACCGAGTCTTAACTGGGCGTTAAGTTGCAGGGTATAGACCCGAAACCCGGTGATCTAGCCATGGGCAGGTTGAAGGTTGGGTAACACTAACTGGAGGACCGAACCGACTAATGTTGAAAAATTAGCGGATGACTTGTGGCTGGGGGTGAAAGGCCAATCAAACCGGGAGATAGCTGGTTCTCCCCGAAAGCTATTTAGGTAGCGCCTCGTGAATTCATCTTCGGGGGTAGAGCACTGTTTCGGCTAGGGGGTCATCCCGACTTACCAACCCGATGCAAACTACGAATACCGAAGAATGTTATCACGGGAGACACACGGCGGGTGCTAACGTCCGTCGTGAAGAGGGAAACAACCCAGACCGCCAGCTAAGGTCCCAAAGTCATGGTTAAGTGGGAAACGATGTGGGAAGGCACAGACAGCCAGGATGTTGGCTTAGAAGCAGCCATCATTTAAAGAAAGCGTAATAGCTCACTGGTCGAGTCGGCCTGCGCGGAAGATGTAACGGGGCTAAACCATGCACCGAAGCTGCGGCAGCGACACTATGTGTTGTTGGGTAGGGGAGCGTTCTGTAAGCCGTTGAAGGTGGCCTGTGAGGGTTGCTGGAGGTATCAGAAGTGCGAATGCTGACATAAGTAACGATAAAGCGGGTGAAAAGCCCGCTCGCCGGAAGACCAAGGGTTCCTGTCCAACGTTAATCGGGGCAGGGTGAGTCGACCCCTAAGGCGAGGCCGAAAGGCGTAGTCGATGGGAAACAGGTTAATATTCCTGTACTCGGTGTTACTGCGAAGGGGGGACGGAGAAGGCTATGTTAGCCGGGCGACGGTTGTCCCGGTTTAAGCATGTAGGCGGGCGTTTTAGGTAAATCCGGAACGTCATTTAACGCTGAGGTGTGATGACGAGGCACTACGGTGCTGAAGTAACAAATGCCCTGCTTCCAGGAAAAGCCTCTAAGCATCAGGTAACATCAAATCGTACCCCAAACCGACACAGGTGGTCAGGTAGAGAATACCAAGGCGCTTGAGAGAACTCGGGTGAAGGAACTAGGCAAAATGGTGCCGTAACTTCGGGAGAAGGCACGCTGATGGTAAGTGAAGTGACTTGCTCATGGAGCTGAAATCAGTCGAAGATACCAGCTGGCTGCAACTGTTTATTAAAAACACAGCACTGTGCAAACACGAAAGTGGACGTATACGGTGTGACGCCTGCCCGGTGCCGGAAGGTTAATTGATGGGGTTATCCTCGCGGAGAAGCTCTTGATCGAAGCCCCGGTAAACGGCGGCCGTAACTATAACGGTCCTAAGGTAGCGAAATTCCTTGTCGGGTAAGTTCCGACCTGCACGAATGGCGTAATGATGGCCAGGCTGTCTCCACCCGAGACTCAGTGAAATTGAACTCGCTGTGAAGATGCAGTGTACCCGCGGCAAGACGGAAAGACCCCGTGAACCTTTACTATAGCTTGACACTGAACACTGGTCCTTGATGTGTAGGATAGGTGGGAGGCTTTGAAGTGTGGACGCCAGTCTGCATGGAGCCATCCTTGAAATACCACCCTTTAATGGCTGGTGTTCTAACGTGGACCCGTGATCCGGGTTGCGGACAGTGTCTGGTGGGTAGTTTGACTGGGGCGGTCTCCTCCTAAAGAGTAACGGAGGAGCACGAAGGTTAGCTAATCCTGGTCGGACATCAGGAGGTTAGTGCAATGGCATAAGCTAGCTTGACTGCGAGCGTGACGGCGCGAGCAGGTGCGAAAGCAGGTCATAGTGATCCGGTGGTTCTGAATGGAAGGGCCATCGCTCAACGGATAAAAGGTACTCCGGGGATAACAGGCTGATACCGCCCAAGAGTTCATATCGACGGCGGTGTTTGGCACCTCGATGTCGGCTCATCACATCCTGGGGCTGAAGTAGGTCCCAAGGGTATGGCTGTTCGCCATTTAAAGTGGTACGCGAGCTGGGTTTAGAACGTCGTGAGACAGTTCGGTCCCTATCTGCCGTGGGCGCTGGAGAATTGAGGGGGGCTGCTCCTAGTACGAGAGGACCGGAGTGGACGCATCACTGGTGTTCGGGTTGTCATGCCAATGGCATTGCCCGGTAGCTAAATGCGGAAGAGATAAGTGCTGAAAGCATCTAAGCACGAAACTTGCCCCGAGATGAGTTCTCCCTGACCCTTTAAGGGTCCTGAAGGAACGTTAAAGACGATGACGTTGATAGGCCGGGTGTGTAAGCGCAGCGATGCGTTGAGCTAACCGGTACTAATGAACCGTGAGGCTTAACCTTACAACGCCGAAGATGTTTTGGCGTGAGAGATGATTTTCAGCTTAGATTACAGATTTTCGGGAACGAAAGATTTTACGCAGAGGCAAGGCGGCAAATGAAGGAAAGGAAGGAGCATACTGGAGTATGTGACTGACTTTACGAATGCAGCCAACACAGCATCGGTGTAAAAGATTCGTTTCTGACAACAGAATTTGCCTGGCGGCGACAGCGCGGTGGTCCCACCTGACCCCATGCCGAACTCAGAAGTGAAACGCCGTAGCGCCGATGGTAGTGTGGGGTCTCCCCATGTGAGAGTAGGGAACTGCCAGGCATCAAATTAGCAAGTGAAACCGGGGCATAAAACCGGTGGTTGTAAAGAAATTCGGTGGAGCGGTAGTTCAGTCGGTTAGAATACCTGCCTGTCACGCAGGGGGTCGCGGGTTCGAGTCCCGTCCGTTCCGCCACTTATTAAAAGCCCTGAGCGTTTGCTCAGGGCTTTTTCTTTTCTTGTCGTTTAATTATTGCTGATTTAGCAAAAATCCTCTGCATATAGCGATCTTTTTCTCGCTCCTTTCATTCGCCATAATTGTCCTCGTTAACCGATATTGATAAATAAAGAGGAAAATCATGACAATCCCTGCATTTGGTCTTGGCACCTTCCGCCTGAAAGATGATGTGGTAATCGCTTCTGTAAAAACGGCGCTGGAGCTGGGCTATCGCGCCATTGATACCGCACAAATCTATGATAACGAAGCGGCTGTAGGTCAGGCCATTGCTGAAAGTGGCATCGCGCGTGATGAGCTGCTCATCACCACCAAGATCTGGATTGAAAACCTGGGCAAAGACAAGCTGATCGCCAGCCTGAAAGAGAGTTTGCAGAAGCTTCGTACCGACTATGTCGACCTGACGCTGATCCATTGGCCGTCACCGAATGATGCTGTTGCAGTCGAAGAGTTTATGGCCGCCCTACTGGAAGCGAAGAAAGAGGGGCTGACCCGTCAGATTGGTATCTCTAACTTCACTATCCCGCTGATGGAGCGTGCAATTGCTACTGTCGGTGCGGAGAATATCGCGACCAACCAGGTCGAACTGTCTCCGTACTTGCAGAACCGTAAAGTGGTCGATTGGGCGCGTGAGCACGGTATCCATATCACTTCTTATATGACGCTGGCCTACGGTAAAGCTCTGAAAGATGAAGTGATTGCCCGTATCGCCGCTAAACATAATGCGACCCCGGCTCAGGTCATCCTGGCATGGGCGATGGGCGAAGGTTATGCGGTTATCCCATCTTCCACCAAGCGTGAAAACCTGGCGGGCAACCTGAAAGCGCTGGATCTGAAGCTGGATGATGAAGATAGTCAAGCGATCGCTGCGCTGGATTGCAACGACCGCCTGGTAAGCCCGGAAGGCCTGGCGCCGAAGTGGGATTAACCCACGGCCTCCGGCACGGCGGTTTACGCCGCTGCCGGAAGACAGTCTCTTACAGCTCCTTCGGGAGCTGTTTGACGTGCTCACTAAGAAAATCAATAAATGCCCTGATGCGCGTGCTTACGGCCCTGTCGCTGTAGTACACCGCGCTGAATGGCATCTCGACCGGCAGGCGTTTGTCGGCAAGCAATTCAACAAACTCCCCGCTGGCAATCTCTTTATCCACCATATAATCCGACAGGCAAGCGATGCCATTACCTGCTAGGCAAAGTTGTTTGAGTGTTTCTCCACTGTTAGACGATATTTCACATTCAACCTCCAACAGTTGGCCATCACAGCAGGAAACGGGCCATGTATTCAATGACAAGGGTTCGCTAAAACCCAGGCACTGGTGATTTTTTAAATCGGCTACGTTGTGCGGTGTACCGAAACAAGCAAGATACTCCGGTGAGGCGATAATTTTGCGGTAGCTATTAAACAACGGTCTGGCGCGCAAACTGGAATCAGTCAGGGTACCCGCGCGGATGGCAACATCAACTTTACGCTCAATCAGATTTATAAACGTTTCTGAGGAGACCAAAGCAAGACTCATCTCCGGATAGCGTTTGCGAAAAGGTTTTATCAAGGGCATCAGAAAATGCAGCATCACTGGTGTTGCGGCATCAACACGTAATAATCCTCTTGGCGTCGTCCGACTTTCCAGAAGCTCATTCTCAGCCGCTGCCATTTCCTGAAGCACCACCTGTACACGGCGAAAATAACGCTCCCCCTCTTCGGTCAAACTTAGCTGACGAGTGGTGCGGTTAAGCAGGCTAACACCGAGTTTTGACTCCAGTTTTTTCACTGCCCGACTTACGGCAGAGTTGGCTTGCCCTAACTGTTCAGCAGCGCGACTGAAGCTGCCACTCTCTACTACGGCGACAAAGATGGCGATTTCTTCTGAGGTAGCTCTCATTATTGCACCTGTGGCAAAATTCTATTGATATTTTGACTATTTTTGTTATTAAAACATCCCTTCATACTACGTGTCATCTTAATCCTGATGATACGGAGTAAATTATGCCACTGGCGCTACTTGCCTTGACGATCGGTGCCTTTGCTATCGGCACGACTGAATTTGTAATTGTAGGTCTGGTACCTGCAATTGCTGAACAGCTGTCTATCTCATTGCCCTCTGCGGGTTTGTTGGTTTCTATCTACGCGTTAGGCGTAGCAATTGGGGCCCCGGTACTCACCGCATTGACCGGTCGTATGCCGCGTAAGCAGCTACTATTGGCATTGATGGTACTGTTCACCGCTGGTAATCTTTTGGCCTGGCAGGCGCCTGGCTATGAAACTCTCGTTCTGGCCCGCCTTTTGACAGGCCTGGCACACGGCGTATTCTTCTCGATAGGTTCGACAATTGCTACCAGCCTGGTGCCAAAAGAGAAAGCTGCTTCGGCGATTGCAATTATGTTTGGTGGTCTGACAGTTGCGTTGGTGACCGGTGTTCCGCTAGGCACTTTTATTGGCCAACATTTTGGCTGGCGTGAGACATTCCTGGCGGTATCGATCCTTGGAGCGATCGCGTTAATTAGCAGCCTGATTCTGGTACCGAATAATATCCCTGGCCGCGTCAGCGCTAGCCTGCGTAATCAACTTAAGGTCCTGACTCATCCACGTTTACTAATTATTTATGCTATTACTGCACTTGGTTATGGTGGCGTTTTTACCGCTTTTACCTTCCTGGCACCGATGATGCAAGATCTGGCCGGTTTTAGCCCATCAGCAGTGAGTTGGATTTTATTGGGGTATGGTGTTTCGGTCGCAATTGGTAACGTGTGGGGCGGTAAACTGGCAGATAAACATGGCGCCGTTGTAGCACTGAAGTTTATCTTTGCTGCACTGGTTGTTCTGCTGTTGGTATTTCAGTTCACGGCAAGTATTCACTATGCCGCGTTAGCGACGATACTGGTGATGGGTATTTTTGCTTTCGGTAATGTCCCTGGCCTACAGGTGTACGTAGTCCAAAAAGCGGAGCAATATACTCCCGATGCGGTCGATGTCGCCTCCGGCTTGAACATTGCAGCGTTTAATATTGGTATTGCGTTAGGTTCCGTGATTGGTGGACAGACGGTGGAACATTATGGTTTGGCTCAGACGCCATGGATTGGCGCGCTGATTGTGCTGGTTGCGTTGTTATTGGTGGTTATTAGCGGTCGGCTCGATAAGCCTCAGCGCTGTGCTACGGGCCTTTCCGTAGAAGGATAACGGTTTCTGGCAAATTGCATTGAAAGTGTATACAAAAATCCCTATAACAGAAGGACCAGCCGCAGTCGGGCTGGTTTCCTGTTATCGAGGTTTGATGCCTAAATTGCGAAAGAATACCTATGCCATGCGCTATGTCGCCGGACAACCCGCGGAGAGAATTTTACCTCCGGGGTCGTTTGCAGGCATTACTCCGGCTTTCCCTTCCGGGGTGCCGTTAAGCTCGGATGAAAAAATCCGCGTGCTGGTGTGGAATATCTTCAAACAGCAGCGCGCCGAGTGGAAATCCGTTCTTAATAATTTCGGCAAAGATGCCCACTTGGTGCTGTTACAGGAAGCGCAAACCACGCCTGAGTTAGTAAAATTTGCTACGTCCAATTATCTGGCCGCTGATCAGGTGCCGGCGCTGGTACTGCCTCAGCATCCTTCTGGCGTGATGACGTTAGCCTCTGCTCATCCGATATACTGCTGCCCTCTGCGTGAACGCGAGCCGATCCTGCGGTTGGCGAAGTCAGCGCTGGTTACAGTTTATCCGTTACCAGATTCCCGTTTGCTGATGGTAGTGAATATTCACGCGGTCAACTTCAGCCTTGGCGTCGATGTCTACAGCAAGCAGCTGTTGCCGATAGGCGATCAGATAGCCCATCACAGCGGACCGGTGATTATGGCGGGTGATTTCAACGCCTGGAGCCGTCCGCGAATGAACGCTTTGTACCGCTTTGCGCGAGAAATGTCGCTGCGTGAAGTCCGTTTCTCTGACGATCAGCGACGTCGCGCTTTTGGTCGTCCGCTTGATTTTGTGTTCTATCGAGGCTTAAGCGTACACGACGCTTCCGTATTGGTGACACGCGCCTCCGACCACAACCCTCTACTAGTTGAATTCAGTCCCGGCAAGCCTGATTAATTAAGGTATGTCAGGCCTGCCATGGGGCAGGCCTGCGCAAGTATGGTTCTGCCTTTATTACTCAAAAAACCGAAGGACAAAGTAATGACAACACGCTCTCATCACGACAATGTCGAAAAACAGTTTGGCTCGCAGGCTAGCGCTTATCTGACTAGTGCTGTACACGCATCTGGGCGCGATCTGCAACGTCTGGCAGAAAGGTTAGCCGATTTTCCGCAGGCCCACGTGCTGGACATGGGATGTGGCGCCGGTCATGCCAGTTTTGCAGCTGCAGGACAGGTTGCACAGGTAGTGGCGTATGATTTATCCAGCCAGATGCTGGAGGTTGTCGCTCAGGCCGCTTCGGATAAAGGGTTTGTTAATATTGCGACTCAGCAGGGTTATGCCGAATCACTGCCTTTCGCTGATGCCAGTTTTGATGTGGTGATTAGCCGCTATTCTGCACATCATTGGCATGATGTCGGTCAGGCATTACGCGAAGTCAAGCGGGTGCTGAAACCGGGAGGCGCCGTAATTATCATGGACGTCATGTCGCCAGGGCATCCGGTTCGTGATGTTTGGCTGCAGACCGTTGAGGCTTTGCGCGATACTTCTCATGTTCGCAATTACTCAAGCGGTGAATGGCTGGCAATGGCGAATGAGGCGGGATTAGTGACGAATAATTTGCTGACCGATCGCTTGCCGCTGGAATTCAGCTCATGGGTTGCCCGGATGCGGACGCCAGCGCCTTTGGTGGAGGCTATTCGCCTGTATCAGGAGAGCGCATCGGCAGAGGTTAAGGCTTACTTTGCACTGGAGCTGGATGGATCTTTTACCAGCGATACAATTATGTTTGAGGCACATAAAGCGATCTAGAGCAGAAAAAAACAAAAGGCACCACATGGGTGCCTTTTAAAATGAATCCTGAGCTATCAGGATTCAGGTCTGTCGCTGTTTTTCACAAACAGCGTTAACTGATCCCCAGGTTTCAGGTTGCCTGTATCGTTGTTCCAGCGCATCACATCGCGAATGTTCACGCCATGACGTTTTGCAATACTCGATAGCGAGTCGCCTTTGCGCACGCGATAAGTGATGCTATCGCTATTGTTTGCCAGACGCTCTGCACTGCTACCTGCACCGATTACGAGACTCTGACCCACTTTCAGGTTTGATCCGCGAATACCATTCCATTGCTGCAGATCTCTCGTTGATACACCGAGTCGAGATGCTATACCGGAGATAGTATCTCCAGATCGCACTTTGTAACTACGACTGGTCAACGGTCTGTTGTCCGCAAGCTGAGTCGGCTGCACTGCAGCAATGTCACCGGAAGCCAAAGACTCACGCAATTGAGCTGCGTGTTTCTGCGGCACCAATACGTAGTTAGGCCCATTAGCGCCCAGGGTTGAACCCTTAACACCTGCGTTGAACGTCTTCAGCTTACTAACCGGCATTCCTGCCATATCGGCTAGCTGTGAAATCTCAACCGGGTTGTCGAGGCGTACACGTGCCAGCGCTCGGCTTTCGTCTGCTGTTGGCAGTTTTACGCCATACTGCTTGCTGTTCTTGAGAATATCACTCAAAGCCAGCATTTTAGGTACGTAGATTTTGGTTTCCTGAGGTAATGAGAGTGACCAAAAATCAGTGGGTTTTCCACGTGATTTGTTGGCTTTAATTGCCTTCATTACCCGGCCTTCGCCGCTGTTATATGCTGCGACGGTTAATAACCAATCGCCGTCGAACATTTTGTTCAGACGTTGCATCATATTCAGCGCCGCAGTTGTTGAGGCGACGATATCACGACGCGCATCATAACTGCGGGTTTGCTTCAAACCATAATTGCGCCCGGTGCTCGGAATGATCTGCCAAATGCCTGCGGCATTGGCACCAGACGTTGCATGCGGGTCAAAAGCGCTCTCCACTATGGGTAGTAATACCAGTTCCATAGGCATGTTACGTTTCTTAACTTGCCCGGCTATCCAGTACATATACGGCTCTGCCCGTAAAGTTACATCGTGGAGATAGCTCTTATTTCTCAAATATTTCTGTTTTTGTTCGCGAATCCGGACATTTTCCGGAATTCCCATCTTCAGCTCGTCGCCAATGGAAGCCCACAGATCCTGGTCTTGCGCGTAGAAGGTTCCATCATCTAACCAGCGCGCTTGACTTGTGAACTTACCTGCTTCCCCTTGACTCGCTGCAGAAAGGCTCTGTGCGTGCTGTTGAACGGTGCCATCGTGTTTAGACGCCTGGCACCCTACCAGCAGGACAGAGACGAGTAAAATCGCTCGTGCCTTCATGTGTGTGTCAATAGTTGCTTAAAAGACGAGCAAGAATAACGGTGAAGTCGACCGAAGACAAGAATTAAATATCAGAAGACGTCTTTCTTTGACCTTAACCATGCAAATCTCTCAATAGAGTGTTGCAAATTTGTTTCTTTGGAAATTTCTTTAATTAAATCATTGTCATCTGTGCGTAAAAATAAATTTATACGACGCTCATTTTTCAGAATTATGGGTAGTGTATTTTGTTTTTTTGCACGTAACTCATTAACTTTGTGGTAGTAATCATTTATATCCCTATCCAGGGGCAGGATGCTTAATGCAAACTTCATGTTTGCTAAAGTGTACTCATGTGCGCAACATATTAACGTTTCATCGGGAAGAGCGCTGATCTTCATAAATGATTGATACATCTGCTCTGGGGTGCCTTCAAATAACCTACCGCAGCCACCTGAAAACATAGTGTCACCGCAGAATAGATAAGGTTTCATGAAGAAACAGATGTGTCCTAAAGTGTGACCTGGAGTGGCGAAAATAGAACACTCACGCTCTAAAACGGAGATGCTATCGCCATCAGCCACAAGGTGAGTGGTTCCCTTATCCAGGGTTTCTGCCGGCCCGTAAACCACGACTGCAGGAAATTTCTCGCGAAGTTGTTTTACTCCACCAACGTGATCGCGGTGGTGGTGAGTCAATAGAATGGCTTCTGGTTGCCAGTGGTTCTGTTCTATTGCGGCCAACACGGGTGCCGCTTCACCAGGATCGACTATCAGACAGCGTCCACTATCCTCAGCAAGAACCCAGATGTAGTTGTCCTGAAATGCGGGAATACTGATAAGATTCATAAATTACCTCTCAAAGCATAGCGGAAGGTTGTGATGAAGCCGGCAAGGATACCTCATACAGTGGCAGCGCCCGAGCATTGGTCCAGCATGCCATGGGGTGAATACTATCGCGAATCACTAGAACGCCAGATGAAACCGTGGCTGGCTAAATTATATGGTTTTCATTTACTTAAAATTGGCAATCTGAGCGCGGAAATCAATACCGAATCCTGCGCTATTTCTCATCAGGTGAATGTTTCTTTGCAGGGTAACCCGATACAGGTGAAAGCCGATCCATTGTATTTACCTTTTGCCGAGAAATCAGTTGATGCCTGTTTACTGGCTCATACTTTACCGTGGTGTAGCGATCCGCACCGCCTGCTGCGGGAGGCGGACAGGGTGCTGATTGATGATGGCTGGATTATTTTAACCAGTTTTAATCCAATGAGTCTGATGGGGTTACGTAAACTAGTACCCGTGTTACGCAATAAGCCCCCGTATAACAGCCGGATGTTTACGTTAACGCGCCAGCTAGATTGGCTGGCGTTGCTGAACTTTGAAGTGCTCCACTGTGGTCGCTATCAGGTGCTACCCTGGTCCCGTCATGGGGGGAAAATGCTTAGTACGCATTTGCCCGCTCTGGGCTGCTTACAGCTAATTATTGCTCGCAAACGCACCATACCCTTGACGCTAAACCCGATGAAATCGGGTAAAGCAAAAAACCGGATACGGCAGGCAGTCGGAGCCACACGACAGTGGCGCAAAGGGCAGAATTAACTTTCTGCCTTATAACCGGTATCGTCCTGGGTGGGGTTAGAGGCTGCTGTACGTGCCAGTTCGTCGCAGCGTTCATTTTCCGGATGGCCGGCATGGCCTTTGACCCATTCCCATTTTATCTTGTGTTGGCCCAGCGCTGTGTCCAGTCGTTGCCAGAGATCGACGTTTTTGACTGGTTTTTTGTCCGCGGTTTTCCATCCGCGTTTTTTCCAGTTATGGATCCACTGAGTAATCCCCTGGCGAACATACTGGCTGTCGGTGCTGAGAATCACTTCACACTGTTCTTTCAGCGCTTCCAGAGCGACGATTGCAGCCATCATCTCCATGCGGTTATTAGTCGTAAGATTAAAACCTTCGCTAAAGGTTTTCTCTTTCCCCCGATAGCGTAAAATTGCACCGTAACCGCCTGGGCCTGGATTTCCCAGACAAGAGCCATCGGTGAAAATTTCTACCTGTTTGAGCATCTCTGGTAGACTTCCTGTAATTGAAATCGATACGTAAAACGGTAAGTCTGACATAAATGACCGCTATGAGCACTGCAATTACACGACAGATTGTTCTCGATACTGAAACCACCGGTATGAACCAACTCGGGGTTCATTATGAAGGGCACAAGATAATCGAGATCGGCGCGGTGGAGGTGATTAACCGCCGCCTGACCGGGAATAACTTCCACGTCTATTTAAAACCAGATCGGCTGGTGGATCCTGAAGCATTTGGTGTTCACGGTATTGCTGATGAATTCCTGATGGATAAGCCGGTGTTTGCTGATGTTGCTGATGAGTTTATGGATTACATCCGTGGTGCGGAACTGGTCATACATAACGCATCGTTCGATATCGGCTTTATGGACTATGAGTTTGGCAAGCTTAAGCGTGGAATTCCGAAAACCGATACGTTTTGTAAGGTCACCGATAGTCTGGCCCTGGCGCGTAAAATGTTTCCGGGCAAGCGTAATAGCCTTGATGCACTTTGCTCACGTTATGAAATAGACAACAGTAAGCGAACGCTGCACGGGGCGTTGCTCGATGCCCAGATTCTGGCCGACGTTTATCTGATGATGACCGGCGGGCAGACTACAATGGCTTTCTCAATGGAAGGAGAAAGTCAGCAGCAGGCTGGTGAAATGGGAATACAGCGCGTAGTCCGGGCCGTAAGCAAATTACGTGTGGTTTATGCCTCGGACGAAGAGCTAATGAACCATGAATCGCGGCTCGATCTGGTACAAAAGAAAGGTGGAAGCTGCCTGTGGCGGGCCTGAATTGTCGGAATATGCATGAAAAATAGTCCGATGGGCGATTTTTGCAGCAAGCGATTCATAAATGAAGAAAAACCATTGACGGAGTAGAGGGGAAACCGTAGTATCTGCCTCGTTCCCAAGGGAACAGTAAGTGGAGCGGTAGTTCAGTCGGTTAGAATACCTGCCTGTCACGCAGGGGGTCGCGGGTTCGAGTCCCGTCCGTTCCGCCACTATTCAGAAAGCCTGAATCAGCAATGATTCAGGCTTTCGTCGTTTTAGGCCTGTGCAATTTTCTGAATCAGGCCTTCAGGCACTCCTCCATACACTCGACAAAGACCTGCATCGCCGGGCTGACAACTTTGCTGGCGTGATACCCGCAAACCGCATTAATAGTCAGCGGTTTTTTACTGAAAGGCAGTTCCACCAGTTTACCTTCACGTAATTCTTGTTCTACGGCAAATCGCGGCAGGTAGCTTACGCCGAGATTACCCGCCACGCATTGCTTGATACTTTCGATACTCCATAGCTCAATCGTATTTTCCAGGGTAATGCCGCGCTTGCGCAGCTCGCTTTCAAATATTTGTCGGAAAATGCACTGTGGTTCATTGATGATAAAACTCAGTGGAATGTGTTGGTCCCGGCGCATAAAGTTAAGCGAAGTGTGTTCCGGCGAAGCGACCAGTACCAGTTGCTGCTCGCCAAAGTGGTGAATTTTCAATGCTTCATCATTACCGACGCGGTAAAACACTCCGAGATCAACATCATCATCCAGCAGGGCATCGCGAATCGAATAGCAATTTAACGATTGCAAAGATAAACGAACCTTTGGCGCCCGTAGCTTAAAGCGTTGTAAAACGGCGGGGATTTTATATGCCAGCAGCGTTTCCCCGGTGGCAACACGGAGCTCTCCACTCGGCTCCTGATCCTGCCTGGCGGCATGGCGAATGGACTCCATCACTTTTATCAGCTCGTGGATGTGGGGAAGAATATTTTTCCCGGCTGTAGTCAGGCACATCCGGCGGCCGATTTTTTCAAAAAGCTGGATAGACAGCTCTTGCTCAAGTTGTTGAATGTGAAATGTCACTGTTGATTGCGTACAGCATAGTTTCTGCGAAGCGCGTAAAAAGGAGCCCTCTTCAACAACCGTTTTGAGCGTGACAAAGCGACGTAAGTCCATCATGACCTCAATATATCGAAATTATCGAATTTAGAATGAAATAATATTCATTTTTTTTAATGATTTATATCGGGTACTGTCGGCTAAAAAACAGGAGAAGACAAGTGACCCCAGCCCTGATAAGCGCATTTTTAACCTACACCTTGATAACCGCATTGACCCCCGGGCCGAATAACATTCTTGCGCTGAGCAGCGTAGCTTCACATGGGTTGCGCAAAAGCATGTTCGTGCTGGCCGGGATGAGCGCGGGGTTTATTATTACGATGCTGATTTGCGCTGGCCTGACGTATTCGCTAGTTATGCTTGATGAGGGATTATCCCGGACACTGAGTTGGATTGGTGCTGCCTATATTCTTTGGTTAGCGTGGCAAATAGCGAAGAGTAAACCTGCTGGTAATGACATCAGTGGCAAACCGGTAAGTTTTTGGATGAGCTTGGGCCTACAGTTTGTGAATGTTAAAATTATCCTTTATGGGATTACGGCACTGTCGACCTTTGTACTGCCGGTGACGCGTGATCCTGTTTGGCTGGTGAGCGTGAGTTTGCTTCTTGCGGTAATTGGGACTTTCGGCAACGTGTGTTGGGCGCTGACCGGGCATCTGTTTCAGCGCTTATTCCTGCATTATGGGCGTCAGGTAAACTTCTTTTTAGCTTTGTTACTGGTCTACTGCGCAGCAAGGATCTTGTTTAAAATATAGGAAAGGGAGCATTGGCTCCCCTTTATACCCGTCATACTTCAAGCTGCTTATGTGTTGGCTGCAGATTACTCGGCCCATCCATGGGCCTCGCCCTTACGGGCCGTCGCAAGCGACGTTCAAATCTGCTCCCGGCAGATTTGTCGCTCACCCCGGTTACATAGTTATCTATGCTCCCGGGGACTCACTCCCTTGCCGTCTTTAAGCAACTTGAATTATTTAGGGTATATTTGCATTAGTTGAGTGTGAAAGGGTCCGCATCCTGCCAGGCCGGAAACTTTTCGCGGTACTCTTTAAGCGCTGTTAATGACAGTTCAGCATCCAGGCGCGTAGCCTGATGCGGTTCGGCGGTGGCGATTATCTCTCCTTGTGGAGTGATAATCCGGCTGTCTCCCCGATAGTGATGGCCGTTGCCGTCGGTACCTACGCGGTTACAACCGGCGACGTAGGCCTGGTTTTCAATTGCTCGGGCGACCAGCAATGCCTGCCAGTGGGTGGAGCGCGGTGCGGGCCAGTTGGCAACGTAAAGTGCTAAATCATAGTCATTATGGTTACGTGACCACACCGGGAAGCGCAAGTCGTAGCATACCAGCGGCAGAATTCTCCAGCCGCGCCATTCAAAAATCACGCGATCGTTACCCGCCTCATAATGATGATGCTCATCCGCCATGCGAAACAGGTGTCGTTTATCATAAAAATGCGTTTTACCATCAGGCTCAACCAACAGAAAGCGGTTAACGGGCCCGCGCTCCGTTTGCAGTGCTGCACTGCCTGCGATTAGCGCGTTGGTTTGCGCGGCCTTCGCTTCCATCCAGGCAATAACATCCTCTTGCGCTAGCGACTGCTTTGCCGCCTCCATCGCGAAACCGGTAGTGAACATTTCCGGTAGAACAATCACATCACGCCCGGTAATTCCTTCCAGTTGACGATCGAAATGGCGCAAGTTGGCGGGACCGTCCATCCACACCAGCGGTTGTTGTAAAAGGGTAATTTTCAGTCCGGGCACAATGATGAACTCCAGTATCAAGAGAGGCTTATTATTACTTTAACACCATATCAGCCAGTGGATGGCTGGCGGAATATTTTGTTAATAAAATGATAAGTTGGGAGGCGGGCAAAAAAAGAGGCGGGGGAGCCCGCCTCGATCGTGATGTTGTTATATTATGGTTTTTTTATGCCGCTTCAATCTTGCGTACTTTCTCCGGCAGCTTTACCGGGCGGGTCGCCAGTTCATCCGGGGCGAAGTCGTCGACGTTAATACTGCGCAGGCGACTGTTCTCGGCACGAACCAGAATATCTGCCTCATCCTGATTAATTAACCCTTTTGCCAGCGCGTTATGAGCCAGTTCATCAAGACGGGTAAACGACAGGTTCTTACCCAGCTCTTTGCAAATACGCTGGTGGATGGGGTCGGCTGCCATAACATCGAGCAGCGCCTCTTCCAGCAATCCAACCGGGTTATGCTCGCTTGGCGTCAAGTACTGACCGCGGCCGATACGAGAACGAGTCGCGCTCGGAACCTGCAGAATTTTCGCTACTTTATGATCCAGCTTGTCTGAAGGGGCCAGATAATGACGCCCTGTCGGGAAGATGGCTACGCGAAGCGCTCCGGCCACCAGACGATTTGGGAAGTTGACCAGCAGATCGTCAATGGCCTGTTCTGCCTGATACAGTGCATCCTGCACGCCCCAGTGAACCAGCGGCAAATCTGCTTCGTTACGCCCTTCATCGTCATAGCGCTTCAGCACTGCAGAGGCCAGATAGAGCTGGCTCAGTACATCGCCCAGGCGTGCTGAAATACGCTCGCGGCGCTTCAGACTGCCGCCGAGTACCGCCATTGAGACATCGGACAGCAGGGCCAGGTTGGCGCTCAGGCGATTCATATGCTGATAGTAGCGGCGAGTGGCATCGCGGGTCGGTGAACTGCTGGTGAGGCCGCGAGTCAGACCCAGCCAGAAGCTGCGTACTTTGTTGCTACCCACATGACCGATATGTTTGAACAGCAGCTTATCGAATGCGTTAACATCGTTATTCTGCGCGGCGGCCATTTCATCCAGCACGTACGGATGGCAACGAATCGCCCCCTGACCGAAGATCATCATGCTGCGGGTGAGGATATTCGCCCCCTCTACGGTGATAGCGATTGGTGCGCCCTGATAGGCTCGCGCCAGGAAGTTACCGCTGCCGAGCATAATGCCTTTACCGCCGGTAATATCCATTGCGTCAATGATCGAGCGCTGGCCGCGATGGGTACAGTGATATTTCACAATTGCCGATAGTACTGCCGGTTTTTCACCGAGCATAATACCGTAGGTAATCAGCGAGGCTGCGGCATCCATCACGTAGGCGTTACCTGCAATACGCGCCAGCGGTTCTTCAATCCCTTCCATTTTACCGATAGAGATTTTGAACTGGCGGCGAATATGCGCGTAGGCGCCGGTAGCCATGGCGACGGATTTCAGGCCGCCCGTGGCATTGGACGGTAATGTGATGCCGCGGCCCACGGATAAACATTCAACCAGCATCCGCCAGCCCTGACCGGCCATCGACGGGCCTCCAATGATGTAATCGATAGGAACAAAAATATCTTTACCCTGGGTCGGGCCATTCTGGAACGGAACGTTCAGCGGGAAGTGGCGACGACCGATCTCAACGCCTGGTGTGGCTGTTGGGATCAGGGCACAGGTGATACCCAGCTCTTCTTCACCGCCCAACAGACGGTCGGGGTCGGAGAGTTTAAACGCCAGACCCAAAACGGTGGCTATGGGGGCCAGCGTGATATAGCGTTTGTTCCAGGTCAGGCGCATACCCAGCACCTGTTGGCCCTGCCATTCGCCCATGCAGACCACGCCGGTGTCCGGAATGGCCCCAGCATCTGAGCCAGCTTCCGGGCTGGTCAGCGCGAAACATGGAATTTCCTGACCGCGCGCCAGACGTGGCAGATAGTGATTTTTCTGCTCTTCGGTGCCGTAATGCTGCAGCAGTTCGCCTGGGCCTAATGAGTTAGGTACGCCGACGGTAATCGCCAGAATCCCGGAAACACCGGACAGTTTTTGCAACACGCGCGCCTGGGCGAAAGCAGAAAACTCCAGGCCGCCGTACTCTTTCTTGATGATCATCGCGAAGAAGCGATGCTCTTTCAGATAAGCCCACAGCTCCGGCGGTAGATCGGCCATTTCGTGGGTAATTTCGAAGTCGTTCGCCATGCGGCAGGCTTCTTCAACCGGGCCGTCAATAAAGGCTTGTTCTTCAGCGGTCAGGCGCGGCTGCGGGTAGTTGTGCAGCTTCTGCCAGTCAGGGTTACCGCGGAACAGGTCGCCTTCCCACCAGGTCGTACCGGCATCGATAGCTTCTTTCTCAGTACGTGACATCGGCGGCATGACTTTACGGAAAGCGCGGAATGCCGGGACTGAAATCATCGACTTGCGCATCGGAGCGAAGTTGAACGGCAGCAAAATGATAGCCAGCGGAACCAGCAGCCAGATATTCCACAGCCCAGCAACGCCGAGTGCCGCAGTCCAGGCAAGCAAAATCGCGCTGCTAAGCAGCAGATTGATTCGGTGATAGAAGAGCGCACCGAGTAAAACAACGGTTGCAACAATACTCAAAATCATCATAAAGAAATGCTCCCTGTCTTGTAGGAGGTCTGACCACTTGTGATGATATGGTTGTAGTGGATGTAATTTGTTTTAGCAATGTGTTTACAAAATAATTACAACATTGCTCACATTGTTGTACGGAAATGCGGCACATAAAATCAAAAGCACAGGGGATAGACCCGTCTGCTGCTTCTCGCATCGGCGGCTATCCGGTAAACTGCCTGAGTTATCCCACAAATACTGAAGGATTATCCTCATGTACCAGGATCTTATTCGTAACGAACTGAACGAAGCGGCGGAAACGCTGGCTAATTTTCTGCAGGACGATGCCAACATTCATGCCATTCAGCGTGCAGCGGTGCTGCTGGCGGATAGCTTTAAGGCTGGTGGCAAAGTTCTCTCCTGCGGTAATGGCGGTTCTCACTGCGATGCGATGCATTTTGCGGAAGAACTGACCGGGCGCTATCGTGAAAACCGCCCTGGCTATCCGGCAATTGCGATTTCAGACGTGAGCCATCTCTCTTGCGTCAGTAATGATTTTGGCTATGAATATGTTTTTTCTCGCTACGTTGAGTCGGTGGGCCGCGCAGGTGACGTGTTGCTCGGGATTTCTACTTCCGGTAACTCCGGTAACGTTATTAAAGCGATTGAAGCCGCTCGCGCTCAGGGAATGAAAGTCATCACTCTGACCGGCAAAGATGGCGGTAAAATGGCGGGCTCTGCGGATGTTGAAATTCGCGTACCGCATTTTGGTTATGCCGATCGCATTCAGGAAATTCACATTAAAGTGATTCATATCCTGATTATGTTGATTGAAAAAGAGATGGTTAAAGCTTAAAAGGCTCTTTAGTTAGCCATTTTGAACCCGGGCAGTGCTCAGACAAAACTCACCGAGTTTTGAACGCCCTTCAGGGCGGCCCGCAGGGGGAGCGTAGCGAATCATCCTCACGTACATGAAGTACGCTACGGTTTCTGCGCGCTGGCCGTGTCCAAATTGACTGCACCAATAACGCCTTTTATGTTTCAGTAAGTTGTATGAGGTGATCTATGTGCGAATTGCTCGGGATGAGCGCGAATGTGCCAACAGATATTTGCTTTAGTTTTACCGGGCTGGTGCAGCGCGGTGGCGGAACTGGGCCGCATAAAGACGGCTGGGGCATTACCTTTTATGAAGGTAAGGGCTGTCGCACATTTAAAGATCCACAGCCTAGCTTTCAGTCACCGATTGCTAAGTTGGTACAGGACTATCCCATTAAATCATGTTCAGTCATCGCCCATATTCGCCAGGCTAACCGGGGGATCGTCGCGCTGGAAAATACTCATCCGTTTACCCGTGAACTCTGGGGACGTAACTGGACCTACGCGCATAACGGCCAGTTAGAAGGATATGAGTCTCTGGAGACGGGAAACCTGCAGCCGATTGGCGAGACGGACAGCGAGAAAGCCTTCTGCTGGTTACTGAATAGCGTAACTGAACGCTATCCCAATACGCCGGATGATATGGTCGAGGTGTTTAGATATATCGCTACACTTGCCGGAACGCTGCGCGAAAAAGGCGTGTTTAACATGCTGCTGTCCGATGGACGCTATGTGATGGCGTTTTGCTCAACCAATTTATACTGGATCACGCGACGCGCGCCGTTTGGTGTAGCAACGTTGCTGGATCAGGATGTGGAAATCGATTTTCAACGCGAGACCACACCAAATGATGTGGTCTCCGTGATTGCCACTCAACCGTTAACCGGCAACGAAACCTGGAATAAGATCATGCCAGGCGAGTGGGCGTTATTTTGCCTCGGGGACCGTGTAGTTTGAGGCCAGCTGCGGCTGGACAACTTCGTGGCTGAGCGGCTTGCTTACCACGTAGCGACCATCGGCCACTGAGACTACCGGCGGCTTGTGCGTCTGCTGGAAGTAATCATAGCCAGGCTTCAGCTGTTTCCAGAAATCGGTGAAATAGGAAAATTTGTGACGGGCCATGTTGGCATCGGTCATGCGGAAAGGATAAATGCTGACCTGGACGCTGGACTGGCCGAAGACGAGCGCCCCGGTGACGAACTGGAAAATCTCATCAATACCGGTATCGGTCATGGCATAACAGCCGACTGATACGCACGCGCCGTGAATCATCAGGTATTTACCTTCATAACCATGCGCACGATCGTAGGCGTTCGGGAAGCCGATATTGATTGCTTTATAGAAGCGACTGTCAGGTTTTAGCTGATTGCGGGAAACATTATAGAAACCTTCCGGGCTCTTAAAATCGCCCTGACGCTGCTTGGGTCCGAGACCACCGGAGTAGTTGCAGATCCGGTAGCTATCGAGAAGCTGATAGGTTTCGCCCATTTTGACGTAAAGATCGAGCATGCGCTCTTCTTTAAAGATCTCAATGTAGACCGGTGAGCCCATTAATTGCTGCTTATACTCTTTGCTCATTGGCGTTGTCGAGCTGTTACTGCTGAGTAGCCCTGCGAATGACACGCATGGCAACAGAAGCATCGCAATAAATAATGCGATTTTGCGCATACTACTTGTTCCTTGATAAAACAAATAACCACATTGCCAGGACGGCAAGAGAGATCCGAAATCAGAGTTTTCTGGATTTAGAGCGCTCACATTAGCATCACGGCAGTTTTTCGCAAGCACGACGTGCTGCGTTTACGTTTTAGTTTCCTGTTATAGCGAATCTCACGGCAAAGCGCAGTCAGAACTTTGCGTAATAGCTCGCATTTTAGAACGACTTAATGGCGGTTTGTCTACAGGCACCGCTCACGAAATGTTACACTTGGTCCGCTAAATGATCAGGGTAAGAAAGGATGCTTCTCTCCCGTCTTGCGAATCATCAGGACTATGGTGTTCCTTTCTTCCTTTTATTTTTCCATCAATGATGCTGGCCTCGGCCTGATGCCGGGGTTTAAGTAACGGATACCTGCTAACGATATGATTAAAATCACGAAAGGGCTAAATCTGCCCATAGCTGGCATGCCATCACAGCAAATTTCTTCTAAGACTGCGGTCAAACGCGTTGCGCTGTTAGGTGAAGAGTACATCGGTATGCGCCCCTCGATGGCGGTGTGTGAAGGCGACCGGGTGCAAAAAGGCCAACTCCTGTTCGAAGATAAAAAGAACCCTGGCGTGCGTTTTACCGCCCCTGCGAGCGGAATTGTTAGCGCCATTCACCGCGGCGAGCGACGGGTTCTGCAATCGGTTGTTATCGATGTCGAGGGCGATGAGGTCATTCATTTTTCCCGCTATGAACCCTCTGATCTTGCTGGATTAACGCGTGAGAGCGTGCAGCAACAGCTGCTGGAGTCCGGGCAGTGGACTGCATTTCGTACCCGTCCTTTCAGCAAAATCCCGGCTCCGGGTAGCGTGCCAGCGGCGATTTTTGTAACTGCGATAGACACCAACCCGCTAGCAGCCGAACCTCAGCCCATCATCCTGGCCCAGCGCGACGCTTTTGATGCCGGGCTGACGGTGCTGACGCGTCTGACTGACGGTCAAGTTCACGTGTGTCAGGCCAGCGGCGGCAAGCTTGGTGGGCATCCTGTTGGGCAGGTGACTTTCAACCAGTTCACCGGGCCACATCCGGCAGGGCTACCCGGAACGCACATCCATTTTCTGGAGCCGGTTAGCCTGAAAAAGCAGGTCTGGCATCTAAACTACCAGGACGTCACCGCTATCGGTAAATTATTCCTCGAGGGGGAAATATATAGCGAACGCATTATTGCCCTCGGTGGTCCGCAGGTAAAAGAGCCTCGTCTGTTAAAGACTTGCTTAGGTGCCAGCCTTGATGAGCTGCTTGTCGAAGAACTGCTTAATGATGAAAACCGCGTTATTTCGGGTTCAGTTCTCAGCGGAACCCATGCCCATGGAGCCTATGCTTTTCTTGGGCGCTTTCATTTACAAGTCAGCGTGGTGAAAGAGGGGCGTGAAAAAGAGCTGTTCGGCTGGGTTATGCCGGGGAAAGATAAATTCTCCATTACCCGAACCACGCTCGGTCATTTTCTCAAGCATAAGCTGTTCAATTTCTCGACGGATACCCACGGCGGTGAGCGGGCCATGGTGCCAATCGGCAACTATGAGCGCGTGATGCCGCTGGATATTCTGCCCACGATGTTGCTGCGCGATTTGCTGGCGGGTGATACCGATAGCGCGCAGGCGCTGGGCTGTCTGGAGCTGGATGAAGAAGACCTGGCGCTTTGCACCTACGTATGCCCCGGCAAGTACGAATATGGTCCGGCATTGCGCAGTGTGTTAACCCAGATTGAGCAGGAAGGATAAGTGATGGGCTTAAAGCAAATTTTTGACAAACTTGAGCCGCACTTTACGCATGGCGGCAAGCTGGAAAAATACTATCCGTTGTTCGAAGCGACGGCGACGCTGTTCTACACTCCGGGGCAGGTGACGCGCGGTGCGGCGCATGTCAGAGACGCCATCGACCTCAAGCGGATGATGATTCTGGTGTGGTTTGCGGTTTTCCCGGCGATGTTCTGGGGAATGTATAACGTTGGTCAGGAAACCATCCCGGCACTGCATAAATTATACGGTGCTGAACAACTGCAGCAGGTTATCGCCGGGAACTGGCACTACAGCATTGCACAATGGCTGGGGGTGAACTTCACGGCTGATGCCGGTTGGCTCAGCATGATGACGCTGGGGGCGATATTCTTCCTGCCCATCTACATCACCGTGTTTCTTGTCGGCGGATTCTGGGAGGTTCTGTTTGCTATCGTGCGTAAGCACGAAATAAACGAAGGCTTCTTCGTTACCTCAATCCTGTTCGCTCTGATAGTGCCGCCAACTCTGCCGCTGTGGCAGGCCGCATTGGGGATCTCATTTGGTGTTGTTATTGCCAAAGAGATTTTCGGCGGGACCGGGCGTAACTTTCTTAATCCAGCTCTGGCTGGGCGCGCCTTTCTGTTCTTCGCCTACCCGGCGCAAATTTCTGGCGATCTGGTCTGGACCGCTGCCGATGGTTTCTCCGGCGCGACGCCGCTATCCCAGTGGGCAAGTGGCGGCGGTGAATCGCTGGTTAACGTTACAACTGGCCTGCCGGTTAGCTGGATGGATGCCTTTCTCGGCCATATTCCTGGCTCGATTGGCGAAGTTTCGACGCTGATGATTCTCATCGGTGGCGCCATCATCATCTTCGGTCGCGTGGCCTCCTGGCGCATTGTCGCTGGGGTTTTCATCGGCATGGTGGCCACCGCGACCCTGTTTAATTTCATTGGCTCTGATACCAATCCGATGTTTGCCATGCCGTGGTACTGGCATCTGGTGCTTGGCGGTTTCGCCTTCGGCATGATGTTTATGGCCACGGACCCGGTATCCGCATCGTTTACGGATAAAGGAAAATGGAGTTATGGCCTGCTGATCGGCGTGATGTGCGTGCTGATTCGCGTGGTCAACCCAGCCTATCCGGAAGGGATGATGCTGGCGATCCTCTTCGCCAACCTCTTTGCGCCGCTGTTTGATTACCTGGTGGTGCGGGCCAATATTAAGCGGAGGAAGTCGCGTGGCTGAGAATAAAAGTAACGATAGCATCGGCAAAACGCTGCTGGTGGTGCTGGTGCTTTGCCTGGTCTGCTCAATCGTGGTCGCCGGTTCTGCCGTGGGGCTAAAATCGCGCCAGCAGGAGCAGCGTGCGCTGGATAAACAGCGCAATATTCTGGCGGTTGCCGGTCTGATGAAGCAGGGGATGAGCGCAGATGAAGTGGCTGATATTTTTAATGCCCGCATCTCTCCACGATTAGTCGATTTAGCCAGCGGTGAGCTGCTGGATAAAGACCCTGGCAAGTTTAATCAGTCCCAGGCGCTGAAAGACTCACAACAGAGCATTCAGCTGGAAGCCAGCCAGGATCCTGCGGGAATCAAACGTCGTAGTAATATCGCTGAAATTTATCTGGTGCGCGATGAGAAGCAGCAGGTTCAGGAAGTTGTACTGCCCATTTACGGCAACGGCTTGTGGTCGGTGATGTATGCCTTCGTCGCGCTGGAAACCGATGGCCGTACTGTCAAAGGCATCACCTACTACGATCACGGCGAAACGCCGGGGCTGGGCGGGGAAATTGAAAATCCTAACTGGCGTCAGCAGTTTGTCGGCAAACAGGTGCTGGACGATAAAGGCATGCCAGCGTTGAGAATTGTGAAAGGTGGCGCGCGCCCGGGAGACGTTCATGCCGTTGACGGGCTGTCGGGTGCAACGCTGACGTCAAACGGTGTGCAGCATAGCTTTGATTTCTGGATGGGCGAACTGGGCTTTGGTCCATTCCTGAATAAGGTGCGCGAAGGGGAGCTGAATAATGGCTGATTTGGGCGACATGAAAGAAATGAAGCGTGTGCTGGTGGGGCCGCTTATCGCTAATAACCCCATTACTCTGCAGGTTTTGGGCGTGTGTTCTGCACTGGCTGTAACCACCAAGCTGGAAACCGCTTTTGTTATGACCATCGCGGTAACGCTGGTTACGGCATTCTCCAGCATGTTTATCTCTATGATCCGTCACCATATTCCTAACAGCGTGCGCATCATTGTACAGATGGCGATTATCGCCTCACTGGTTATTGTGGTTGACCAGCTGCTACGTGCCTTTGCCTATGAGACCTCGAAACAGCTGTCAGTGTTTGTCGGGCTTATCATCACTAACTGTATTGTGATGGGGCGGGCGGAAGCCTATGCCATGAAGTCGCCGCCGCTGGCGAGTTTTATGGACGGTATCGGCAACGGTCTGGGATATGGTGCGATTCTGTTGATTGTCGGCTTCCTGCGCGAACTCATTGGTAGCGGCAAACTGTTTGGCATCACTGTGCTGGAAACGGTGCAGAACGGCGGCTGGTATCTGCCAAATGGTATGTTCCTTTTGGCACCGAGCGCATTCTTTATTATCGGTTTGTTGATTTGGGCCGTGCGCAGTTGGAAGCCTGAACAGCAGGAAAAGGAGTAACCGATTATGGCTCATTACATTAGCCTGTTTGTCCGCGCTGTGTTTGTTGAAAACATGGCACTGGCCTTCTTTCTGGGGATGTGTACCTTCCTCGCGGTATCGAAAAAAGTCTCGACCTCCTTTGGGCTTGGCGTTGCGGTAACGGTCGTGCTAGGGCTGGCCGTGCCTATCAATAACCTGGTGTATAACCTGGTGCTGCGCGACAGCGCATTGGTGGAGGGTGTTGACTTAAGTTTCCTCAACTTCATCACCTTTATCGGGGTTATCGCAGCGCTGGTGCAGATTCTGGAAATGATCCTCGATAAGTACTTTCCGGCGCTCTACAACGCGCTGGGGATATTCTTACCGCTGATCGCCGTTAACTGCGCGATTTTTGGCGGTGTCTCATTCATGGTGCAGCGTGACTATAACTTCACCGAATCCATCGTGTACGGTTTTGGCTCCGGTATTGGCTGGCTGTTGGCGATTGTGGCGATGGCTGGCATCCGTGAAAAAATGAAATACGCAAACGTGCCCGCAGGCCTGCGCGGGTTAGGGATCACCTTTATTACCACGGGTCTGATGGCGCTGGGCTTTATGTCATTCTCCGGTGTGCAGCTATAAGGGCGGAAAGTATGGAAATTATTCTTGGCGTTGTGATGTTCACGCTGATCGTCCTGGTGCTATCAGGGCTGATACTGGCCGCGCGTTCAAAACTGGTGAATGCTGGTGATGTGGTCATTGAAATTAATAACGAGGCGGATAAACAGATCCGTACTCCGGCGGGTGATAAGTTACTCAATACGCTCTCCAACAACGGTATTTTCGTTTCATCAGCCTGCGGTGGAGGTGGTTCCTGCGGCCAATGCCGGGTGACGGTGAAAGAGGGCGGCGGCGATATTCTGCCAACCGAACTTTCTCATATCACCAAACGTGAGGCGAAAGAAGGCTGCCGCCTGGCCTGTCAGGTCGCGGTGAAGCAGAACATGAAAATTGAGTTGCCGGAAGAAATCTTCGGAGTTAAGAAGTGGGAATGCGAGGTTATCTCTAATGATAATAAAGCTACTTTTATCAAAGAGCTGAAGCTGCGCGTGCCGGATGGCGACGAGGTTCCATTCCGCGCGGGTGGTTATATTCAGATTGAATGTCCTTCGCACAAGGTCGCTTATGCCGACTTTGATGTACCGGACGAGTATCGCGGCGATTGGGATAAATTTAACCTCTTCCGCTACGTTTCTGACGTAAAAGAGCCGACTTTGCGCGCTTACTCAATGGCTAACTATCCGGAAGAGAAAGGCATTATCATGCTTAACGTGCGTATCGCGACGCCGCCGCCGAAAGTACCTGACGCGCCACCGGGTATCATGTCCTCGTATATCTGGTCGCTGAAAGCGGGCGATAAGGTGACGATTTCCGGGCCGTTTGGTGAATTCTTTGCCAAAGAGACGGACGCGGAAATGGTCTTCATCGGCGGTGGTGCTGGAATGGCACCGATGCGTTCGCATATTTTCGATCAGCTTAAGCGTCTGCACAGCTCGCGTAAAATTAGCTTCTGGTACGGTGCACGTTCTCTGCGTGAAATGTTCTATGACGATGAATTCGAACAGTTGGCGCGTGAAAATCCGAATTTCACCTTCCATGTGGCGCTGTCCGATCCGTTGCCGGAAGATAACTGGACCGGCCATACTGGCTTTATTCATAACGTCCTGTATGAAAACTACCTGCGCGATCACCCGGCACCGGAAGATTGTGAATTTTATATGTGTGGCCCGCCGG
The DNA here is from genome assembly GCF_003261575.2 of Klebsiella huaxiensis. Taxonomy (GTDB): domain Bacteria; phylum Pseudomonadota; class Gammaproteobacteria; order Enterobacterales; family Enterobacteriaceae; genus Klebsiella; species Klebsiella huaxiensis. Next base: position 4,801,937 of record NZ_CP036175.1, on the reverse strand, counting down.
TCATGAACGCTGCGGTGATTAAAATGCTCAAAGATCTCGGCGTTGAAGATGAAAACATCATGCTGGATGACTTTGGAGGCTGATGATGTTGACGGTATTTGTGGCGACCTTTGTTATTTTCGCGCTGGTTATTCTGGGGATGTCGCTGGGATACCTGATCAAGCGTAAAAGTATTCAGGGCAGCTGTGGCGGGATCTCCTCGCTGGGGATAGAGAAAGTCTGTGACTGCCCTGAGCCTTGCGATGCGCGTAAACGGCGAATAGCCCGTGAAGAGCAACGCCAGCAGAACCGAATTCTGTAATTTCTTCAGTTTCCACCCGGCCGAGCGAAGCGACGCCGGGTTATTCCTCATCACGATGTTCATCGCGGCTTACAACACATCTCTTCTCAATATCTCGATTTTTGCTGTATACTTGTCCAGTGGTCAGTGGGGGCTAACTATGCGCAAAATCATCCATGTTGATATGGACTGTTTCTTCGCGGCGGTTGAGATGCGTGACAATCCGGCGCTGCGCGATATTCCTATCGCCATTGGCGGTAGTCGGGTACAGCGCGGTGTTATTAGTACCGCCAACTATCCGGCGCGTAAATTCGGGGTGCGCAGCGCCATGCCGACGGCCACAGCTCTCAAGCTTTGCCCGCATCTGACCCTGCTACCCGGTCGTTTCGATGCTTACAAAGAAGCCTCAAATCATATCCGGGAGATTTTTTCCCGCTACACTTCGTTAATCGAACCGTTATCTCTGGATGAGGCCTATCTTGACGTCAGCGACAGCGTACTTTGCCTGGGCTCAGCGACGCTGATGGCGCAGGAGATCCGTGAAACCATTCATCGTGAACTAAATCTGACAGCCTCCGCCGGAATTGCGCCGGTAAAGTTCCTCGCTAAAATCGCCTCGGATCTTAACAAACCCAACGGCCAGTTTGTCATTGCGCCGCATCAGGTGGCGGAGTTTGTCAAAACGTTGCCGCTGTCGAAAATTCCTGGCGTCGGCAAAGTTTCTGCCGCAAAGCTGGAAAGCATGGGGCTGCGAACTTGTGAAGATGTGCAAAACAGCGATCTGGCGATGTTGCTCAAGCGCTTTGGTAAATTTGGCCGGATATTATGGGAGCGCAGTCAGGGGATCGATGAGCGAGAGATTAACAATGAGCGCCAGCGTAAATCAGTTGGCGTCGAGCGCACTTTGGTGGAGGATATCCACGAGTGGGCGGAGTGTGAGTCGATTATTGAAAATCTCTACCCTGAGCTGGAACGACGTCTGGCGAAGGTAAAGCCGGATTTGCTGATTGCCCGCCAGGGAGTCAAACTGAAGTTTAATGATTTCCAGCTCACCACGCAGGAACATATCTGGCCCCGGTTGAATAAAGATGACTTGATCAGCACTGCTCACAAAGCCTGGCAAGAGCGGCGAGGTGGCCGGGGAGTGAGGCTGGTGGGGCTGCATGTGACGCTTCTTGACCCACAGCTTGAGAGACAATTAGTTCTGGGATTATAACGATGCTGAAAATAAGACCTTACGAGGCGCATGATTTTTCAGCGCTATGCACCATCTTTTTACGGGCCGTTAAAGAGACCGCCAGCGCTGATTATTCCTCGCAGCAAATTGCTGCCTGGGCGCAGGTTGATGAAGATCGTTGGCGACAGAAAATAGCCACCTCGCAGGTGCTGGTGGCGGTAAAAAATAAATCGCCTGTTGGGTTTATTACTGCCGTTGATGACTATATCGATTTACTATTTGTCTCGCCTGACTGTAGCCGTCAGGGAATTGCCAGCACGCTGCTCAATGCATTGTTTATACAGTTTCCTGAACGCATTTGGACGGTGGAAGCCAGTATTACGGCAAAACCCTGCTTTGAACGCCATGGTTTCAGCGTTGTAGAGAAACAGGTGGTAGAAGCACGCGGTGAATGTTTTCTTAATTATCTGATGCGGCGAC